>JABWCL010000028.1 GCA_013360295.1 Ignavibacteriaceae bacterium | reverse complement strand
ATCAGGTAGTCTCGTTATAATTCACCCGCCTCAGGTAGATAACCTGAGTTACATTATTGATGGATAACCCGCGTTATATTTTTATTATTTTGAAAGCAGCAGACTTAATCAGGTAGTCTCGTTATGATTCACCCGCCTCAGGTAGATAACCTGAGTTACATTATTGATGGATAACCTGCGTTATATTTTTATTATTTTGAAAGCAGCAGACTTAATCAGGTAGTCTCGTTATGATTCACCCGCCTCAGGTAGATAACCTGAGTTACATTAGTGATGGATAACCCGCGTTATATTTTTATTATTTTGAAAGCAGTAGGCTTAATCAGGTAGTCTCGTTATAATTCACCCGCCTCAGTTAGATAACCTGAGTTACATTAGTGATGGATAACCCGCGTTATATTTTTATTATTTTGAAAGCAGTAGGCTTAATTAGGTAGTCTCGTTATAATTCACCCGCCTCAGGTAGATAACCTGAGTTACATTAGTGATGGATAACCCGCGTTATATTTTTATTATTTTGAAAGCAGTAGGCTTAATTAGGTAGTCCTGTTATGATTCACCCGCCTCAGGTAGATAACCTGAGTTATATTATTGATGGATAACCCGTGTTATATTTTTATTATTTTGAAAGCAGTAGGTTTAATTAGGTAGTCCTGTTATGATTCACCCATCTCAGGAAAATATTCATCCGGTTCGGTGGAAAGCGACGTTACAACCGAATTTCGTTACACTTAAGAACTTCAAAAGTTTTCGGGGGTCTTCATCCATAAAATCAGGCAGCTGGAAATGAACCCCTTTTGATAATTTGCTTTTCTTCTTAAACAAATTTTGGCTCTACGATATCCTCAGCTATTCCATAATAGAATGGTATTCTTAACTGACTTTTGATCCCCTCTAAATCACTCTCATCAAATTCATAAACAAAACTTGAAGAATTTGCGCGAAGGTATTCTTTCATCCCTTCTTCCCACCCCGCGATAAACTTATAGCGGTCTATTTCTTCCAGCAAAAACTCCTCCGCTCCATTCAGATTTTTATGTATCTCTTCAAGCGTTTCCTTTTCAGTAGAGGCCAGTACATAATTAACATATGGTAGTTCCGTTATCTCCATCATCTCCTCGGCAAAACTGAATCCGTTCAGAAGTTTGCTGTGACTGAAATTTATATCGCCTGCCAGTATGTAATTCTCATCTCCCAGGCCGTGAAACTCCTTCGCAATTTCAAGTTTAACATCGGAATCGTATAGTTCACGGAATAAGATACCCGTTAATATTGCCTCCTGTGAGGAGATATCACCGAATAGCCGGATCTTATCTATACTCTCCCCGCCTTCATTTTTATAATATATATAGGAGTTGGACACCTGCCCGTCAAAGGACAATCCGAAACGGGATGAAATGTAAAACTCATCGTGTCTGATCAGGTCCATAACGGGAATAAAGCCGGAATAGTTTTTATCCTTATCAATACAACCGGAAAGCATCGCTGATGGCTGATATTCAAAGGGTAATTTTTGTTTTTTCAGGAAATTCGCAAAAAAGGCTGTGTAGATATTGTGGGGGAGATATAGTTTCATAATTCTTCTCTTTTATTAATTAAATATACGAAACCCCCGGAAATGAATTTTTTATAAAAATATTTTGTTTATCTTAAAAAAGTACTTGACAAGTTACTTGAATCTATTTATATTTCAATTAAAAAATTTTAAGTTTCAATTATTTAACACTAAAATAAAGGTCTGTTATGAAAACGCTTCGTTTCCTCACTCTTTTTGCCCTTTTGGGTTTCACCTCATTTGCCCAGGTTAACTGGAATTTTGACAAATCTCACTCTAACGTGATGTTCAACGTAACTCATATGGTTATTTCCGAAGTGACCGGTTTCTTCAAAGGTTATGACGGAAAAGTTAGCAGCAAAGCTGATAACGATTTTACCGATGCGAAAATTGATTTCACAATTGACGCTAAATCAATCTTCACTGACAATGACAAGAGGGACGATCACTTAAGGTCAGATGATTTCTTCAACACTGAGAAATTCCCAACAATCACTTTTAAAAGCAAGTCAATGAAAAAAGGTACAGGCAACAGTTATAAACTAACCGGCGACCTGACAATCCGTGACATTACAAAGACGGTTACTCTTGATGTAACCTTCAACGGTAACATTAAAGATGGCTGGGGAAATGAAAGAGCTTCGTTCAAGATCAAGGGCTCAGTTAACAGGTTTGATTATAATTTGAAATGGAATAGCTTACTTGAGGCAGGCGGTGCAGTAGTAGGTAAAGATGTAGAGATAGTAGCGAATGTGCAGTTAATAAAAGATAAGAAGAGCTAACAAGTTATTCCTCTCAATTAAAGCCCCTGAAATACGGGGCTTTTTCTTTTTAAAAAAGAAAAGGCAACCCGCGAAGGATTGCCTCTCGTCAGAAAACCAAAAATCCTTATTACTTAACTTTTGATTTGATCTTAGCAGCCTTACCGGAAAGGTTACGCAGGTAATAGAGTTTTGCTCTCCTTACGCTTCCTTCTTTCAGCAGTTCGATCTTAGTGATCTTGGGTGAATTGAAGGGAAATATCCTTTCAACACCAACACCGCTGGAAATTTTTCTTACGGTGAAAGATCTGCTCTCGCGTGAACCTCTAATACTGATCACGTCGCCTTCAAAAGGCTGTTCTCTTTCCTTGTCACCTTCAATGATCTTCACGAAGACCTTGATATGGTCACCGGGTTTGAAGTTAGGGAACTGGTTCCTTTGTCCTTCTGTGGCTAGTTCATTCAAACTAAACATTTATTTCTCCTATGTATTATTATTTCTTTTCCAAATTTCAGTAGATTTCCTGGATTCATCATCCTTCCATTTTTTTATCGCGTTATGGTCGCCGCTGAGAAGCACACCTGGTACACTCATACCGTCAATTTCCTCCGGCTTGGTGTAGTATGGTTCTCCGATCGTTTCGCCTACCTGGAATGAGTCAGACAAAGCGGATTCGCTGTCATTCAGCACTCCCGGTATTAATCTGACTATTGCGTCCACAAACACAAGCACAGGCAGTTCCCCTCCGGTCAGTATAAAATTTCCGATGGAGAATTCCTCTGTCACGTACTTCTGAATTACGCGTTCATCAATCCCCTTATAGTGCCCCGCGATAAAAATTATATTTTTCATCAGTGATAACCTGTTCGCTGAGCCCTGATCAAAAACTTTTCCGCGGGCGGAAGTATAGATTATACCTTCATATTCCCTCTCGGATCTGAGCTTTTCTATGCAACTGAAAAACGGTTCGGGTTTTAGAATCATTCCCGCGCCGCCTCCGTAAGGTTTATCATCTATCTGCATATGCTTGTTAAAAGCATAATCCCGCAGATTGTGATAATGAATCTCAGCCTTCCCCTTTACACGGGCACGTTTAATGATGCTGTGATTGAGGGGGCTGAAAAGAATCTCGGGTACAGCCGATAATATGTCAATCCTCATCATAAAACTCTTCCCCGTCTTTAAGATATAACCGCTTTTCCTCGCCGGAGAACCGGTCAATAAAATCTTCAACAGCCGGAACAAGATACTCACTGCCGTCAGTCTTCAGAATCACGTAAACGTCATTTGACTTAAGTCTGTAAAAATCCTTAATAATGCCAAAGACGGCTCCGTTTTTTACCACTTCGCTGCCGATATACTCGTGAATGAAGTGAGTGCCGGCAGGCAATTCTATCCGCTTGGATTCCGGGATATAAATAAACTTTTCAATAAGTACTCCGGCTTCAGTTTTTGAGTTGAACGCACGGAATTTGATCATCAGATTTACATCAGAACCTTTTATGCTCTCGACAGCCAATTCCTTCATACTGCCGAAGAAATCCACGTAAACTGTTTCCAGTTTTCTGAACTTATCTGCGAAGTCAGTTAAAAGTTTCAGTTTCAAGAAACCGGCATCACCGCTAAGCGCGGTAATCCGGGCAACGACTAAAAAATCTTTATCCTGAGATTTTGCCAGGGTCAATCAGCAATTTCGAGGATTGCCCGTTTTCCTTCACGTCCGGCTACGGATGTTGCAAGTACTCTGATGGCAGAGATTATTTTGCCTTGTTTCCCAATGACTTTGCCTACATCTTCCGGACTGACTTTCAGGTGAATATGGTAAACCTTTTCATCCTGAGTAGTCACGTCTACCGTTACAGCCGAAGGATTGTCAACAAGCGATTTTGCGATGAACTCAATGTATTCTTTCATGGCTGAGAGCTCCTGGAATTACAGCTAAGGTACTCTATTTTCTGATGATGCTAAAGCAGCGGTTTAATGCTGCTTACGCAGAAGCTGTACCTTTTTCTTCTGCGGCACCTTTCTTCTTCTTCTTCTTCTTCGGAGCAGAAGCGGCTGCTTCCTTTAACTTCCTCCACTTATCCATCTCTTCAGCTATCTTCTCATCGCTCAGTTTCTTCTTCATCAATTCGCGCTTGAGGCTGATCCCCTGGCTTCTGAGCAGGCTTCTTACAGTCTCTGTAGGCTGTGCACCGGCTTTTAACCATTTCAGGGCTTTATCCTCGTTTATCTCAACAAAGTGAGGTTCCGTTAAGGGATTATACGTACCGACGGCTTCAAGAAATTTTCCGTCGCGTGGCGAACGCGCATCGGCAGCAACGATCTTGTAGATCGGCTGTTTCTTTTTGCCCATTCTTCTGAGTCTTAATTTTACTGCCAACTAAAGGCCTCCAATATATTCTTACTATTATTTAATTAAATTTAAAATTTTTATTCTTAAAAAGCGAATTATTAATTCCCATCTTTGACATTCTGGAAATCATAGTCTGCATTTCGTTAAACTGCTTTACAAGTCTGTTTACATCCTGAATGCTTGTTCCGCTTCCGCGGGCGATGCGGCTTCTGCGGCTGCCATTCAGTACTTTCGGGTTCCTCCGTTCGGCTATGGTCATTGAATTGATTATGGCTTCAACTTTTACAAAAGCTTTCTCATCAATATCAGTTGATTTCAGCTGCGAGCCAAAACCTGGCACCATACTTAATAAAGAAGAGAGGGAACCCATCTTCTTTATCATTTTTATCTGCTTCAGGAAATCTTCAAAATCAAATTTGCTTTTTTTCAGTTTCTCCTGAAGTTCAAGAGCTTCTTTCTCATCAAACGCCGACTGTGCTTTTTCAACAAGGCTGACCACATCTCCTTTGCCAAGGATCCTGGACGCAAGCCTCTCAGGGAAAAACACTTCAAGAGCATCGGTTTTTTCTCCGTTGCTTATAAATTTGATCGGCTTCCCTACCACTGAGCGTATCGAAAGAGCGCATCCGCCTCTCGAGTCGCCGTCCATCTTCGTAAGGACTATTCCGTTAAAATCAACTTTGTCGTTAAAGGCCTTCGCTGAATTAACAGCATCCTGGCCTGTCATAGAATCAACCACGAAGAGAGTTTCTTCCGGCTGAAGCAGTTGTTTTATATCCGCCACTTCAGTCATCATCTCTTCGTCGACGTGCAGCCTGCCGGCTGTATCGACGATTACCGTATCAAGGCTGTGCTCTTTCGCGTATTTCAATCCGCCTGAGGCAATCTCCTTCGGGTCAATTTGTCCTGGCGCGTGAACTGGGACATCAATACTTTTGCCAAGGACCTTCAGCTGCTCGATAGCCGCCGGACGGTAAATATCCGCCGCTACAAGCAGAGGCTTTCTCCCCATTCCTTTAAGTTTACGTGCAAGTTTCGCGGAGAAGGTAGTCTTACCGCTGCCCTGCAGGCCTACGACCATAATTTTTGTCAGGCCGGAACCGCTTACCGTAATCTCAGCATTACTGCTTCCTAACAGCTCAACCAGTTCATCATAAATGATCTTAGTAATAAGCTGTCCGGGAGTGATAGAAGCAAGCACTTCGGTTCCCATAGCTTTTTTGGTAACATTTTCAATAAACTCCTTCGCCACTCTGAAATTAACGTCAGCGTCGAGGAGTATCACTCTGATCTCCCTCAGTGTATCGGAAATATTTTTTTCCGTTAATTTTCCCTGCCCTGTTATTTTCTTGAGGGCTTTATCAATTTTCGCGGTTAAATCTTCTAGCATCTGCCCCTGGTATTAACTTCCGCTTTTCTTCAGCGCGTTTGCTCCGGAAACGATTTCAAGAATTTCTTTGGTAATTGCCGCCTGCCTGGCCTTATTATATGTGAGCCTCAAGGACTTCATAAGGTCACTGGCGTTTGTAGTCGCGTTGTCCATAGCAGTCATTCTGGCGCCGAATTCAGCCGCGTTAGACTCCAGAAGCACCCGCCAAACCTGGTTCTGAAGATACTTCGGAAGCATATACTCTACTATCTTTTTCCGGGAAGGCTCATAGATATAATTATCAATGTACTTTTTTTCTTCGGGATTGAAACGGACTGTAATCGGGAGGAAGTCCTCACTGATTATCTTCTGCGACACGACTGATTTAAATTCATTATAGACAAAATAGATTTGGTCGTACTTTCCTTCGACATAGGGTTTAATTATAAGATCCGCGAGCTGATTCGATTTATCCGGGTTAAGGCCCTGGAAAACTCCCACAGCGTTACCAACCACATTGAAATCACGCTTACGGAAAAAGTCATAACCTTTTTTGCCTATACAAAAGAGGTCAACATTCTTTCCTTCCTCTTTCATCATTTTTTTATGATAAGCGGTGGCTTCCTTTATGATATTGGTATTGAACGCTCCGCATAAGCCTCTGTCAGCAGTAACGACCACAAGAAGTATATTTTCAACATTCTCTTTTTCCGCGAGGTAAATGCTGTTTTCCCTCTCCTCGTCACCGATCAGGCGTCCGAGTGTAACAGAGATTTTTTTAGCGTAAGGGCGCGCGTTTATGATCGCGTCCTGTGCCCTGCGGAGTTTTGCAGCCGCCACCATCTTCATCGCCTTGGTGATCTTCTGGGTACTCTGTACACCTCTGATACGACCGCGAATATCTCTTAAAGTTGGCATAACTTAACTTAGCTGGATTTCTTAAAAGTTCTTGTAAATTCTTCTGCAGCCTTCTTGATCATATTTGAGGTTTCCTCAGATACATCCTTGCTTTCACGCACATTCCGGTAAATTTCGGCATATTTCAGTACTGCAAAATCGTGGAATTCTTTTTCAAAACGTTTCACATCATCAACCCCGACAGAATCCAGAAAGCCGTTTGTTCCGAGGAACACACTCACCACCTGATATTCAACTTTGATTGGGCTATACTGTCCCTGCTTAAGTAACTCAACAAGACGAGCTCCTCTGGCAAGTGTTTTCTGGGTAGAAACATCAAGGTCAGAGCCGAACTTCGCGAAAGCTTCCAGTTCGCGGTATAAAGCGAGTTCAAGCTTAAGTTTACCGGCAACTTTCTTCATAGCTTTGATCTGCGCGTTGCCGCCCACTCTTGATACCGAGATACCTACGTTGATAGCAGGCCTTACGCCGGCGTTAAACAGGTTTGACTCAAGGTAGATCTGACCGTCGGTAATAGAGATAACGTTTGTAGGGATGTACGCGGAAACGTCGCCCTGCTGTGTCTCAATGATCGGCAGTGCCGTAAGGCTTCCGCCGCCAATATCATCACTTAATTTCGAAGCTCTCTCAAGAAGCCTTGAGTGGAGGTAGAATACGTCACCCGGATAAGCTTCTCTTCCTGGAGGCCTTCTTAATAATAACGAAAGTTCACGGTATGCCGCCGCCTGTTTTGAAAGGTCGTCATAAATAACAAGCGCGTGCCTTCCTGTATCGCGGAAGTGCTCGCCAAGAGTCGCGCCGGAATAAGGAGCGATGAACTGAAGTGGTGCCGGATCAGAAGCAGATGCGGTAATAACTGTGGTATAGTCCATAGCGCCTTCTTCCTGAAGTTTCGCAACAATACGGGCAACGGTTGATCTCTTCTGCCCTACCGCTACATAAATACAAAACACCGGTTTTATGCCAAGTGCGATGGCTTCTTCAGTATGAGTATATTTCTGATTGATAATCGCGTCAATAGCTACAGCAGTCTTTCCAGTCTGGCGGTCGCCGATGATAAGTTCTCTCTGTCCGCGGCCAATAGGAATCATTGCATCTACAGCGGTGATACCTGTCTGAAGCGGTTCTTTTACCGGCTGCCTGAAGATAACTCCGAGAGCTTTTCTTTCGATCGGAAGGAACTTATCGGTATTGATAGGCCCTTTGCCGTCAAGCGGAATACCGAGAGGAGTGATAACTCTTCCAAGCATATCATCGGTCACCGGCATAGAGGCAACTTTACCGGTTCTCTTAACCGAATCGCCTTCTTTAACGAGAGTTGAATCACCGAACAAAACGCAGCCAACGCTGTCTTCTTCAAGGTTCAGCACCATTCCGAAAACATCGTTCTGGAACTCGACCAATTCTCCTGCCATAACTTTTCCGAGTCCGAATACACGGGAAATACCGTCACCTACCTGCAGGACGGTTCCGCTATCGTAGATCTCTACTTCATTCTCAAATCCGGTGATCTGTTTTCTGAGTATCGAAATTATTTCTTCAGGTTTTACGTCAACCATAAAAAATCCTTTTGTTTATATCCTTAATTAACTGAAAATGTGCTTGATAAAAATTTATTCTTAAGCACTCGCAATTGCTGTCCGACTGATGAGTCAATGACCGTGTCACCTGCTTTAGCGACAAATCCGCCGATCAGAGCCGGATCAACCTTAAAACTGAATTCCACTTTTTTGCCGAGGAGAGACTCAAGTTTGATCCTAAGTGAATCAGCCTGTTCCTTGGACATTTCTGCAGCGCTGGTTACGCTCACCGCAATGATGCCAAGGTGTTCGTTTCTCAATTCAAGGAAACTCTCGAGGATCTCCGGAAGCACGTCGATCCTGTTCTTTTGAATGAGAAGCGCGATGAACTTGTTAGTCAGATCACTGAGCCCGCCCTTAAAGATTTCCTTAAGCACAGAACTCTTCAGCGAAGGCCTGATAGTGGGATCAGTAATGACCCTCCTGAGCTGAGGCGCCGAAGCGAGGACCTTTTTAATTGCTACGACATCCGAATAAACCGCGGAGAGTATTCCCTGCTCATCCGCAAGGTATAAAAGCGATGCGGCATATTTTGAAGCTACACGGTTCAGGCTCATCTTAATTTTTCCGTATCTCGTCTATAGATTTATTGATAATATCGCTCTGAGCCGTTTTATCAAGGTTCTTACGGATGATCTTTTCAGCGATCTCCACGGATATATCAGCGATCTGGTTTTTCAGGTCACTGAACATCTCCTGGCGTTTCCTGTCGATTTCCGCCGTAGCATTTTCGATGACCTTTGCCGCCTGCGCCTTACTGTCTTCCATAATCTGGGTCTTGACTCGCTCAGCATAGGTTCTGCTCTCTTCGATTATCTTCTTCGCTTCTTCTTCCGCCTTAGCCAGGTTCTTCCTGTTCTCTTCGATCAGTACCTGCGCGTCATTGCGTGCTTTCTCAGCGGATTCGAGTGATTCCTTTATCTTGTTTTCTCTTTCATCAAGAGACTCGAGTATCGGTTTCCACGCGAACTTTTTGAGAATCAAAAGAAGCAGAAGGAAAATCAGCACAGTCCAGAACGCAAGTCCGGGATTAACAGAAAGTAATCCGCCGCCTTCACCTTCGGAGTAAGCTGCGTACATTAGTAAAACAGCCATAGACATTCTATTTTCTTTCTGGAATAATAGTTAATAATTACCGTTACTTTAAACAGATAAATGCAGCTTTCCGGCAGTAGCGCCGGTCAGCCGCATAAAATTGAAAAGTACCCGGGATAAATTAGTTAAATTATTTACCGGCTAACTGGAAGCAGATAACGAGCGCGAAAAGAGCAATACCTTCAATAAGCGCTGCCGCGATAATCATCGATATTCTTATTGTTCCCGCAGCTTCAGGTTGTCTTCCGCTTGCTTCCATAGCTGAGGCAGCTAATTTGCCAATTCCTAATGCGCCACCGATAATTGTTAAGCCTGCACCGATACCGGCTGCTAATGCTGCTAAGTTCATTTCCATCTATCCTCTCCGAATAAATTTATTGATTGATTATTGTTGTTTATTAAATTAATGATCCTGATGAACTGCCATACCAATAAAAAGCGATGACAGCATCGTGAAAATATAAGCCTGTAATAAAGCCACTAATATCTCGAGCATATACACAAAGAGCGCCATACCTACCGATACAACCGCTATGCCGTAAGACTGCATCACGAAGATGAGGCTTATCAGCGCGTAGATAACAATATGCCCCGCGGTCATATTAGCGAAAAGCCGCACTGCAAGCGCGAATGGCTTTGTGAATAAACCGAGCACTTCCACCACCGCGATGATCGGAAGCAGTAACACCGGTATCCCGTGAGGGATCAGCCCTTTGAAATAACCGAAGAATCCGTTTTTCATTATCCCGCCGCCCTGTATTACAAAGAACGAGAATATCGCGAGTGTGGCTGTTACGGTAATGTTACTTGTAATAGTTGCCGAAAACGGGAGTAATCCCAGAAAATTCGAAATCAAAATAAAGAAGAAAGCAGTCAAGAGATAAGGAAGGAATTTTTCATATCCTTTACCGATAGTCGGTACGGCAATTTCATCCCTTACAAATACAATAAGCACTTCCAGGAAGTTTACAACGCCTTTTGGCACGAGCGATTTTTTATAATGCTTCGCCGAGCGTATTAATAAAAATACAAGTATGGCGGAAACTATAAACAGAAAAACAACGTGCCTGGTTATATCCAACCATTCGAGTCCGAACAAATCCTGAGGCAGATATATTTTACCGAGAGGGGTAAAATCAAGATAATCACCATCCTGAATATGGTGCATTATCCAGCTGTTATCGGAATTGCTGTGCGAATTTTTTAGTGTGTCCACTACTGCCGTGGCTTTTTCATCCATAGTATTTTGTTAAGCTGTTGCTTCTCGCGTTAATTAAATATATAATTTCCAGTATAAGAAAACTAAAATAAAAAATAAAGACTACTAAGATAAATATATTATTATTCAGTTTCAACAAAATAGAGCCTAAAATAATAAATATTAACACAACAAAAATTCTTGCCATTTGCCCCCCTAAAACCAACAAAAGAAAGGACTTATCGTCCTTATTTAATCCCTTATCGTAGGTGAACAGCCCCAGAAAAAAGTTACTTGTAGTTATTATTTTCGCCAGGATAATACTCAGAAAAAGATCCGCCTCAATATACCCCAGCCTGTAAAGAGCCAGAGATACCACAAGTATCACTATTATTCCCGCCAGCGTATATTTTTTAATTCTGTGTCTCATCCTTTTTTGCTTTGTTTCTCTTCTCTAAACCGAGCACAATTTTAATCAGGTTATACATACCTGCAAAAATACCGAAAATTGCACAAATAAGTGTATACCTCGGGGAGGTATTATATTTCGTGTCAAGCCAGTCCCCGATGTAAACCATTATGATTATCGTAGCAGCCAACTGCACACCCAGCCCAAGGTAGGGACCGAGTTCAGAAAAAATCTGTGTTTTATTCTGTGGCTGCTGCGGTTTCATTATTCCGACGAAGGCATTGTGCTTTTCCCGTTAAACACTGCCCCCTCTTCAACAACCAGAAAGCGCGCGTAAAGATCGCCCGTTACTTTACTTTTCCCTTCAATGGCGAGTTTACCGCTGCAGTGAATGTTTCCTTCAAAGACTCCGCCGACTATAAAGGAGCCTGCTTTAATGTCTCCTGTTATATGGCTTTTATGTCCCTGTGTGACCATCCCGGAAGCATCAATATTGCCCTTAACCATACCATCGACGCGCACGTTACCATTTGAAGTGATGTTCCCTTCTATAGTGGTACCCTCGCTGATCATTGTGACGTTATGAATATCAATTTTTTCTTTCATAAAAATTCCGATAGATTAAAAAAATAAGAGCGGGTCCATCGCCGATCCCGCGCGCCAGATCTCAAAGTGAAGGTGCGATCCTTTAGATTCCATCCCTGTATTCCCGCACAACGCGATCGGGTCTCCCTGTGTCACCCTTTGCCGGGGTTTAACCAGCACATCCGCGCAGTGTTTATAAAACGTAAGCTGATCACCAGCGTGCGCGAGGATCACCATATAACCATCCTGAACCGTATAAGCGGCAAAAACAACATACCCATTCGCGGAAGCAGATATAGGAGTACCGGCCTTTGCAGCTATATCAATCCCGTAATGCCCCTGATCCGGATTGAACTTATT
Organism: Ignavibacteriaceae bacterium; assembly: GCA_013360295.1. Taxonomy (GTDB): domain Bacteria; phylum Bacteroidota; class Ignavibacteria; order Ignavibacteriales; family Ignavibacteriaceae; genus JABWCL01. The sequence goes on along the minus strand of JABWCL010000028.1, from coordinate 57,514 downwards.
ACTGATATATCCGTCAAGCGGTTTGATAAAACTCAGGTTTACTGACTGAGCCTCAGGAAATATTTTTCCGAAAACAAAGCCAAAGATATTTCCTTCAGCAGGTTTAACACCTTTGTTACTCTTCGGCGGCTTCTTCTCCAGGTTCATAAATGCCGTTGAATCACCCATTAATATGGCTTTACGCAGCCTTTCATTAGTGATCTTAAGATCATCAAGTTCACGGATCAGCCGGTTCACCTTCTCCACCATTAGTTCATTATCCCTAAGTTCCCGGTATGTGAGAGATACATTCTCGCTAAAGAAAAGGTTTCTCGCCGGGGTATAGATCAGCAGGGCTCCGCTGATAAAAAATACCGCCAATGAATACAACAGCATCGTCAGCAGGAAAACGGGGAAACTGAGTGTGCGGGACTTAAACTTTGAAGTTGAGGTCTGAGGCACAATCACCACAGAAAATTTCATCTTATGAAAAATGAACTTAAGTGGTTTCAGTTTACCAAGGATAAAATCTTTTAATGAGAGGATCACGTCCTTAACTCAAATTTCTGCATAATTTCACTGAATTGAATTTTCCCCTCTCTGATCAATTCCGGCTTTCCGGATGTCAGACTTATTATCGTTGATCCGGTATTCAATGTAGCCCTTTTTGTATGGAAGATGCCGTTAACTTCCCCGTTGAATTCCATTTTAATCTGGGTATAGTCGTTCAGAGGCTCCTGCCCGTGCCTGTTAACACTGGTTGAAATAAGAGGCATCTTAATTTCGTTGAGCAGTTTCTGACAGAACGAATGATGCGGTATCCTGAATGCGGCGGTGTCCATATTCAGCTGCTCCGCGGTAACACGGTTCAGCCTTAGCACCACCGAGACCGGGTTCGGCCATATAGACAAAAGAAAATCAATCAGGCTCTCATTCTTAAATTCAACCATCTTCAGCAGCACATCTATCGAGCCCACCAGCATAATCATTGATTTTTCCGCGGGACGTTTTTTGATCTCAAAAATTCTGTCAACCGCGTCCTGATTAAAGGGGTTTGCCCCGAATCCATAAATGGTATCGGTCGGGTAGATGAACACGCCCCCTTCATAAAATATTTTCTGGGCAGCGGTGACCGCTTCCTTCGGATGTTCGTCTATATTTACAATTTTACTTTTATTTAATGTCATTATCAAGCAGTTCGTCAATTTTACGTGTTACCAGTTCAGGCAATAATAATCGCCCGCAATTAAAGTGTTCCAGCGGGCAGTGTTTCCGCCCGTGAATTCCGCACGGTTTACAATCGAGGTCTTCAACAGAGAGCCAGGAGCTTCCCTTGCCAAGGGGGTAGAACCCGAATTCAGGAACAGTGGAGCAGTACAAGGTTAATACCTTAATACCCGCAATGAGGCCCATATGCACCGGTGAACTGTCATTCGAAATGAGCAATTCACAGTGCCTCAGGAGGTTAATCGTACCGGGTATGGAAAAACTGCCGCACAAATTTAACAAATTATTCCCGTTATCCGCAGCCAGTTTCTCTGCCAGTTTAGAGTCTTTCTTCGAACCGTTAACGGCAACAAGGTATCCCTTATCAAGCAGGTAACCGCACACCGAGGAAAAATAATCCATCGGGTATTGCTTTGTATTCCACTCTGTGCCGGGCGCAACAACCACAATCTTTTTCCCCGCCGCGCCGGTTATGACTTCCTCGATAAGTTTCGCTTCAGACTCCGGCATCGCAAGGTTGTACCTGAAGGTTTCCGGATTGATGGAGCCGGCGATCTCTCCTAGGAACCTGAGGTTACGGTGCGCCTCGTGTTTTTCATATTCATACGGTATTGTATTGCTATATACAAATTTCATTGAGCTGTTCTCAAATCCGTAACTCTCCTTAATGCCGAGCATAGTAACAAGCAGCGAGGTGCGGGCAGACCGGTGGGCGGAGATAACAAGTTTATAATTCTCCTTTTTCAGCATCCCGGCGAAAGCAATAACAGCGCTGATGGGCCTGTCTTTCCCCTTTTTGTCGAAACTGTAAACCCGGTTTACCGCATCATAACTTTCGAAAATTTCTTGGGAATTCGGGGTGGTAACGATATCTATAATCACGCCGGGAAGTTTCTCTTTAAGAGCCGCAATTAGCGGGAGGGTAAGAATACAGTCGCCTATAAACGCTGTCTGAATGAGGAGTAGTTTATCGCCTGTTTTTAATATTTCCAGATATTGTGCATCCATAACCAATGATCCGGGTATAATTTTAATTGTGATTCGAGCATACTGATATGTCTTTGTGTTAGTACGAGAATTTGTTCTTCCCTGTTTTCCGGGAGGCCGTCCTTGCTTATCGGATTCATATGAAAAGCATACCCGCCTTCCGGACGACGGGTCATAAATCCCATAAGGACCGGCGCGCCGGACTTAAGAGCGAGCGCCGCCGGACCGGGGTATACTTTCGTATCCCGTCCAAAAAACTTAACAGTAAGCCCGTCGCTGGGCCCCCGCTGATCGCCGACAATGGCGACAACGCCTTTATTCTCAATCTCTTTAAATATCTGCTTGATTGCGACTCCAAGGTGAACAGTACGATTGCCAAAACGTGATCTGTACCGGTTCATCCAGTCGTCCACCAGTGTGTTCCTCTGCCCTTTTACAACCACCATCAGCGAGTGATCCAGCATTAGTCCCATCGCTATTGCTGAATATTCCCAGTTCCCGAAATGGGCAGTCATAAGAATCAGCCCCTTACCCATTTTCCGTACTTCATTTATCTGACCGATATTATCACAGCTGACATATTCAAGAAAATCCTTCTCTGTCATTGACGGAATAGCAAGGATCTCCACAAGAGACGAAGCGAAACCATCATAACAGCTCCGCGCGATTGATTCGATTTCCCGCTCGTCTTTTTCCGGGAATGCTATCCTGAGGTTCTTCAGAACCACATCCCTGCGTATCTTAAGAATTTTGAAAGCAAAACCGCTGAGAACCCTCGCAAAGGGTAGTGCCCGTTTCAGTCCGACGAAACAAAATATCTTGCTGAAAAAAACAAATAAGATATATTCAAGGCGGTTCTTCATTATTCTTTTCCGGCATTATAAGGACTGAATTTTTCTTCTCCAGTTGTCGTCCCTCAATTCACCCCTGAGCGTTGAGTGAAGAAGCTGGTAATCCGAGAAACTCGTAAGGTCGGCAAAGACAAACACAACTCCGCCTTCAAGCGAATTATACGTCCATATTTCGTGTGGTTTAGTATCAACCTGGTTAGGATACCGCTCAACCTCACTCGGCTCCCCATACATAATATAAACACGTCCCCTGTCAGTCAGCCAGCCCTTCTTCTGGAAGGTTGCGTAATGATCATTGGCATACTTTACGCGGCGCCAGTATTCATTCTTAAATTCATTATCCGGGGTTTCTACCACCTGGTCCCGGGATTTCCAGAATGTGAAAAGGAAATTTCTTTTCGCTTCCGGTTCGCTCAGTTTTTCCCACTGCTGTATCTCGGCTTTCGAAGCTATATATTTTGATATCCCATAGGATTCAGCTATCTCTTCATCGCTCATAGTCGCGAACTCCGAGGCGAGGAATTCAAAATCAGACAGGTTTTCTGTTACCGTATCAATCACGTCTTTATTATAGACAAACAGCTTCTTGGAGATTACGGCCTGCAGGTTCTTTACCGTATCGCTAACCGAGACAACCATTGTATAAGTTCCAGTCGGAGTCTTGTGAACATTTATTGTGCCTGCCTCCACGATTGAAGAATTCGCGCGCTTGATAAACTTTACTCTTCTGTAAACAGGAATGTTTTTCGAGTTGAGCAGCAGGTATTCAATTTTCAGAACATCAGAAAAAACCGCCTTATTCAAGTTATACATCTCTGTGTAGAAATATATCACCGGAAGCTGCTCCCCAAAAAGCCCGGAAGGATTCGGGATCACCTCATAAGTGTTTTTATAAAACAGCGAAGTTTCATCTTCAGATTTTTTTATGGAGCTCGCGAACTGTATATCGCTGACACTGAAACGGTCATTTGGCAGCGGCCGGACTGTCATCTCCGCGACAACCGAATCACGCCGCTCCGGCAGGTTGGAGTCATATCCCAGCATAGTAACCCTGTAATTTCCAACAGGCAGTACATACGCGATATTCCCTACCAGGCTCTTCGATTCATCGAAATTCGCGGTATCGTCAAAGTTGATCTTAAAGCCGTACTCTCTCTTAAGGATAAGTGAATCCTTCGTGATATCATAAATCGAAATATCCAGGACACCCTGCCCAGTATTCACTCCTTCAACCTTGACCGGCGCAAACTGCCCCTGGGAGAACGAGTAATATATTTCGACGTAATCGGATGTATCATCATACGAAAACCTCGCGTAATCAAATTCAACACGGAATGCACCGGCTGGTTGGGCGGATAAAAATCCCGCCAGGATTAGTAAAAGGAAACTGGCTTTTCTTATCATCACTGTTTTTCAATTAAGAAATAAAAATTAAAAATTAAGAATTAAACAAAATACGCTATACAACCTTAAATTCCCACCGGTAAGGCGAAAATTATTTACAGCGTCTCCTGCTCTGGATTCCTATGAATTACGAATAATTAATGCCTTAAGATTGCATTTTTAATGGATTAAATCAAGTGTCAAGCCTAATTTATGGCAGCCATAATTCAGGGCGGTTCCTAAGAAAGTTTCTGTTGCGGATCTGAAATTATTACGTTCAGTCACTTTTTCAGGTATCAATAACAAGGTTCTGGGATTCGATGTATTACCGGCAATTTACTTCTTAATCAGAGTAAATGGCCTGCATATCAGAGCTTGTTTTTCACATCCGGATTCAGGATCAAATCAAAATCTATACACCGCCGGTCCGGGCTATGGTGGTCCGGTAACGCGAAATCAGGATTTTTTCAAAGTAATAGTTTAAAACTGATATCCCGCCGGCGACGAGAATATTTAAAGAAAGTTTATAAACCGGAATACCTGAGGTGAATCCATCGAAAACCGGATCAAACAATAAAAGGACAAACTCAAATAATATCAGGAAGAATACTAGTACAAAATAATTTAGGATCGTCTCAGACACTATATATTTACTGGTCAGACTAAGCGTTACAAAGAGAATACCAATAAATAAAATAATACCTGTGTATTGAATCGAATTACGCCGATTTACAATTGCCTCCTGACGTTTCGCCTCCTCTCTGGCTTCCCTCTCCTGCATTTCGATTTTTTTACTAAATGCCCAACTGGCTTCCAGATCGCTTATTCGTTTTGCGTTATTCTGAGCAAATAAAGATTCGCGTAATTTCGAAAAGCGTAAATGATACTCAAATGCCTTCTTATAATTCTTTTGCAATGCGTGCACTTCCGAGAGAAGCTCATATATCTCCTGAGTTTTAAGCTTCCTGCCAACTTTTTCAGAAAGCTGAAGCGCCCGATTTAAAAAATTGATTGCTTTTACCGGCTCAGTTTTAATGTATGCTCTGCCGATGTTTCTGAGGTTATCAATTGTCCACTCGGGCGTGTTAATTTCTTCGGATATTTTAAGCGCTCTGCGGTAATTATCTAGTGCAATTGAGTTCTCTCCCATCACCTCATAAACAGTCCCCAGACTTCCAAGCGTACTTGCCAAATTCTCACGGTTTCCGATTTCTTCAGCAATTATCACGGCTTTATTGAAGGATTCCAGACTCCTCCTGTAATCACCTTGCTTTTGATATACTTTTCCTAAATTTCCAAGGTTTATCGCCATTCCATTTTTTCTTCCAAGCCGTTCATTGATCGTGAGCGCTTTTATTCCGTACTCAAGCGCAAGGTCGAAATTCCCCCAGTATTCATAGATCAGACCTATATTCCCATAATTAATAGCTGTTAGTCTTTCGTATTCATATTTTTCACTGAGTTTTAAAGCTTTTTGATAATACTCCATAGCCAAAGAATAGTTCGCCCAGTAGTCAAATATTGTTCCGATATTACTATAACCGGCCGCGATTGTTTCATAATCCTTGTTTTTCTGAGCCAGGAGCAAGGCTTTTTGATATAGTTCCAATGCCCGCGAATAATTTCCCCAATAGTCATTTAGTACGCCAAGCCTGATGAGGGTTTTTGAGATGCCCCTTTCATTATTTTCTTCGGAATATAATTTAAACGCAATGTTGTAATATTTTCCAGCCTTTTCATAATCTGAAACATCTTCATATTGCCTGCCTGTATTGAAGGCAATTTCCGCCTCCATTCGCGGATCTGTCCGCTCCTGATCGGTTCTGGCGCTGTCTGACAAAGAATCGCCGGCAGCAAACAGAACCGGGCATAGAAGAAAAAAATATGTAAAAAGAACAGATATTACTCTTACCGAATAACAATTAACACTGAAAAACAGATACTTCAAATCAAAACCTTTTTATTATAGAATGGGGTATTCTCTATCTGATGTTCGCCATTACTTGTCGCTTTCCGTTCAATTTATTAGAACAAACAGATAACTGACGAATTGTTCCGGAAGCACTGATTCGGACTAGAAACCAATCACTCATCCTTTGTTCATCTACTTGAATTAAACAAGCTATAAATCTTTAATGCGTAAGCTCGAAAAACAAACAAATGCTAAACCGAATTTGCAAAAAAAAAGCCGCCCCACCCAAAGGTGAGGCGGCCATAAAGAAACCTAAATCAGGGTTTATTCAAGCCCTAATTTAATTGTGAAAATATGATTTGCCGTCGGGAATTCTCTGACATCCCTGAAGGCATAATCAAGCGTGAAGTCAACACCATCAGCGAAGCCATATTTTACACCGGCTCCGAGAGTCATTCCGTAAATTGATTCACTGTTGTTCTCGAGCAGCAAATTATATCCGCCTCTGAGGAAGAACATTTTGCTGAAATCATATTCAAGACCAAGCAACAGCTGATCTTCAGCTGAGTTGTTGTTCCTGAATGATGTTCCGACTAAGATGTTATTTTCCTGGTTGAAGCTGTAATCATAAGCCGCGCTGAGTTCGAAATAACTCGGAATCTGGAACTCTTCGGTAACAGGATAATAAGATGCAAGTCTCGAGTTCGGGTTTGCATCCGGAACTGCTGTTTTTACCTGAAGGTCAGATCCGCCGTAAGACATATTCGAACCAATATTCTTTACAGATACGCCAAGAGACAAGTTCTGCGGGAATCTGTACTGAACACCAAAGTCAAACGCGAAACCGTTTGCAGAAGTATTCATAATACCTTCGTGAATAAGCTTCGCATTCAATCCGATTGTCACCCTGTCGGTAACGATCTTTGAATAGGTAAGACCGAAGGTAAAGAAACTTGGTGAATAAGTCGCACCGGTTCCGTCAGGAGCATCATTGGTAGTGACCGGAATATCTCCAAAATCGAGAGTTTTGAAAGATAATGCCACACTACCAAGATCACCGAGATGAGCTCCGGCAGCAAAATATGAGACGTTAATGTCCGCAATGTAACTCATATACGAGAACATTGCTTCCGAACGCTGAGCCATATCCAATCCGGCTGGATTGTAGTAAATCGCCTCAACGCCCACAGTATTTGACAGGAATGCGCCGCCTGTCGCGATGCTTCTTGCTCCTACGGGAATAAGAAGCTGTTCAGCGCCCGTGGTCCCTTTCCTGGACACGTCACCTGCATAAAGCATTCCGCTTACAACTAATAATACAACAAATAATTTTTTCATTTTTCCAACTCCTTTCTCTTTAGAACCTTGGAAGCTGTTTCTGTGGCTGAATCACACCAAACTTCAGGATCTTCTCGCCGTATTTTGGTGATGTGACTATAGCGATATACATACCTGAAGCTACTCTTAAGCCGGCTTCATTCTGAAGGTCCCAACGAAGATACGGAGAAGCCGCGCCATCAAGTTTATTCTCCTGTGTGAGTGTCCTGATCAGAGCTCCTGAGAGCGAGTAGATCTTGACTGTCACTTCTGAAGGAAGATTTGAAAATGTGACAAACGGATCATCAGGGTTGTTTGCCGGATCATAACTGGTTTGCGGATTATACGCAAACAGCGGATTCGGGAATACATTAACTTTATTGAACAGGTCTTTCTGTTCAGCGCTTGTCAATTCACCTTTAGGCTTGGTTGAGAAAGTGTACTTATCCGCAGATGTATAGGGATAAGTAGTGATGTTTACGTTCCACTTATCGCCGCTAATGAATGTTGTATCGGCAACTCTTCTTTCTAGTCCAAGTACCCACATTCCATTGAAAAGCGGTGATTTTGCGGTAATGCTGTCATCTTTCGTAATTCCGTCCACACCGACTGCGCCGGCAGGAATTGTGTAACCTTTAACGATATCAGCCCAGGCTGTTGCAGTCGCAGCGCCTGTATTGAATATGCCTCCGGTAAGCAATTTCTGAGATCCGGTCGCGTCATAAGGCATATCGAAGACAACGATGAATTCGCGGGTGGTATCTACCGATGTCCCCGGATCCCATACACCATCAGGATTACCTTTTTGCTTTACTGACCTTTCAATTATACCTACGGCAAGCTGTTTCTCTTCGCCGTAGATTGTATCTTTAAGCCATACCTGGAACGGAACATCAACAAAGCCAACAGCTTTGTCATTGACCGTATCCCAGTTACCAATAGGCCCATCGCCTACCGTATCAGCGGCAGCAATACCTCCGGCATAGACGTATGTTGTCAGTTTAGTGATTGCAGATCCTACAAAACCGTTCATATAACGGTAAGCCTTACCAAAGTTAGGCGCGCCGAAACGGACTTCGATGGAACGAAGTTTATCAGCACGGATAACAGAGCGACCTGTACCGAAGATTGACGGGAATCCGGGGCCTACAACGTCAGCACCCGCATAATATGCACCAGTGCCTCTGCCGGGGAGAAACTCGGCGAAACCGGGTTTCCAAACGCTCGTAGCAGGCTTGTAAGCATTATACTGGGCTTCAACATCTGCGTACGCAGGTGTAATTGCTCTAACTTTTGGAATTATACCTTGATAAATTACTCCCGAGTAATCAGTAGTATCAAAATTATAATTTTTAGAAGCGGCAATCAGTGTATCACCTTTTGTAGTATTCAGGAATCTCCAGGATGGAGACCACGAAGTTTTAACATTATAATCAGGGAAGAATTCTACCGCATAATCATCACCTGTAAGAGCCTCATTATCTGCGACAATGTACTTTACAGCGCCTTTGGCATAGCCGGCAGCCTGAGTTGAAGTACTTGGTGCAATACCCGGTGCGTACATATTAGAACCATATACAACACGAATAATCGGTGTCTGAAATTCTTCATAACCTGAACCGGAAAAATCGAGATAGTCTCCGGTTGTACCAAAAGCGGAATTCGATTTGTGCCTTATGGCTTTATAATTCAGAGTATAGGTGGTTATTGCAAAATAATACTCCTTACCCTTTACCAAAGGCCCGTTCGTAAAAGGATCTTCACGAAGAGTTAAACGGATTCTGCCGGAAGTCGTATCCATATAAACCAGTGTATCGAGTATCCTTGCTCCGACTGCTACCGGCCTTACAAGATCTACACCGCCATTTGATTTAGTCTGGAAAATATTCTGAATGAAATTGCTAAACGAATACGTAGCAAGCTCAGTTTCATTGGTAACGCCGGAAATTGTAATCGCTTTACTGTTTGTTCTGTAAGCGGTAACATAAAAGCCCTGTGCTTTTCTGTCTATCGAGAGAACAGTGTCAATGGCCCTGTATTTCACTGTCGGTGCAGTTTCAAAAGTAAGGTCAATGAAGCCTTCTCCGGTCTTGGTTGAGTAAACAACCGGAGGCGGAGGCGGAGGCGCAGGGAAGTTTGAATCAAAAATTAGCTGAGCGATCTTATCATATTCTTTTGCTACGGTAACGCTCTTTACGCTTGCATTTTGATCGCGTCCTACAACATAGGCCGCAACGATATCTATAGGTTTATCCTTTTCAAGAACGAAAGGCCCGGTATTGGACATCTGCCGCTGATCAATCGGTGTTGTGTTTATCCAGCCTGTTCCTGGAAGCGGATCAGGATTTCCCGAGTACATAAATTTTGCATCGGTAGTAGCACACGCGGTCGCAGGGTAAACCGTACCAAATGCCCAGGTACAAGGATCTACGGCATCACCGGCTTTCCCTTTACCACCTATCATATAATTACGGGCTTCAGTCTTTGTATTCGGGTCACCGTGAGTCGGGTGGCTCTGCATATACTGTGTAAAGGAAGTAAGCGGTAAATTCTTAGCGCCAGGAATAGTATCCCTTCCGATCGCTTTACCGCGGGTATTATACGCTGTATCAAGAGTTGTTTCACCGGCGTCGAACACCCCGTTACTATTTGCATCAACAAAAGTTACTCCGGGGATGTAAACGATCGGGCCCTGGAAGAAGTCCATTAAAAATGCCGGGCAGTTCGCGCCGAATTGGGCGTCAGCAGTCTGATTATATACATAACCCGCGCTAATAACCGTATCGCAGCCTACAAAGTCATCAGAGTATTCTCCAAGGTCAGGATCGGCTGCAACTGAAAAATAAACTGAATCAAATTTGTCAGCTACTGTTCCTTTGTTAATTATTCTGTACCGGACGAATAACATATTTCCGACAACTCCCTTGGAGTTGAATCCAAAAACGGTCTGATGAATCTCAATTCCCTTTGGAGGAACATCAGTCCACTCTCTGAGCGCTTTTGCAACGCCGTCATTATAGACGCACCAGGCAGTAACGTCGCCAAGCAGGTCAGGGCGGTCTTCATCAGCATCCCAGATAGAATTTCCGTTTTTGTCAACCGGGTTGTAAACTCCGTCGCCGTCGCCATCATAGAAATCCGCGCCAATAGAAACAGCGTCTTTCCAATCCAGCCAGGAGGCTCCAAAAGCCGGCTCATTGACGTTCAGAATGTACATCCTGTTTTTTCCGTCAGTTTGAATTGAACCTACCGGTCCCGGCTGATAATCTTCAATACGTGATGCAGAAAGGACACCATTTGCCCAAAGATCACCATTGTGTAAACCTGAGAGATAAAATCCTCCAGAAAAGAGGAAAACTTTACCGTCATATTTACCGCCGGCGCCGTCGCCGGGGTCAACATCTGCAATAACACCCTTGTTATCCAAAGGCATATACAGATTATTTATATTAAACACGAAGAAATCCGCTGCCGATTTGGGAATGCGGTTTCTGTTATGCTTTCCGTCGCCGGCGGCGAAGGTAACAGAACTCAGCAGAACCAAAACAGCGATAACGGGTATCAACGTATTTTGTAAAATTACTGAAATCTTTTTCATTAATTATTTCCTCAATACTCAGTTATTAAAAATTAAATCCGGCAAAATTTACTCTTAGGCCGACCTTGATCAACCTTGGGATACCAAAATAACCGGGGTCTCTTTCAAGAGAGGTATAATCGTCTATATATGACTGGCCTCTCTGTTTCGCGAGCGCAAGCCCTTCTTTTGTCGTAAGGTATCCGGAAGTATAAGGGCTTCCCGTTGAACGGTATACGGCAACAGAGTTATCAGCATCAAACAGGTTCTCGACCCAGAGGTACGGGGTCATAAATACGCCTGCTATCTCAAACATTTTTTCAACTTTTAGATCAAGCCTCTGAGTTCCGGGACCATAAGCGGAGTTTACATAACCTTTGGTTTCACCAAGGTTAGAGCCGCCGCCCGGGGTAATATTCTGCTGGAGAAGCGGAGTATAGGGCCTGCCTGAATTAAAGGAGAAGAGTACGTTAACCGAAGTTCCCTCGAATACGCCAAGATCACCACGGGGTACTGTAAAGTCAATATTTACCACGCCGGTATGCCTCTGATCAAAATCAAGAGGAGCTATAACTTTAGGAGTTTCTCCGTTTGTGTTTCTGAAAGCCGCGGTAGTTGAAGAACTTGTTGATGATCCTGTACCTTCAGCAATCGAATATGTGTAATCGATATTGAACGAGAAGTAAGATATTCTTGATACATTGAGTGAGAGAGCAGCACCTTTTATGGTTCCGAAATCAGTATTCGCGGGGCCATAATATCTTGCACGCTGTCCGCCCTCTGCACGGTAGAAAAACCTGGTTTCGTCATTGATAAGACCCTTTGTATTCTTGTAGAATGCAGTCAGGTTAAGAGCGCCGAAATTATCACCAATGATCTGGCGGAAACCAATTTCATACTGGGTTGTAATTTCGCTGTTAACATTACCGGTATTCAGTCCGAAGTTATCATCCTTCACAAGGTTGTTCAACGCGTTCTGTGAAGTATAAACGTTAATTAAAGTAGGCTGCTGTATAAACTTGCCATACTGAGCGTGAAATACCGTCGAACTAGTTACGGGGAACCCTAATCCAAGTCGCGGTGAAAAATACTGCTCAGGATCTTTAATTGTAAAGTCTGCCTCGTCAAATGCATTCGGATCACCATAAATGAAAGGATACTCTTCATTCTTTACAACGTCCGCTTTCGAATCAAAGTAGTCGTATCTCAGTCCAAGATTCAACACCAGGTCGCTTAACTCAAAACGATCCTGAATGTAGAAATAACCTACCAGCGGGTTTCTTGGGGCGACTTTAGTAAAGTATTCCTTAGTATCACCAGAGATAATCTGTTCCTTGAAATCTTCGTCGGCAAATTCTTTACCGGTTATATCAAATCCAAAATAGAAAGGAGACTGCAGAGCAATCCTTTCTTTCAGGGACTTGGTAGAATTATCTATCGCGATTGTAACCGGAGCTAAACCATAATTACGCAGTGTATTATACTGGAATCCTCCTCCGACTTCAACTAAGTGCTTATCAAGCTGTGTCGTGAAGTCAAGATCGAAACTGAGGGTGGAGTTATTAAGCCTGGTGTAGCCGTTTGAAACTCTTCCCTGGGCAAAGAATAACTGAACGTCATCAAGCGAAACTCTGGTTCCCTGTGGCGCAGGCCAGCTGTCCCATCCGTAAAACTGCCTGTTAACAGCAGTATCGCCATAAGCTTCAATATTGTCAAACCAAACGCCGTCACCTGATTCCTGGTCGAATATTTTGTAACCAACATTCAGGTTCCAGAAAGAACTTTTACTCAAGTTCTGGCTGATGCGCGCGCTGTATGAGTAGTTACCGCTTTTGGTCAGAGGGTTATGTTCCGCATTATTCTTTGCGTAACTGTGCGTATAACCTCTTGAATCACGCAGGTTTATATTTGCACCAAGCCTGACAGAAAACGGGCTCAGGTTGTGATATGTTCTTACGGTATATCTCCAGACAGACGAACTATTATTAGGCAGATCATTTCTGCTGATTCCTTTAGTTGGAATTTCAAGTTTTATTGCGCTTGGGTTCGCGTCCTGGAACCAGCCTCTTTCACCGGAGAGGAATATCGTGTGATCGTTAATTCCGGGAATGATCGGGCCGCTCAGGTTAAGGGTATACAAATTGTATCCGTAATCGTCCGTAAATGAGGATGTAAGCACATCGCCAAAAACAGAATACCTGGCTTCACCGGTTTTTGTTGTTACGTTAATAATACCCGACTGAGCCTGTCCGTATTTCGCCTCGTAGCCTCCGATCTGGAATGAAAGCTGTTCGATAGCGCTGTTACTGACCTGAGCATTATTTCCGCCGGTATAAAGGTCGTTCTGCGGAACACCGTCAACGATATAAAGAACTTCACCGCCGCGTCCGCCGCGCACGTTAATAGTAGCGTTACCATCCGCACCGCCGCTACCCTCGGCCATTACAACACCCGCCTGAAGGCTGGCGAGTTTCTCAACGCCCTTTACCGGAAGGCGATTGATCTGGTCTGAGTCTAAAACTTTTACCGTGTTGGTTGATTTCTCTTCAAAGAATTTTTTACCGGTGATGACGATTTCATCCGTCGTAAAACTGGAACTCAACTCAGTGTTGAGTTCAAAAGTGATACCGGCAACAATTCTTACTTCTTTCATTATCTTGGTTCCATACCCGACGTAACTAATACGTACATCGTATGTGCCCGGGATAATGTTCAGCACAAAGTACCTGCCGTCTGCATCGGTTGCAGCTCCGGCTTCGGTACCAACGATAACCACGTTCGCTCCGATCAAGGGTTCTTTGGTGTCCGCGTCGAGAATGCGTCCGCCTAATTTACCTACGCCTGACTGAGCGTAAACGGGGAGTATATAAGCCATAATTGCGATGGCAAATATTATCCTGTGTATGATTCCTTTCATTCCTACTCCACTCCGGATTAATTGAAAGTTATGTTATTAGTGTAATTAAAGTGATTATAGATTTTACGCGCCCTAAACAAGGAACGGAACCCTTATCCAGAGTTCCGTTCTCTTTTATAGGGCAAATTGCATCAGAAAAATTATTTAACGAGCATCATTTTTCTTGTTGCTGTCTGGCTTCCGGCATCTAATCTATATACATAGAGGCCTGAGGTCAGGTTGGAAGCATCAAAGCTTACAGTGTGGTTTCCGGCTTCTTTTACGCCGTTTACTAATGAAGCAACTTCTCTGCCTAACATATCAAATACTTTGAGAGATACGTTCGCTCTGCCGGACAAATTATAGCTGATTGTCGTGGCAGGGTTAAACGGATTCGGATAGTTCTGATTAAGTGTAAATGATACCGGAGAAGTCTCATCTTCAACACCAACCGTAACGTTGAAAGGAACAGCGGCAACATAGATTACTGACGGGTTAGTGTCAACAATCGGGTGTCCGGTGTTACCTGCTTCATAGTGGCTCCATACAAACGCTGTGTACTGACCGGCAGAACCGGCAACGTAGGAAGCGAGGTGTAAACCGTCTTCGTTCATAGCAGGTGTCTGGGTAAGGTTAGTAGGTGTTGACCATTCGCCACTGGCTGATCTGACAGACATAAAAATGTCGCAAATCGTATCGGTGGTTGAAGTACCGTTTGCCCAAACAGCTACGAAAGCATTGCCGTCTGCGCTTCTCGCGAGGTACGGTGATGGTCCCATCTGCCCGATACCGGGGGTAGCAAGTCCGTATCTTCCGAAGATAGAATCTGAGATACCTTCAAACACGATCTTTCCAGCCCATCCTGCAGCAGTCTTGTAAATTTCGACTATTGCGTTTGAACCGGAATTGTTGCTGGTCGTTGTATCTGTAAGGCCTAAGAGTAAGTGAGGATAGCCGTCTTTGTCAACGATGATATCACCGTCATAAGAAACAAATTCGTCGCCTTTTTTGAAATCATATAAGCGGTCGAATTTTGTAAGGCCGGGGATAGTACGGAAGTCAACAACTTCGATCGCATCCCAGTCAGCGCCCGTTGCGCTCTTCTTAGCAACACCCGGATACCAGCCCGAAGTAATAGGATTTGCTCCAGCCGGATCAGGAAGTGTTCCGAGGAAAGCAATGTACATCTGTCCGCCACCGGCAGAAGCGCCTAAGCAGATGTTTCCGCCGTCTTCAAATGCGGTTGAAGGGAAAGCAAATGAATCAATTGTAGCGAAATCCTGGGTTCTCCAGATTGTGTAAGCAGCATCCGTGCTGTTATCTGATGACCAGTAAACATACGGTGTGTTGTCACTTGCCCAGGTAAGAACCTGAGAAGAGAACGCCTGGGTACCGGAGTTGATGAAAGCCGCGGGAGCGTTTGCGCCGAGTGGCTGTTCAGCAGCGTAACCAAGTCCGCCAAAAGCGCCGCCGACTAATTCAGGCCAGCTGAATATACCAGTGGTTCCTGAGAGAGGACCGTTTGTCGGGTTAGAAATTGCCATGCTCGGATAACGGGCATTAATAGGAACACCTACGTTAACCTGGCCAACTCTTGACCAAGTAACGCCATTATCGGTTGACATATTGTACCAGAGAGTTCCGGAACCGGCAGCGTATGTGTTTCTTCCTCTGTGAACAAGCGCGAGCGCGCCCGAACCCGGATCGAAAGCCATCGGGTTAAGTACGCCAATAGCTGGTCCGTAAGCGTTCTGCATCGTATCAACAGCAACCCAGTTTGCTGCTGTCGGCACAACCGGAGCAGGACCACTGGACTCGCGGACAACCGGTGTCGCGTTCCTTTCGGCCGAAATGATCGGTGCTTTTTTGGAAACTACCTTAGCATTCTGAGCGAATGAAGTTACCTGGATCGCGAACAGGGCTAAGATCATGAAAGTAAAAAGGTTTTTAAGCATAATGCTCTCCTTATATAATTAGTGAATAAAGTAACTAGAAAATGATTTCTGTACCAGTATTCCGGGGGTTTCCCGAAAAATCTAATAAGTTCTATGTGATTTACTTAATTTTTAGTAAAATGTCAAGTATTTTTTTCATTCATACGAAAATTTTACCGGATATACCCTTTTTACGCCGTCTATCCCGGAAATCTCCCCGGTAAGGCTTTTTTCGACTTCCCCGTCAATACAGACCACAGTAAGGGCTTCTTCCCCCATACCGGTCCTTCCGAGAGATATCCCGGCCACGTTTATGTTCCTCTTAGCCAGGAGGCTGCTAACCGTAGCGAGCCTGCCGGGTTTGTCAACATTTGTATACACAATCATCTCGCCCTGCGGCACAAATTCGATCCTGTACTCGTTAACCGAAACGATCCTTAAAGCTGAGTTCCCGAAGACAGCTCCGCCTGCGGTATTCAAACCTTTATCGGAATGAAATTCAATATACAATAAATTTGTATAATCAGGATGTGAAATCGAATAAATTTCTTCAATTTCTATCCCCGCCTCCCTGGCGAAAAGCACCGAATTTATCAGGTTCACCGGCTCTCCCTGCCTCTTACACAGGAACCCCCTTGCCGCGGCGGAGGCGATCAGCCCGTTGGATTCAGCAAGAAGTTCGCCGTAATGATTGATCCTGATCTTTTTAATTTTGCCTTCGCTGATCTGCGCGAGGAACATCCCCATAGATTCCGCGAGCCTTACGTAAGGCGACAGGCGTGCGTTTGAGAGAGCCTGAAGAGATGAAGCATTCACGGCTCCGTCAATGATATTTGAACTGAAGTACGAAATTATCTGCTCGGCGATCTGCAGGGCGACCTTCTCCTGCGCCTCTTCCGTGGAGGCTCCGAGGTGAGGGGTCGTTACGATTTTGGGATTATGGAACACCGGGTGTGAAAAATCAGGCGGTTCTTTTTCATAAACATCCAGAGCCGCGCCTGAAACTTTACCTTCATTTATGGCATCAACCAGGTCGCTTTCATTAACAATTCCGCCCCTGGCGCAGTTAATGATTTTCACTCCGGGTTTGCATTTGGTCAAAGTAACTTTATTAATAAGGTGTTTTGTTGTATCATCAAGAGGTACGTGAACGGTAATGATATCCGACAAATTGTATATCTCATCGAGTTCGACAAGTTTTACTCCTATCCTTGCGGAAGCCTCCGGAGTAAGCAGCGGATCATACCCGACCACCTCCATACCGAAACCTCGCGCACGTGCCGCGACTTCCCTGCCGATCTTCCCCATTCCTATTACTCCGAGTGTTTTCCCGTGCAGCTCGGATCCTTTATATAGTTTGCGGTCCCACCTGCCTGCTTTAATGCTCGCATCGGCTTGCGGGATATTCCTGCACATCGAAAGCATAAGAGACATTGCGTGTTCGGCCGTAGAGATTGTGTTGCCTCCCGGAGTATTCATTACAACGATACCTTTCCTGGTGGCAGCCTCAACATCTATATTATCCACTCCGGTTCCCGCCCTGCCGATCACTTCCATATTGTGCATCTTTTCGATCAGGGCTTCGTCAACCTTTGTCTCGCTCCTTACGACCAGCGCGTGGAAATCGTGGATTATTTTATTTAGTTCTTCTTTAGAAATCCCGGGGGCGTAGCGTACTATGTACCCGGCATTAATAAATAGGTCAGCGGCTTTCCTGTCCACCGCGTCAGATATCAGTACTCTTTTCATTATATATTGATCCGCGGAAACGAACTTTTCCGTCCCGCTTAGTTAAAGATTATAAATAAACTATAATTGTGTAATCAGATTACCGAATCATAGTTTCATCCGGAGTTTATCAACAATTTTATCTTTTGAAGTGACCCCGATTATCTGGTCATATACCTGCCCGTTGTGGAAAAAGAGAAGCGCGGGAATACTGCGGATGCCATATTGCATAGCTACCTGCTGGTTATCATCCACATTCAGCTTCCCGACCTTTGCTTTTCCCGCGTATTCTTTCGAGACCTCGTCAACGATTGGAGCGATCCTCTTGCAAGGCCCACACCACTCTGCCCAGAAGTCGATCATCACGGGTACATTAGAATTTAATACTTCATTCTGAAAATTTCCGTCAGTTATTTCAACTGCCATAAAAAAAAGTCCTTTCTATTTTATAAATGAGCGCGAACAGGTAAACAATAAATATTCACCCCCGGCGCAAAAATTGTATTGTAAAAATTTTTCTATTCTAAAAAGCTCCCCCTCTCAAATCCAGGTAATATGTAATCCTTTGCTGACAATATTCTGGAATTTCTTAATCAAAAATGGACACTGCCAATACCATTACCGGCTCCTGCTCCTTGTGTGGTTCGTCCTAATAAAAACGCCGCTCCACCGCAAAGCTCGCAAAGTATTATCTACTAACGGAACAATTGTTAATTCTTAATTTTTAATTTTAGTTCAATACTCCAGCGGTTTCCCCTGTCCCACGAAGTTCACCACATCTTCTCCGCCGTCCGCGTTAATAACGCCACCGGAAATCCAGTGCCCGCCATCCTTACAAAGGAGGGACACTATCTTGCCGACATCTTCAGGAGTAGTCAGCCTGCCCTGCGGATTTCTCCTGCCGGCGACTTCAATCATCATTCTGTTTCCGGGTATCTTCCTCAGTGCAGGAGTGTCCGTTACACCTGCCATAATCGCGTTAACCGATGCCTCAATCGGACCAAGTTCACAGGCAAGCTGACGTACGTGCGATTCCAGAGCCGCTTTTGCTGCTGAAACGGCGCCATAGAAAGGAATCGCGGTATGTCCGCCGGAACTTGTCATTGCAAATATTCTCGCTTTCCTCTCAAGCATATTCCTTAAATAGAGATCCTGCACCCAGTAAACGAGAGAGTGAGCCATTACATCAACGGTCATTTCCATCTGGGCTTTTGTTAATACATCTTCCCTTTTATTTGATATATAAGCTTTTAGCGTGCCGAACGCAAGCGAATGTACCAGCACCTTCACCGAAGGTTTACCGTGAAATTTCTTCTCCATTTCGTTCAGCACATCTTTTCTCTTTTCTTCGTCCGCGGCGTTGATATTAAAAAAGAGTGATTCAACCCCGCAGTTTTTTATCTGTTCTTTAATTCTCTCCACATTGTGAATAGTCGCCTGGCGGTCAAGATGAACTCCGGCAATATTGTAGCCGTCTTCAGCAAGTTTTAACGCGACGGCTTCGCCAAAGCCGGAAGACGCGCCCAATATAAGCGCCCACGAAGAATTATTATGATTATTAGACATCATCGCCTCTTTTAAATAATGAAGTCCGAAATTATACAAAATCGCAGAAAATCCTACAAGTTAAGAGTAAGGTTTTTATAGCCGGTTCACCCGAAAAAAATGATCACAAAAAGTTATTGAGGCACCTCACACTTTGTGAATCCGTCACTCACTCTTCTGTTATCTGCACCAAAAAAATCATTCATTTCGCTGCAGCAAAAAAATCATTCATTTCGCTGCAGCAGAATGGTTTCAACCATTTGCGGACATATTGAAATCCTTAATCCTGAAAACCTATCCTTCAATTTTCGCATATCCCCGATGGATTCCCCTCAATAAAATTCATTCAGCCCACAATGCAGAAAAATGGTTTCAACCATTTGCGGACATATTCAAATCCTTAATCCAGAAAATTACCAATCCTTCACTTTTCGCATATCCTCGATGGATTCTCCTCAATAAGATTCATTCAGCCCACAATGCAGAAAAATGGTTTCAACCATTTGCGGGTACGAAACAACTTCGCACGCTTGACCGCCATCTTAAATCTATGTTGAGCAAAGGATTGCGATTACCCCCGTGATTCAGTCGGACTTAAAATCCTCAGTACTTCGAACCCGGGCAAATCGTTCCTGTGTCACCAGGTGTTCCGCAGGTAAGCTGAAATTATAAAAAATATACCGGGACTTTGACTGATCAGGATAATATATAGAAGGGAGGGATGATTTGTTATCGCGGTTATTTTTGAAAGGCAGGGAACCATTCACATTACACTGTTAAGGTTCCCTGCCGGATAAAAATAGTCAGGGGCGACGGAACGCGGTGATCTTTTGCTCGATCTGCCCGCCGGTATCACTTATATCAAATACCGCGCCGGTGAAGAGCGAGAGGAAGACTTTACTTCCCTTCATCCTTACCAGGCCTACGCTATCCGCGAGCCAGAATGAAGCAGAAAAATTACTCTCCGGCAAAGCGAAAGTCGAATCAGGTATAGTGATCTTCAGGTTATAATTTATTTTATATGCGCTGAGTGTGGTATCCGAATTATTGATTCTGAGGCTAAGAGATTCCTTCCCCGCATAGTCAGCAGTAAAACTAATTATGGAAATGTTGCCGGCAACAAACTTAAATACATTCCAGTTTCGGCCCGCTTCGAACGGATACGAATAGAAAACCATTTCCGGATCGGTGAAGATGAACGGGCGCAGGGAATCGGGTATAAGCTCGTTTACGGCAGAGGTATCAATAAAGTAGTAAACCCCGTTGGCGGACTTCCGTATATAAGATATCGAGGTGGTTACATCGGTCGTGGTATACAGCGTATCATACTGATAGAAGTATGGTGTGCTGTATAAGATGGTGGAGCCGGAAATTCCTGTTCCCCGCATTCCAAAGAAATGGTTAACTCCCGATGCATCAATCGAATCAATTGAGTATTCAGCCCTTACTCCGTCAACAACCGGGTAATCGAAATTAAAGGGAATCTCAACAGGCTGTGTGCCAGCGTCTTTGCAGCCTGATATTCCAAGCACAGCTAATACAAATAATACTAATATCTTATTCTTCACGTAAAATCATCTTTCTTAATTTTTTCATTGCCTGTCCGCGGTGACTGATACTATTCTTAATCTCCGGGCTTAGTTCGGCGGTTGTTTTATCATATCCGTTGGGAAGGAAGAGCGGGTCGTACCCAAAACCGTTCTCCCCGCGGGGAGTCCTCACAAGCCTGCCATCTATTCTCCCTTCCGAAACAAGAATTGTTTCACCGTCAAAATAAACGGCGCTGCATACAAACGCAGCCTCAACCGGATCGGGAATATTTTTTATTTCTTCCAAAAGTTTTTTGTTATTTGCCTTGTCGCCGGCTTTTTCACCGGCGTAGCGGGCAGAAAAGATACCCGGGGCGCCATTCAACTTGTCTACGACCAGACCTGAGTCTTCCGCAATGACCGGCGAATTTAATCCAGCGTACACCTCCCGGGCTTTAATCATTGCGTTCTCGGCGAAAGTAGAGCCGTCCTCTACTATTTCCTTTTCCCACCCGATATCAGCCAAGGTCTGAAGTTGAATATCCGATCCCAGGAAAATCTTTTCGATCTCCCTCAGTTTTCCTTTATTAGTTGTAGCAATTGTAATTTTTACTGGTATCATACTCTGTTCAATAAACTCTTTAATTCCATTTTTGCTTCTGACAGAAGTTCAGCCTGGTCATATACTTCTTTAACATCCTTTTGATAAACACAGTTCCCGTCAACAAAAGTAAATTCAACATCGGCATCCCCGCCCGAATAGATTAAACCGGAATAAATGCTCTCATCTGAATCATAAACGGATTTATTGTAAGTATTGAGATTAATCAGGATGAAGTCAGCTTTTTTTCCGGTCTCGATACTTCCGGTAACCCCGTCTATCCCCAGCGCCGCGGCGCCGTCAATCGTCATTAGTTTAAGCACTGTGAAAGCATCCATAGAGAGCGGGCCGTGTAAAGGTTTCTGGATCAGGGCTGCTAATCTCCCTTCAATGAGCGCTGATAGATTGTTATTGCAGGGTGCGCCGTCCGCTCCTATTGAAACTTTTATCCCTTCCTTCAGGTAGCGCGGAATATTCGCTATCCCGGAACTGAGTTTCAGGTTTGAGGAAGGGCAATGACAAACCGCGCTGTTCCTCTCCTTCAGCGTTTTAATTTCATTATCATTCAGATGGATACAGTGCGCGAGGACACTCTTACCGGTGAGCATTCCTGTTGAATCGAGGTAATCAATATTTTCTTTTCCGTATCTCCTTCTCACCTCTTCAATCTCGCTTTTGTTCTCACTCGCGTGTGTGTGGAGAATGCTTTCCGGAAAATCTTTCTGCAACTCAGCGGTTTCTTTCAATAAAGCATTCGAACAGGAAAGCGCGAATCGCGGAGCGAATCCGTAACCGATCCTCGGATTCTTAAAGTGAAATTCTTTTGCGAGACTGTACGTCTCCTCCATCTCAGCCCGTGTATCATTTCTGAATGCGGGGTATAACGTGTTTTCATCCATCATACACTTCCCCGCGAACGCCCTCATCCCGGAAGCGGTAAGTTCTTCAAATATGACTTCCTGGTGGCGCAGTGTTCCCATATCAAGGATGGTCGTTGTCCCGCCCTTTAATAATTCATTTATACCCAGCCTTGCGCTTACCCTTAATGAACTTTTGCTGTGCGCGTTCTCATAAGGGAATATTCGCAGTTGAAGCCAGTCCAGCAATTCCAGGTTATCCGCCATCCCGCGGAAAAGCGTCTGACACAGGTGAATATGCGGCTGAATAAATCCCGGAAGCAGAGTCAGTCCGGAAGCATCCAGAATTTGTTCGTTCCCTGTATCACCAAGGCTGCTCCTTTCACCCACGGATGAGATTACACCGTCAGTAATTCTGATATATCCGTCGCGGATAATTCTCCGCCCGGCATCCATCGTAATAATATTCTTCGCGAAGACGATCAAGAGGACTGCTTCTCTTTCTCCGTCTCAGTAAATATTTCATCCATCACTTCAAAGGCATAGCGCAGATGAGGAATAACAATAGAGCCTCCGACAATCAAAGCTATATTGAAAGCCTCCATCAGTTCTTCGCGGGAGGCGCCTTCCTGAATGGAACGGTCAATATGATAAAAGATACAATCGTTGCATCTCAGTACCATCGAACCGACAAGCCCCATCAGTTCTTTCATTTTAACGGGGAGAGCCCCTTCGGTGTATGCTTTGGTATCCAGTGCAAAAAATTTATTAAAATCCCTGAATCCTGAATTTAATATCTTGTCGTTCATATCCAGGCGGTATTTTCTCGTTTCTCCGATTTTCTTCATTTCTTATTTATTTTGTTAAAAAAAAGCAGGGAAAAATAACTAAAATTTTACTCCCGCTCATTATCCAAAAGAGGCACCTGTGTAAACTCCGGTCTCAGAGTACTTTTATAGGACTAAACCGAAAAGGGGTTTTTATGTTATAAAGTCGATTCCGAAGATTAATCATCATATGCCTCATTAACACAGTCGGGAGGGGCAAGTCCGCCCCCCTACATATGTTCATCTGTGGTCATCCGTCCCATCTGTGTAATCTGTGTCCCATATCAACATAACAACAATTCCATATTCAGTGGCTTTTCTATATTATTTATACCCCATCTTAATTTCATACTATCTGTTTCCAAAACTTTCAATTGTTTCCACCTCATTGAAAATTCCATTACCCCCCAAAAGGAAAAGAGGAAAGTGAATTCTTAATTTTTAATTGTAAGGACAGTGCCTGCACCCGTTCCCGCAGCAATACCCGCGGGATTTCAGATAGTACTCAGAAAACACAAATGCTCCGGAGTCGGGATCAACATATCCGTCCTTTTTTAATTTACACGCTTCCTCGTGAAGCCTGATTGCAACGCTGCTCAGCTGCTTCCTGCCGGGAGCGGCGGGTTTGTCATTATGCGGCTTATTCATTTATTCTTCGTAATATTTACCAGTTAATTTCTTATTTTTATACGGAATCATACTCTAATTAAGTTCCCTTAGGTAAACAAAAGATGTCGTTAAAAAGTTTTTTAGAGAACAGAGTAAAAGTAAAACTCACACTTCTGGTTGTCACTGTGGTTATCCTGTATCTTACGGGTTCACAGAACTTTGTAAATCATATCGCGGAATCAGTCTATTTTAGGGTAATCGGCCAAACCAACCCCGATACGAATGTTGTGATTATCCATATAAACGAAAATGACATTGACCGGCTTGGGGGATGGCCGCTTAAACGCAGTTACTACGCCCTCCTGATAGATAAATTAAACAGACTCAGAGTATCCAGGATCGGTGTAGAAGTTATGTTCGCTTCCTCTTCCGCGACTCAGTCAATTTATGACAGCCTGTTACTAAACAAAATAAAATCAGCCGGTAATGTTGTCCTGGCTTCCTACCCTCAATTCGTAGAAGGTAACGACGGACTGATGACTGCCAAAAAAATTGAATACCCGTCCTTTAAAAAACCGTTTGACTCCCTTGAAACAGGTCACCTGATATACTTTGGAATGGGGGACAGGATAAACATCCCGATCCAGATCAGGCAGGGTAATTTTATCGAGGAAGCTTTTTTCTATAAATTGCTTGACTCATCCTCACGAAGCGGGCTTTCATCATCAATTCTTGTCAACGCTGTCTCATCCTGGAAGAAGTTCAGGAATTATTCCCTTACGGAATTTTTTGATAAGGATGTGGCAGGAGACCCGGAACTTGAGTCGCTCAGAGGCAAGACCATTCTTATCGGCGTGACTGACCCCAAGTACACAAATAAAGTTTTAACACCTTTTGACAATGACCTGCCCGGTATCGCCCTCCACGCTTTCGCGGTTGAAAATGTGCTTCAGAATAATTACATAAGAACTGGTTTTTACAATACAATTTCAATCCTTTTTCTTTTTCTTGTTGCGTTCGTTATACTCTTCATTGAAAAGTTTGAATTCAAGTTCCAGCTTTCCGCTTACATCACAATGTTCATCATTTTCACATTCCTTGGTTACGCTTTCTTCTACCTTTTTGGTATAGAAATAAATTATTCCTTTTACGCTGTACCTTTAGTGGGAATGTATATTACTGAATCAATATACAGGTTAAAATATAAAGGAAAACTACTGGAGAAAGTAACCAGTGAAGCTAAGCTGCTTAAAAATATTCTCCATAAAAAAGAAGCAGACCTAAAAGCACTGCTTAACGAACTTGAGCTATCAAATGAAGCAACTTCCGGACTTGTTCTGGAAAGAATTAAATCACTTAAAGACGATATCAGAAGATTAAAGTCAAAAGAGGCAGACGATAACCAGGATGCCCTTAACTTTGATGCTGACGAAGTGAAAAATTTCTGCGGTATCATTTACCGTTCAAAGGCCATTACTGAAATTGTGGATACCATTAATAAAGTTGCCAAATCGGACGCGACTATACTCTTGCTTGGGGAGAGCGGTACAGGAAAAGAACTTGTGGCAAAGGCCATTCACGCTTCTAGCAACCGTTCCGGCAATTCTTTTATCGCGGTCAATTGCGGCGCGCTGAGCGAAACTCTCCTTGAAAGTGAATTGTTCGGCCACGTAAAAGGATCTTTTACAGGCGCATTCTCTGATAAGATCGGTAGATTCGAAGCCGCCGATAAGGGAACCATTTTCCTGGATGAAATTGGTGAGATATCCGAAAACTTCCAGGTGAAACTTCTCAGGGTAATCCAGACGGGCACACTCGAACGGGTCGGCTCATCCAAGACCATCAAGATTGATGTGAGGATCATTGCAGCTACTAACGTTGATCTTGAGAAAGCTGTAGCGGAAAAGAGATTCCGTGAGGATCTTTTCTACAGGCTGAACGTGATAAAGATAGTAATTCCTCCGCTGCGTCAGAGGACTGAAGACGTTGAAGTGCTTGTGGACTATTTTATCAAAACGATTTCCCCCGACTTCAGGATATCCGGCGCGGCGCTCAACGCTCTTATTAACTACAGCTGGCAGGGAAATGTCCGCCAGCTTGAATCGGTGATGAAGCGGTCGCTTGTATTTACAAAAGCGCTCAACAAGTCAATAATCCAGATTTCAGACCTGCCCGACGAAATCACAAAGGAATTTGACTTCGACTATGAGGACCTGGTACTTGAATCCCTGAGGATGAAGCACTTCTCCCATGCCTCATTTACCGAAACAGCCAAAGAACTCCAGGCAAGTCGCACGCTTATATCCGAAAACTTCCGCGGCATCGTTCTGAAAAATTACGTACTGAATAATTTTGACCCGATCCGTACTGCAAGTGCTGTTGCCGGTGATAATAATCCCGATACTTTCGAACGTGTCCAGGCAAAACTACAGGTATTCCTCAGGAACATTTCCACCGATGTTCAGAAAGCCGGATCAAATGAATTTGATTATGTTAAAATGAAACTCGGAGTTAAGTACAAAAATCTCCCGAAGAAGTTCCACAGTTACCTGGATACGATCATCAGATCATACCTGCAGAACCACGAACTAAGCAGGGATGATCTTTTAACTTAAGCCGGTTTTTTCAAAAAGTCGAGGATGGCCGCGTTTACTTCGTCCGGCTTTTCAAAGGGCGCCAGGTGTCCCGCGTCCGCGATTTGAACGTATTTTCCGTTTTTGCATAAAGCCGCATTCGCTTTCATCACCTCCGGAGGTGAAAATGTATCATAATCTCCGCAAATGAATAGTATCGGCAGTTCTGTTTTTTCAAGCGCGGATGTATTATCCAACCGCCCTGCCATAGCAAGCTGGCATCCTTTTAGCGATCCCGCGGGTGTAAAAATAAGTCCGTTCAGGAATTCGGTAAACTCATTACCAAGCACAGGAATGCTCTCGCTCCAGAAGGTTGTCGGAATGAAATCCCGGATGAACGCTTCGGCGCCTACGCTGTTTATTTTTTTGATCGCGTCCGCTCTTTTTAGCTTTGCATCATTACCGTCAGCCTCAGGCTTCGAACCGCAAATTACAGCCGCGGAGAATCTTTCAGGATTCCTTGCTATCGCGCGGTAAAGTATATAACCTCCCATTGACAAACCGATTATCACCGGCTTACTCAGTTTCAATTCATCCATTATCATAAAGAGATCGTCAACGAACATCTCCATCGTAAAAAGCCCGTCCCCTTTCTCCGATTCTCCCAGCCCCCTGATATCGTAGGAAACACAATAGTAGTTATCTTTTAATTTATCAATCTGCTTCTTCCACATTGCCGCGCTGAACGGGAAGCCGTGAATAAATACCAGGGGTTTGTTCGCCGGATCACCGGCTGTATAAACCCGGATTCCATTTACATTTTTCATTTTAATTACCTTTATTAATTTCTTAGCTTTAGACTATTGATGAAATATTATATCACAAAATTATATAAGAGGTAAGCGATGAGAAAGAGAAATCTGCTCCGGGCACTTTTTTTAATCCCTTTTATTTTCTTCTGTTCCTGCAGCCCTAAAATGGAATACAAGGGAGAATTTGGATTCCTCCCTGAGAAACCACAGAGGGGAACCGAACTTACAATCCTTTACAAACCGGTTAAACCCGCGTTTGAACAAAACGAAGAATTTTATGCCAAGGTTTATGTTTTCGAGAAGGATCTAAAACTCGCTGCGGACGTAAAGATGTCATACTCAGAAGGAGGATGGATAGGAAAAATGACGCTGCCGAACAGCGGTTACGGAGCGCTTCTCGTATTTGAAAACTATGAGAACCGTGATGATAATAAAGGGCTTGGCTACCTTATTAAATTTGCTAATAATTCGGGGAAACAGTATGACGGCTTCCCCGCTGCATACGCGCAGGCATTATTCGGCTGGGGCAGGTCATATCTCGAACTTACGCCCGAACTTGAAGATGTTGCGAAGATGTTTGACGCCGCTGTCGCCGCGGATTCCTCCCTTCTGAAGGAATATGGCAATTCCATAACCAACCTTCAGCGCAGACTTAACGCTGAAATTTTCGAAAAAAAGAGAGAGACAATTCACAGTTACATCGAAAGAAATTTTACCGCGACGGAGCGAGAGATCGAATTCCTTTACGGATCCAATATGCAGATAAAAAACACTGAGAAGGCTGAAGAATACCGTAAGATGATGGAAGAAAAATTTCCGCAGGCAGAAATGCTGCAAACCCTGATGATGGGCAGGATGAGGATGGCAAAAGAAACTCCTGAAAAACTGAAAGTCGCCGATAACTTCATCGAAACTTTCCCTTCAAGCCAGAAGATTATGGAGATCAACTCAGCTGTGATAACTGAATACCGGAACGCTAAACAGTTTGACGAGGCAATAAGCTACGCGAAAAAGCATTCAGAAAAAGTAAGCCTTTATTCGATATTTTCATTAGTGTACAGAATGGAACAGGAAGGCGCTGATCCTGCGATAGCGCAGCAGGTGCTTCAGCTTGGTTCGGAAATTTATAACAAAAGAATCGCAGACCCGCTTAAGTACAAATCTCCGGAGGAAACCCCGAAGTATTACACCGATAACCTCTCATATTATTATGGTATGATGAAATATGTTTCCGCAAAGTTTTACAACAAGCAGGAGAATACCAAATCAGCCCTCGAAGCTATTGCAGAAGCATATAAACTGACTAAAGGGAACGACCCTTCATTGTATGAATTATACGCTGAGCTTCTTTTTAAAGCCGGGGATTTCAATCAGGCTGTAGAAAAAACATCCACTTTCATCGAAAGCGGCAAAGCCTCGAACAGGATCAAGGAGATTTATAAAGAATCAGTCATTAACACAATCGGCTCGGAGATCGCCGCGGAAGACGGACTCGCTGAACTTGAAGCCGCGGCTAAAGAAAAGATGAAGAACAAACTCCTCAAATCAATGGTTACCCAGCCTTCACCTGATTTCACTCTCGTCAATCTGGATGGCAGGAAAGTCACACTATCGGAGTTAAAAGGCAAAATTGTTATAATAGATTTCTGGGCTACCTGGTGCGGGCCGTGTGTGAATTCTTTCCCCGGTATGCAAATGGCAGTGGATAAATTCAAAGATGACCCTGAAGTTGAATTTCTCTTCATCAATACCTGGGAAAATGTTGAGAAAAAAGAAGAGAATGCACGGAAATTTATCCAGGAGAAAAAATATACATTTAATGTACCGATGGACCTTGACAATAAAGTTATTACTAGTTATAAAGTCCGCGGTATCCCGACCAAATTTATCCTTGATAAGGAAGGAAATACAAGATTTATCAGTGTCGGGTATAATGGTAATAATGACGAACTTGTTGAAGAACTATCACTGATGATCTCCGTATTGAAAAATTAATGCAGGTAGATAAATGAAACTGACAATAGGAATCGCACTGCTCTGTTTTTCATTAATTCTGGCTCAGCCGGAAAAGAACGGGGGGAATTCGCCCCGCTACGTTCTCGTGCTGCACGGCGGAGCCGGCGGATGGAACCGGGATGTTTTCAAGGATTCAATTAAACTGATCCACAAAGCCGGGATTGAGAAAGCACTCAAAGCAGGAACGGATATACTGAAAGCAGGAGGCACAGCATTGGATGCAGTGGAACAGGCTGTTAAAATTCTGGAGGATGATCCCCTTTTCAATGCTGGCAGAGGAGCAGTTCTTACAACAGACGGAATTGCTGAACTGGATGCATCAATTATGAGCGGCAGGGATAAATCAGCCGGAGCGGTTGCCTCAGTCACAAAAATAAAAAATCCCATTACCGCCGCGCGCGCAGTTATGGAAAAGTCACCGCACGTAATGCTCTCTGCCACAGGCGCTGAAAGATTCGCCGGCGATCACGGCCTGGAACTTGTAGAGAACTCCTATTTTATAACCGATGAAACATTGGAAATTTTCAGGAAAAGAAAGGCAACTGAGGAGAAAAAAGGAACCGTGGGTGCCGTTGCCCTGGATAAAGACGGAAACCTTGCGGCCGCGACTTCGACAGGAGGAATGATGTTCAAAAAGCCCGGTAGAATCGGTGATGCCCCGATCATCGGCGCGGGTAATTACGCCGATAACCGTACCTGTGCGGTCTCCTGTACAGGCAAGGGAGAAAAGTACATTAAAAATGCAGTGGCGTTTCACATTTCAGCTCTTATGGAATATAAAGGATTTTCCCTTTCGCAGGCTGTCGACTATGTTATGGATACTAAGCTTGAGAAGGGAGACGGCGGAGTTATATCCCTTGATAAAGACGGGAACTATTATATGAAGTATACGACCGGGGGAATGATCCGCGCTGCGGCCAATTCAGAAGGCGTATGGGAGATTAAGATCTGGGAAAACGAATAAACTAAAGATACTTTTTAATTTCACTTACAATTATAGATGTGGCTCCGGTGTGATTCTTAACGAATTCACCGGACGCCATTCCCGCATTCACCCTCATTTCATTATTCCTTATCAGCCTGCTTAGTGCTTTGAACATTTTAATTTTATTATCCACTATGAAACCTCCACCGGCTTCTGCGAGGCGGGATGCCTCAGCGGAGGAATGTATTTTCGGCCCGTATATTACCGGGATTCCGTAAACCGCGGCCTCAAGCACATTATGAACATTACTCTTAAAACTACCCCCGACAAATGCAATTCCGGCGTAACTGTAGAGAGTTAATAATATCCCGATGGAATCGACTATTATCACCCGCTCCCCTTTATAATTATTCAGATGGGAAAAGCGTATGGTCTGCTGAATGCCTGTGAACTCCTGTTCAAGTTTTTCGATATGTGTTACAGTCGGCTCGTGGGGAACGAATATCACAATCAGGTCTTTATGATATTTGAATAACTTAATAACAGCCGGAATAAGCACGTCTTCGTCTTCCGGCCACGTGCTTCCGGCGATGAATACCTTTTTTTCTTCAATTACACCCGGACGAATGATATTCCTTGCTTTGGCTTCCCTGCTCTTCAGGTAGACCCTGTCAAATCTGGTATCGCCCGCCACACGGAGTTTTTCCTTCTCCACTCCGAGTATTTCAAAGTTTTCCATATCCAGCCCGGAGACGGTCAGTATCCTGTCCATCTTTGAATAAAGTTTTTTATGAAATCCCCTCACAAATGACAGCTTCCTGTAATTCCTCGTCCTCATCGTCGCGTCAACTAAAATGACCGGTACCTTCTTCCTGTCAAGTTCAAAGATATGGTTGGGCCATACATCGTAACGCATCAGCACAACGAGCGCGGGATTTATAATCTCAATGAATGACCTGATCGCTTTACGTGTATCAAACGGAATGTATGTAACGATATCCGCGAATGAGTACTTTTTCGAGTTTTCGTACCCCGACGGGGAAAAGAATGTTACGAGGATATTGATATGGTTCTGTTTACGAAGTTCTTCGATTATTGGTTTTGCCTGCTCAAACTCACCCATTGATGAAGAATGGATCCACACAAGTTTTTTGCTCCGGTCAAGCTTGCCGATTGCTTCTGCCGTCCGTTCATTCAATCCTTTCCTCCCCTCAATACCCTGCCTGATTTTGTGATTGAAATATCCAAGTAAATGGATAACAGAGTAGAGTACCGGCAGCATCACCGCGTTATATAATATATACCAGATTTTATCTGTCATTTGATCAGTTCAAGCAATTTCTGTTTTACTTCAGAAGGAGAAATATCCTTCATACATTTAAAGTGTTTTTCAGGGCATTTATCCAGCCCGATATGTGAACAAGGCCTGCAAGATAAAGAATTATTTTCTAAGATAATATGATTTGCATTATAAGGCGAGAATCCAAATTCCCTCACCGTAGATCCGAAAATTGCCAGTACCGGCACCCTGAGCGCGGTCGCAAAATGCATAAGCCCGGAATCATTGCAGGCAACCGCCGCGCACTCCTTCATCTCAGCGCCAATTTTATAAAGATCATCTTCTCCGCATACATTAATTACCTCCGGAATTTCTCTCTGAACCGCCGCGCCCGCTACCCTGTCCCCGGCACCACCGATGACTTTAACCTTAAACCCATCCGTAATGAGTGATTTTGCCAATTGGGTATAGTATTCAATAGGCCACTGCTTACTGAAGTGCCGCGAACCGGGGCACAGCCCGATCGTCTTTGAATTTTCAATATTATTTAACTGATACCCGTCAGGGAAATAAAACTCACACCCCTCGCTGTCGGGTTCAATTCCCGGGAAGGAATGAATGTATCTTTCGGGTACCGGCGAAGAAGGGAGTTTTTCAATTTTCTTAAAATGAACAGCCAGGAATTTCGCCATACTGTGTTTCCTGAACCGGTATATGTTCCCCGTAAAACCGCGGAGTATCCGCCTTGAGCGCAGATTATTCTGAAGGTCCAAAATAGAATCATAAACATCTGGGGCAGGGATTTTCTCGCCGGAGTATGAATAATCTTTCTCAATTGTGAAGAGTCTGTTAATGCGGGGGTTGTGTTTTAAAACGTCGGCATACTGGGTTTTAACAATGAAATCAATTACAGAATCCGGGTGCTTTTGTTTCAATACCCTTAGCAAAGGAGTAGTAAGTATCACATCTCCGAGCGAACTGAGGCGGACAATTAAAAAATGAAGATTTTTACCGGTGCTGTTAATAAGTTTATTTCTTTAAGTGATGCGATTTTCTGCTTCACAAAATTAATGAATATTAATTCATTTTTAACATACTCTGAAAAAAGCTTCATTACGGGAAAAAATATGTCATTTTTTTGTAACATAGGATCCCCCGATAGGGACAGGTATCTTCCTGTGCGCAGTGGTCTTCATTGTAGCACAGGATATTTTCCTGTGCGCGGTGGTTCTTTAATGTAACACAGGATATTTTCCTGTGCACGGCATTTATAACTCATCTACCTAAATGCCTTTTGTTTTAGGTTCAATTACAAGACCTAAAAAAGATTAGAAGCTGCTGGCAATAAAAAGCCAATTTAAGCACATAGATTAAGACACAGCTTTGCCATCATCTGCTTAAAAGCGAAGTAGATTTAAAATATATTCAGGAATTGCTTGGGCATAACTGCAGTAAAAACTTAAATTTACACGCACGTTAGTGAAAGTTCTTTAGGGAAAATACCAAATCCGTTAGACCAGATTTTAGAAAAACTAAAAGAAAAATAAACGCAAACTATCCGCCTCTGGTGGTTATTGCGTCTATCCCACCAATTTGGTATTATTGGCGTAGTAAATATTATTTATTTCGTAAATGCAATTGTTAGCAGCAACCTAAAAAAACGAACAGTATGAAGTTAGTATTTTCAGACTCACCCAATATTGATGAATTAACATTCAAAAGACTGTTACTTCTTGGTAACGAAATAGCATTTGTTGAGCGACCTTCAATTCAATTCATTGAAAACTTGGGAACCGTTGGTATGCCCTCAGGTATCCGTGGACTATTACCATTGTTTGAAAATTCAGTTGTTAGACTAAGAGTAGAAGAACCCCCTACAACAGTGTTCAGTTCAGGTTTCTATCAACAATACTTCAAGACAGATATTGCTAATCCTGAATTTATCTCAACCGTAATTGAAGGAATTAGAGACAGGTGGTTTTATAGTCACTTTTTTGACACAGAAAATAATAGAGCGACAGCGGAATTTAAAGATTTTCACACTTGGGTATTAAATAATCAGAAAGAAATCTCTGAAACTGACTTAAATTCAGTTGACTTAACAGGATTTCACTTTGAAATTAGTTCAAAAGAAAACGCTTACCAAGCTGTTAAAATGATTCTTTCTGAAGAATCACTTCGTGTAACTTCTGTTACTCACATATCTAATAAGATTTCGAGTAATCCTACTTCTATAAATCCATATTTGGACAGGTTGATTAACCTTAGGCTATCCTCTGAAATATACACAGGAAAAAGTCATAACTCAAAATCACTTGGTATGAAACTTTTTCAAAGTATGATACCCGATGAAGCATTACTAAAAATTCCCGTTGAACAAATACTAAGCTTTCGTGAAGACACAAAGCAATACTATGAAGCTTGGTCAATTGAAATAAACAAGTTGGAAGCACAACTTTCCAAAGATGGATTTGCATTGAATGATAAAGACATTCAAAACATAATAGATACTCAAATAAATCCAAGACTTTTTGAACTCAAAAACGAGATAAGAAGGGTTAGAGACAAGAAATTTGCAGACATACTTAAAGTTGTAAAAAGCAATGTTATCGCAATTATAGCAGGTGGTTCTTTGACAGCTATTAACTTACCCGCAGCAATTCTTGGTTTTATTACGACAAATTTAAAGACACCAAAATTGACGGACGATATTATTGACAATCAATTTAAATTAAAGGACATACAAGAATCTAATGGCTGGACTTACCTGTTAAAACTAAATGAAGTTATTGATAATGAATAGAAAGGAATCAGCTAACACGGGTTTTGCGTCAGGCGGAGTGACGTGCAAACTTGGAGCATTCTGCTTCTATTCAAGTTCAGTAAAGGTTGACAGTTTTGTGCTCCGAAACCCGCCCGAATACAAGGCCCGAAAACGTTAGCGGTAATAGTAAAACGAAACACAAACAAAATCGACATATGAGCGAAATATCAAATTTTATTTCAGACAATAAAGACCTTCTGACAATAATTGTTGGATCTGTTGCTGGACTTGTAGCACTCGGAACATTCATAAAAGCAATATTTGAATATAGGCTTCAAGGGCGACAAAAAAGAGCAGAGCTGTTTGACAAATTCAGGACGACTTTAAAGACAGAGCCAAAAATTTTAAATATTAGTAGCCTGTTAGAAGATGACCACGAAACTTTAAGAGCAATTCCGATTATTGACAGATATTATTTTTTGGGCTATTACGAACAAATTGCAATTGCGATAAACTCCGGACTAATTGACAAAGATGTTGCTCATTATATGTTTGGCTATTTCGCTTTACGTTGTTGGAACAGCAAAAACTTTTGGGACGGCATTAATAAAAACAGCTATTATTGGAGTGTATTTAAAAAATTTGTAGACACAATGCAAAAGTTAGAAAACAGAAATATAAATAAAAGTGGACTGACAAAATTTTGGGACGCATTAACTGGACGAAGCAACTTTAAGTATTGACGATAGACAAAACTACAACCGCTAACAGCCGTTTGCCGCAATGGGGGCTGATGCTTCGACAAGCTCAGCATATCACGTGGTTAAATCAAGTGCAGTGCTTCTATCAACATTTGTGCTTGGTTGACAGTGAAGTGCTCCGAAATCCGCCACTGCGCCAGGCGCCAAAACGTTACCAACTATAAAAAGAAAAAATGATAAAGAAAGTATTTGACCTATTAGATGACTGGAGAAAACTTCCAGCGTATCAACTTGAAAGACGTGCGGACATTTTTTTCGCAATATATCTTGACAAGATTATAAAATCAAAATATAATAAGACTATAAAACTTGTTATTCCTGAATTTCCAGTTCGTGCTGGAGATGTAATCCATAACCACAAGCGACCTGACCTATCATTTAAAATTGATTATGCAGCCATCTGTGACGACGACAAGACAATTTATCTAATAGAACTTAAAACTGACCAAGGTTCCCGACGGCAAGAACAAGATGAATATCTAAATAAAGCAAAAAAAATGAATATTTCAGGACTTATTACAGGAATAATCAAGATTTATCAAGCGACAGACCAAAAATACAAAAAGAAATATGATTATTTACTGGATAAATTATCGGGACTTGGTTGGATTAAAAGAGAAAACATGGAATTAAGGAATACTGCAAAAGAATCTGATATAACTGTTGTATATATCCAGCCTCGAAA
This sequence comes from Ignavibacteriaceae bacterium, assembly GCA_013360295.1. GTDB lineage: Bacteria > Bacteroidota > Ignavibacteria > Ignavibacteriales > Ignavibacteriaceae > JABWCL01. The sequence continues at coordinate 21,940 of JABWCL010000028.1, read as the reverse complement.
TGAACAAAATCATTCAGACACAATTTCATTTGACGATATTTGCTCTTATTTGACAGAACAAGATGACCTGACAATTCGTTTTGTTAAATCATTAAAGGAATGGAGACAAAATCCGGGTTGACAATTAATACTTTACAGTTGGTAACCGTCGTTTGCTGTCAGTGCCAGGACAGTGCTTCGTATGACAGTGACGAGCATATTGAAAACTTTGTTCTTCGTAGACAATTTAGTAGTGAAATCGCTACCGAACAGCAACCGCCGATCCGTTAGCGGTCAGGCTAAAAAAACAAGACACCAAAACAATTAAAGGATAAATAAAATGAAAGAAGAAATTAAAAAGCTGTTTAAAGAAACGATAAGTGACACACCTCACCCGTTGCCATTGAGATATTATGGCAGACTTCAAACATTGGCAGGACTTGTTTATGACAAGGAAACTGATAGCAATATGGATGATGAGCTTAACGAATTGTCAAACTACGTGCAACTTCTATCAAACTTGGACGAACTCGAAGGACACGTTAGACAACTTGTTCCGAGCAGAATGGATTTTCACCATATGTTTGACACTGGGTTGGACTACCGACACCAAAACTTGGCTCAGGTAACAATTAACTTTCCCCAGACAATAACTTTTCCGGAAATGAACCAAGAAGTTTCTGAAGACATAATTATTATGGTTTTGGAGAAATTTAAAAGTCTTAAGACCTTTGATTTTAGTGTTCCAAAAATAATCGGATGGATTAAAACCAAAGTTCAGTTTGACGAAAACACAGATAACTAAAATTAAAGTCGACAATAGAATGACGGGGAAAAAAAGAAGCCCGAACCGCTAACAGCTGTTTGCCGCAATGGGGGCTGATGCTTCGACAAGCTCAGCATCTCACGTGGTTAAATCAAGTGCAGTGCTTCTATTCCGCCGCAGGCGGATACTTGGTTGCTCCCAACAAGTCGGGATGCTCCTTAATCCCGCCCGAACGCAGTGCCCGAAAACGTTACCTACCATTCTAAAACAACAAAAAACAAACAATTTGACCTAAATATTTTGTAATTTTGAAAAGGATATATGACTGAAGAATATGTTCAACACAATAGAAGTAGAAAGAAGTAATCTGAACAATAATAGGAGTTAAGTTTTCGGACTTGAAAGCCTTAGAAAGCACCGCAAATGCCTTGGGGAGTAATATGTGTGAAGGATTAAAACCGACACCAAATAGTATCACTTACACACAACTTTAGGGAAATGAGTTTACATAATACTCATAGGGCAAAGGTCAATTAATGACCCCTGCCCTTTTTTATTTCGCTGTTAAAAACTTTTACTTTTTGGACAGCCCCGGCGGTGTTTATAACTCATCTGCCTTATAATTTAGTACCGCACTAACTCTTTTCTGAGTACTGCTATTATTCACCGCAATCAGGTAAATAACCTAAGTTACATTTTTATCCTATGCAATAACGCCTTTTCCCAAAACCGGGTTTGGTATTTTCCTGCGGACGGTTTGATGTTCGTTGTCATTTATCAATTATTTTTCGTAGTTTTGATAAATAATATTTTGAGTGAGCTATGAAAAAATATGTTTTGTTCTTCTTATTCACCGGTGCTGTTTTCGCGCAATGGAAAGCATTAAACCCTTATCCATCGGGAAACACTTCTTACGTTGGTTCAGCCCCCTCGGCAAACCGCTATATAACAGTCACGCCTCAGTCTGAAGCTTTCGTCACTCACGACGGCGGCGTTACCTGGGAAATCGTACCACTTGACGGCAACGGTATCTACCGCAGTTGTTATTTCATTAACGATAATCTCGGTTGGGCAGTGGGTTCTTTCACCGAGAGAATGCACAAAACGACGAACGGCGGACTTAGCTGGCAGCATCTGCCGGGCTCCCCTGATACCACTAAGTATGACGTATACTTCATCAGTGAGAATATAGGCTGGTCCGTTGGCTTTAACGGATTTATCATTAAAACCACAGACGGCGGCGTTACCTGGAACACCCAATCGAACACTTCGATTACAAATAAAACTCTTTATGGCGTTACGGCGACTGATGTAAATAACGTTTTCGTAGTGGGTAACACGGACGTAATTCTCAAATCATCAGACGGCGGCGTCAACTGGTCGCTAAAACCCCAGATATTTTCTTCAGCAACCGATTACCGTTCAATTTATTTCCCTCCTACCGCAACAGGGCTGACCGGCTTCGCCTGCGGCAACAATGGCAGAATTATTAAAACGACTGACGGAGGTGATACCTGGCAGCAAAACTTTGCCTTCGGAGGAAGCATCCAGTTGTGGGCAGTTCACTTCGGCGACGCGGCCACAGGACTTGCAGTGGGAAGCTCCAGTACTGTTCTCAGAACCACCGACGGCGGCACGACCTGGAACCAGGTAACAGGTTTCCCTGCTAGCCAGATATTTTATTCTGTTCGATTCGCCACGCCGAACATAGCTTACCTCTCCGGAGGAAACGGATATATTTTTAAGTCCACTGATGCAGGTGCAACCTGGAACCTCTGCGGCTACCGGTTTACTTCATCTCGCATTAAGGACGTAAGTTTCAGTGATAACAATAACGGCTTCGTCGTCAGCACGGCGGGATTTGCCGCGAAATCTTCCGATGGCGGGAAGACTTTTTCTCTCCTCAGCACTGGAGTATCATTTGACCTTAACGAAGTAAAAGCGCTCTCTCCTTCACTCGCTTTTGTCGCGGGGAAGGAAGGGAAGGTTATTAATACCACCGACGGCGGCGCGACCTGGAATGTTTTGAACACAGGCTTAGCTACGAATGTTGAGTTGCTTGGTCTGGATTTTATCAGTCCGACAACAGGATGGGCAGGAGGAACCAACGGTTTGATTGTCAAAACAACCGACGGCGGGGCAACTTGGGTTCAGCAGTCCCTCCCCTCGGCCACACTTATCTGGGATATGGACTTTGTAGATGCAAATACGGGCTGGGCTGCCTGCAGCGGCGAGAAAGTTTTCAGGACCACAGACGGCGGAACCACGTGGGCAGAACAGTTATCCATCGGAGGCCTTGGGCTTTACGGGATTTCCTTTATTGATTCGGATTTCGGAATTACATCCGGCACATCGGGTAATACTTATTTCACCACAAACAGCGGACAGCAATGGACCCCCGCCACCACAAAACCCGGCACGTCAGTCTGGAGTGTTGCCTACCATAGAACAATAAACGGAACGATAGCCCTGGCAGCCTGCGCTTCAGGTTATGTATTCAAGTCAACTGACGGCGGGGCGAACTGGACTGAAGAACCGAGACTGACCATTTCAACCTTTGACGACATCGAGTTTTCTGACGCCGCTAACGCCTGGGTCTGCGGTAATGCGGGAACCCTCATAAAATATTATGAGCCTTCGAATGTCCCGGTTGAGTTGACTTCATTCTCTTCATCAGTCACCGGCGGAAATGTAACACTTCGCTGGGCTACCGGCTCGGAAGTAAATAACCGCGGATTTGAGGTGCTGAGGAAAAGTGCCTTTGACTATGATTATACCGCGATTCATTTCGTGGAAGGGCGCGGAAACTCCGCGGCTCCATCCGCCTATTTATATGAAGATAAAAATCTTCCTGACGGAATCTATTTCTACCGGCTAAAACAAACTGACTTTGACGGAACGTTTAATTATTATGACCTTACCGAATCGGTAGAAGTTACGGCGCAAAACCGTTTTACACTCTATCAGAACGCCCCAAATCCTTTCAGAAGTTCAACAAAAATATCCTATACGATCCCTCGCGAGGCAGTTTCCGGTGGTAAGGATGAAGTCGACGTAACTCTCAGTGTGTTTGATGTTCTTGGTAATCATATAACAGATCTCTTAAACGGAGCACAATCACCCGGAACTTATGAAGTTAGTTTTCCTCCGGAAGGCAATGTTTCAGGCGAAAGCGCGAAAAAGCTTACCAGCGGGATCTATATTTACAGGCTCACGGCCGGGAATAATGTGTTATCACGAAAAATGATACTGGTCAGATAAAGCTACAACCAATCGGTACATATGAAAAAAATATCACTCGCGGTTTTATTATTCATCTCCCTGCCCTTAACTCTCTCTGGGCAGGGGGACATTTTAACAGAGAAACTTAATCAGATCAAATCCACCTATAGTGTAGTTGGTATGTCTGTCGCGGTAACAAAAGGGGATACACTTGTCTATACAAAAGGTTTCGGGCAGCGTGATATCGCGCGCAACCTGCCTGTTGACGACAGTACGGTGTACCGCATCGCCAGTATCTCCAAAATGATAACCGCAACCGCCCTGATGTTACTATATGATCAGGGATGGATTAACCTTGACGCTGATATTTCGAACTATCTCGGATTTACACTAAGGAATCCATCTTTCCCAAATGATGTTATCACCACAAGGATGGTACTGTCACATACTGCCAGCCTCCGCGACGGCACGGGATATGACTCTTTTCTTTCAGCCACTTATAACAGTTCCCAGCCCCCGCATATCAAATCGCTTCTTCAGTCGGGGGGACAATATTATACCGCGAATATGTGGAGCACTTCCCTGCGCCCGGCGTCAAAATATTTTTCTTACTCGAATATTAATTACGGTGTTATCGGCACGCTGATTGAAAATGTCTCCGGCATTCGTTTCGATATTTTCTGCAGGGATAATATTTTTGTCCCACTGGGTATCGACGGAAGTTTTAATGTAAGGAACATAGCAAACATTAATAACGTCTCGGTACTATACAGGAAGAGCGGTTCAACGTGGGTGCCCCAGACCGACAATTATCAGGGTATTTATCCCCCCGCTCCCAACCTTACTAACTACACTATAGGAACCAACGGGGTGATCTTCGCTCCCCAGGGAGGAGTAAGGATCAGCGCTTCGGGACTGGCAAAATTTATGATGATGCATCTGAATGACGGAGTTTATAATGGTATAAGGATATTAACCGATACTACGGCCCGGCTTATGCACAACCCGCAGTGGATATATACTGGATCAAATGGCTTTAATTATTACGGTATTTTTAACACATACGGATTCGGCTGCCACCGGACAAATGACCTGCTTTCCACGGAAACTCTTTACGGCCATCCCGGCGAAGCATACGGCCTGATCTCCGATATGTATTTTTCAAAAATCAAAGATTACGGAATAATCTTTATTACCAATGGCGGGGTCTGGGGTTCGGGCTCATACAGCGGATGGTATAATATTGAGGAAGCCGTATTTACAAACTGCCTGCAGCAATTACCCAACCTTATAACAGGGACAGACAAAGAGAGGGAAGCTGCTTTCAGCAGGATTAGCCTGACAATTTATCCTAATCCTGTTACCAAAGAAGCAGCCGGTGAAGTGGCGCTTCAGATATCCGGGCTTGCTGCAGAAGAAGATGTGAAAGTAAACGTCTTAAATATCCTTGGACAATTGGTTGGTAAATACCAGTTTGAACAGGGAGCAGGTATGAGGAATATTGTCAAGATTAATACTTCCGGTCTCCCCCCCGGAACATATATAGTATCCGTCAAAAGCAGGGGAAACTTTCTTACAGGGAAACTTGTTATTATCTAGAGAGTAAAAATCTCTCTTATTTATCTTCCCTGTTTTAGGTATATTTGTGTGTTAACTATATCACAAACTGTGTCAGGAAGTTATATTAACGTAAAATAGATACTATTTATTAATAATCTGGAACTTTGACTCTTTGAACGAGATACATATTGATCGGAAAAAACGCGAGAAGATTGTGGTAGTGGTGTATACAGTTGTTGCCCTGATTGTCATTAATGTGGTGATGTACCTGCTGCTCTCTGTCTGACCCCGTTTCAACAGGAATATTTCCTGTTTTTTTATTACCTTATTCTTACCTAAATTACTAGATTTTATTCACAATACCGGAAAAAATGCGTAAAAACAACGTATATATTGAAACCTACGGCTGCCAGATGAATGTGGCAGATTCTGAAGTGGTGATGGGAATCCTTCAGAATAACGGTTATGCCTTTACAGATCAGCCCGATAACGCCGATGTTATCCTTTTGAATACCTGCAGCATCAGGGATAATGCTGAACAGAGGATTTACGGCAGGCTCGGTAACTTAAAAAAATATAAAGACGATCATCCGGGATTAGTCCTCGGTGTCCTCGGCTGTATGGCCGAACGACTTAGAAAAGATCTAATCGAGGAAAAAAAGGTTGTTGATATCGTGATCGGTCCGGATGAATACAGGCGCCTCCCGGAATTTATAGATCACGCGTTCGCCGGAGAAAAGGGGATCGGGGTTAAACTTTCAAAAACTGAAACCTATGATGACATTATCCCCTACCGCGAGGACGGGCTGTCAGCCTGGATATCCGTTATGCGCGGATGTGATAAGTTCTGCACCTTCTGCGTGGTTCCTTTTACCCGCGGGCGCGAACGGAGCCGGAGCCTAAGTTCAATTGTGGATGAAATTGCCCTTCTTTCAAAAAGAGGATTCCGCGAAGTTTCCCTTCTGGGACAAAATGTAAATTCTTATTACGACGAAGCCGGTTACGATTTCGCTGACCTGCTCGCCGCCGCCGCGATGGTTGACCGCAAGATCAGGATAAGGTTTACAACATCTCATCCTCAGGATCTTTCGGATAAACTTCTCTACACAATTGCCGGGCACCCCAACCTTTGTAATTACATTCATTTGCCTGTACAGTCCGGATCAAACCGTATATTGGAACTGATGAACCGTACGTATACCATTGAACATTACCTTGACCTAATCGACCGCGCGAGGAATATCATTCCTGGCGTCAGTTTTTCTACCGACATAATTTCCGGTTTCCCGACGGAATCGCTGGAAGACCACCTTATGACATTAGATGTTATGAATAAAGTCCGTTACGACGGAGCATATATGTTCAAATACTCTCCGCGTGAAGGCACCAAAGCTTTCAGGATGGAAGATGACGTGGACGAGGAAACCAAAACGAAAAGGCTTCAGCAGATCATTGACCTGCAGCAGAGGATTTCGGCTGAGATAAATAACGCACTCACGGGTACAACTGATATCGTTCTCGTTGAAGGTTTCAGTAAGAAGTCTGAGCAGTTTATGTCCGGCAGGACAGACACGAACAAGGTTGTCGTTTTCCCCGCGATGGATAGCATTTCCCCGGGCGATTATGTCAGGGTGAAAATTATTAAATCAACTTCCGCGACTCTTTTCGGGGATAATCCCGAAATCGTGGATAAATATCAGCCATCAGAAAAATTGACAGCCTGATTAAAATGAATTACTTCAAACCTGCACTTTATGTTCTGCTATTTTTTGCGGTTCTTGCCTCTTCACTCCCTGCACAGCAGGATCTGGTAGTTCCGATACTTAAGGATATAGAAGCCGGAAAACTTGATGAAGCCAGGACACGGTTTGATGAGATTAAATTTAAGCACAAAGATGAACCCGGAATAATTTTTATTGAAGGCCTCCTTTCTGAAAATGCTGATGAGGCTGTAAAACATTATTCCAGAGTTTACAAAAATCACCCTAAAAGCTCATACGCCGATGCTGCGGTATTCAGAATGTATTCTTACTATTTCGCGACGGACAATAAAACAAATGCCGACAAATATCTCGCTATTTTGAAAAAGGAATACCCAAAATCACCTTACCTTGCGGGTATCTCAGGAAATACATCAACACCGCTGACTGAGAGCAAACAGGAAGCGACCTCATCTCGGGAAACAACTAAGCCTCCGGTGAAGGAAACATTCATTACGCTTCAGGCGGGCGCTTTTTCTGTCCTCCGTAATGCTCTGCTATTAAAGGACAAACTTGTTCAGGCTGGCTGGCAGGTTGAGATAAGGGAGAAGGTAGTAGGAGGATCGAACTTTTTTATCGTCTATGCCGGCGTTTATAATTCTGAGGCTGACGCAAAAACCGCTCGCGATAAACTAAACAGGGAGATGAGTCTGGAAGGCCGGATAGTTTCACTTGAAAGATAGTTCACCCAACCCGTATCTTTTTTTTACCGGCACTGCGTCCGGCAGGACATCACTAAACCGGTTTCACTCTTCATTCATCATTTACTCAGGAAGTTGCCTGCATCTCTTCGACTGCGGAGACGGTATTTCCAAAGCCCTCCTCAACCACAAAATAGATGTGACACTAATTGATTCAATCACTGTCTCGCATTTTCACGCTGATCATATTTGCGGGCTTCCTTCGCTCCTTACTCAGATGAAGATGAACGGCAGAAGAAAGAAACTCACGATATATACCTACGAAAAGGAAACAGAAAATCTCAGAAGCTTTATTACTCAGACTTACCTTTTTATTCAAAGGCTTCCTTACAAAGTAATAATTCACGGCTTCAGGCAGAACGAAGATTTTTACCCGGATCCGGGAATAAGGATTGTATCCCGCCCGACGAGCCATCTTCAAAAGTACAGGAGCGAAGATACCGGCGGAAGCCTCTCCTTTTATTGCAGCAGTTTCCTAATAGATGTGAACGGTAAGAGGATTCATTATACCGGTGATATTGCAAGCGCGGATGACCTTTCCATCTTTTCGGATATGAATCCGGACATCGTGATCTCCGAATTTGCGCATATTACCCGTGAAGAGTTGGAGGATTTTGTGAGTTCATTCCGGGGAGAGATTATTTTAACCCACTACGACGATGGCGCCCCCGCACTGTATTACGAGAACACTACTGGTGAACGCCCTGCAAGTCCCCTATTCGCGACCGACGGCTACATCCTGAATTTATGATTTAGGTTTCTTCCTCGCTGAGGAATAACTCTTCAGGTCATAATCAATTGATTTCTTTGGCATCTTTATTCTTCTGAGCTGGACTCCGGCAACAGCAAAAAACTGCTCAGCGAGAGTATCGTGATAATCAGAGAACACCACCACCTCTTTTATTCCCGCGCCGATCAGCGCTTTGGAGCAATTGGTACACGGCATATTTGTTACATATGCAGTCGCGCCCTCAGTGCTGATACCGTGAATGGAACACTGAAGTATAGCGTTCATTTCGGCGTGAATTGTACGTTGACAATGATTATCTATAATAAGACAACCGTCATCCTCGCAATGCACATCACCCGGCACCGAACCGTTGTAGCCGGTTGAAAGGATTCGTCTGTCTCTTACGAGCACGCATCCGCAATGCATTCGGGGACAGGTAGCCCGCTCCGATACAAGCATTGCGAGTTTAAGGAAGTAATTATCCCAGTGAGGGCGCTTTTTTGTTTTATTAACCATCTGTGTTCTATAAAATTGTTATTTTTCTTAATGAAGTGGCGTTAACCATTTAATGGAAGCCTTGTCTTTGCAAGAACCAAATCGCCTTTTCTCGCGACCAAATTTAATAATTTTTCTCTTTATGTTATACATTTGCTTATCATTCGGGTGTACGACATTTTGGGCTGAAGCATTCAATCTGATGCGTTTTTGCACCATCTGCCAATCCCCACTCAAATTGGCAGTCCGTAGGTTCATTATCTGTTGTGCCCCCTTCGTCGTCTATCGTTGACCTGAGAATTTTATTCTTTTCTGCACCACCGTTCTATGATCAGATTCTTTCGGGCCGGATCCAATCAGATACCCGGCATCCTGAAAACTCTTATTGCGCACTCGAATTTTGTGTCACTCATAATAATTGATCAGTATTCTCAGTGTTGGGTCTCCTTTAAACAATGCATCAAATAATTTATTTTTTGTCCGCGTCCGACTAATACTCTAAATGTAAGTCAACCCGTTATTAATTAAAGCACAGGATTTAAGAGAAAATCCAACAAGTACTCGTGTTTAATGCCCTGGTAATCCAACTGAAAAAACTTGTCGAGTGTAACAACATATTTTCTATAATTATCATTAATATTCAATAGGTTGCCAAATTCGCGCTGAATCGTCTTTTCACTTTCGAGGTTCCTGCTAACCTGAATATAGATTTTATCTTTTTTATTTTCAGCGATAAAATCAATTTCATACCCGTTCTGGATTCCAATACTTACTTTGTATCCCCGCTTTTTGAGTTCAAGAAGAACGATATTCTCTAATATCCCGGAAACATCCCGCTCTCTGTAACCGATTGCTCCGGCCCTTAGCCCTATGTCACCCATATAAATTTTATCATAGAACTCAAGAAACCTCTTAGCCTTCAGGTCATACCTTGAAATCCGGTAAAATAAAAATGCTGATTCCATAAACCTGAAATAGTTCTGTACCGTGTCAACGGAAGCCCTGGTTCTCTGAGATTTCAGGAAGTCAGATATACTTTTTGCGGTTGTGATGTTACCGCAGTTATCCATCAGGTAAAAAAATATTTTTTCAAGCAGATGAACATCCCTGATGTTGTGGCGCCGGACTACATCTTTAAGTAAAAGTGTATCAATTACTGAATTTAAATATCCATAAATCTGCGACTCTTCTTCAAAGGAATGTATTCCTGGTAAGCCGCCAAATTTCAGGTAGTCCCTGAATGCTTCCTCGACAGTTTTACCAACCACTAAAGGAAACTTAATAAATTCAGAAAAAACAAGAGGATAAATCCTGAGTTCTACATATCTCCCGCTCAAAAGTGTAGCTAATTCTGATGAAAGCAAGTTTGCGTTTGAGCCCGTTATAATAATATCGCATACTTTGTCGGTCTGCAGGGATAGTACGCCTTTCTCCCAATTTTTAATCTCTTGTACTTCATCAATGAGTAAATATCTTTTACCGCTCTTATTTTTAAACTCGGTCCTAACGTATTTATCTAAATCGGCGCCTGTCTGAATAAAATCAAATTCGAGCGATTCCTTGTTTATAAAACTAATGTTCCCGCTTTTTACATTTTGGCCCCTTAATTTTTCTGAGGCCATCATCAATATGGAACTCTTACCACTTCGCCTCATTCCGGTAAGGACTTTTATAACAGGTTTATTTATAAACCCGAATAGCTTTTCAAGATATTCTTCTCGGCTGACTAACATTCGGACTCCAAAAATATTAAATTATAATCGAAACTATCGTAATTTATAGTAAAATCTTCGACTATACAAGAAAGTATTTATCAATAAAAAATCGAAAATATGAGAGATTTAGTCCGCCATTTTAAGCGCTACATAAGCAAAAATATTAATTAATAATTTTTACTTAAATTAAGCTTTATTTTATTATTTACTGATTAAGGAAAACAATGGCACCCAATATTGATATGATTAAAAAAGTCTATGCAGATTTTAGAAGCAAAATTGAAGCCGCCAGGAAAATGTTAGGCAGGCAGATGCCTTACGCGGAGAAGATTCTCTATGCTCATCTTTGGGACGGAGTGAAAGGCGAACTGAAACGCGGAAAGGATTACGCCGATCTCGCCCCTGACCGCGTGGCAATGCAGGATGCAACAGCGCAGATGGCGCTGCTGCAGTTTATGTCCGCCGGAAAAAAGGTTACCGCTGTCCCTTCCACCGTTCATTGCGATCACCTCATCCAGGCGCAGGTCGGAGCAATTGAAGATTTAAGCCGCGCAAATTCCGAAAATAAAGAAGTATATGATTTTCTCGAAAGCGTGAGTAAAAAATACGGAATCGGTTTCTGGAAACCTGGCGCGGGAATTATTCACCAGGTTGTTCTTGAAAACTACGCGTTCCCCGGAGGAATGATGATCGGAACAGATTCTCATACCCCGAACGCGGGCGGGCTTGGTATGATCGCTATTGGTGTCGGAGGCGCGGATGCTGTTGATGTTATGGCAGGTATGCCCTGGGAATTAAAATGGCCAAAACTTATCGGCGTTCATCTTAAAGGTAAGTTAAACGGTTGGACTTCGCCTAAGGATGTGATATTAAAAGTCGCGGGTATACTAACCGTAAAAGGCGGCACCGGAGCCATCGTGCAGTATTTCGGTGAAGGAGCCAAATCAATTTCGTGTACGGGCAAAGGAACCATCTGCAATATGGGCGCGGAAATCGGCGCGACTACTTCAGTCTTTGCGTTTGATGAAAAGATGGCTTCCTATCTGCGTGTTACGAACCGTGCGGATGTAGCTGCGCTTGCCGAAGGCCTCGCGGATGTCCTGCAGGATGACGAGGATGTCGCGGTTAATCCCGCGAAGTATTTTGATCAGATTATTGAGATTGATCTTGATACTCTTGAACCTCACGTAAACGGCCCGCTTACTCCCGATCTCGCCTGGCCGATTTCAAAAATGAAGGAAGCGGTAAAGGAAAAAGGTTATCCGGATAAAATTAGTGTGGCGCTGATCGGCAGTTGCACTAACTCGAGTTATGAGGATATTGACCGTGCGGCTTCAATTGCCAGACTTGCTAATTCTAAAGGATTAAAATCCAAAGCGCAGTTCACGATCACCCCGGGCTCCGAAAAAGTTCGCGCGACCATTGAACGCGACGGACAGTTAAAAGCGCTCGAAGATATCGGAGGCGTTATCCTCGCCAATGCGTGCGGACCCTGTATCGGTATGTGGAAGAGAATGGATATCAAGACCGGTGAGAAAAACACAATCGTCACTTCCTTTAACCGGAACTTCGCAAAACGAAATGACGGCAACCCGGAAACAATGGCGTTTGTTGCGAGTCCCGAAATTACAACCGCTCTTGCCATTGCCGGAAGCCTCTCGTTCAACCCGCTTACGGATACCATCACAAACGAAAAAGGTGAGAACATTAAACTTGATCCCCCGGTAGGGGAAGAACTTCCCGTTTCAGGATTTGCCGAAGGAGCGGAAGGATTCATTCCTCCGGCTGAAGACGGTTCCGGAGTGAACGTAATCGTTTCTCCGGCAAGCGACCGCCTCCAGTTACTCGAACCGTTCAAACCGTGGGACGGAAATGATCTCGAGGATATGGTGGTGCTCCTTAAAGCCAAAGGCAAATGTACCACTGACCACATCTCGATGGCTGGCCCCTGGCTTAAATACCGCGGGCACCTCGATAATATTTCGAACAATCTTTTAATCGGCGCTATTAACTACTATACGGGAGATGCAGGCAAAGTGAAAAATCTCTTCACCGGAGAATACAAAGGCACGCCGGATGTAGCCCGTGAGTATAAGGCAAAAGGACAAGGCTGGGTTGTGATCGGCGACGAGAATTATGGTGAAGGTTCAAGCCGCGAACACGCAGCTCTTGAACCGCGCCACCTAGGCGGGAGGGCAATTATTGTAAAAAGCTTTGCCCGTATTCACGAGACAAATCTCAAGAAGCAGGGTATGCTTCCGCTTACATTCGCCGATCCTGCGGATTACGACAAGATCCGGGAAGATGATACAGTATCGTTAAAAGGATTAAAGGATTTCTCTCCTGATAAACAGCTGTCACTCGTGGTAAAACATAAGGACGGAACAACGGAAGAGATAAAACTCAATCATACATTTAACGAGCGCCAGTTTGAATGGTTCAAAGCCGGCAGCGCGTTGAACCTGATCGCGGCTGAGAACAAATAAGCAATAACTGGATTAGTTTTTCATCCCTTCTCCCTTCCCTATTTACAAAGGGAAGGGCCGGGGATGGGTTATTAAAATTTATAAAACTAAATTTTCCGCAGGTTTCTTCTTCTCTTTACTTTATTCGTTAAAAATATTTCTTCCAAAAACCCGATAATATAAAGTACATATTCCGATTTGGATATAAAACATGACATAAGTGGTTATTACCTATTCCACTAAAATGAAAAAACGCGGCACAACTGATAACCTGCATAATCGTTTTAACCTGCGGCGGTATGAATTGCCCGCCCCTGATGAGTTTGATATACCTGCGGATGAAATGATAAGTCCGGTAACCGAATTGCTTATTGATAATTCCAAATCAATTATCAGCACCAATGACAGCGAAGATATACCGTTCACTTATTCAGTCAATCCCTACCGCGGCTGTGAGCACGGCTGTATCTATTGCTATGCCCGCCCAAGCCACGAATACCTCGGTTTCTCCTTGGGGCTTGACTTCGAAACAAAAATCACTTTTAAGCCTGAGGCGGATAAACTGCTCGAGAAAGAACTGACGCGAAAAAATTATAAACCGGATATAATAAATTTCAGCGGTAACACGGACTGTTATCAGCCTGCTGAAAGATACCTAAAACTCACACGGAAGTGCCTGCAGGTGGCAGCAAGGTTTAATAATCCGTTTGTAATTATCACTAAGAGTTCCTTAGTCCGCCGCGACATAGATATAATCTCAGATAGCGCATCCGGACATTTAGCCGCGGTTGGTATCACTCTCTCAACCCTGGACCCCGCCCTGGCTTCGATACTTGAACCGAGAGCGGCATCACCGTCAGCACGGTTAAGGACAATTGAATTACTAAGCAGCGCAGGAGTACCGGTCAGTATCATTACTTCACCTGTCATCCCCGGATTAACAGATCACGAAATCCCCGCGATACTTAAAGCCGGTAAAGAAGCGGGAGCGAAAAATGCTTCCTACGCTGTACTGAGGCTCCCATACGGTGTGAAAGAACTCTTTGTAAACTGGTTAATTAAAAACCTGCCAGCGAAAGCGGAAAAGGTTATTAATCGCATAAGGGAACTCAGAGATGGGAAATTAAATGATTCCGAAACTTTCACAAGGATGAGAGGAAGAGGGGAGCTTGCGGATACAATAAACAATTTTTTTAAGCTAAACGCAAAAAAACTCGGTCTGGATAGCTCTGCTCCAGAACTCAGGACCGATCTCTTTATCAGGGGCGGACAAATAAAACTGGACTTTTAACCTATTATAACTTCTTAGATAATCCGCTATTTCCTTCGAATTAATAATCGCGCCAGGTTGCCCAAAGACATGACTGTGCCGGGCGGCAATAAATTATCCGCCTTCACCTTTACCCGTTTTTTCAAGGAGATCATATTTTTTCTGTCTCATAAGCCAGCGTTCTTTTGCGTATTGCTGCATATCAGTAATGCTGTCCTTCTCGTCAATGATCTCAAATCCGAGGAGGGACTCAATTATATCTTCCATTGTAACTATCCCCTCCATCCCGCCATATTCATCAATTATAAGCGCGATGTGTTCTTTCTTTTCCAGTAATAATTCCCACACGTCAAATACCGGCCTGCGGTCGTGTACCACAACGATATCTCTCTTTATGTCCTTCAGTTTCAGTCCCACATTGTCTTCGGCGAGCATTTCAAAAATAGTCTGACGGAAAACATATCCTGAAATGGATTCTACATTAACCGAGTAAACCGGAATTCTTGAGAAATGCAGATACTCTTTATTTTCAAGGAACTCCTCCAGTGTCATCTCCTCATCTGCCACTGCCGCCACTACTCTCGGCGTCATTATCTCAGATACCTTCAATCCCTTCAGCCTTATCAGGTTTTGGATAATTTTATTTTCCTTTTCACCGAAGACACCCTCTTCTTCTCCGATGTTCGCGAGAGCGGATAATTCTTCACGGCTGACGGTCTGCTCCGCCTTGTTTTTCGAGATCATTTTTGTGATATATGCTGACGCGATTACAAGAGGATAAGTAATAAAGATCATAAACCTGATCACGAATCCGGAAAAGAGTGATAACTCCCTCCAGTAACGTGCGCCAATTGTTTTCGGGATGATTTCTGTAAGTACGAGTATCAGAATTGTCAGTATTGCGGAAACCAGTCCGAAGTACGCTTCTCCGAAAACAATAGTAGCCTGAGCACCGACACCGGCCGCACCTACGGTGTGCGCGACTGTATTCAGCGACAATATTGCTGAAAGCGGGCGGTCAATCTTTTCTTTCAATGCTATAAAGTCCGAAGCTGATTTATGCCCCTGCTCTTCTTTAACCTTTAAAAATGTAATGGGGGTTGAAAGCAGAACAGATTCAACTATCGAACAGGCAAATGATACAAATAAAGCTAAAAATAAATAGAGAAATAATTCTATCATACGTAGTTAATTAAACAAAAAAACGGTCCAAATCGATCCCAAATATACTTAATTCATACCTCAATCTTAAGTCAAATCACACCCCGAAAACCCTGTAAAAATCCTCAAAAAGCCTGCCCTCCCAGCCCCCCTAAGAGATTTCCGCACCTTACCTCCGGAATCATAAATAATTTTATAATTTAGACTGATACTGATGCCGATCCTGTCACTGAAAAATCTTTGATCCTTGATCATTGATCTTTGATATTTGTCAAATCGTTATATTTGTAAAATAATTATTAAGGATTAACTGTGAAAAAAGCACTCATTCTCTCACTAATGCTGTTATTTATCACTGCCATCCCTGGTGCGGCTCAGGATACAAAGACAGGCAAAAAGGCACCGCAATTCCGCCTCGAAGATGTAAACGGCAAAACCGTTGAACTGAAGGAACTCATAGGAAAAGGCCCGGTACTCATTTCATTCTGGGCGACCTGGTGCAAACCCTGCATGGAAGAACTGGCGGAATTCAAGAAAATATTTGAAGACCTTAAGGAGCGGGGAATGCAAATGGTGGCAATCTCCACTGATAACGAAAAAACTGTCGGCAAAGTTAAACCTTATGTGGTTAGCAAGGGTATACCCGGCATAGTATTACTGGATACCAACTCAGAAGTGGCAAGAAAGTATTACGCTACGGTAATGCCTACAACGATTATTCTGGATAAGTCCGGAAATATTATCTATAATCATACAGGCTATAAAAAAGGGGATGAATTAAAAGTACGTTCAATAATCGAAAAAAATCTGTAATACTCTGATGTACTCTACTCCCAGGCAGTTATCTGCATTAATAACATTTACTCTATTAATAACATTGAATAGCTTTGCCCAGACAGAAGATCAGTTCGTCCCTCCTGTACTTCCCGAGGGATTAAACCTCTCGAATCAGATGAGATATTCTTACGACACCGGAAATAAAGACCAGGTGCTGGAGAACTGGCTGAACTTAGACTATACTTATGGAATATTTTCAGCAGGATTCCGGTTTGAAAGCTTTCAGCCGAATGATCCGAACCCGGCTGTTTCAAGAGGGAGAAAGAGGGATGCCGGAATTAATTTTAAATACATTAAGGCAGAGCTCGGCGACATAAATAATAACGTCGAATTCACCGCAGGCAATTTTTATGCGCTCTTCGGAAGGGGTATGCTGCTGAAAATATATGAAGACAGGAATTTAAGGGTGGATAATAATCTCGCCGGCGTAAAGTTTAACGTCAAGCTTAGCGATTTTTACATCTCCGCGCTCTCCGGAATGCCTGAGAACTTCGACCTTACCCGGACTGATGTCCTGCACGCCCTGGATTTTGAATACAGAAACAGTCTTTTAGGTAATGCTGGTGCCAGCATCGTCACCAATCTCGCGGAACCTGACGGAATCGCGGCAACAACTCTTACCTCCGCGAGGATTCATCATATTAATGACAACTTTGATGTCTACGCCGAATACGGGCTTAAGTTCAATGAAGATATTAAGCAAAACAAATTCAAAGGGGAAGAAAGTTTTATCGGAAAAGCTTTCTACGGAAATGTCAATTTCTACGTAAGCGATTTCTCACTCACAGGCGAATACAAATACTACGATAATTTTACGTTCAGCAGTTACGACGGAACGGTTATTTACAATACTCCGCCGGCACTCAGAAAAGATTATACTTATATCCTTCTGAACAGGCACCCCTCCCCTCTCAATCAGTCAAATGAGCAGGGCTTCTACAGTGAATTAAGCTATAACTTCACCGACAACACCGGTTTCGCTCTAAACTATGGTGAAACGAGAACCCTCCCGGTAACCTCGCTCTATCAGAGGAACCTGGGTACTAAAAACGATATCAGGCTGCAGTTCAGGGAAGCTTTTCTGCAGGTCAATCACAAATTCGGTGATGAACTTGATTCCTACTTCGGCTTTGGTTACAGCGAAGAATTGGAGAAGAATACGAAGAATCTTACTCCCGTGGCAGAAATAAAATACTATTTCGACGATATAAATACAATCAAACTTATCGCGGAACATCAGTCAACACACGACAGATTCACAAATGAAAAGTTTTTTACACAAGCAGTTACGGTCGAATATCTTCGTTCTCCGCTCTGGTCAATCGCGCTGGTCGGCGAACTTCTTACCAGGGAGCCACTTCCGGGCAACGTTGTTCGTAAGGTATGGAGTTTCATCCAGTTCGGTTACCGCGTAGGGGGCCATACAGACCTGAGCGTACTGGTTGGTTCGCGGCAGGCAGGAAACATCTGCATCGGCGGTGTATGCCGCTTCGAGCCTGAGTTCCACGGGGTTGAACTCAATCTCACAACGAGATTGTAATTCAGGGAAAGCCGTTCTACGGCCACCCTGTTTTACACCAGCGGTTATTTTCCTATTTGAATACCTTTTTTCAAAGGCTCATTTGTATTAGTTTATCCTGAATTTTCGATAATTTTTCACTAATTCAGGAAATACTATGCAGTTCCTTCTTTTATTTCTTCTCCTGTCAACTTCCCTTCTCGCACAGGATGAAGCACGTCTCTTAAGGTTCCCGGCAATTCACGGCGACAAGATAGCCTTCAGTTATGCCGGCGACCTCTACCTTGTAAGCAGTTCCGGCGGAACAGCCCGCAAGATCACCACGGATATCGGATACGAAATGTTTCCGCGATTTTCTCCGGACGGCAAATTCATCGCATTCACCGGGCAATATGACGGGAACACCGAAGTTTATCTCGTTAACTCCGAAGGTGGTATACCAAAACGGCTAACATACACCGCTACACTCGATAGGGATGATGTCTCCGACCGTATGGGGCCTAATAACATTGTAATGAGCTGGCGCGATAATAACAATATTGTTTACCGTTCACGCTGGAGGGAATTCAACGACTTCAAAGGACAACTCTACCAGGTTTCAAAAGAAGGCGGACTTTCCGATCAGCTTCCTCTCCCGCGCGGCGGCTTTTGTTCATTCTCACCGGACGGACAGAAAATGGCATATAACCGCGTTTTCAGAGAATTCCGTACCTGGAAAAGATACAAAGGCGGTATGGCGGATGATGTATGGATCTACGATTTCAAAACAAAGAAGCACGAAAATATAACCAACAATCCCGCGCAGGATATTATCCCGATGTGGGGCAATAACAAAATCTATTTCACATCTGAGCGGGATGGTAAATTAAATCTCTATTCTTATGATCTGAACTCAAAGGAGACAAAAAAACATACCAGCTTTACCGAGTTCGATGTTAAGTTTCCTTCAATAGGTGACAATGCCATCGTGTTTGAGAATGGTGGATTCATATATAAATTTGACCTCAAAACCGAGAAGGCAGAGAAAGTAAAAATTTACATTTATGAAGATTTTGCTGTTGGCAGGGGCGGACTTATTGACGTCAGCAAGTCAATAACAAATTATGAAATCTCCCCTGACGGCAAGAGAGCGATCTTCGGAAGCCGCGGTGATATTTTTACTGTGCCGGCTAAAAACGGAGCCGTTGTTAATCTGACCGGTACACCGGGTATTCACGAAAGAAGCTCCAAGTGGTCACCTGACGGGAAATGGATCGCTTACATATCCGATGTTTCTGGCGAGGATGAAGTGTACATCCGTCCCGCAGCCGGAGGCGAGGAAATCCAGTTAACAAAAAAGAGCGACTCATACAAATACTCTGTCCTCTGGTCACCTGATTCCAAAAAACTTCTTTTCAACGACAAGATGCAAAAGCTTTCTTTTGTAGATATCGAAAGTAAAAAAGTTACCCAGATTGATAAGGCTACTCAGTGGGAGATCACTGTATTCGACTGGTCCCACGACAGCAGGTACGTTGTGTATACGCGTCCTGAGGAAAATGAAATGGCTAACATATACATCTACTCAATGGATGACGCTAAGATTAACAAGATTACGGACGGCTGGTTTGGAAATACTGAAGCGGTCTTCTCGGAAGATGGAAGATTCCTCTACCTCGTTTCCCAGAGAAGTTTTTCTCCGACTTACAGCTGGACAGAATGGAACCACATCTATCAGGATATGGCAAAACTATATCTGATTACTCTTTCAAAAGACACGAAGTCACCTTTCGAACCAAAGAGCGATGAAGTTTCTGTTTCAGACACAACAAAAAAAGCAGATGAAAAGAAAGATTCTAAAACCCCGGCAAAACTGAATATTGATTTCGCCGGTATCAGCAACAGGATAATTGAAATTCCGGTAACCCCGTCCAACTACCGTAACCTTGGCGCCGCAGATAAAAAACTTTACTACCTGCGCCGTGGTACAAGGGATGAACGCACAAAAATGTTCGCTTATGACGTGGATAAACAAAAAGAAACCGAACTTGGTGAGGTTGACGGGTATGAAATCTCGGCAGACAAAAAGAAAATGCTCATCGGTCAGGGCGGATCTTATTCAATCATAGACCTCCCTTCAGGCAAGATCGAAGCAAAGGAAAGGCTCAACCTATCAGATATGAAAGTAAAACTCGACCGTCAGGCGGAGTGGACACAAATATATAATGAAGCCTGGAGACAGATGCGTGACTTCCTCTATGCGCCGAATATGCACGGTGTGGACTGGGAGAAAATCAAGACCACTTATGCACCGATTGTTAAACACGTAAATCACAGAGCAGACCTCAGTTACATTATCGGCGAAATGATTGGTGAACTTAACATTGGACACGCATACGTTGGCGGAGGAGACTATCCTGCGGCCAAACGCATTAAACTTGGGTTGCTCGGAGCAATGCTTGAGAAAGACAAGTCAGGTTACTTTAAGATTAAAAAGATCTGGCAGGGCGCCAATTGGGATAAGACTTTAAGATCGCCATTGACTGAAATCGGCGTGAACGCGAAAGAAGGCGATTTCATCGTCGCGGTTAACGGAAAAAGTACAAAAGATGTCGCTGATATTTATGAACTCTTCGTCAATACTGCCGGCAAACAGGTCAAGTTAAAAGTTAACGGCAAAGCATCTGAGGATGGTGCGGTTGAAACAACTGTAATTCCTGTAGGAGATGAACAACCTCTCCTATATTATAACTGGGTTCAGAACAATATCAGGAAAGTTACCGAAGCCACGAACGGTAAAGTCGGTTACATTCATATACCCGATATGAGTCCGGAAGGGCTTAACCAGTTTGTTAAACATTATTATCCGCAAACTAAAAAGGATGCGCTTATAATAGATGTCCGCGGTAACGGCGGCGGAAATGTTTCACCGATGATAATCGAAAGGCTGCGCAGGGAACTTGCAATGATAGACATAGCAAGAAATACCGCAACCTCCTATGACCCCAACGGAATGCATTACGGGCCAAAAGTAGCTATGCTCGATGAATATTCGGCATCCGACGGAGATATATTCCCGTTCAGATTCAAGCATTATAAACTGGGAAAATTAGTGGGCAAACGCTCCTGGGGAGGAACAGTGGGAATCCGCGGTTCACTTCCATTCCTCGATGGCGGTTACCTGAACCGTCCTGAATTCGCCAGTTATACTGTTGATGGGAAAGACTGGGCTATTGAAGGTTACGGTGTTGACCCTGATATTTATGTTGACAACGATCCGGCGCTCGAATTCGAGGGTGTTGACCAGCAGTTGAACAAAGCAATTGAAGTCGCGCTTGAAGAACTCAAGACATTCAAAAAGCTGCCACCTCCTCCGCCCTATCCGGATAAAAAATAAAGTTATCCAACTCAAAGCCCCGTTCTTCAGCGGGGCTTTTTTATTATCCTTATACACCCTCCGCCGCCCGGTTCATACCATAATATTTGACCGGAAATCTGCGCCTGTAGTTTCATCCTTCCTGTTACTCTAATCTCTGACATAATCCGCGCTAATCCGCTCCGTCTGTGTAATCCGTGTCCCATACCAACACAACAACCAAGCTATTTCTGTTTATTTTCAAAGCTGGTCGCAACCCCTCTTAATATAATGTTTCATAATTGCAGTGTGATTTATTCTTAAGTTTTAATTCATAAACCAGCAGAGCCGGTACCATAAGTGATTGCTTAATATTTGTTTCGATAACCCCTCCCGGCCTCCCCTTTGTAAAAATGGGAGGAGATT
>JABWCL010000070.1 GCA_013360295.1 Ignavibacteriaceae bacterium | reverse complement strand
CCTGTAAAGATATACCCCGGAAGTGAGGCTTGAAGCATCGAAGTTAATGTTGTGAGTGCCGGCGCTGAATTCCGAACCGGCGAGGATCATAACCTCATTACCGAGTATGTCATATACCTTCAGAGATACTTTTGAATCCGCCGCAAGGCTGAAACTAATAGTGGTCGCGGGATTAAACGGATTCGGATAGTTCTGACCAAGGCGAAACTCCTGAGGCAAACCTGCATTAACTTCAGTCACTCCCACATAATGCAAAGTACCGTCGAAATCTTCCTGGCTAAGCCTGTAATATAATACTCCGGCTACCGGTGAGTGGTCTGTAAAGGAATAATCATTTTTGTATGTAACGGTTCCGCTCCCCTGCACGTTCCCTATTCTGGTCCATTCATCTCCCCCCTTTTTTCTTTCAATATGAAATACACGGTTATTTGTTTCGGTGGCGGTTGACCAGTTTAAGGTTACACCGTTCTGATCACTGACACCTGAGAAAGCGAGCAGTTCAACTGGTATATAAGGCCCGCCAACGCCTTCCCAAACAGTACTCTGGTATGCCGTGCCTGAAGATCCGTCATTGCCACCGCCCCAGAATACTTTACCATATTCTTTAAGGATAACTCCGGTGGCAAGGCCGCGCGGAGCAGGACAAATTGATTCCAATGCCCAGGTGTTGGTTGAAGGATCATAATAATAAACGTTTGAAGAAAGCGCGCCTGAGGAGTATCCGCCGCCGCTTCCAAGCAGGTAGACATATCTGCCGTCTTCGGTCACAGTCCACTTTGTAAAATTAAGGACTTCCGGAACAGGAGCGATAACAGACCAGGTATTAGCCGCAATATCATACTTCTGGGCGATATCTCCGGATGTTCCGTCGCTTAAGAGTCCGCCTATGAGGTATATATTTCCGTTAACAGCTGCCATTCCTGCATACCTCCTGGCGTACTGAGGAGTTGCAACATTCTCCCAGGTCTGATTAACTAAATGAAATCTTGAGAAGTAGGATGGATAGGGGGAAGAAATTCCCGAACTGTAGGCATAAATATAATTGTCTCCGCCATACACGATCGCACTCTGCGCGTTCATCAGGCTGGTAGTTGTAGCTGTGAGTGTTGTCCACGTTCCCAATCCTCCGGCGGTAGGAGTAAACTTTTCGAAATTTGAAGTAGCGCCCGTGCCGGAAAACTTATATAACTCTCCTTTAGCAACGCAGTAAGCCGAGTTATACGCGGGGAACTGGCACGGTGTTGAAGCCACCCAGCTATTGGAGGGAATATGGTAGGCCGCGGCCATACTTGAAGCGTTCTGAGAAGCAAAAATATAAACGTATTCGCCGATCGCACCTATTATGGTTCGACCGAAGGCGTTTGGCGCTGCAGGCAGAGGGTTCCAGTTTGTTAACTCGGTAACAGGAGGAACGAGCGGGTCTGTGACATCATTGCTGCCGTGCTCTTCAAGGAACAGCTGCTCCGGTGTCGGATCAGAATACTGAGGATAAAGGGCGACAGATAAAAGGAAAACCAGAAGTAATAAATTTTTCATTACGGCTCCGTTTTGTTTTGAAATAATTTGGTTGATGAATTCTTATTTACTCATACGCGTTAATAAACTATTTCCCTTTGTTTGCTATATAAGTCCCAAGTTCTTTATCAGTACCGAGAATATGATTGATAAGCCAGTCTTTCAGAAAGTCAAGTGTTTTGTATGTCAAAAGAAGATTGTTCCTTGCAGCTTCCTGCTGGAGTTTATCCAGTTCGAGGATAAAGTAATCGTGTTCCTGCCTGTGCTTCACCGCTCCGGTATAACCTGTATCAAATAATTTTTCTTCATCAGAAAAATGGATTTTTGTATATTCAACTAACCGGTCAAGTATCCCGTAAATTATAAATCTTCCCGTCTGTTTCTGGTGGGCCCCGATAAGTTCATTGGTAATATCCACAAGGCTCCGGTGCTGTCTGTCAACTTCCGGGATACCCGTTTCATAGGTATCTCTCCAAATAATCAGGTTCATATAATAATCTTTTGAATGTATTATTATTAAAATAATCCTTTTGATTAAAATACAGAAACAAAGATTCATTTACGCTTAAAAATAAAAAAAATATTTATCTTTACCGTTGATTTTCCAAGGCAACAAAAATGCAGAACACAGACAACAGAGTAGACCAGTATATCGCCAAATCCGGGGATTTTGCCAAACCGGTACTTGAACACCTGCGCACGCTCGTTCATAAAGCCTGCCCGGATGTGAAGGAGACGATTAAATGGAGTTTCCCTCATTTTGATTATAAAGGCCCTTTGTGCTTTATGGCTTCATTCAAAGAGCACTGTGCTTTTGGTTTCTGGAAGTCAACCCTGCTGGATGATAAGCATAAAGCGTTAAAACCCACCGGAGAGGGAGCTATGGGGCACCTGGGGAAAATCACTTCTGTAAAAGACCTTCCGCCAACTAAGGTACTGCTTGATCTTATCAAACAGGCAAAAAAACTGAATGATGAAGGGAAAAAAGTTGAGAAGAAACCCGCCGTAAAGAAAATTGCGGTCCCTCCCGATTTCTTCAAAGCTGCGTTAAAAAAGAATAAAAAAGCGAGTGAGAACTTCGGGTTATTCAGTCCCTCCAAGCAGAGAGAATATATTGAGTGGGTGACACAGGCTAAGACCGGGCCTACAAAAGAAAAGCGGCTTGCCGACTCCATCCTGTGGATATCCGAAGGCAAACCGCTCAACTGGAAATATATGGCGGCTAAAAAATCAGCCGCGCAGCGCTGAGGTAAGCAGCTCCTCTATATCCCCAAAATGCATATTGTAATCTTCGTGGCTGCGGCGGATCACCTCGTATGCTGAATCCCTTCCGTAAATGTCCGTGATCTCCACTTTGGCTTTGTTTTGCTTTTGCGGAATTTCCTTGTAAGTCAGGAAATAGTGTTGCAGCCTGTCAATAATCGGGTCGGGACACTGTGTGATATCTTTCATATCGCCGAAAGTGATATCGCCTTTTAGCACTGCGACAATCTTATCATCCGCTTCATCGCCGTCCAGCATTCTCATCCCACCGATCGGGATGACCTCTAGTATAATCCCTCCGGTTGTGATTGTTTTTTCAGTTAATATGCAAATATCAAGAGGATCGCCGTCCCCTTTAATACCGGGCCTGCCTGTCTGCTGAACACAATAGTCGGCAGTCTTTTCCATACAGTAAGTCTGCGGAATGAAACCATAAACAGCCGGACAGATGTTCGAGTACCTCTGCGGGCGGTCTATTTTCAGGTAACCTGTGGTTTTATCTAATTCATATTTAATTGTGTCTGTTGGTACGATTTCGACATAGGAAGTGACCGATTTCGGCATTTTATCCCCGATTGGTATCCCGTGCCACGGGTGCGGTTTGAAAAGAAGACTCATCATCTTCCAAATTGGATCTGGTTTCATTTATTCTGATAATTTCTGAAAATCTGAGTTAATGATACAAATTTACGAGATAAATCCGAGATTTCAACACACACTAAATTGGGAATTAAAAATTAAGAATTAAGAATTTCTTGTGAATCGGAATAATGACAAATATGAAAACGTAAGGTCGCTGATTATCCCGCAAACTTTCGGGAGTATCGAAGTGAGGGGTTATTGAAATAAGGCTATACTTGCAAATCAACTCTTTACGGCACCGGCTCCGTCGGCTTATGAAATAAGATTCATATTGCCATTGAAAATAATCCCGGAAGGACGGCATTAGTATTACACTGAAAGGAAGGCGCGGATCAGAATCCCAACGGGATGGCATTATTATAACTCTGACAACAACAACACACTCCATAATCCCGAAGGGATGACATTGTCTTTTCTTATAACAGCATAATATCATCCCTTCGGTGGCTGTCGCGTAACAGCCGCTTAAAAACATGACTCCAAGGCTTGACCGACGGTGTAGCCCTGCCCCCTAGTAAATTTCTCTATTGACTCCCAAA
>JABWCL010000051.1 GCA_013360295.1 Ignavibacteriaceae bacterium | reverse complement strand
GAAGAAGATGAGCCTGGTGAAGTAATGATTAATGATAAATTGTAAATGGTTAATTGATATTAGTAATAATTCAGGCGCGTGCGGGGACGCGCCTTTTTTATTAGATAATAAAAGTGAACTTCATTGCATTCACCTAAATAATTACTTTGGTGTTTTATGATCAAAAAAAGTCCGGAAATGGTAACGGTTTTATTTGTCTGCCGAATGCAAAATGAACTGCTTTAAGAGACTTGTTTAAGATGCAATCAAATCCGGAAATGCTTTCCTTAACAAAACCTCCCGTACAAATTGTATAATTTATTAGACACCTGTATTTGTTACATTGAATCCCACGAACCGTTAAAATCAGGGTATTAATTGTCTAACTTATTATTAAATAATACTTTACGGGAAAAGCCTTTTTTACAAGAAATTACCCGCAAAGTTATAAATCCGTCACTTTTTTTCTGGCATTTAATTTGAACTGTATGAAGTGGAATTTTATCAGAAAGGATACTACGATGAAAAAGTTATTGGTATTATTTGCGATTGGACTGATCTTTATCTCCTCCGGATGCGAGGACGAATACACATCGGGATTTGACAGGACACCGCCGGCTGAACCTTCGGGCGTTTATGTGATTAATGGCGACGGCGTTGTGGATATCGGCTGGAAGGCAAACAGGGAGCGCGATCTGCAGGGGTATAATGTTTATTACAGCTACAGTTATAACGGAAGGTATGAGCTTATCGGCAGTACCAGCAATAATTATTTTATTGATTACGACGCCGTTAACGGAGAGAAGATATACTACGCTGTAACCGCTTACGATTATGACAATAATGAAAGCGAACTGAGCCGCGATGTAGTATATACCATCCCAAGGCCTGAGGGTTTTAACCAAAGTATTTTTGATTACAGGAGATTTCCTTCAAATTCCGGCTATGATTTTTCGAACTACGCGGTAGTTTCTTATAACAGCAATGACGCGGATTTCTTCTTTGAAAACTACGAAGGTACTTTCTACCTGGATGTATGGGATGACTCGGATATTCAGGATATGGGCCCTACAACGGATATATATGACATTGAGGCTGCACCTCTCAGCGGATGGTCGCCCACAAAGGATGAAATAGCAAAAATCGGCCATACTTATGTAATCTGGACCTGGGACAACCACTTTGCAAAGATCAGGATCAGGAACATAACCAGAGACAGGGTAGTATTTGACTGGGCATATCAGTTAGTAGAAGGAAGCAGCATACTGAAACCGAAGAAGGCAGGCGAGAACAGGGGTAAACTTACCAGGCCTGTCCTGAGGGGCGCAGAGTTAACCACTCAAAGTAGTTATTAAATGTGACGGCGGCGGGAGCCCCGCAACGGATCAGCGATAAGATGGTTATGTTCAGATTTGATGAATAGATCAGGAAAAACAACCGGTTAAACTCCCGCCCGTCGCGCAAAAAGTTCAAAAGCGGGCAGCAGGTTTCTCAGAATACGGGTAAGAACAGTAGTAATGAAAAAGATGCTTTATATTTGGTTAAAGATTGATTAATTTAACATTATGGAATATTTAATAAAAGATATTATAATACGGATCATTACTGTTCTTGCCCTGTTCATTTTTCTTTTCACAAACACATCGGGCAATACTCACGGATCCGCGAACCGGGAAGAACCGGGAGAAGTTTTTTCTCTCCTCGAAAACTCCCTTAACAGCGGTGATATCTCCTCGTGGACAAAATACATTTCATCTCAGACATATTTATCTCTCAGCAACGGCGAGTCAGGGTATTTCAGCGCTTCTCAGGCTTATTACATACTTCAGGACTTTTTTAAAAACTATAAAGTCATATCGTTTAAATTCCGGTCTGTGAATGACATTGAAAACCCATACGGAATAGCGGCGCTGACTTATGAATTCAGGAACCGCCGGGTGACTGCCCAGGTTTTTGTTTCTCTTACCAAATCCGGAAATAACTGGCAAATATCACAATTCACGGTTAAATGAAACCGGGGCTCCCATCGGATTACATCACCGGTGAGAAAAGATATCTTACCGCCATCACCTTACTGATCACAGCGATATTCCTTACCGGTTTTATCTCACGGGTTATTTCTGACAAGCGCACGCAGGACTGGGATAATTACCAGGCAAAACTTTCGGAAAATATAGGCAGTGAATTCCTTGAGGAGTTTTCCCTTCGCGAAAAACTACTTACGGAACACACAGCACGCGTTAAATTCATAATCTCCGAACTTCAGAAGAAGGACGGTATTACGGCTCTCAACCTGAATAAATCACTGATAAATTTTGAGGGAGAGCATTACAGCATACTGTTGGTTGATGAATCCCTGAACCCCGTTTATTTTAGTAAGGATTATTTTACGGGTAATGCGAATGCCTCCCGGTTATTCACAGGGGAAAAGATCACCGGCGCTCATTTTTACGAGACCCCGTTTGCCGCGTATCTTGTAAATAAGGACACTATCGTTTCCGAAAAAGGTAAATACTTCCTGATCCTTGCTGATCCTGTACTTAATAAAATAGAGACAAAGACATCCTTCCCGAATAATACGCTTGGAGAGGCAAGCGGGAAGAAGACGTCGCAAAAATTTCTTATAGGTTTCTCTCCCGATGCGGTGCAGAGCCGCGACGGGCGCGATTATAACATTCGAATAAAAAACCAGAAGGGGGAATTGATCGGTTTTGCCACATTCACAAAACCGGGATTAAGAAGTTACCTTGAAGTATCGCAGGGGCCGGTTTCAGTGGCGCAGTCCCTGATGGTGCTGCTGGTAATAATACTTATTCCATTCGCCCTGAAAAATGATTTAAGGAAAATCCCATTCCGCGCGCTGCGCACTCTCCTACTCGTGCTATACCTTGTTCTGGCAAGGGTGATCATATATTCAATGGATTTTGTGAATTATATTTTCCCGGAAGACCTTACCGACCCGGCGAAGTTTGCTTCCGGTTTTGGTTACGGAATTGTTAAGTCGCCGATTGATTTTACCATAACCGTACTTTTCTTTTTTGCGGTATGTTTAATTATCTTCAGGGAGATTTATAAAAACCGTTCACTGAAGAGAGGGGGCTGGCTGCTTTACGGAGTAATGCTGGTTTTGCTTTTACCGCTTTATTATCTGCTGATCCGTGCTTACGCGGCTTCGGTGAAGAGCATAATCTTTGATTCCAGCATCAGGTACTTTAAGGAACCGGAGATCTTTCCGGCATTACCCACTGCCCTGATGAACTTAGCTGCCTTGTTCCTCTCGGTTTCGTTCTACCTTTTACTTATCACGATCCTTATATTTTTATTCTCCAGGTTTGTAAGTGCAAACCGGAAATATAACATTCTCAAATTCATTGCAGGATTGGGTTTGTTTTCCGGTATCGGAATCGCGTTTATCGGATACCAGAGGCAGCCGCTGATCAATCTGCCGATAATCCTGATGATCATACTTTTTACGTTCATAGTTCTGTATCTTGTATTGTGCGAAAAGCGGCACATATTCGGAGTCATTTTTACGTCCGCGGTCTTCGCGTCAATCACGGGAGTGGCGATGCTGAATCTGTTTAATTCCGATCTCGAACGGGAGTCCCTGAAAACCACAGCAACAGAGATCAACCGCCGAAGCGAGAGCCTGATCTATTTCCTGCTTAACCAGTCATTGATTGAGATAAGCGGCAACGCGGAAGTAAAACAGGCTTTATCAGGCGCTGAAACAGACCCGAACAGCGCGGCTTTCACGGCGTGGAACCTCAGTTCACTCAGGAAGGAAGTCCTTAACTCATCAGTGACCCTTCTGAACCTGAGGAAGGCAGCGCTTGGCGGATTTACGATGAATATTCCGCAGGACGTTATTTTCCCTTCGGTTTTCCGTCCGATGGAAATAAATGAGATGGTAGTGCTTAAGCTTGAAAACAGGGAGGGCGTATCTTATTTCTCGGGAATTGTTCCCGTTTTCAATGGCAGTGATCTTTCGGGATATGTTATCGCTTCGGTGGCTTATAATCCGGATATGGTTGTTAATGAAAGTTTTCCTGACTTCCTGCTGCCCTCTGCCAGCCGGTTAAATTCAGTTGTGGATCAGCAGGCGCTTAATATCGTTATCTATGATAATCCGGGCGTTAAAACCGTAAAAGGGAATTTTTATCCGACTAATGAACAGGTAAAAAAGCTGTGGAGCGCCGAATTCTCTGAGTTTAATGAATTGTGGACGACTTTAGAGTTTAATGAAGAAATGTATCTTTTTTATTTTCTTAAAACAGGACGCGGGGAACAGCCAAGGATAATTTCAGCCGGGCTGAAGGAAAGAGAGTTAAGCTGGAGCCTTTTTAATTTCTTCAAGCTCTTCATACTTCAGACCGTATTCATTCTACTTTTTTATTTCCTTTACCAGTTCATAAGGCTGCTTACATCCCTGGAATTCAGGGTCAGCTACAGGACACAGCTCTTTATTGCATTCCTTATTATCGCGCTTCTGCCTCTTATCGCGATCGCGGTCTATAACAGGATGAACGAGCAGGAGAAAAGCATAAATATGCTCAGGACCAGCCTGCGCGAAAAAGCATTGCTTATTGAAAAGCACGTTACGCAGCAGTTAATAAACAATAAACTGAAAAAGCCGGAAACCGCTTTCACGAACGCGGCGGGTGAACTGGGAATAACTTTTTTTGTTTATCAGAATTCATCACTCAAATATACTTCTGCCGCAAACCTGGCGCTGGCCGGGGTTGTTCCGCGGATAATAAATCCGTTCGTAACCGAGCAGCTTGTCGTTTCGGGGGCATTGGAGAGTTTCCACAAGGACTATCTGCTTGGAACCGGTTCCTATTCCGTCTACCGGAAAATCACTCTGGCGGGAAATGATTATATCCTCGGCGTGAACGAATCCCTTAATCCTGTCAGTGTTGTTACCACAATTCTCGAGATAGACGTTTTTGTCATAGGTATCTATTCTTTCGCGGTGGTGATAATTGTCCTTCTCAGCGGATTCCTCTCGAACCGCATATCACAGCCGATTGCCAAGCTAACAAAGGCAACGCAGTCCATCGCGCACGGTGACCTCAATGTTGCCATCACGGTTAATCAGCGGGGAGAGATAGGTGAACTGATTGAGGGATTTAAATTTATGACGAGTGAAATAAGAAGGAGCCAGAAAGAATTAGCTGAACAGGAACGGGAGATGGCGTGGAGGGAGATAGCAAAGCAGGTGGCGCACGAGATAAAAAATCCGCTCACGCCTATGAAACTCAGCATTCAGCAGCTGATCGCTTCTCAGCGTGACAAACATCCTGATTTTAATGAGATGTTTGAAAAGATCACGAACACAGTACTGAACCAGATTGACATATTAAACCAGATCGCGGGTGAGTTTTCGCGGTTCGCGAAAATGCCGGGGTCAAAGTCAGAGAGAACAGACCTTATTGCCGTGATAAAGGATGTCATTGCCCTCTATACGGACGAAAAAATAAAACTGAAACTGGAAACCGGAGTTCCGGCCGCAATAATTTCCGGAGATATAGCGCAGCTCAGAAGGCTTCTGATTAATTTTATCCGTAATTCAATCCAGGCGGGAGCAGGGGAGATACGATTTAATCTACAGACAAATGAAAATTTCGTCAGTCTGTTTATTACCGATAACGGAAGCGGGATTTCCGAGGAAAACAGGGAAAAAATCTTTAATAAAAACTTTACGACAAAGGAATCCGGGATGGGATTGGGATTGAAATTATCCCGCAGGTACATCGAAAGCCTTGGCGGATCGGTTGCTCTCATAAAAAGCGAGGCAGGAAACACGGTTTTTGAGGTAAAAGTCCCCGTCTTTACTGAATAAGCGCCAGTAATACGTCCCGGACAACTACCGATTCGTCTTTTTTCTTCGCCGCAAAAAGCTTAATTTTCTTTTACAATTTTTATTAATTAACAACCGCGGTAATACTGTGAATATAAAAGACAAAACCATTCTCGTTCTCGGAGGATGGGGTTTGGTTGGAAATGCAGTTATCCACAAACTCATTCCCGAAAAACCCAAACAAATTATAGTAACCTCTCTTAAAAAAGAAGAAGCCCACGATGCAGTAAAAACACTCACTAAAGAATTCCCGAATATGCCCAAAAATTATTTCATTCCCTGGTGGGGAAATGTTTTGGTCAGAGAGCAATTTAAAGATGCCGATCGTGTGCAGCTGCTTGAGAACCCGGAAACCAGGAAGATCCTTATGAAGGATACGATGGAGGAATTGGGTTCCGAAATACTTAAAAACAGTTCTTTATACAAACTTATAAAAAAGCATAAGCCTCACATCATTATTGACTGTATCAATACTGCCACGGGTATTGCGTACCAGGATGTTTACACTACTTATAAAAGGATCAAGCATAAAACGGCAAACAAGCCGACAACGGAAGATATTCTTGCGGAAACCGAAAGGCTGCTCTGCACGATGTATATTCCGCAGCTGATAAGGCATATACAAATATTGTATAATTCAATGCACGAAGCCAAAACCGAGATCTATTTCAAAATCGGCACGAGCGGTACGG
This sequence comes from Ignavibacteriaceae bacterium, assembly GCA_013360295.1. Taxonomy (GTDB): domain Bacteria; phylum Bacteroidota; class Ignavibacteria; order Ignavibacteriales; family Ignavibacteriaceae; genus JABWCL01. Next base: position 13,351 of record JABWCL010000051.1, on the reverse strand, counting down.
GCGGTATGGGGCTGAATATCCCCTATACTCACAGTGAGGAAAAACCTTCGCGGGTGCTGCTGAGTAAATCCGCGGTGGCAGGCGCTCATACGCTTCTTCTTTTCCTGATGGCACGTACACCTGATACAGCCATAACAAAGGAAATTAAACCGACCGCGGCGATTGCGTGGAAGAAGATCGAGTTTGGCTCCATAAGGAAACGTGGAAAGATGATAGAACTTGTGGATGTCAGTCTCGCGGACGCGGTTGAACTTAAAGATAAGTTTTATTTTAATCCGGAGAAACCGTTTGCATCAAGCGGGAAGCCGTTGAAGTCAGTTTATATTGATACGGGCGAGAATGGTATTTTCTCCCGCGGTGAGTTTGAGGCGATCTCCGCGCAGAAGCAGATGGAGTTTGTTACACCTGAAGAAATCGCTGAAGATATTATTTTTGAAATCAAAGGCGGTAACACCGGACACGATGTTATTAACGCGCTTGATAATGCCTCGCTCAACCCGACATACCGCGCGGGTTACCTGCAGCACTTCGCGGTTGATAAATTAGCTACGCTTGAGAAACAGCACAATCTTAAGAGTGTGGCGTTTGAAATGCTCGGCCCTCCAAAACTTTCAAAACTTCTTTATGAACTGCACCTTCTTTCAACAGTCGCGCAGACGATGAAAGGAATTACTTCCAAATCCGCGGCAGTACTTTCAAAGGAATGTACGGAACTGATTACGCGCGATGGTGAACTAAGAAACCAGATCTTATCTATCGGAATACCGATACTTCTGCCCGACGGTAAGCGTGTCCTGCGCGGCAATGAAATGAAAATCCCTGTCCGCACGGGCGATGAGTACCTGCCGGTTACAAAAGAAAGTATTGATTTGTGGGCGGGTGACGGATGGGTTGACCTCCGCGTAAGCAATATCCGCCAGTGGCAAAAGCGCCTTAATGCCCTTATGAAGGAGGCGCTGTCAATCCCGAAAAATGATACCAGTTCTTCACACGTTAGGACGGTTGACTATTGGAATAACTTCGGCGAAGTAAGCCTTGGCAGGGTTGTATCGTGGCTATTTATTCACGAAGAAAAAGGAAGCAGGATTAAAGACTGATCAATGATCAAAGAACAATGATCAATGATCAAACAACAATTATCAAAGATGGCGCAGGGTGTTCGTAGAACAGAGATCAGAGAACAGGGAACAGAGATCAGAGAGCAGGGAATAGAGAACAGGGACAGATTAAAGAGAAAGGGGATAGGTGGGTTGGATTAGGGAGGGACTGATATAATTCTCTTCTAAATGAATTAAATGAAATGAAGGCTGCTGAGTTTGGGCAGCCTTTTTTTTATTTACAAACTTAATGATAAATGATTGACAATGGAGAATTCCTTTGATCGGAGGTTGTGGAAAATTTAGAGTCTCAGCCTCAAAAACCTCCGCGGGAAAATATCCCGCGTTACAAGATCAGAGATGTCCGCGGGAAAATATCCCGCGTTACAAGATCGTTAGATTAATGAGGAAATATTTCGTGATACAAATTCGACTGCTGATACTCATTTCTCTACTCTCTGATCCCTGTTCTCTGATCATTGGTCTTTGGTCATTGATTATTGTCGAAGGTTATTCTGTAGATTCTGTCGGCGTAATCGTCGGAAACGAGCATTGAGCCGTCGGGCAGGAGAAGAATGTCAACGGGCCGGCCGAGGGTTTTTTCTCCGTCGAGCCAGCCTTCGGCAAAGGTTTCATAACTTACTGCCTGGTTACCCTTGATTCTGACAAGCGTAATCCTGTAACCGATCTTGTTACTGCGGTTCCACGAACCGTGTTCAGCGATGAATACCTGGTGCTTATATTCACCGGGGAACATATTCCCGTCATAAAATCTCATTCCGAGGGCGGCAACGTGCGGGCCTAACTCGCGTGAAGGGAGCGTGAACACGAAATTATGCTTTTTATCACCAAATTCGGGATCTTTAATGTCTTTCCCGTGAAGGAACGGATAACCGAAGTGCAATCCTTTGACCGGTGCCCGGTTTAATTCATCCGGGGGAATGTCATCACCCATTCTGTCCCTGCCATTATCAGTGAACCACAATTCGCCGGATGAGGGGTGCCAGTCAAATCCCACTGTGTTCCGGACTCCTGAAGCAAAGACCTCCAAACCGGTGCCATCCGGATTCATTCTCATAATGCTTGCGTACCTTTCGTCTTCCATCAGGCAGATATTGCACGGCGCGCCAACCGGGACGTACAGCATACTATCCGGACCAAAAGCGATAAATTTCCAGCCGTGATGACGGTCCGAAGGGAAAGTATTATTTACAATTTCATATTTTGGTTTGTCCTTATATGTGGCATCAATATTTTTGAATTTAATCACACGGTTTACTTCCGCGACATAAAGGTCCCCTTTATAGTAAGCGACACCGTTCGGCATAAAAAGCCCTTCAGCGATTACGTATGTTAAGTCTGAACGGTAATCATTATTAGTGTCAACCAGTGCATAGACCTTATCGAGATTTCTTGTCCCGACATACAATATACCATTTGGGCTCAATGCCATAGAGCGGGCGCCCTTGATGCCGGTTGCATAATCAGCGATTGAAAAACCTTCCGGCATTTTAATGCGGCTTAGCAGAGGATCCTGACCCTCAGGAGCCTGCGAGGAGCAGTTCAGTGAGACTGAAAATGCTGCCGTAAGCAGAAACAAAAAAGTGATTTTTTTTGAAAACATATTAATCATCCTGTTGAAGTATAGTGTAAACATTATTTAGCAGAACCGGTTTCTTTAAATGTTGGGTTAAAGGAAAATCTTAACGAAACCACATCTCGATCCATTCTGTGACTCAGTGCAGAACTCGACCTCCCGCTTCTGTCCCGGAAATATTTCATCTTATTACATTGATAAAAAGAGGTGGAGAAAAATTACTTTACCTCTTCACTTTTACCTGAATTATATTTCTCACTGAGCCGAATTTTGTTCCTTACCATAAAATGCGATCCAGAGATGTAAAATCAGGTTCTTTTTTGAGCTGAATATTGTATTAAATTTGAAACCAACAAAATATAAATATAGTAAATGAAAAAACAGTTCCTCATTTTCTTTTCGATAGTCTTTTCTTTTTACGGTGTTATTAACGCCTACATCTTTTTCAGATTATCGCCGGTATTTCCCGAAGAGTATTTCGGACTTTTTACTATTACATTCATAGTAATAGCTCTGGCGTACCTTCTTGGGAGGCGGCTTGAGAAAAAATACGGCGGCTCTGTGACAAGGTTTGTTGTTTACCTGGGGGCATTTTATATGGGCGCGATGGTATACTTGCTGCTCGGGTTCTTTCTTACTGAACTGGTATATACTACCAATGTGCTGATCCCGGATTCCAGAAAGTTAGTTGACTTTGTTAATGCTGAAAACCGGAGAATCCTCATACTCTCCATCGTCTCGGTATCTGTATTAACAGTGATAATGGGTTACATTAACGCGCGCCTGGTCAGAATAAAGGAACTGAAGCTTGAGATAAAGAAAAACGGCGGACAACTAGAGTGCTTAAAATTGGCTGTGGTCAGTGATATTCATCTCGGGACTATAATCGGTCCGAGAAGGCTGCGCGGACTGAAAGACAAACTTAACTCGATGGCTCCCGATATAATTTTATTTCCCGGCGACATACTTGATGAGGATCTTGAAGTTGTTATCCGAAATGACCTTGGCAGCCTGTTGCGGGAAATAAAATCAAAGTACGGGATTTACGCGGTTAACGGTAACCACGAATACATCGGCGGAGTGGGAGCCGCGGACGGTTATCTGACGGAACACGGAATCAATTTATTAAGAGACGAAACCGTATTGATTGACAATTCTTTTTATATTATCGGGAGGGAAGATATCAGTTCGAACAGATTCGCCGGGAAAAAACGCAAGCAACTGAATGAACTAATGGAGGGGATCAATAAAGAGCTTCCGCTGATAATGCTGGATCACCAGCCATTTAAACTGAATCAGGCTGAGGAGAATAAAATTGACCTCCAGCTCTCCGGACATACTCATCACGGGCAGCTTTTCCCGTTCAACTTTATCACGAAAAAAGTCTATGAAGTAAGCTATGGTTATAAGAAGAAAGGCGATACCCACTACTACGTTTCCTGTGGTTTCGGAACGTGGGGACCCCCAATAAAGACAACCGCCCGCCCTGAAATAGTTGTAATTGACCTGAAATTCACCGGGTAATGTGCAACCCTTTACAAAGATTCTTGAGTAATAATAGCTGTTCTTTCCGCTAAACCGGATAGCCGTACCCCTTGATCTGAGCCGGTGCGCAGATACTCCCGAAAGCCTTCAGGATACTCAGTAACCTTTCGTTTTTTTTTGCGCCATTCCTGAGAGGGATTTTAAATATCCACGGAATTTGACGCGATATAAACAATTCTTAATTCATCATTTTTAATTCTTAATTCTAATAATATCTGTCTTGCGGGGGAGGGGTTGAATCTATATATTTGACATTCTTTTTTAACTATTTACCAATAAATTTTGACAGAAATTAAATTTACCACTCTGCCATCCGGGGTGAGGGTGGTTACTGAAACTATACCCTATTTACAATCCTTTTCGCTGGGATTGTGGTTCGATATCGGCACCAGGGATGAAAAAAAGGACGAACTCGGAATTGCCCATTTTGCCGAGCATATGCTATTTAAAGGGACAAAAAAACGGAACGCCCGGAAGATCTCTGAGGCAATAGAATCAAGGGGCGGGTATCTTAACGCGTTCACTTCAAAAGAGCATACCTGTTACTATGCAAGGGGGCTCACCCATAACCTTGCTACAACATTCGATGTGATGATGGATATGGTTCAGAACCCGCTTTTCAGGGAGAGTGAAGTCCGTAAAGAAAAAGGGGTAATAATAGATGAGATACTAGATCTGGAGGATAACCCGGAAGAACTGATATTCGATAAGTTTGAAGAAATTATTTTCAAAGGTTCGCCTCTTGCGCTCCCCATACTCGGGACGGAAAAAACAGTCGGGGGATTCAGTTCTGAAAAACTGCACAAATTCCACCGCCAGTCATACTGCGCGAATAATTTCCTGGTAGCGGTATCAGGTAATATTAAACACGAGCAGGTACTTGAACTCGTCGAGAAAAACCTGAACAAATCACTTCAGAAAATCAGACGGAAGAGGAAGGTTTTCACCGGTTCAGGATTTGAAGAGGAGATACTTCTCAAAAATGTTACACAGGTACACTGCATTACCGGGTGCCCTTCCTACGGGTACGAAAGTGAACGGCGCTGGGTGCTGAATACGCTTTCCGCGATCCTTGGTGACGGGAGTGCATCCCGCCTTTACCAGTCGGTTCGGGAAAAACTCGGGATTACCTATCAGATAAATTCATTTATTAATCTTTTCAATGAAACCTCCGCGTTTGGGATTTATTTTTCCACCAGCGAAAAGAATCTGAACAGGGTTCTTGATACCCTGAGAAAAGAGTTCGAGAATCTTATCCGGAATCCGGTCTCCGTAAAGGAACTTAACCGTGTGAAGGAGTATTTAAAAGGTAATATGATCCTGAGCCTGGAGAACAATTCGGGCAGGATGATAAGACTTGCAAACTCTGTGTTATATTATAATAAAGTCGTAACTTTGCAGGATACTATTTCCGCGATCGACAGGATTACCGTAGAGGATGTCCACGGTCTTGCAGCGGATATTTTGGACGAAAACAAATTGACCCGCCTGGTCATAAAAAATTCAGAAAACAATAAAAATAAAGCAGCATAAAACAGGTTACTATGTCTTCATTTATTTTAGATGGAAAACAGATTGAGTTCAAACAGGGACAAACCATTATACAGGCAGCCGCTGACCACGGGATAGATATCCCCCATTTCTGCTGGCATCCTTCGCTTAGCATCTCCGGAAACTGCCGGGTATGTCTTGTCGAAGTTGAGAGAATGCCTAAACTGGTTATTGCCTGCTCCACACTGGCAGCCGAAGGAATGGTTGTTCACACCAATTCGGAGAAAACTCTCGCGGCACGCAACGCGGTAATGGAATTTATTTTAATTAATCACCCTCTGGATTGTCCGATTTGCGACGAAGCCGGCGAATGTAAACTTCAGGATTACGCATATCAGCACAGCGTAGGTGAAAGCCGCTTCACCGAAGAAAAGATGCATAAGGATAAGAGAGTTGAACTTGGCCCTCATGTCATGTTCGACGGCGAAAGGTGTATCTCCTGTTCGCGCTGTATCCGTTTCTGTGATGAAATTGCCGGCGAACCTCAGCTCACTTTCGTGCAGAGAGGCGACCGTGTCACCATCGTTACCTACCCCGGAAAAGAACTCGATAATCCATATTCACTTAACGTAACAGATATTTGTCCTGTCGGCGCATTGACCAACAGGGACTTCAGGTTTAAGGCAAGAGTTTGGGATATGTCTTCCACCAAGTCAGTCTGTTCCGGCTGCGCGCGCGGCTGTAATACGGATATCTGGGTGAGGAGCAATGAAATTCTCCGCCTGACGCCAAGGCACAATGAGGAGGTAAACAGCTACTGGATGTGTGATGAGGGAAGGCTGAACACTTTCAAGCACGTTAACTCTGAAAGCAGGGTGAGTGGCCCCCAGATCAAGCGCGACGGAAAACTGAACAAATCAAATTGGGATGAAGCCTATGCCGCAGCGTTTGGCGAATTAAAATCTTACACAAAAGACGAAATCGCTTTCATCGGTTCCGCTGCTTCAACCTGTGAAGACAATTATATTCTCGCCAAATTCGCGAAAACAGTAATAGGCGCGAAACATATTGATTTTCCGAGGCATATTAAGGCCGGTGATCAGGATAATATCCTGATAAGGGAAGATAAAACACCTAATGCTTTAGGAGCTGAACTGGCGGGTATACGTCCGGCAGCAGACGGGCTGACTTTCCACGCGATAATGAAAGCGGTAGATGAAGGCAGGATAAAAGCATTATACGTAGTTGAAGAGGATCTTGTCGGATTAAATCCAGCTTACAAGGAAACTCTCCGGAAGCTCGAACTTCTGATCGTGCACGCTTCCAACTACAATGAGACCACCGAACTGGCAAACATCATTTTCCCCGCGGCTACTTATGCGGAAAAGAACGGGACCTGGGTAAACTTCCAGGGAAGAATTCAGCGTATCCGTCCCGCGGTTACAACCATTGAAGGCGACCGGAGCCTAGATAACCTCGCGATGAGCAGGCTTGATAAATTCGGCACCGAATTCGACCGCTGGGGAAATGTCAAAAAAATGGATGCACGCCCTGTATGGAAGATCATTAGCGGCCTCGCGAATACGCAGAGCGGCAAGTTCCGTTATTCCACGTCCGAAGATGTATTTAACGAACTCGTCAAATCAGTCCCTGATTTTTCCGGCCTTGATTATGATGTAATCGGCGAAAAGGGAGCGGCCCTTAAGAAATTTGTTAATACAAAAACCGTATAACGGAGACGATATAAATGGAAATATTACAGATCGCAGTTATAACCCTGGTTAAGATTCTTATAGTCGTCACACTGATGCTTCTCACGGTTTCTTACCTTGTGTATTTTGAACGGAAAATAAGCGCCTGGGCTCAGAACCGCGTCGGGCCGAACCGTGTTGGGCCGGCGGGACTGCTGCAACCATTCGCTGACGTGTTTAAGCTGCTCCTTAAGGAGGACATTGTTCCATTCGCGGCAACGAAAAGTATTCACACGCTTGCGCCTATGCTCGCGCTGTTTGTCGCGTTCACGACCTATGCCGTTATTCCTATCGGCCCGTCTGTTGAAATATTCGGATATAAAGTTGACCTCGTAGTCGCGGACGTAAATATGGGAATTCTTTATATACTCGCGCTTACATCAGTAGGAGTATACGCGATAACTTTTTCCGGCTGGTCTTCAGGGAGTAAATATTCACTGCTCGGCGGCGTTCGCTCCTCCGCGCAGATGATCTCGTATGAAATATCAATGGGTTTCTCGATCGCCGGTGTGCTTTTGTTCGCGGAATCCCTTCGTCCCGTCGCGATCGTAAACGCGCAGAGCGGGTTAATGTGGAACGCCTTTGTTCAGCCGATCGGGTTCATCACTTTTGTAGTCGCGGCTTTTGCCGAAACAAACCGCCTTCCATTTGACCTTCCGGAAGCGGAACCGGAGCTTGTCGGCGGTTACCACACTGAATACAGCAGTATGAAATTTGCCGGTTTCTTCCTGGCGGAATATGCCAATATGATTATTGCGAGCGCGATGATCATCACTCTTTACCTTGGCGGCTGGCAGGTGCCTTATATTGAAAAACTCGGACTTCCTGATTATGCTGTAGTGTTGATACAGGTTACGGCTTTCTTCGTTAAGATGGGTGTGCTGTTGTTCTTCATCATCTGGGTCAGATGGAGCCTTCCCCGTTTCAGGTACGATCAGCTGATGGATCTCGGCTGGAAAGTAATGTTCCCGCTGTCGCTTCTTAATTTGATTTGGGTTGCAATTTTAATTATGATTATGAATTGATGAGGTGAAAAGATGGCTGAAAAAAAGAGATTAAAAGACTTATCATTCTGGCAGAAAATTTATATCCCTGAGATCATAAACGGCCTTGGGATAACACTCAGCAATATGTTCAAACCCAGCTTCACTATGGAATATCCCGAAGTGAAGTTTGAACCTCCGGCTTCATACAGGGGAAGGCCTGTCCTCGCGCTTGAAGAGAACGGTGAAGAAAGGTGTGTCGCCTGCGGACTCTGTTCCAGGGTATGCCCCGCGCTCGCGATCGAAGTTCAGGCGGGAGAGACTGACCGTGAGAAAGAAAGATACCCCGAAAAATTTGAGATCAATATGCTTAGGTGTATCTTCTGCGGTTTCTGCGAAGAGGTTTGTCCCGAGGAAGCAATAATAATGAGCAAGGATTATGAACTTGCATTTACAAACCGCGAGGACGCGATTTACGGAAAAGAAAAACTTTTTGTGCCCGTAAGCCAGCTTCAGGACAGGATCCAATTCCTCAGGGAACGCAAATAAAATAAATTCTTAATGACTAAACCGCAGACTTTCCGATTAATTCTGCGGTTTTTTATTTATACGAAATAAGACAAGTGCGAATATGAAGCAGATAATCCCAATACTGATAATTATATTATTGATCATTACCGGAAAGGTTTCCGCCCAGATATCAATTCCCTCACCACGGATTGAATACGGGGTGAGCCAGGAAGTGATCAGGTATGCCGTTTCAGGAGAAGACTCGGCTTTGGGCTCTTTAGCCGGCAGAAGCGGAAGCGGCCAGGTATGGGATATGACTAACCTTGAATTTCAGAACCTGGGCGTCCGAAAGACAGATTATCTTGACGGGAAAGCGCTTAGCGGGATCAGCGATTACAATAATGTTTCCTTTATCATCTCCGAGTCATACGCAGATACGATGAAATTTATTCTGTTCATCCTTACTGATTCAACGCTCCAGACGATAGGTGAACTGAGCAACCAGAAAGACTCATCCACTTTTATGGATGTTGTGTATGATCCTCCGATAACATCTGCAGTCTTTCCTCTGAAATATGGCGCTGAAAGGAAATTCAATTCTGCTGTCTACTTTGGTGATTTTAATTTCAAACTGCAATTCCACTTTATTGTTGATGCGTGGGGTGAAATAGTAACTCCGCTCGGCAGGGAGGAAGTACTCCGGATAAAACTGGCAGGTGATGGTGAATTTGCGGGAAGTCCGATAAGTGTGAATAATTACCTTTTTGTTACCGCAGCGCACGTAGTTATTCCTGTGGCCGAGATACAGGAAATCGTATACTCGGGAGTAAGCACTTATTCGGCAACCTATAGGAAGTTTGAAGAGAAATAAAAATTACTTAGTTAGGGTATAAAATGCTTTCCAAGATTTATTCCGGCGCTACTTACGGCATTGACGCCTTCATCGTTGAGGTTGAAACTAACGTTGAGAAGCTGGTTCCCGGATTTCTTGTTGTCGGGCTTCCCGATAACGTTGTGAAAGAAAGCCGAGAAAGAGTAACCGCGGCGATAAAGAATTGTAACCTGAAATTCCCCATACAGAAAATAACCGTTAATTTAGCCCCTGCAGATATTAAAAAGGAAGGGAGCGCTTATGACCTCCCAATGGCGATTGGCATCCTTGCGGCGAGTGAGCAGATCAATCCGGGTTACCTCGAGTCAACCGTAATGATAGGCGAATTGTCGCTGGACGGAAAACTACGGGGGATTAAGGGAGCGCTGCCGATTACTTTCCAGGCAAAGCAAAAAGGATTTAAGAACATAATTCTTCCCGCCGACTCAGCAAAAGAAGCCTCAATTGTAGAAGGGATCAATGTCTATGGATTCGAATCCCTTTACGATGTGGTGGAGTTGTTAAACGAAACAAGTACCTTCGATACGATATACACAGCTAAAGAAGAAGTGTTTTCAGCGGACTCCCACTATCACGATGACTTTGTTGATGTGAAAGGGCAGGAGCAGGTAAAACGCGCGCTTGAAGTCGCGGCCGCAGGAGGGCATAACATCCTTATGATAGGCCCTCCGGGATCAGGCAAATCACTGCTCGCGAAAAGGATTCCTTCAATTCTGCCGCCTCTTACTTTTGATGAAGCGCTTGAGACTACAAAGATTCATTCTGTCGCGGGAATTCTTGAAAAAGGGAGGGCGCTTATAGTCGAACGTCCGTTCCGTAATCCGCATCACACGGTTTCTGATGCCGCGCTTGTTGGAGGGGGATCTTTCCCACGTCCGGGAGAAGTATCCTATGCCCACCACGGAGTATTGTTCCTTGATGAACTTCCAGAATTTAAAAGGAATGTACTTGAGGTTATGCGCCAGCCTCTGGAAGACGGGAAAGTTACAGTAAGCCGGTCAAAAATGACGCTCGAATTCCCGGCAAAGTTTATGCTTGCCGCGGCGATGAATCCCTGTCCCTGCGGATACTATTCTGATCCGACAAAAAACTGTACCTGCTCTTCGGTGCAAATACAAAAATATATGGCTCGGATCTCCGGGCCACTGCTTGACAGGATAGATATTCACATAGAGGTGCCGGCGGTTAAGTATAAAGAGCTCTCCTCGGATATTAAAGGAGAATCCTCCGCAGCCATTAGAAAACGGGTGCAAAAAGCAAGGCTGACTCAGCAGGACCGGTTCAGCAGGCTGAACCATATCTACTGTAACGCTCATATGGGAACGAAGGAGGTCAGGAACTATTGTGCTCTTGATACCGCCGGGAGCGAATTAATCAAAATGGCGATGACACGCTTAGGCTTATCCGCGCGGGCTTATGACAGAATACTTAAAGTTAGCCGCACAATCGCTGATCTTGATGGCAGTGAATCTATACTTTCCCATCACGTGAGCGAAGCAATACAATACCGCAGCCTGGACAGAGAATTGTGGATGAAAAACTAAATTTTAATTAAGAATTTCTTTAAACAGTTTGACTTATTCTGAATTCTTTTTATATTGGATTATGAAAATGACAATTACAGCCCGTTACTTTTACTACTTTTATTTTATGGATTCAGTTCCGGGCGCCTTACTTTAAATAATTAATTAACGATTAAGATGTGCACCCGGTTAACAGCCGGGTTTTTTGTTTTTATGAATAGAATTGCAATACAAGGATTTACCGGAAGCTTCCATCACGAAGCGGTCGAATTATATTTTGGCACCGGAACAGAAATCGTCGAATGCGCGACTTTCCGCGAAACATTTAATACTGCAGCTGATCCTGAACTTTCCGACGGAGGTTTGATAGCCATAGAAAATTCGATAGCCGGCAGCATTCTTCCGAATTATAACCTGCTGCAGAAAAGTAAACTGCATATAACCGGAGAAATATATTTACAGATCCGCCAGAATCTTCTCGCGAATCACGGGGTTACCCTGGACGATATCAGGGAAGTGCAGAGCCACCCTATGGCACTGCTTCAGTGCTCTGACTTTCTTGAGAAACACCGCTGGAAACTTGTTGAAACAGAAGATACTGCGTTAAGCGCGAAGAATATTAAAATGCATCACAGTACGCACATTGCGGCAATAGCCGGCAGATTCGCTGCCAAGTTATATAGCCTGAATATTTTAGCCTCCAATATACATACGGTAAAGAAGAATTATACCCGCTTTCTTGTCCTTAAGCCTTCGAAGGAAATAACTGCAAGCGGAGATGAGAATAAAGCCTCACTTTATTTTGAGACTGAACATAAAAAGGGAAGCCTTGCGGCTGTCCTTACTACTGTCGCGGATAACGATATTAATCTCAGTAAGCTTCAGTCTTTCCCGATACCGGGGAGTGACTGGAAATATTATTTTCACGCGGATATGGAGTTCACGGATGTTGATGCGTTTAACCGGACTGTAACCGCCTTGAGGAATAAAACCGCCGCGCTCAAAGTTTATGGTATATACAAGAAGGGAGTAACCTACGGATGAAAACCGCTTCAAGATTAGATAATGTCTCGGAGTATTACTTCGCGCGTAAACTGGCTGAGATTGCCCGGATGAACGCGGAAGGAAAAAAAGTAATAAATCTCGGCATAGGAAATCCTGACCTTCCGCCGCATCCCTCAGTTATAGAATTATTAACTGACACAGCGAAGAGGGATGATATTCACGGTTACCAGGGGTACCGTGGTATTGAACCTCTGAGGAAAGCTTTTGCAGGATTCTATTCCCGTAAATATGGCGTGGCGCTCGAACATAACACGGAGATACTGCCGCTTGCAGGAAGCAAGGAGGGGATTGTACACATATCTATGACCTACCTGCAGCCGGGCGACAAGGTGCTTATTCCTGATCCGGGCTATCCTGCATACAGCGCCGCGGCACTTCTCGCCGGCGCTGAATGCGTGACATACAGCCTTACTCCTGAAAATGAATGGCTGCCGGATCTTAACACTATTTCGAAAATGGATTTAAGTGATGTTAAGATTATGTGGCTCAATTACCCGAATATGCCGACTGGAAGGCGCGCGGAGAAGGAGATGTTCAGAAGCGTGATTGAATTCGCGGCTGACAACAGTATCCTTGTCTGCCACGATAACCCTTATTCGATGATATTAAATGAATCACCTCTGAGCATACTTAGCATACCGGGCGCAAAAGATCACGCTTTAGAACTTAACTCACTTAGTAAATCATTTAATCTTGCGGGATGGAGAGTAGGCGCGCTGATATCGGCTAAACATCACATTGATAACGTCTTGCGGTTCAAGAGTAATCTGGACAGCGGAATGTTTTATGCTCTTCAGTCAGCCGCGGCATACGCGCTTGAGCTTCCGGATGAATGGTTTGAATCGCTCAATTCTGTTTACCGCGCAAGAAAAAAGGAAGGGTTAGAAATCCTTCAGC
>JABWCL010000069.1 GCA_013360295.1 Ignavibacteriaceae bacterium | reverse complement strand
TCTTCCGAATATACCAAATCCATCATAATAATTAAATCCACGGAACTGAATGTTTGAGATTAAGGAGGAATCGTAAACGACCAAAGAAAATTTGTTTAAGTGGCTTAGGGGATGCAGGTTGAATATACAGCTATCTATCCCGCTTCCTATTAGCGCTACTCCCTGAGGCAATGTGTCAAAATCCAAAAGGTATGAACCACTCCCGGCAAAAATTGTATCCCCGCTAACGGATATCCGTAAAGCCTTCCAGATGCTATCAGCCGCAGTTGCCCAACTGGTGTAGGGAGCCAGCGGTGTAGGGTTTCCTGCCTTTACATACCGGATTGTAGCCGTTGTTTGTATCGTAAGCGTAAGAATAAATAATAATAATTTTTTCATATTTCTTCTGTTTCTAATTTAATTTATTTGAACTGCTGATAGAAAAAATTCTCATCAACTCATCTTCACCTTATCAATATCATCTTTTTATGCTTCGGAACTCTCCGGAGCGAAGTTCGTATATGTATATTCCGCTAGCATTCTTTTTCCCTTCAAATGTTACAGTATATTCTCCGGGCAATTTCTTCTCATTAACGAGTGTGGCTACTTCACGCCCTAGCTTTTGGCGTTAATAGACGATTTGGTTTCAGGTATTGCCTAATCTTCAATCGGTTTGCTGTTTATAATATTATACCTCCGCAACACTTCCTCCGGCAACTTTGACTTCTTAATACTCTCCGCAAATTTACGCTCCACTTTATTGACTGTTTCCTTTGGAATTTTCGCCATTATCTCGTTATATACCCACCGATATTCCATTGTGATAAAATCCATCTGCCTCCATAAGTTAAAATCCTGCACTTCAATTTTTTCTACAAATAATTCGCAGCCACCCATCCATCTTATCTCATATTCCACTCCTTCTTTATCGCCCTTTTTATACGGGTGTCTGCTTATTTCGTTGTATGCGGCTTTATCCGACAACAACCTGTAAGTTAATCTGATTGTCGGGTCCCGTTTCAGGTGTTCTACAAGATGCCATATATATTTAAGCTTATATTTTATTGTCTCTATCTTCCTCTTTTTCCCCTTCGCAGTATAATGAACCGTATCGGTGTAAAATACCGTTACGACAACCGCGGTGTCCTTTTCCCCTAACGAATTTTCTATGTACTCCCCGGGCATCAGCCTGAAGCGAACTTCATATCCTATCGGCCTGCCATTCGGGCTGTAATATTCCCGTTGCGGCAAAACAGGGCTGCTTAACATTAATTTCCCTTTGTTACCGGCGTCGGTTCCGGAACTAAAATACTTTTTCCCTTCCATCTCAACTTCATATCCGAATCCTCCGGTATGAATTAATGCCGGCATACCGGAGTTCTTGTAACTTTTAAGCGGCGGTAATAAAAGGTCGTATGTTCCGTAGGCACAAACACTGTCGAAAAAATTAAAATACCGCTGATAATCCATCTTCTTTAAATATTCAGCTATAAGCGGCGACTCAAGTTTCTTTTTCAGTCCCCAGAAATACCAGTAATAATCCGGCATAACCGCCGTTGGGACCGATGCAAATCTCTCATAAGGTTCGCGTAAGTTCGTTTTTACATTGAGGAATCCGGAACCCTGCCCGCATAACTCATTCTCAGAAAGAAAAAGGATAATTAATAATGGAACTATGTTCAGGTTATAATTTAATCTCATTTCACGTAAAGCATTTTCTTACTCTTATTAAACACCGGGTGGCCCGTTTCGCTGTCCCTGATCTCGAGTTTGTATATGTATATTCCGCTCGTAAGTATATGATCCTCAAGACCTTTTCGTATCTCAGGAGCGCTGAATTCCTCTTCGTAGTATCCCGCCTCCCGCTCTCCGTTTACCAATACCGCAAGTTCTTCTCCTACCACATTATATACCCGCAGTTTTACGTATCCGCGTTTCTTCAGTTCATAACTTACCTTTGTTTTCTCTTTTCCCGCTCCTCCGTAGGGATTTGGGTAGTTCTGGTACAGACGGTACCTCTCCGCGGCTATCTCTTCTCCTTCTTCCGTTCCGGTAAGTACTACCCCCACCGCTATGCTTCCCTGACTCTTGTTATACCCGCTGTCAATCGCAGCTATACGGAAATATGCAGCCCCCCAGGTGAAATAACTCTTTGGTATCTTTAGCAGTGTGTCATTAGCAGAGGTTAAGTATCTGGTTGTGTCTGTGGTTACGCCGGTTGTGCTGTCGGCATAAACATAATACTTCCTTATATCGCTTTCGGTGCTCTTTTTCCATTTTAGCGTAATGGTATCGGCTAATAATGTAACGGTTAATCCCGCAGGTGCGCGGGGAGCTTTGTCTATGTAAACATAACTCTCACCAAAAGCCCCGCCATATACCCCGATATCGCTTATACTTCCGTCTTTATCCAGCACGCTTGAATCTCCCCTGTCAATCAGCGGTGAGTATTTCTGAAGGTGAAAGTCTGTGCTGTCAATGAACATCGGGTCTTTTTGTATCTGTGTGTGTTCGTAAGGATTGGCATAAATAAAATCATAAATAGCCGACAGTAACCAGTAGTTATTATGTTTAATCACTAATTCAGATGTTACTGCGCTTGATGGTTTCCAGTAACCTTTCAACTTCCCCTCAAAGTGATTATTGACGCTTATTAATGGGGAATACAATAAAATATAGTGGCTATTTTCATAATTAGTTTTTGAGACAAAAACATTGTTCCGAATTAAATCGTTTTTGCGGCCAAAAATGAATTGGCTTATGTTATATCCAAGACTACCATTGAAGATAAAGATATTATTTGTAATCTCTGGGCTGCCTCCACCATAATTATAAATGAATACCGGATTACTTTCCTGATCATAATAAAAATAATTGTTGCGGATGTAGGTTTTGTAGGGCGCCGGATCAATATCAATAGACGTAATACAATTGATAAAATGATTATCAATAATATAGCTTGCGCCCGATGGCATTCCGCTATATGAAATAATGCCTATATTTACATTTTCGAAAGTGTTTTTTATCAGGTCTGTTGACTCCACATTCGGTCCCCAGTGACATCTGCTTATTTTGCAGTTCTTAATTATCGAATTATCTGCATACCAGGAATTTATACAATATCCGGCCGTAATACTTATTCCCCTGAAATGAATGCCTTCCACAATTGAGTTATTATTAATTCTTAAAGCCGGTAAACTTGGAGAGTTGTATCTTGTTTTGCTCAAATCCCATATACAGCTGTCTATTCCGCTTCCTATTATGGATACTCCGGCAGGCAGTGTATCGGTTTCTGTGTATATTCCATTTCCGACAAATAAGGTATCTCCGCTTACGGAAATTCTTAGCGCTTTCCAAATGCTATCAGCCGCAGTTGTCCAACTTGTGTAAGGCGCAAGCGGTGTAGGATTCCCCGCCTTCACATACCGAACTGTTGGCGTTGCTTGTATAGTAAGAGCTATAATAAATAATATTACTTTTTTCATATTTCTGTTTAAAATTAAAATTAGTAAATCTTCTGATAAAATACATTCATCATTATTTCATCTTACCAATGTCATCTTCTTCACTGATCTCACGCTCCCAGAGTCCCCTTGAAGTATCGAAGGGCGGGCACTAAGTTCGTATATGTATATTCCGCTCGCAATCTTTTTCCCGTCAAATGTTACAGTATATTCTCCGGGCTGTTTTTTCTCATTCACCAACACGGCTATTTCTCTACCGAGGAGGTCATATACTTTAAGGACTACTCCACTCTCTTTCGGTAACTGATACACTATTTGCGTTGATAGACTAAATGGATTCGGGTAATTCTGTAACAAATTGAACACTGCCGGAATGATTTTTTTTGTTTCCTGCCTGGGGCCTATGCCGTACTTGTTCTTCAGGTATCCGCTTAACAAACGATTAGGATCGCCTATCTCCGGTATGTCCTTTATTACATTTGCCTTACCGGGAGCGTTTGTTTGTATGTTTGCGCTCGCTATTATTCCGATAAGCACAGAATCTATCTCCGCATAGATTCCCCGCTCTGTGCCCGGCAGGCCATTAATTATTCCCGCAACAACTTCATTCGCAAAACCATACTCTTGCCTGCTTAACTGTGAGAGGCTCTTTATATACTCCAGGGCAATCCTCAGATTTTCATCGTTTGTTTCATTGCATTTCTGCGTGAGGTAGGTTTCAAGCTG
>JABWCL010000027.1 GCA_013360295.1 Ignavibacteriaceae bacterium | reverse complement strand
GGTTTTTGGCAGGGAACAGAGAGCAGAGACCAGGGGCAACGATCAAATACCAATGATCAATGATCAAAGTAACTTCACAATTCAACGTAGCGGGGAATATCATTCTCCGTGTGAAATGCAGTCAGAAAATCAGTGAAGGTGGGCGGGATTGTGCAAAGCATTGCACGAAAAATTTGAAGAAAATTCGCTGTTTTTTACGATTTTACTTGACAAACCAGAAACATTTTCTTAATTTATACAAACGATTGCATTAACTCTCTTTAATTCCTTAATTAGTCACTAATCCGGTTTTATTCTGTATGCCAGTAACATTAAAGGACATTGCTAAGATCGCCGGCGTTTCTGTTTCGACAGTCTCAAGGGTGCTTCATGATAACTCGAAGAAGTATACTATTAGCGATGAAACAATTCTGAAAGTGAAAGAAGCCGCGAAGAATCTGGGCTACAGAGTGAACGCGCTCGCGAGAGGATTGCGCCAGAATAAAACCTGCGAAATTGGTGTGATCGTACCCGATATTTCCAACCCGTTTTTTGCCGAACTTGTTAAAAGCCTTGCCGGTGAACTCCGCGTGAAAGGGTATAACATCATTGTGTTCGACTCAGATGAAGACCCGCTCATCGAACAGTCCGCGCTGAAAAGCCTGATTGAAAAAAGAGTTGACGGGCTGGTTGTCGCGTCGGTGGGACAGGATTTTACCCAGATCAAAAAAGTACGCGATACCGAAATGCCGATGGTGATGGTTGACCGGTGCTTTGATGAACTTGATGTGGATTCAGTCAGCGTTGATAATGTCCTCGGATCTATGCTGGCGGTTAACTATCTTATAAACGAAGGGCACAGACGAATTGCCTTTATACAGGGGCTCCCCGGCACTTACGCCAATGAAACACGCCTGCAGGGCTACAAAAAAGCGCTCCACAACGCGGGGATACCGATAGATAAACACCTGATCGCCGGTAATGATTTCCGTTCATTTAACGGATACCTTAAAACAAAATACCTGCTTAAACTTTCAAATCCCCCCACCGCGATTTTTACCGCGGGGGACCTGATTGCCTTAGGCGCGCTTGAAGCCTGCAAGGAAAACAATGTGCGGATTCCGAATGATATTTCCCTCGTTACTTTTGATGACCCCGATTACGCTTCGTATCTCTCCCCCGCGGTTACGGCAATTGAACAGCCGATAAAAAAGATCGCGCAGATGGCAGTCGCAATGCTTTATGACCGCATCTCAGACTCGCGCAATGAACGAAGAAAAATATTACTCGAGCCGAAACTGAACATAAGAAACTCGGTTGCCAGGATCTCTTCCACGGCAATCAAAAGCCAACCGGCTAACACTGATCCAAATAACACCAGATAAAACAAAAGGAACGCAAGTGAAATCAGCGCCAGCTAATTTGATGTTAAAACTTTTTCTAATCACGGGATTTTTTCTGTTTATTTTTTCTGTACCCGCCTCCGCTTACTCCGGTAAGATTGCCGGCAGGGTAACGGATAAATCCACGGGTGAACCGATTATCGGCGCGAATATTTATATACAAAAGTTAAAAATTGGAGCCACCACGGATCTGAACGGCGAGTACTTTATTCTTAATGTTCCCCCGGGCACGCACACGATCACCACATCTATGGTGGGTTACGAAACAGTAAGCAGCAGCAACGTAATAGTATACATTGACAGGACAACAAGGATTGACGTTGAGCTCTCGTCCTCTTCGTATCAGGTGGGGAGCGTGGTTGTTACCGCTCAGCGCCCGGTGATTGACAAAGACCTTACCGCGAGCGAGCAGGTTGTTACCAGTCAGCTGATCGAGAACTCCGGTGCGAAATCAATTCAGGAAGTTTTGGTTACCCTGCCGGGAGTATTTGTGGATAATTCGCGGCTTGCCTGGCAGAGAGGCGCTACTAAAAGCTATGTGCGCGGAAGTTCGAACGTGCAGTCCGTGCTTATGATTGATAACCTCTCCGTTAACAGCGGTATGGTTTCTGATAATTATACCGGGTTTAATACTTCAACAATTGAACAGATATCAGTGCAGACGGGCGGATACAATGCTGAATACGGTGAAGGCCGTTCTGCGGTTGTTAATATAGTCTCGAAGGAAAGCACTGACAGAATCCGTGTTTCATTCAGCACGAGAATGCGTCCCGCGGGAGTTTATCACTTCGGCAGAAATTTGTACAGCCCGGAAAATAATGATTACAAAAGCACAGGAATAGAATACTGGACAGCGCAATCAGCCGATGTGAACAGCAGATTTTACCAGAAAAGCCCTGACTCACTGCTTAAGGCGTGGAGAGCACAAACGACCCCCAATGATGTAATGGGCAGGTACGCTGAAAGGGATGAATACGAATATGAAGGAACAGTATATGGCGGGTTTATGGAAAACCTCAGTTTTCTTATCTCCGGAAGATACAAAGATGCAGTTGGTATATTCCCGCAGGCAATTCCTTATAACACAGAGTTTAATGTGCAGGGATATATAAGTTATAAAGTCACCCCGAAAATAAAATTACGCCTCGGAGGATTTTACGGGGGATATGAAAGCGCAGACTATACATCTTCAAATATGAATACATCTGAAATGGGACAAGAAGCCGGCTGGCTTGCACCAATGAGGATTGATGAACAGTATGCCCGTGCCAAATTCAATCTGTTCGGCGCTCCTTTCAGACAGTGGCCTGAGAAGAGAAGATGGAACCAGGTATACGGTAAAGCGACTCACGTAATAAATGATCAGTCGTTCTACGAAGTAACATTAAGTTTCCTGAGCGATAATATGGACAGATCTGACAGGGAGGGGCGCATTCCCGATACATTATGGCTCCCCGATGTAGTTTCAATGCACCCGCGCTACACGCTGCAGGCATACAATCACTCCTGGACCAAAAGCAACTCGGAGTCATACCAGTTAAAAGCAGATTACACAAACCAGGTAACAAAAGTACATAACATCAAAACAGGATTCACATTAAAGCTGTACGATTTTTCTTACGAAACATTTTCGGCTGAAGCGAGAAGTAACAGGGTTAATTATCTGAACGTTTTCTCCGGAACTCCTTACGAAGGGAATTTCTACCTGCAGGATAAAATCGAATTCCCCGGACTGGTTGTGAACATCGGAGTACGCGGCGATTTCTTTGATCAGAACAGGGAAGCGCCGAAAAACAAATTTGATCCGCTCGCGTTCCAGTTAGGAACACCGGGGCACGATCCCGGCGCGCCGCTCGGAATCCCGGGCACCCCTGAAAGAGAGAGGACAAAACTGCAGTACGCGATCGCGCCGAGGATAGGAATATCGCATCCGATACACGAGAACGCGGTGCTGCATTTTGTATACGGGCATTTTTACCAAAGGCCTTCCTGGACAAAAATGTTTGGAATGCCCTTTGTCAATTACACGACATCGTGGGACAGTATGAGGAATCCTTACGCCAAGCAGACAACGTATATGGACGGATATGAGCGCACGATACAGTATGAACTCGGTGTTGATTATAACATTCTCGACAGATTTAAACTTGATATTACAGGTTATTATAAAGACGCTACCCGCGAAGCAGATGTTATTACGGGAGTTTATGCCGCGACATACACGGCAACCAAAGCGCTTATGATAAGCAACTCCGGTTATTCCGATGTAAGAGGCATAGAAACAAAACTTGATTCGCGCCTCCCAGGATTTTTCAACTTTGGGCTAAGCCACGAAATATACTGGTCATTCAGCGGCGAGGTTGGATACAGCAGGCTGTACGAACCCGGTTCGACCGCTATAAACGTACCGAAAGGCCTCAGGCAGGAAAAAGGCGCGTGGTCGGATTTTCAGCGTATCAAGGGCTGGGTAAATCTTTACTTCGGCAAGGATGAAGGGCCGGAAATCGCGAACATCAAACCGCTGAGTGATATGAACTTCTATGTTAACTTCTGGTGGAGAAACGGCGACCCTTATACATATCACCCTCCGGGAGATATGTCAACTGAACCGAATAATAAAAGATGGTTTAATTACTACCAGATAGACCTTAACGTATCAAAGCAGTTTGAAATTATGGGGCTTACTACTGAATTCAGCATTGACATTAAAAACGTTTTCGACTTTAAATTTCTTCGGCTGCTCTATGATGACGACCTGAAGCGCTACCTGGAGAACCCGAACCTTTCGGATGAAGAACGGCTTCCGAAAACATATGATTTTTCAGAACCGAACATTTGGGAGTGGTACACTTACGAGGTGCCGCCGAGGATGATCTATTTCAAGGTAGCGATCAGGTATTAAAGGAGAAACGTGATGAAAAAATTACTGATATTTATTTGCTTAATATTTTTACTTACAAACGCCGCGTATTCGCAGGTTACTTGGGGTAAGCAGACGCTTAAAAGAGGAAAGCTATGGGCAACAGTATGGAACTCGCTTCAGTACGGTGATCCGACTGAAACCGAGAACGCGTTCCACACACTGGATTATCCGGGCTATTCCAAGGGAGCGAACGTTAATGACGCTCTCAATTACGCCGAAGCCGGAGGCTACGCGATATACGGGGTCCGTGATAATGTTGCTTCCTATTACACGATCAACTCAAGGTTCTTCCCCTCGGGGCAGGATATATTCCCTATTGAGGAAGCAACGCTTACCAAAAACTATAATCTTGAAAATCCCGCGGTGGCCGGAGAAGAGATTGTTTCCGGCGGGCACCACGTAAACAGCCTTAACGTTGATATCAACCGCAGGAGCCTGGTGTGGAGTTTCCCGGGATTAAGTGATTTTATCATTCACGAAGTAACAATTACGAATAATGAACTTTCGTCCGTTGATTCGCTTCTTTTTGGTATGCGTTATGGATTGCGTATGACGCAGAGATCAAGGTCGAGAGGCGATGAAAAGTACGGCTGGGATCCGTCGGAAAAGATTTTCTACTTCTATGATGACTGGTCATTCCGGTTCCAGGATGAAGTGCCCGTCGCGTATAATTTCGGAGTCGGCCCGCAGCGCGGAGATATCGGCGACTCGAGAGATATATACCAGCAGGGTTCACGCGAACACGAACTTGATGCCCCCGGGTATCTTAGTATAATAGTAATTGATTCGGCAGGCGGAAACGTTTATCAGAATATTCTCGAACATACCGGGCAGGGTCTTACCGAAGGCGCCAGCACCGAAGACCAGATGTTTATACAGGGTTCATCATCAGCGGCAAGAGTAAAAGAAGTGATGATGCATCAGCAGCCCCGCCTTTCGTGGGATGCCGCCCGTGCCGCGGGAGGAGAAGGCGGAAACAAATTTGAAAGACGGCCGGAGTTCCTTATAAGTGTCGGGCCCTTAAGCCTTCCCCCGTTTGGTTCGGTAAAAATTGTATTTGCCGAAGTAGCCGGAGAAATGGACCGCGCCAAAATCGTTGAAGGCGGCGTAGCTAATATTGATCTGATGGCGACGGCATCACGCGATTCCCTTTTCGCGCACGTTAAAGCAGCAAGAGCATTATACGCGAATAATTACGCTCCCACTGTATATCCGCCACCGACACCAACCAACGGCGAGAACAGTCTGAAGATAACCACCGAACCCGGACAGATACTTATTGAGTGGCCGCCCCTGGCTCCAGGTTATACCGATCCAAAAACAGGATTGAATGACTTTGCCGGTTATAAAGTATACCGGTCAAATTATTTTACGATCGGGCCCTGGTCGTTAGTCGCGGATATCAAAAAAGATTCTGTTGTCCTGCAGAACGGAATGGTCAGGTTTGTGGATGCAAATCTTCCGTTCGGAGTCGGATATTATTATTGTGTTACCAGTTATGATTTAGACGGAAATGAATCGGGCAAAGTAAATAATAACCGGTTCCCGGTATATCCCCTCAGGGGCCCGAATCTCGATTTCCCAAAGAACGTTTATGTGGTTCCAAATCCGTTCCGGCAGCACAGCAACCTTGTGGGAACAGGAGAGAAATACAGGATAGAGTTTATCGGGATTCCCGCCAAGTGTAAAATAAAGATATACACCCTGACGGGCGATCTGGTGCAGGAAATAGAGCACGATGACGGAAGCGGCTCGGAAGCGTGGGGGAGCATCAGGCGCTCCGATTATATGCTTAACCAGTGGGCGCTGGGTGTCGCGCCGGGTGTTTATATCTACCGAGTTGAGTCGCTCGTACCTGGACGTACCGGCGAGTCATACATCGGCAAATTCGCAATAATTAAGTAACCGGAGGAGATGATGAAAAACTTTATTAAATCACTTTTGCCGGCGCTTGCATTAATAGTTTGTCTTAACAATAATACATACGGGCAGGCAGGCATCTCCCCGAATGAAATTGAGCGCTCAGGCCAGGCCGGCTGGCAGTTCCTTAAGATAAACGGGGACTCACGCCAGGCTGCCCTTGGCGGCGCGTTTACCGCGATAGGCTTAGGAAACGCTAACGCTGTTTTTGGCAACCCTGCTTCGCTCTCTGATATTGATAACGTTGATGTGCAGATCAATATTCTTGAGTGGATAGCCGATATTACTTACCAGTCATACGCGGCCGGTTACAGCCTCGGAGAATACGGTGTTGTCGCGGTTAGCCTCGCGATGCTGAACTACGGTGATATACCGGAAACTATAAACTCCCCCGAATCCTCCGGCGGAACTTTTCCGCTGATTACCGGGCGCACTTTCACTGCAAACGATCTGGTAACAGGCGTGAGTTATTCAAAAAAAATAACTGATAAGCTTTCCATCGGCGGTAATTTAAGATGGATGCGTGAACAGATAGCCGAATTGACTATGACTAACTGGTCGCTTGATTTCGGAACGATATATTACACGGGATTCAGAAGCCTTCGCCTGGCTATTACCGCGAGGAATTTCGGCCCCGACTCAAGATTAGGCGGCTGGAGTGAAGAATATCAAACTGAATCGGATAATGTGAGGATGCCGCTTGATTTCCGGGCGGGCATTGCGATGGATTTCCTTGACGAAATGAACAGCCCTCATCTTCTTACCGCTGTGGTTGAGGGCGACCATCCAAACGACGGAAGAGAAAAATTCCACTTCGGGCTTGGTTATTCATTTGAAGATACATTCTACGCGCGATTTGGATATAAGCTTAACTATGATGTGCAAAGGTTTACTTTCGGTGTGGGACTTACTTACCCCGTAGGTTTCACTACCGGAACAATCAACTATGCTTATGTGGATTTTGGCGAACTAACCCAGGTGCATATGTTTACGCTGGGATTCAGATTCTGATAATTATAAAATTTTAATAAATATTAATTCAAACACAGAAATAAAATGAACAACAGAGTGATTGTCATTGGCAGTTATAACACAGACCTGACGATCAAAACACGGAAACTTCCCGCTCCGGGCGAAACCATTATTGGCGGAGTTTTTTCGGAAGGCGGAGGCGGAAAAGGCGCTAACCAGGCTGTGGCGGCGGCGCGCGCAGGAGCAGACGTTACATTTGTCGCGAGAGTGGGAGATGACGCGCTGGGAAAAGAAGGCGTGCGCAGAATGTCTGAGGAAAACATTAACACAAAATTTATTTTCCACGATAAGGATACCCCCACGGGTGTAGCGTTTATTACGGTGGATGAGGCGGGTGAAAACTCAATAGTTGTAGCCTCCGGCGCGAACTCCAGGCTAAGTCCCGAGGATATACGCATTGTAGAAGGAGAGCTGGCGAAAGCTGATGTGCTGCTGGTGCAACTTGAATCACCGCTTGAAACAGTGAAATTCGCCGTGAAGCGCGCGCGTGAACTCGGCGTTAAGGTAATATTAAACCCCGCGCCTGCGGCCGCGCTTGGAGGCGATATACTTGGGAATGTGGATGTCATAACCCCAAACGCCGTTGAAGCGGAAATGATGACCGGAATAAAGATAACGGGAATAGAAAGCATGAAATTAACGGCGATGAAATATTTTAGTTTTGGCATAGAAAGTGTGATAATAACACTTGGGTCAAAAGGGATATTTATCGGGCTTCAGAACCATATGGAATTTGTACCCGCATATAAAATGGAAGCCATAGACTCGACGGGGGCGGGTGATGTATTCAGCGGCGCGCTAGCGGCTTATGTTGCCTGCGGGATGTCCGTAGAAAGCGCCGCGCGTGTTGCCTGCGCCGCAGCGTCAATTTCAGTTACAAAAATGGGCGCCCAGAGATCGGCGCCGACAAAAAAAGAGACCGGAGATTTTATCGCGGCTCTTTCACCTGTAGAATCGGAAATTATCAATTAAATAATCAACAACAGAAAGGATCTACCTATGAAAGGAAAGATGATCACATTAATGATCGCGATGGCTGTAATGTTTTTCGGAACAGTGTACGGCCAGGGTTCACAGAACATGACTCTGCTTAGCAATTACGGCAAAGGTGAAGGGGAGTCGAAAGCCGTGTTTGCCGCCGGGTCACTGGTATTTTACGGATTGGGAAACAAAGTACAGATAGTTTCATATACAAACCCTTCAACACCGGTCAAGATCGCCAGCGTGGTTGTGACCGATGTTGTTGAAGACCTTGTCCGCACTTCGATCGGCGGCACGCAGTACGTGGTGGCCGTAGGCGGAAGCAGGATGTGGCTTATTAATGTTCAGAACCCAACCGCTCCTTCACTGGTTGCAAACGTTGAAGTCGCTCCCGGAACCACCGTCGAAGGATGCGCGACCGGCGGAACCTACGCTTACCTTGCGGCTGGCGGAGGCGGACTGAAGATTTATAATATCGCTACTCCGGCATCTCCATCGCTGGTGGCCTCACTGGATACACTTGAGTACTGTGAAAGCGCGGTTGTATCAGGCCAGTATCTCTATGTCGCGGCCGGTTCAAGAAGCCATATTGTTGATATTTCCAATCCGGCTGCCCCGGTTTATACGGGCTTTATTCCCGGTTACGGCGGATATCATCAGTATATGAATGTAAGATCCGGTTATGCTTATATATGCGATTATGATGCCGGGCTTCAGGTAGTTAATGTTTCAAATCCCGCAAATCCTGTCAACGTGACGACGGTACCTTCGGGATACAGAACAGCCAGAATAGTTTTCGACGGAAACTACGGATATGTAGCTGTTGGTGATTCGGGTGTATGGATCTACAATGTTGCCAATCCAGCGTCTCCCGTATTGGCAGCAAAAGCGCAAACAACGGGAAGAGCCGCTTCGCTTTACTATGGAGCGATAACAGTCGGAGGAGTACCCACGGGGCACATCTATGTTTCCAACAGGAATCCAGCACCCGGATTGAGCGCGATCAATGTTTCAAATCCTTTGTCTCCGGTTACATCTTCATTCCTCGCAGCCGTTGCTGCTCCTTCGGGTACTGCGTATATACCATACTATCATAATGATAAAGTATATGTTGCGTATGGAAGCGCCGGTCTTAGAATAATTGACGTTTCTAACCCTAACAATCTTACTCTGCTGGGCACTGCTAATCTTGGCGGAGACTCGCGGGCGGTTGTTGCGAGCGGAAACTACGCTTATGTTGCCGCACGCGATTCAGGTGTTTATATTGTTGATGTAACAAATTCCGCCGCACCGGTGAAAGTGAAGACAATTAAAACCACCAGGGCGCGCGGTATTTCGATCAAAGGATCGATTGTTTATGTTGCCGCAAGCGATAGCGGAGCCGGTATGATAGATATTTCTAATCCGGGCAATCCCGTCTTCGTCGGATATGCCGGCAACGGAGTCTATGGCGAGAACATCGCTGTTGACGGAAATGTTCTTGGTTTGACCGATTACAGTTCCATTACGTTTTATGATCTTACGAACCCGACCGCTCCTGTCATAAAAGGTTCGATTACGGGACTCACGGTTGGTAACGAAGGTTTTGCCATCAGCGGTTCACACGCGTACATACCTGACGGAGACAGCCTTAAGATTTATAATATAAGTAACCTGATGGCGCCGGCATTTGTGTCGAAAGTAAAGACCGGCGGATACGGATATATGGCATCTGTTGACGGTAACTATTGCTATGTGGCTTCCGAAGGAACCGGCGTGCGCGCGATTGATATATCCAATCCCGCGGCGGCGTTTGAAGCAGGTTATTATGATGGTGTTCCGCAGTCACGTGGGCTTACCACAAATGGAAAGTTTATTTATGTATCTGAAAAAACTGACGGACTCACTGCCTATTCAAATGATCTGATCACCTCGGTAAAGGAAGATCCGTCACTCCTGCCGGATGGTATAGTGCTTTATCAGAATTATCCTAATCCGTTCAACCCTTCAACCAAAATATCCGTTGAACTGAAGGACAGAGCTGATGTGCTTCTTGAAATTATCAATCCTCTCGGACAGGAAGTAAAGACATTGTGGCGCGGAGAATTACCTGCCGGGCTCTCAACGATTGAATTTGACGGATCATCAGTTCCGTCGGGTTTATATTTCTATCGCCTGAGTTCAAACGGAAACTCTGTCACAAGAAAAATGATGCTGTTGAAATAATGTAGTAATAAATAATTAGTAAGGACTTTGTAGCCGGTTCCCGTATATGAAAGGAGGTCGCGGATATGCGGGAACACGGAGAGTGAAAAAAATTTTTTAATCAACTGTTTTAATCTTTATATAGGAAAGTAAAATGGAAAACATCAAACGACTCTTTTTGCTTTTGACCTTACTGGTCTCCATCAGTATATCAGTAAGCGCACAGGTACCTCTTGCAAATAATATGCCGGCATCAGGCGTATTAGGAACGACTGACTTTGTTACAAATACAAATTACACGGCTCCGACTGCTTCAACGCTGGCGGAACCATTTTGTGTTGCCGTTGACCCGACAACAGGAAAGTTATTTGTCGCCGACAGGGATAACAGGCGCGTATTACGCTGGTCTTCAGCGGCGAAGATGATAAACGGCGCTGCCGCCGAAGCAGTTTTCGGACAGCCCGATTTTGTCACGCGCACCGCGAATACCGGCGGTATCTCTGCCGCAACAATGAACAACCCGAACAGTGTGCACGTTGACGCAACAGGAACACTTTGGGTTGCTGACAGGGATAACCATCGTATACTCCGCTTCAACAATGCTTCCTCCAAAGCAAGCAGCGCTGCTGCCGACGGTGTACTGGGACAGCCTGACTTTGTCACCAATACATTAGGAACAACTGCGGCGAAGGTAAATGCCCCGGCTTCAGTTTTTGGCGATGCTGCGGGTAATCTTTGGGTTGCGGACAGAGCAAATAACCGCGTTCTGAAATTCGCGGCCGCTGCTTCAAAGCCAAACGGCGCGGCAGCAGATGTTGTGCTCGGACAGGCAGACTTTGTGACCGGTACTTCCGGTACTTCCTCAACAACAATGAACGCTCCCTGGGGCGTCTTCGTTGACGGTAACGGCAAATTATGGGTTGCTGAAAGAAGCAATAACCGTGTCACCAGGTTTGACAACGCTGCTTCACTCGCCAATGGCGCGGCAGCTAACGGCGTTCTTGGACAGAACAACTTTACAAGTTCAACTTCAGGCCTCGCGGCAGAAAAATTTGACGGGCCCCGCGGCGTATTTATGGATGGTCTCGGCAGGCTTTATGTCGGCGATGAAGGCAACAGCCGTATAATTGTGTTCAACAACGCGGCTACAAAACCAAACGGCTCTGATGCTGATTATGTTTTAGGACAGCCGAATTTCACAACCACCGGCGCTGCTACCACACAGACCGGATTGAATTATCCTTCTACCGTATTCATTGACAATCCTTCAAATCACATCTGGGTCCCCGATACTTACAGCCACAGGATCCTCAGATTTGACGTTTCCCCGATTCCGGTTGAACTGGTTTCATTTAAAGCAAGCGTTACCAATGGCGTAGTTACCCTCAACTGGTCAACTGCCAGCGAAACCAATAACAACGGCTTTGAAATTCAAAAACGTGAAAATGGCGCTGAGTACACAGCGGTTGGTTTTGTAAAAGGCGCGGGTACATCCACCGCTCCAAACAGTTATACATTCACCGATAACGCAACCTCGACCGGCAAATACACCTACCGCCTGAAGCAAATTGATTTTGGCGGAGCATACGAATATTCAAGCGAAGTTGAAGTTGACATTATAGCTGAAATGGATTTCGCGCTGAATCAGAATTATCCGAATCCGTTTAACCCCTCAACGACAATTCAGTTCGTCGTTCCGGAAAAATCCTTTGTAAGGGTTTCCGTTACCGATGTCCTTGGCAATGAAGTAGCAATACTCGCGAACGGCGAAACCGAAGCCGGCTCGCACAGCCTTGAGTTCAACGCTTCCAACTTGCCCAGCGGTGTTTATTTCTGTATACTTCAGGCAGGACAATTTTCTGAATCCAAGAAAATGATCCTGATGAAATAATCGTAAATCAGAACTTTTTTATCCGGTTGTTCCCGTTATTACTGCGGGAACTTCCGGATTCCTTAAATAAAAATAAAATATTGAAATCACTAAATTTATTCAGCGGTCTATCTGACGGCGGATTCATTAAGTTTGTTTCCCTGGTGGTGATCATTTCGGTCCGAGCCTTTTCGCAGGAGAGCCCCATAAACACACAATTTCTTCCTCCGACGGCGAACACATTCACTTATCCTCAGTCAGTCTTCATTGACGTGCAGGGAAAAAATATTTGGCTCACGGATTTTGATAATAATCGTGTGTTGCGGTTTGATGTCTCAACGCTCTCGGGAATAAAAGCAGGCCGTGAAGAAGAACTCCGCCAAAACCGGGCGATGATCTCCGTCTATCCCAATCCTTTCAGCGTTTCCTCAACCATTTCTTTTTTAAGCGGGACAGGCGGCAGGGTAAGCCTGGAAATTTACAGTCAGCTGGGACGGAAGATCACTTCACTTTTTGACGGAAATATCAACGCAAATACCACGTACAATATTCGTTACAATCCCGTCAATCTCGCGAGCGGAGTATATTTGTGCATTCTTAAAACACCAAACGGAATTAAGGCGGAAAAGATATGTTTAATGAAATAAAATCAAAACCGCCTTCAGCCGGGATACTGCCCCGCATATTTTTTCTTTTAATTGTTCTTGCTCTTAACCTGCAGGCTCAGTCACCGCTCCGGAACTATATGCCCGCGGACGGTGTGCTTGGTCAGCCGAATTTCGAAACCGGCGGATCGGGTACTTCAACGGTTAATCTTAACTCCCCCTCGGGAGTTGCTGTTGATCCGCTTACGGGAAAATTGTTTGTTGCCGACCGGTACAATAACCGTGTATTAAGGTGGAGTTCAGCCTCGAAAATGAATAACGGCTCTGAAGCTGAATGTGTTTTGGGTCAGCCTGATTTTACAACGTCTTCAAGCGGTCTGTCCGCGGTTAAGTTCAATGACCCTCTGCGCGTTTTTGTTGACAGTGAAGGGCGGCTCTGGGTCAGCGATTACCTGAACAACCGCGTCCTCAGGTTTGACAGTGCGTCTTATAAGGCAACCGGCGCCGCGGCCGATGCCGTGCTTGGGCAGCCGAATTTTACAACAAACTCAGCAGGCACCTCTTCCACAAAAATGAGAGGGCCGGTCGGTGTATTTGTGGATACAAAAGGAATTTTGTGGGTTACGGACAGGCTTAATCACAGGGTTCTCCGTTATAATAACCCCGCACAGAAAAACAACGGCGCGCCGGCAGACGGTGTGTTAGGCCAGACCGATTTTACAAGCGGGGGCAACGGGCTATCAGCCGCCAAAATGAACCGCCCGATGGGTATCTACGTTGACGCACTTGATTACGGGTGGGTGTGCGAGGATGATAATAACCGTGTGATAAGATTCGATTCAATATCTTTAAAACCTAACGGAGCCGAAGCCGACGGAGTGATTGGTCAGCCGGATTTTACAACCAACACAAAGAAAAACTCTCGTAACGGTATGGGGAATATCCGCGGTGTATTCGGCGATGCAGCCGGGCGGCTCTATGTAGTTGACGAATCAAACCACCGGGTTCTTGTGTTTAACCACGCGGCACAGCTGCCAAATAATCCATACGCGGATTATGTGCTCGGCCAACCCGACTTCGGAAGCGACCCGATCATCCAGCAGGAAATATATGATCCCTCTACTCTGAATTATCTGTTATTTATGCCGCGGGATACCTCCGCCGTAATAAACGGAAAGTACCCGCTGATCATTTCACTTCACGGAATAGGTGAGAGGGGAAATGATTTGTGGAGAGTTAAGCTTGACGGGCTGCCGAAAATACTGGACGGAAATAATTCTTTTCCTTTTATTGTAATATCACCGCAGTGTCCTCTTTCGACTGAATGGTATTACAACGACGGGATCCAGCTGAAGGTTGACGCGATGATCGACAGCGCGATCGGCCGCTACCCGGTGGATACAAACCGCATTTATCTCACCGGTTTCAGTATGGGGGGGATTGGTACGCTTGACCTCGCGATAAGATACCCAAACCGGTTCGCCGCGCTCCTTCCGATCGCGTTCAGGATAGAGACCGGCTGGAATCTCTGCGCTATAGATCATATTCCGCTGTGGGGATTCCACGGCCAGAATGATCCGATAATTCCCGTTTCACTCGCGCAGAATGTAATAAATACTCTAATTACCTGCGGAGGGCATCCGGATTTCACGATATACCCTGGAGTATATCACGATGCGTGGACGGTCACATATAATAATCCGGATGTTTATACGTGGCTGCTTGCGAGAAGCAATAAAAAATAGTTTTATATTTACCGGTAAGATGAGAGCCATAAAGTTTAAATCAGCATCGCTTCTGTGCGCAGTGTTATTTTTTAGTGCCTGCACGCTTTACCCGCAGATAAATGTGTTTGAGTCGGCAAGACTCCACTTCACTGCTGCGGGTGATAACACGCGGTGGCTGGACGGTTACGGTAAGATAATCGGCGGTACCTATGCTCCTTATCAGTCTCATCTCGGCGGAGAAAAAAGGGACTCGGCCTATGTAGCCCGCACACTTGTCAGTGAAGCATCAATTGAATGGGAAACCATTCCGGTGCCTGCCAATTTCAGAGGTTCATCCTTATCTTT
The DNA here is from genome assembly GCA_013360295.1 of Ignavibacteriaceae bacterium. Classification (GTDB taxonomy): domain Bacteria; phylum Bacteroidota; class Ignavibacteria; order Ignavibacteriales; family Ignavibacteriaceae; genus JABWCL01. Next base: position 60,699 of record JABWCL010000027.1, on the reverse strand, counting down.
TGTGTGGGCCTGCGGCTACGGAAGTAATCTGGGTGAAAATGAATACGAACTTCAGGTGAACGATTCAGTTCGAATCAGCTTCACAACGAAGAGAAATTTTAACTGGGTACAGACAGTCGGGACTGATGTTAGTTTGTCTTTCACCGCTGTTGAGCAAAATGCAAACGGCGCGAACCTTGGTTATATGTCTCTTTCACTTCCCAAAACACTTCTTCAGCCATTGATACCGGTTAAGATCCGCATTGTGGGGAAGCCGGGGCAAAGAGAAAACTGGTACCGCCTCTTTGCCTATACTGATGTCGTAACGAGGATAAGAAATGAAGCGGAAAAAGGAATCTTTACCGGCCTGGAAACCGCGCCAAAAGGTGAGGTCATTTATACCCTTTGCCTGAACCGCTCCTATTCTGATCCGCGAATAACAATTAATTCATCCGGCGGGTTGATAACCTCCGGTTTATTGAAGCCTTCAGGCGTATTTTCCTCGGCAAAGGTCGTGGTTCCGAGGGAGGAGCAACCTTTTGGCGATGCGCTTTCGTATGTGATCCTCGACGGTAAAGTTGTTGATACAATTTACTGGAAAGAGATTAACAAACAGCGCCTCTTTAAGTTTATGAACGAACCACTCACCTTTAGGAGTTATATCTTCCCGTCCGGTGATTTTCCTGAGTTTGGCTGGAAAGATCCTGACGCCGTACGTGAAGGGATCGGAAGTGCTGAACTGTCCGCTGTCTATTATAATAGTTCATTTGCGCCCGTTGACCGCGCGGATAAACCCGGTGCATATTACGCGGTCATTAGCGGGAAAGATAAATCCGGTTTTGAGATTAAACGGTATCAGACTCTTTACTGCGCTGATGTAGATTTTGATGATTACAGCCGGTCAGTCAGTATGGCAATAAATTATTTGAGTGAATGGGGAATTGATTCATTAAAATGGAATGCATACCGCGCGAATATGGCAGATTACTCTTTCGGTGACCTGAAATCTTATCTTAGAACGAGTCCCGACGCTGCTGTTTTTCTTTCCGGTTTAAGTGGAATGAAGCCGGGAACAGTGTGGAACGAGACCCCCAGAATACGTGACAGACAAAACTGGATAAAACTAAGAAGTCTGATCGAAAAGAATACTTCTACAGCCTCTCTGAAAAAGAAAACAAATAAAAAATTCACGGAAAAAAATCTTTCTGCTCTGAAAGATACTGATTCTGCATACGCGAAAACCGGGATGGATGCACTCAGATCCGTCTGTGCGGAGTGGGCGGGTAAGTCGGGTGTTCCGCACGTTACACTGATCGCTCATAAAGGAAAAATAATTTTCCACGAGGCATTCAACGCTAAAACGGCCGGGGAAAAAGTAACAAAGGAATCAAAACTCTGGATGGCTTCCATCACGAAACTGCTTACAGGCGTTTTAGTAATGCAGTTTGCTGATCAGGGGCTTCTTAATCTGGATAAACCGATATTTGAGTATCTTCCTGAAACAGGGAAGCAGAGTAAAAACATAATTACAACCCGGCAGCTGATGAACCATACCAGCGGGTTACACTTTGCGGGCGAATGGGCTTCAGACTGGAACCCGGCGCTTGATAACCAGACCGCGCAAATTCTCCCGTACATTAATAGCGGGTCTGAGTATGGTTATAACCGGGCAGGCTACGCGCTGACCGGAAAGATACTTGAGAAGGTGACCGGGCAGGCAGTCCCTTTTCTTCTTCGGGATCATATCTTCGAACCGCTGGGTATGACAAGCGCGTTTTGCGATAATACCTACGGAGGGTTATATTGTACTGCTTACGATCTCGCGAAACTCGGACAGATGTTATTGAATAAAGGCCGTTATAACGGTTTTGAATTATTTTCTGAAAATAGTTATCAGATGATGCTCCCCCTGAAGCTTCCTTTTGGAGACAGGTCCTGGGGTGTGGGCACCTCGCCAATGGCGAAATACGGACTGAGCGACTCCGCGTTCGGGCACGGCGCGGCGAGCGGATCGGTGTTTTGTGTTGATCCGGAAAATCAGCTTATTATCATCTCCGCGCGGAACACTCCCGGCGAACATCATTCAGAATATGAAAAATTGCTGATAGAAAAATGTGTTTCACTTATAAAAACAAAATGAGGACGGAGAAGATCTGAAAAAGAAAAAGTTTTCTCTCTACTCTAAAAGCGAGGCCGGGCAGATTCACCTGCTTATGCCGGTTATTATACTGGTAACACTATTCTCGCTGATGCCTTTACTTCGGGGCATATGGCTCGGCTTTACTGATTACCGCCTTGGCGACCCGATATCCTTTAACGGAATAGATAATTACATTCAGCTTTTTCAGGATGATTTTTTCTGGAACTCATTCAGGATAGGAATGATCTGGACATTCATTGTCACGGCGCTTCAGGTAGGCCTCGGCCTTGGACTCGCGCTCCTTCTTAATACCGGAGTGAGATTCACGGCTGTATATACCGTTCTGATATTAATTCCCTGGGCAACACCGCCGATTATACGCGGAATACTTTGGCGCCAGATGTATGAACCTTCGAGCGGTGCGGTTAATATTGTTCTTAGTGATCTTGGAATTATTTCGGCGCCAATAAACTGGCTCTCAAGTTTTGAGTATGTTATCCCGGCGGTGATTGTAGCCGGAGTATGGGGGGAGATCTCAAAAGCAGCTATCTTTCTTCTCGCAGGATTACAGACAATTTCAAACGACCTTTACGAAGCCGCCCGTATTGACGGCGCTGGCCTGTGGAGCCAGTTCAGGAATATTACATTGCCGGTTCTGCGTCCTATCCTTGCCTCAATAATTTCACTGACGTTTATGTGGAACTTCAACACGTTCGGAATAGTGTGGGTGCTTACGCAGGGAGGCCCGGGAGGTTTAACACGACTGCCGATGCTTGCCGCGTATGAAGAAGGTTTTAAATACGGCTATATCGGATATGCCGCCGCCATAGGAAATGTGATGGTGCTGATCCTTTCACTTATGCTTTTCTTTTATATCCGCGTTCAGTTAAGAGAGAGGAAGGAAGCGTGAAAAAATATAACTTTTTCTTCAGCTCAGTTATCCACATACTTATTATTCTTTTTGTTGTGTTCCTCCTTTTCCCTCTTATATGGGTGCTGGCGACTTCTCTCAAACCGACGCCAGAAATCTATTCGGGTCAGCCGGCTATACTGCCGCGTACTTTCACGCTAGATCATTACCGCTCGGTTATCGAAGGGCAGAAAGTGCTTTTAAGTATGCTCAACAGCACCATTGTGGGAATTGTGTCTACCATAATCGTTATTATTATCGCGATACCCTCGGCGTACGCGATGGTACGATTTAAATCCGCCGCGAATAATATGATGCTTGGCTGGATACTTGTATCTCAAATTTTTCCGGTCATTCTCGTTATGATCCCTCTGTATGTAATACTCCGCACGATGGGATTAACCGACACGCTCACCGGACTTACGCTTGTATATGTTATATGGTCGCTCCCCTTTGTCTTATGGATGATGCACGGTTACCTGAAGGGCATACCCATCGAACTCGAAGAGGCTGCCGTGGTTGAAGGTGCGGGAAGGCTGCAGGTTATATTTAAAGTGTTGATGCCCCTGCTTATGCCCGCGATAGGCGCTTCTGCGTTATTCTCATTTATCTCCGCGTGGAATGAGTTCTTCTTTGCTTTTGTCTTAATGAAAAGTTCATCACTCGCGACCCTTCAGGTTGAACTTGCCCGGTATACCGGAATGGAAGGGCAGGCGAGAACGGGTCCGCTTGCCGCCGCAAGCGTTATATCAACTCTTCCGTCGCTGCTTCTGTTTGTCTTTATGAGAAAGTGGTTGACTACCGGATTAGTGAGCGGAGCGCTGAAGGGATGAAACGGATGATTCGCATTTCATTTATTCTGCTTTTTGCGCTCCAGATTCTTCTGGTGAATACATCCTGCAACAAGCAGGCTGAGAAGAGGAGCCATATGCGCTTTGTCAGCCTCGCCTGGCAGGAAACAACAGTTGCGACAAATCTCGCGATAGTCAATGAGTGGAACAGGCTTCATCCCGAACTTAAAGTTGAGTATGTGCAGGGAACCTGGAATTCAGCGCACGACTATCTTATCACCGCGTTTGAAACAGGCGACGTTCCCGACATCTTTCACTACGAGTCATCGGTAATAGTTGATTATTCAATGCGCGGTTATCTTGCTGACCTCGCCCCTTATCTGTCAGAGGAAACAAAAAAGGATATTCTTGATGTTGCGTGGGCAACCGTCCGCCGGCCTAATGGTGAAATTGACGGAGTCCCTTTCCTGATAGAATCCCTTGTGGTGCTATATAACAGTGATATGTTTGATGAGGCGGGAATAACTCCCCCTACAGTAGAAAATCCCTGGAGCTGGGATGATCTTAAAGCAGCGGCGGAAACTCTTACAAAAGATAATAATGGTGACGGGATAACGGATCAGTACGGTGCCGGTATCGGGTTGAGGAGTTCAGCGAATATAATTATGAATACATCGCTGAGTTTCGGCGGCTCATTCTTTGAAAAAGAAAACGACTGGTTCGTGCCAAAAATTAACGTCGAAGCGAAACAGCTGCTGCAGCGATTGCTTGATATGATCTATAAGGATAAATCAGTTGCACCTGCAAGTATTGGTGAAAGCGGCGCGGGAATGATACCGGGATTTTTAAGCGGGAAGTACGCGATGATAGTCCTTATCGGTTCGTGGGCGCGGCAGCAAATTGTGGAAAATGCTCCCGCAGGCTTCCGGTGGGGTGTGATGCCCCCGCTGAAAGCGAAGAACCAGAATTACAGTGTGAGTACACAGACGCTTAGCGTACCCGCAAAGTCACCTTATATCAAAGAAGCGGTGAAGTTTATTGAGTTTATGCTTTCCTCCGAAAATACCGCGCGGCTGGCGCTTAACGACTGGATGATTCCGGCGAGGAGATCTTGTCTGGAGATGCCGGAGTTTAAGGATTCCGTAAGCGGATGGGACATAACGTGCTCTTCGGTACAGACTCTTGGTGTCGGGCCGTGGCTTGGAATGCCGGGCTATGTTGAGTGGAAGACCCGCGTTATGAATCCTGTTATGCAGGAGATGTTTGCGGGAAGGCTGAATGTAAAAGAGGCTGTGGACAGAATAGAACGTGAAAGCAAAATTGTTCTTAACCGTTACAGAAAACGGGGAGAAGTATGGTAATCACATTAAAAGACAGAGCGCGCGGAGTCCTTACCGGTCTTGCTGTGGGCGATGCGCTGGGAGCCCCGACTGAAGGTCATTCACCGGAAGCGATAAGAAAGAAGTGGGGAAGGATAACGGGCTTTCTTGATGCCGGACAGCACGGAAGCGACGATACGGAATACGCACTTTTCAGCGCTCAGCTTCTGCTGCGTTATGCGGAATCGCTCACCCCTGAGTTAGTTGCCGAAGGATGGAGGCGCGATATAATTAATCCTGCTAACGCTTATAAAGGAGCAGGCTTCAGTGAGATAATTGCAATCAGAAACCTCAGCGCGGGGGTCAATCCTCCGTATTCAGGTCAGCATCTCCATAGCTGGAGTGACGGGCTTGCTATGAGAGCCGCGCCCTATGGAATTGTTTTTTGCGGCGAACCGGATCTCGCGGCAGATTATGTCAGAATAGACGGTGAAGTCAGCCACAGCGGAGAGGGAATATACGGCGGACAGGCTGTCGCTGCAGCGGTCGCAACAGCTGTGAGCGGTGGAAATATGGATGAAGTTTTTAACTCAGCGATGAAAGTTGTGCCCGCGGAGTCGTGGACACGTTCGGCGTTATCAAGAGGTATTAAGATTGGTTCGGAGTGTGAGACTGTCTGGGATGCCCTTGAACCGCTCTACGGAAACATTGCTGTGCCTTATTATTACTGGCCGGATGTAGCGCCGGAGGCTGTAGGCATAGCCTTTGGATTGGTCGCCGCGTCAAAAGGGAAGTTTGATGACGCGGTGCTCGGCGCGGTAAATATCGGAAGGGATACTGACACTATTGCCGCGATTGCAGGTGCAATTATCGGGGCGCTTCACGGTATAGACTGCATTCCGGAAGAATGGAGAAACAGGATTACTGCCGCTAAAGGTATTTGTATAGCATCGGTAAAGGATATGGAGATCTTACCGGTCGCGGACGCTCTTGCCGCGTTATATGAATCACGCGCGCAAAAGAGGAGGATGAAGTGAATATAAGAATTTATAATTCATTTATGGGGCTGGCAGCCGGAGACGCAGTCTCCTGGACTTCAATGTATAAGAGGAGTTATTTACTGCCTGTCTGGACAAGAAGGATACGTCGTGAAATGGACGCGGCATCGGAAGGAAATAATTTAACATCAGTACCTGTCCCCTTTTCACTTAACCGCCCATCAGAGCCATTTAATTTTCTCCCGGCGGATAATACTGAATGGAGTTATTTCACCGCGGAGATACTTTTATCGCACGGCAGAGAAAACTTTAAGGAAGAATTGCTTAATGCCTGGGTAAAACTCGCGGAAAGTCAGCAGGATATAAGGGGGAGCGTAAGCATCCGCGGCGCGCTGAATAATATAGCGCGGGGAATAATGCCGCCTAAAAGCGGAATGGAGAATCCTCACTACTTTGATGACTCCGCTTTGATACGCTCGGTGCCTGTCGGACTTATCCTCGCCGGCGAACCTGAAGCCGCGGCCGAACTCGCGGAAACAGACGCGTGCGTTACAAATTATGAAGACGGTGTCTGGGCCGCAAAATTTGCTGCCGCGTTTGTGAGCCTGCTGTCAGTTGGCTCTGATTTTAAATTTGCATATAAAAACGCGCTTGAATATTTGCCTGATGGTTCGTGGATAAGAAGAACAGTAGAAAGCACAATGTCACTGGCGGATGGCAATGAATCGGTGTTCTCAATCCTGCCGCGTCTGCAGAAAGAAATTGTTAACAAGGAATACAGTTACGGAATTTCATCCCCGGAAACACTGGCTTTGGCGCTCGCGATAACGGCAAAACACGGCGATGATTTCGAAACCGCTCTGCTGACGGCGAATGCTCTCCCAAGGAATGCGGAGAGGCTCCCCGCCCTCACGGCGGCTTTCGCGGGAGCATTGAGTGATAAAAAAGTAATGAGTGATGAATGGACCCGATCAGTGAGATTCCTGCAGGGAGTGTGCATCCCCGGACTGAAAGATACTGACTTTGAGAAATTTGTTTTTATGCTTGCGGATAATCCGCGAAAGGTAAATCTATAATGAAAATATCGTGGCTTGATCTGAAAGACCGCGTTGGCTATGAATTGACCCAGCTTAAGGAAGAAGGATGTGATGTTTCTGCTTTGAATGAAAAATGGGAACACATAAAATCCGGATTCGGTCTGGGTGAAATTCCCACAGAGATTGTCGAAAATTTTTATAAAGAATTATCACTACTGACTCCCGCAGCCGGCAGTCGAAAGGAACCATCCGGCTGGGAAGAGATCAGGGTTGCGTTCCCTGCTTCAAAATACCCAAAGCATAATCTCTCCTCTGCTGAACTTGAGAACAGGATACTCGGCGGATGGCTGGGGAGGAGCGCGGGATGCCTTCTCGGAAAGCCGATAGAGAAAACACCGAGGAATGGAATAATTGAACTGCTCTCTTCAAACAACACCTGGCCGATAACGGATTATATCACAGGGAAGGGAATACCCGATGAATTATTAAAGAAGTATCCGTGGAACAAACACAGCGGTAAGGAGAGCCTCAAAGAGAATATTGAGTGCATGACCGAGGATGATGATATGAATTATCCGATGCTTAACCTCTCTGTTCTTGAAAAGTATGGCAAAGCATTTTCAACAAGCAGCGTAGCGCAGACCTGGATGGAACTGCTGCCGGTATTGTCAACGTTTACAGCGGAACGGGTTACTTATCTTAACCTGCTTAACGGTCTCGGAACGGAAAAGGCATCCTCTGTTAGAAACCCGTACCGCGAATGGATCGGCGCGCAGATACGCGCGGACTTATGGGGGTGGGCGGCGCCCGGTGACCCTCACACGGCCGCGGATTCTGCGTGGCGCGATGCCAGGCTGAGCCACAGCGCTAACGGGATATACGGCGAAGTTTTCTTTGCCGCGGCGCTCGCGCTTAGTTTTACTTACAACGATATGAGAAGTCTGATTACCGAAGCGCTGCGTTTCGTTCCCGCAAACTCGCGTTTTGCCGCCGCCATCAATTATGTCCTTTCGCTTGAAATTGAAAACGAAGCCTGGGACAGCACCGTTGACCTGCTGTACGGAAAATTCGGCGATTATCACTGGGTCCATACCATCAATAACGCCGCGCTCGTTTCTGCCGCGCTTCTTTCGGCAAAAGGAGACTACGAAACAGCCGTGTGCAACGTTGTTATGGGGGGATGGGATACCGACAGCAACGGGGCGACAACCGGCTCCATAATGGGAACAATGCTGGGGGCGGACAGTCTCCCCGCTAAATGGATTAAACCCCTGAATAACCGGATCAGGAGCAGTATGAAGGGTTTTGATAATCTTTCGTTCGACATTCTGGCAAAAAGAACTTTCAACATTGCAATTACAACATAGGAATATCAGTTATAAATATGATGACAAGAAAAGAGCTTATCGGTAATAAAGAACTTCTGTATGAGAGAGCCGCGGGCTGCCTGCTCGGGCACGCGATCGGCGATTCATTCGGAGATATCGCAAGGTCAGCGGATTATCATTTTCAGTACGGTATAACAATGGATTTCACGGATAAAGCCGCGCCGGGAACAGATGATACGGAGTTTGCTCTTCTTACCGCGCAGACTCTTCTGGATACCAAAGGAAAAATAACTGATGAAGCCGTGCTTGAAAACTGGAAAAAACACGTTTTACCGCTTACGGAACTTAAGCGCGGCGGCGCCAGTGAAAGAGAAGCAGCCGCGAACATCAGAAGGAATATTTTACCTCCGTTGTCCGGCACCTATAACTCGTATAATGTTAGTGACGGCGCGGCAATGAGAGTTACTCCGATTGGGATAGTATGCGCCGGCGATCCGGAACGCGCCTCAAAACTCGCGGATATTGAATCGAGAATCAGTCACGCCAGGGAAGGGATATGGGGCGCGCAGGCTGTGGCCGCGGCTGTGTCGGCGGCAATGGCGGGCGCGCAGGTTGATGAGATTTTTAAAACCGCGGCTTCTGTTGTTCCGCCGGACTCCTGGATAAAGTTTATGTTTGATGTTGTCTGGAAAATCATCGAGGAAAAACCGGTACTGGAGGACGCCTGGAAACCGCTTCACGACGCGCTCTGGACCGAATATAAAGCCGCCGCTCCTGAAGCCGTCCCCTCAGCGCTGGCTATGCTTAAACTTACAAACGGCGACTTCAGAAAAGGCATTATTTACAGCGGTAATTTTGGCAGGGACGCCGATACGATCTGCGCTATTCTGGGAGCCATCAGCGGCGCGATGAACGGGATGAAAGCAATTCCGGAAAGCTGGGTTGAAAAGATCCGTTTTACCACAGGGAATTGCCTCCCTTTCACAAAAGGCCTTGATCTTATTAATATTGCGCGCGGGCTTGCGGATATTGCCGCCGCAGATCCGGAATAGCCGGACTTACATAGGAGAGTAACTACCGCCGGAAAATTTAATGATTTTTGTGGTGATTAAATCGCCGGCTCCAAATTTCTAAAGAGATGAAAATGCAAAAGGGAATTCATATATCTTGTTAAGCATTCCTTTTAACTGCGGGCTTGCTCAAGCTTGAAGGATACGCGTTTTATGGGAATCCTCTCAGCCGGATAATCCGCCAATTGATATCAGAGTAATTTTTGGCGGAAAAACGTACTTAAAATTATTAATCTCCATAAAGCAGCCATAAATAACGCATAATCTTTTGACCCCATTTTTTGGGATTACCCCCGATTCGGATCCTGTCAGCCGTTAAATAAGTATAACGTGAAAATTCAGTATTTTGCCCCAATTTCTTATCTTTAAGACTATTAAATTTTTAATTTTTATATCATTAACTAATTATAAGTCACCAGAATGGGCCGCATTTTCGAAAAAAGAAAATATAAGATGTTCGCAAGGTTTGCGAAGATGTCTAAAGCATTTAACCGCATCGGCAAGGAAATAGAAATTGCCGTTAAAGCCGCGGGTCCCGACCCCAAAGGAAATCCCCGCCTGCGTATCGCAATGCAAAACGCGAAGAGCGTTAATATGCCCAAGGACAGGGTTGAAGCCGCCATCAAGCGCGCCTCGAATAAAGACACTTCAGGTTATTCTGAAATTCTCTATGAAGGGTATGGTCCGCACGGTGTGGCTCTTATGATCGAAACAGCGACGGATAACCCGAACCGTACCGTGGCTAATATCCGCCATCATTTTACCAAACACGGCGGAACTCTCGGTAATGCCGGTTCAATCGCTTTCCAGTTTGAGCATAAGGGGCTTTTTAAAATTGCTAAATCTAAAGTTGAAGACCTTGATACTTTTGAACTGGAACTGATAGATGCCGGGCTGGATGATATGACGGCTGAAGATGACTTTATCTATATATATACCGCCTTCCAGGATTTTGGCCAAATGCAGAAAGCGCTTGAGGAGAAGGGAATAGAACCAACAAGCACCGAACTGCAGTACCTCCCAACGAATCTGAAAGAACTGAACGAAGAACAGCAAACCGAATTAAATGAACTCGTCGAAGCCCTTGAAGAGGATGACGATGTTCAGTCGGTTTATCACAATATGGCCTGATGGCAATGATCAATGACCAATGATCAATGATCAAAGTTTTATGTAACGCAGGATCCCGTGGTGGGGACAAGTACTTTCCCTCGGTGGTTTTGGGGCAGGGAACAGAGAATAGAGAGCAGAGAACAGGGGCAATGATCAATGATCAATGATCAAAGTTTTATGTAACGCAGGATATCTTCCTGCGCCGGTTTTTGGCAGGGAACAGAGATCAGGGACCAGGGGCAATGATCAAAGCATTATGTAACGCAGGATCCCCGGGGGGACAGGTATCTTCCTGCGCCGGTTTTTGGTAGGGAACAGAGATCAGGGGCAATGATCAAAGCATTATGTAACGCAGGATATCTTCCTGCGCCGGTTTTTGGCAGGGAACAGAGATCAGAGAACCGGGGCAATGGTCAAATACCAATGATCAATGATCAAAGCATTATGTAACGCAGGATACTTTCCTGCGCCGGTTTTTGGCAGGGAACAGAGAATAGAGAGCAGAGAACAGAGATCAGGGATTAGATTATTAACTCTTAACTCATAACTTTTAACTCTTGACCCTTGAGGGATAAACTTTTAATTCTCTTCACCGGGGAGCAAAGTCGGCACAAGCATTGTTGATTTCCGGATTGCATTCTTAATTCTTAATTTTTAATTCTTAATTCTTAATGAAGGCTCTTTTTCTAATTCTATTTCTAAATATACTCCTCCCCGCGCAAAAGGACTCCCTCGCCGTTGTTTCCGATACAACGCTTGCGGATACCTCCCGCGCGTTAAAGAAAAAGGCCGTCGCTGATACACTGAAACCGATTTATTACTCCCCGTCTGATTTCACTGCATATACAATTTCAAACAGTACTATCTTAACAACCGACTATCGTGATGCCGGCGACATCTTAAATCTCGCCCCCTTCTCCTTCATTAGAAGGCTCGGCACTCCATCTCAGCCTGATGAAATAAATCTTTACGGTTACGGCCTGGGCTCGGTTTCGTATCTGCAAAACGGTATCGAAATGAATAACCGCCTGCTTAATACTTACGATATAAACTATATTCTCACCGAAGACGCCGACTCTATACAGGTTTCAAATATCGTAAGGGGATTTTTTGAAAGTGAAATGAATAACCCAGTCGCGGTTAACCTGATCGCGAGGGAAGACGCGGTACCGGTTCCTTATTCGAGGGTTAAATACTATGAAGGGCCGTTTGATGAAGCGCTTGTGGATTTCCGGTTTGCCCAGCTTGCGTATAAAAAATTCGGTATCAACTTCGACCTGAAGAACTCCAAAGCGGAAAACAGCTACGAGGCTACCGAAGGGGGAGTGTGGACGGGAAGAGTTTCGGTTAAGTATTATATGAGCGACAAAATCAACTTCGCTATCGGTTATAACTATTCGCAGGCTGACCAGTCACTGAACGGCGGAGTTGACTATGACAGCATCAAAACACTTTATTCACCTGCTTTCTGGGACGAGGTCCTTTATGACAACATCTCCGCGCCCGTAAAGTACCGAAGCAGGTACGTTAAGAAAATGAACGAAGCGCTCCGTTTCCAGGGATTGTTCAGATATGGCTCCGGAAGCCTTGCGGAGTTTAACATTTACTCTATGCGGGGGCTTGATGAGTTCCGGCAGAATGAAAAAGCCTCTAACGCGGTGACGGATAATTCCGGTTACCACTCGGGCGGATTTGAAGCTAGCAATACTCTCGTAATGAAATTTGTTGACGTTTATGCATCACTGCAGTATGAGAAGAATGTGATGACAAGGTTTAACGTCGTGGATGATAATTACATTTCTAACTTTAAGGCTTCCGTTAAAGGAAAGTTTACCGGAGCGGTTACCCCGGCTGTTTTTGTTAAGATGCATAACATTGATAACGCTTCATATTTCGGCGCAGGGGCTGATCTGTCTCTCGCGTCCGGTAATTACAGGTTCTATGCCGGAGCTTCCTACTTTGAGCGCGCGGGAGAACGCGATCCCCTTTATTATGAAGTTTTCAACTTTGAAACCTCGGCGAAATATTTATCCGATAATATTAAAGCCGGAGCCACTTTCTTTGTAAGCAGCAAAACACGGGTAGGCACCCTTCCTGTAGTTATGCCTGTTTTCTTAAACGGAGGTTATACCGGATACACGATTGCCAATAAAGAAAAAGAGAATTATGGTGTTGCCGCGGATGTGTCGGTTAAATACAGGTACATAACGTCAGAGGCGGGATTCAGCCTTATCAATTCTCCCGAAAGCGGATTCAGTAAGGGGATAGTTCCGAAATACAACGCTTCGCTGGGTGTGTACTATACCGATATACTTTTCGATTCATCGCTCGCGCTTAAGACCGGGCTTAAGATCCGCGGTTTCTCATCGTTTTTAAATACATCATACGACCATTTTTATCAGAGAATATATCCGGCGGCTGGGGAGATACCGTCCGGACTGACGGTTGATTTCTTCACTGCCGGAAGAATACAGGAAGTCGCTTATGCATACTTCGCGTGGGAGAATATATTTGACCGCAGGTATTATCTTATGGAATACTATCCGATGTACAGGCGCGGTATCCGTTTCGGCCTCGCCTGGGAGTTTTTAAACTAAAAAATGAATTTGTAATCAGAAAGAACAATAATGAAAGTTGTGATAGGCGCCGATCACGGAGGCTTTGAACTGAAAGAGTTCATTAAAACAATTATCCCCGCAATGGGCTATGAAGTAACGGACGCTGGCAATCACGTGTATGACGCGAAAGACGATTATCCTGATTTCGCGATTGCCGCCGCGAAAACCGTCGCGGAGGGGAAAGCGGAAAGGGGAATAATAATCTGCGGTAGCGGCGTAGGCGCCTCGATAGCCGCCAATAAAATTAAAGGAGTCAGGGCTGGCTTGTGTCACGATACATATTCCGCGCGCCAGGGAGTAGAGCACGATAATATGAACGTCCTTTGCCTCGGCGCGAGAGTAGTGGGAATAGAAGTCGCCGCCGAACTGGTCAAAAGCTTTCTAAATGCAAAGTTCACCGGCGAAGAACGGCACACGAGAAGGCTGAACAAAGTATTGGCGCTGGAAAAATAAATTAATAAATCATAAGCCGGCAGAGCCAGCGCGATAGTTTATTGGTATGACAGAATTCTATTTCAATAACTCCACCCTGCTGCCCACCCCCTCTAAACTACTAATTTGGCACGAAACCGAAAGCGGGTTTCTACGTTATAACATCAATTCCGGCGGTTAATAGATCATACGCCTCAGCACACCGTCGGGAGGGGCAAGCCCGCTCCCCTACATTTCCAAAACTGCGGTCATCCATTGCATCTGTGTAATCTGTGGTCCATCACGGCAAATTATGCGGGCTATATTTACAGGTTTCTCAAAGTTCATTCTGCAATCCCGCTAATATAGCACAAAACCCAAAACGGGCTTTTAGGTTATAACAACAATTCCGGTGGTTAATCAATCATACGCCTCATTAACACCGTCGGGAGGGGCAAGCCCGCTCCCCTACATTTCCAAAACTGCGGTCATCCATTGCATCTGTGTAATCTGTGGTCCATCACAGTAAATTATGCGGGCTAAATATACAGGTTTCTTAAAGTCCTTTGAGATATCCTATTAACTCAAAACCCCTGATCCCTGATCTCTATTCCCTGTTCTCTGCTCCCTGTTTTACTTGTTTTTTCCAAAATTTTCCATTAATTTTAAACCAACATTCAGGAATTTGGAGATACTTCCTCAGGTGATAAATAGCTGGTTCCTCCATAACCCATCGGGGTTTGCGAATTCGTCTAACAGCCCACTCGGTTCATCCCGAACTCCCAAAGCCACGCCCAATTCAATCACTCTAATTCCTGCATCCCTGATCCCTGATACCTTTTCCCTAATCCCTAAAACCCTAATCCCTATTCCCTCGTCCCTATCATAAACTCAAAAAACAAAAATGCCATCTAAAAACAACAACGGTGATAAAGTTAAATCAATGGAATCCTGGATTTGGGATGCCGCCTGCAGCATTCACGGCAACATTGACGCCCCCAAATACAAGAACTTTATATTGCCATTAATCTTCGTCAAACGCCTCTGTGATGTGTTCGACGACGAAATCAACCGCCTTGCCGAAAAAGTTAAATCCCGCACTAAGGCATTCTCATTAGTTGAGCACGATAAAGAAACAAACCGAGACGAAAAGAAACGCATCGTCCGTTTTTACCTCCCGCTCAAACCTGCTAATCCTGAGACCGACGCCGTCTGGGATGTAATCAGAAAACTAACCGGTAATGTCGGCGAACAGCTTACCGCTATGCTCCGCTCCATCGCTAAGGAGAATCCCAGCTTAAGCGGAATAATTGACCGTGTTGATTTTAACGCCACCACCCACGGTGTTCGCGAGATTGAGGACGACCGCCTCAGTCACCTCATAGAGAAGGTTTCAGAAAAACGCCTTGGGCTTAAAGATGTTGAACCCGACATCATCGGCAGAAGTTACGAATACCTTATCCGTAAATTTGCTGAGAACGGCGGTCAGAGTGCCGGCGAGTTCTACACTCCCGCAGAAGTTGGAATTATCATTGCTAAGATAATGGACCCTTCTCCCGGTATGGAAATATACGATCCCACTTGCGGCAGCGGCGGCTTACTCATCAAATGCGAACTCGTCCTTAACGAAAAAATGAAATCCCAAAAAGATAAATTTGCGCCCCTTAAACTTTTCGGTCAGGAGTTCACTCCCGATACCTGGGCTATGGGTAAAATGAATGTTATCATCCACGATATGGAAGGGGACATTGAAATAGGTGACACCCTTAAAACTCCCAAGTTCCTCCATCGTAATAAACTCCGTAAATTCGATCGTGTTGTTGCCAATCCTATGTGGAATCAGGGCAAGAATAGTCTTCCCTACATTAACGATGATTTTTTTACCGAAGATGAATACACTCGTTTTCCCGCTGGTCCCTGTGGCGGCAAAATTGACTGGGGCTGGGTTCAGCATATTTACAGCAGCTTGAATGATACCGGACGCGCAGCCATTGTCCTCGATACCGGCGCCGCCAGCCGTGGCAGTGGTAACCAGGGGAACAACAAAGAGAAAGACTGCCGCAAGTGGTTTGTGGATAACGATCTTCTCGAAGGCGTGATTTACCTTCCTGAAAATCTCTTTTATAATACAACCGCACCCGGCATCGTTATCTTTTTGAACAAAAATAAAAAGCATAAAGAGAAAATTTTTCTCCTCCACGCCGGAAAAGAATTTGAAAAAGGCGACCCGAAAAACTACATTACAGAAGATGGTATTGAACTCATCGCCAATACTTACAATGCTTTTAAAGAAAAAGAAAAGTTCTCCCGCTTGGTAAGCAGGGAGGAGATTATCAAAAACGATTACAACATCAGCCCCAGCCGCTACATCCAGGTAACCGACGCCGAAACCTACCGCCCGGTAGAGGAGATAATTGAAGAACTCCAGTCGCTCGAAGATGAATCCGCCGCTATTGATAAAGAACTAAAATCTATTTTTTCACGGATGGGATTAAATGATTGACTTCCATTGTTTAAGGACGAAGAAATTTATTTCATCTTTTTACGTCATTATCTTAATATCCTTAGTTGTTGATTCTGTGGTATCGCAAAATGCGGCGCCTCCAATAAATAATAAAATTTCAAGGAAGCCGGCATTATGGCTCTGAACTCTGCTTCTATAACTCAGCACGATATCACAGGCAGGATATTTACAGTCCGGGATAAACAGGTAATGCTTGACTCGCATCTCGCTCAATTTTACGGCATCGAAACGAAGTTTCTAAATCGCGCTGTTAAGAGAAATCCTGATAGATTCCCCGGCACCTTTATGTTCCAACTTACTAAGCAGGAATTTGAAAGTCTGTCGTTCGATCTTGGCTCCTCAAAAGATTCTTTAAGGTTCCAATTTGGCACCTTAAACGAAGGGAGGGGGAAGCATCGAAAATACCTGCCTTTTGTTTTTACAGAACAGGGGGTGGCGATGCTGTCTGCTGTCCTTAATTCTGAAACTGCAGTTAAAACAAGTATAGTGATAATTTCCGCGTTTGTGGAAATGAGGCATTTTTTACTTGAAAAAGCCGGTTTATTAGACCGTATCAGGGGAGTTGAACTTAAGCAAATCGAAACGGATGGTAAAGTGCAAATGCTCTTCGATGCAATTGAGGAAAAGAAATTAAAATCGCAACAGGGTATTTTCTTTGACGGTCAGATTTTCGATGCCTGGGTATTCATCAGCGGTTTAATAAAGAGCGCTAAGGATTCTATTATTCTCATAGACAATTATGTTGATGAATCCGTACTCTCCCTTTTCACAAAAAAACGTAAAAATGTTAAAGTTGATATTTATACTAAAAACATCAGCCGCGCGCTTCAGGAGGATGCCGTTAAATTTAATTCTCAGTATGGCGGGCTTTCATTTCATAAGTTCGGCTCCTCCCACGACCGTTTCCTTCTCATTGATAAATCCGTAGTTTATCATATTGGCGCTTCTCTAAAAGACCTCGGAAAAAAATGGTTCGCCTTCTCGAAAATGGATAAGGATTCATTGGTAATCTTTGAAAAGTTGGAAATATGATGAAAGGGTTTCAATCCACGGACATTGGCTTAATCCCCGAAGATTGGGGATGTGGAAGGATTGACGATTATTTCAATATTCAGCAAGGTAAATCCGTATCAAAAGCAAATAGAATTGGCGATAATCAAAAACCTTTTCTGAGAACCTCAAATTTGCTTTGGGGGAAAGTGACTTTAGATGAATTGGACACTCTTCATTTCTCTCAAGAGGAGGAAATTAAATATAGTCTTGCATTGAATGATTTATTAGTGTGTGAAGGTGGTGATATTGGGCGGACAGCAATTTGGAAAAACGAGATGAATGATATTTATTATCAGAACCATCTACATCGCGTAAGAGCTAAAGTCGATGACATTGACCCTGCTTTTATTCTTTATTGGATGCAGTACGCTTTTCAATTTGGTAAATTGTATTTTGGAAGAGCAAATATTACTACAATACCAAACTTATCTAAATCACGTCTTTCTGAATTTACAATACCTAAACCCCCTGTCCCCGAACAGCGCAAAATCGCCTACATTTTATCCACTCTTCAAAAAGCAATAGAGCAGCAGGATAAGCTTATCCGCCACACCACCGTGCTCAAAAAAGCCCTTATGCAAAAACTCTTCACCGAAGGCACTAAAGGCGAGAAACAAAAACAAACCGAAATTGGACGACTTCCTATTAGTTGGGAAGTTGCTACAATAATCCAATTGTATGACTTCACTTCAAAACCAAGAGGACTTAAAGTTGACTTACCCGTTCCATTCATTCCAATGGAAATGGTTCCATTAAATGAAAGATTGATTACAACTTATGAACTTCGTGATTCATTATCAAGTGGCACTTATGTGGAGGAAGGTGATTTGTTATTAGCTAAAATTACTCCCTCATTTGAAAATGGAAAGCAAGGTTTCGTGAAAATTAATAAACCGTATGCCTATGCCACAACTGAAGTAATTCCAATTAAATCTAAAGAAAATATAAGTGATATTGATTATTTATATTACTACCTTCTCAAAACTGAAATTAGAAATCAACTAACGGGTAAAATGGAAGGTTCAACAGGTAGGCAACGTCTTAACAAAAACGTTTTGGAAAAAACACTTATACCTATGCCGTCGTTACAAGAACAAAAAGAAATCGCTAATGCATTTATCTCATTGGATAACAAAATATCATTCTACGAAAAGAAAAAGCGAATCCTTTCAGCTCTTTTCAAATCCCTTCTCCACGAACTAATGACTGGCAAGCGTAGAATTCATAATCTAAATTTCAACATTAATTAATTATACTTTATGTCTAAACAAAGAGCTATAAATACAGGTCCTAAATCAGTTGTTGCTGTAAAAAGATTCGAAGCCTACAAATCAACTTGGAAGCGTATCAATGAATCTATAGAGGATGGTTACTTCCTCGAATCAATAACCTTAATTGAAAGTATTATCAGTGATCGGCTCGAAGCAAGAATTGCAATACTGAATAATCAGAATCATCGCAGTTTCTTGCCTCTTGGTGACAATGTCTCGATTTTACTTGGCAAGAACAAAAAGTCTCGCCTTAATAAAGAGACTGATCCTGGTCTAATCACTTTGCTAAACAAGGTTGATGACTGGAAAAAGAAAAGAAATGAAGCATTGCATGAAATGGTTAAAGTTCCCGATTCCAATGCCCTTTCCTGGGATGATAAGTATGCCGAGTCCCAAAGTATTGCCAAGGAAGGTATTGAATTGGCTCGCGCAGTGAGTAATATTATAAAAAAATTAAATAAATTAAATAAACCTGTTTAAAACTCATTCTCTGTTTTTTGCTCTATGAATCCTACGGAATTAACATCTGTTCAGTTTCCCATCCTCCAGTATGTTGAACAGATCGGCTGGTCTGTCATCCCCCGCACCGATGCGGAGCGCCGTAGGAATTTTGAATTCTCCGCTTACACCGAGCGAGATAAAGCTGTTAACGCCAGCCGCTTCTTTACGGATACTCTCTTTCAAAAAGTACATGAGCTCAACCCCAAATTTGACGGCAAGGATAATGATATTCTTCATCTCCTCGAATCTCTGCTTCCCAACATCCGGGGCAACCGCGACTTCCTTAACCTCCTTCGAGGCAAATTAACCTGGTTCTGTAAAAGCGAAAACCGTGAACTGAATCTTATTCTTATAGATTACGATAACCCAAAGAATAATACTTACGAAGTAACTCCCGAATACTATTTTTACAACGGCCGTTACGCCAACAGGGAAGACGTCGTATTTTTAATAAACGGCATTCCCGTCCTCGTAATCGAATGTAAGAACGCCACCAAGGATGAGGCAATCGCCTTAGGCATTGATCAGATTCGCCGCTATCATAACGAAACACCCGAAATGATGGTCCCGCCCCAGATTTTTACTTCAACCGAGAGCATCGGCTTTTCTTATGGTGTAACCTGGAACACCGTTCGCCGTAATATCTTTAATTGGAAAAACGATGAGATCGGTAATCTTGAAGCAAAAATAAAATCATTCTGCTCCGTTGAACATATCCTCAGCCTCCTTCGCGAGTATATCCTCTTTACCGAACAGAATGACGAACTTGAGAAAATCATTCTCCGCCAGCATCAGATCACTGCGGTTGAAAAAGTGTTTGAGCGCTCTCTCGATCCCGGTAAGAACAGAGGATTGGTATGGCATACCCAGGGCAGCGGGAAAACATTCACTATGATAAAAACAGCGGAACTTCTCCTGAAATCCCCCTCCGCTGATAAACCAACTGTGCTGATCCTGATAGACAGGAATGAACTCGAAGACCAGATGAAAAAAAATCTTGTCGCTCTTGGTATAGCTAATGTTGAACACGCAGGAAGCATTAAAACGCTCCAGCGATTATTAAAAAGGGATTACCGCGGTATCATACTTAGTATGGTTCATAAATTCAGGGATATGCCTGCGGATGTAAACTTGAGGCATAATATCTATGTGCTTATTGACGAAGCGCATCGCACAACCGGCGGCGACCTCGGCAATTTCCTTATGGCTGCTATCCCTAACGCTTCATTTATTGGTTTCACAGGAACACCCATTGATAAAACCGTTTATGGCCGAGGCACGTTCAAAACATTTGGCATCAATGATGCGGAAGGATACCTGCATAAATATTCAATATCAGATAGTATCGCCGATGGCACGACGGTTCCGCTTTATTATAGCATAGCGCCGAATGAAATGCTCGTCCCTAAGGAGATCCTTGATAAAGAATTTATGGAACTTGCTGAAGCAGAAGGCGTCTCTGATATAGAAGAATTAAATAAAATACTTGACCGTGCGGTTAATACGAAGAACTTCTTAAAGGCTTCTTCACGTGTTGATAAGGTTGCTGCCTTCGTTGCGAAACATTACCGGGATAATGTTGAACCTCTCGGCTATAAAGCTTTTATGGTTGCTGTTGACCGTCCCGCTTGCGCTCTCTATAAAAAAGCTCTCGATAAATATCTCCCTCCGGAATATTCTCAGGTGGTTTATACCGGTAGTAACAATGATACCGAGGATCTTAAAGCATATCATATCTCTCATCAGCAGGAGAAGCAAATCCGCAGGACATTCAAGCGCGTTGATACTCTCCCCAAAATATTAATTGTGACAGAAAAATTACTGACTGGTTTTGATGCCCCGATACTCTATGCAATGTATCTCGATAAGCCGATGAAGGATCACACTCTCCTCCAGGCAATCGCTCGCGTAAACCGCCCCTATGAGAACGAGGAAAAGGGTATGCTCAAACCCCACGGTTTTGTGCTCGATTTCGTCGGTATTTTTGAAAACCTCGAAAAAGCCCTTGCCTTCGATAGCGATGAGATAGACTCCATAATTAAGGATATTCAATTACTCAAAAATCTTTTCCAGTCCAAGATGGAAAAAGATGTTCCGCCTTATCTGAAACTTATCTCACACGGGTTCAACAATAAGGACACCGATAATCTTATTGATTACTTCCGCGATAAATCACTCCGCAAAGAACTCTTCCGGCTCTTCAAAGAAGTTGAAATGCTCTACGAGATTATCTCTCCCGATAAGTTCCTTCGCCCATATATGGACGATTATACTAAATTCGTTAGTATTTACAAGATAGTCCGCAATGCTTATTCCCGTCGGATTATGGTTGACCGCGAACTTCTCCGAAAAACAAATGACCTTGTTCAGAAAAACGTTGGAGGTACTACTCCTTTTGAAAGCGGCAAATTAATGCTTATTAATGAGGAAACTCTTGCCTATATTAAATCCATTCATCAGGATGACAACATAAGAGTTATTAACCTTGTAAAAAGCATTGAGAAATTTGCGGGCGATAATACTTCTGATCCATACCTCATCGGAATGAAGGAGAGGGCAGAAGCAGTACAGGAAAATTATGAAAACAAGCAGCACTCAACTCAGGAAGCCTTAGCTTTATTGACATCAGATATTGAAACCTATCTAAACCGTGAAAAAGAAAAGAAGGCAAAAGGATTTAGCAGTATAATATATTTTATATATACTTCTCTTCAGGCAAAGAGTTTTAATAATGCTGAACAGCTTGCCCTCCAAATTCAAAAAGAATTCCAACTGTATCCCAATTTCCTCACGGTTGAAAAAGATTATCGTGATCTAAGTCAGGCTTTATATATTATTCTCCTTCAGGAGGAAGATGATATTAAAAAAATAGCTTCCTTCGTAGAATATATATTTTCACAATTATTTAATGCGCAGAGCCGGCAAATATGAAGAAGTGGAAAGACAAAATCGAATTCAAATCAGCAGTTCGTCTTTACGCCCAAAAGATGAACATAAATATTAAATCTCTTTATGTTCGGCCAATGAGCAGGAAATGGGCTTCTTGCTCCACCGATGGTAACTTAAATTTCAGTAAGGACATTCTCAACATAGACAAGAAGTTAGGGGAGTACATCATCGTACACGAACTGCTTCACTTCCGTGTTCCAAACCACGGCCGTCTCTGGAAATCCCTGATGATGGCATACCTCGGCGACTACCAGAAACTCGAATCCAGACTAAAACAAAAACCCCGAAAACAATAATACTTAGCTGCAATATGGAAAATGATTTTATAGCATCAGAAGAAGCATTAGCTCTGTTGGCCATCAAAGTACCGGAACCGTTAGAGATCAAGGGATGGAACTGCCGAGACCTCGACCCCGTCGAAGACGCCCCAAAACTCCAGGACGCCAAATCCGCCCTAAAAGAACTCAACCTCGATGACAATAATTAAGATAGAAAAGTAAAATCATGTCTTTTATAAAAGATATAACAATTCCCAGAGATAATCCTTTTCAGTATGATGCTCTCAAATTCGGAGAGGATTGTGTAAAATTTTACGATA
This sequence comes from Ignavibacteriaceae bacterium, assembly GCA_013360295.1. Lineage (GTDB taxonomy): Bacteria > Bacteroidota > Ignavibacteria > Ignavibacteriales > Ignavibacteriaceae > JABWCL01. Next base: position 38,089 of record JABWCL010000027.1, on the reverse strand, counting down.
CATTTATATCAAAGAATATTAGTCGTCCAATTACGCTTGGTTTGGCAGGAAATTGGGGTACTGGGAAAACAACATTTCTTTTAATGTTAAAGAATTATCTTGAAACAAAAGAAAAATCAGTGATCTATGTGAATGCATGGAAAAATGATTTTTACAAGGATCCCCTTATACCTCTCTTAGCACAATTATTGCAACACCCCCAGCTTGAATCGCTTGGTGAACCAACTTTAGAAAGTTTCAAACAAACTTCAGCAATACTGTTAAAAAATGTCGTTTATAATGCGGCTTCTTATGTTACCTCTGGTATCGTGGATTTGAAGGCGGTTGAAGATGAATTAGAAAAAATCAATAAAGATAGTAGTGATAAAATATTACCTCTTATTGCCGACTACAAAACTTACGAAAATCTTTTAGACAAATTTCAGCTTATACTCGGTCAGCTGGCAAAAAAGATCGCTGAGTCTCAAAAATCTCCACTCTTGTTTATTATTGATGAATTAGATCGCTGCTTACCATCTTATTCGCTCGCATACCTCGAAAGAATAAAGCACATTCTTTCAGTTGAAAACATCATATTCTTAATATCTTACGATAAGCGCCAACTCAGAAGTTCCATGCGCTATCTCTATGGCCCCGAGCTTAATGCGGATGAATACCTTCTCCGTATTATTGACTATGAATTTCAAATCCGGAGCGAAAATGCGGGGGCATACTTTAAAACGATATTTAATCTTATCGACATATTTGACGGTAAATCAATATCTGCCATTGGAGAGATGCAATATTGGGAAAAACATTTTGAAATATTAATCACTTCTTTTAATCTCTCATATCGTGATCAACAACATATAATCCAATCTATGCTTAGTACTTTCAAAACCATACCTATACTATTGAAAGAACGTAAACTCTTTATTTATACCTATTTTGTAGGAATAATCCAACTCAAAAATCCGGAGTTATTCGAATTAATAGAACCTAAAAATTTAAATATCGTGGTTATTTCAGCGAATATGGTAAGCTATATCCACAAGGCTCTGGCTAATGTTAAGGAAACAGACTATGTACAAGATCTATATCAGCACAGTTTATTCCCTTTCTTCGCAATTATACCTTCGTTCGATATTAATACAATACTCGAGAGTGAAATCAAGAACTATTTATGGATTAATAGCTTTATGAAAGAGTGGGAGAATTATGCGAAATCTGGCTCTTTAATATTTAACGAATACCAATTTCGTATGCTGTATAATTCTTATACAATGTTTCCCAAAATATAATATCTGTTTGAGAATAAAAGTTTCAGCAGGTCAATATTATAGTAACACAAATGCGCTATGTTTTAAACAGTCCCATCGGGACGGCATATTCTTTATTTTTGTGATATAGATTAGATGTATAATTTCATTCTAACATAATTCAAAAACAATTAACTGGAGCTAAACATTATGGACCGTAAAATCAGTTTTGAAGATGACCCCATCAGAAATTGCAAACAATCCGTCAACCGCGTGATTTTTGAACTGCGATTGTTCTACACTCTCGAAGATTTCCCCTATGAACTCGAAATAGAAGGGAAGCCCGCGACCAAGGATCCACTTGATACAAATCCGCGTTATGCATTACACGGTCTTCATCCCAAAGAAGGATTCGATGTAATTGACCAGGACTATGACAAGTTATACAAATTTTTTGAACTGCTTGGTTATACAGGAATGAAAACATTTACAGGCAAGCCAATTAAATTCAGAAGAGACAAAACCAAATCGCAGCATTATTGGCCAATCTATAGTATATATGATGTTCACTCCCGCGGTGACGAGCACGAGGCTAAAATATTACTTATATCTCAAGACAAAACATTAGCATACTTCCACGCTCTCGACACCTACAAGGAATATCTCACAAAATAAATGCAGTAAATAAGATTTGTAAAGGCGACTCGTATGCGTCTCTCTTCTTACCTCCCATTATACTCTTGTCCCCTGCGGGACAAGAGTATAGATGAGAGTAGAACCTCTGCAATAACTGCTAATACAGCAGTAATTTTACCCTCATTTTAAGACTATTTTTACAGGTTTTTCAAAACTCTCTATGGCTTGTTTTCCGGCGATTTATAACTCCATAACTTTATTTACCCCTCAAAGCAGCAGAATGGTTTCAACCATTTGCGGTCATCCCTTCTTTCCCCTCCCCTACATTTGCAAAACTGCGGTCATCCGTTGCATCTGTGTAATCTGCGTTCCATCACAGCAAATTATGCAGGCTACATTAACAGGTTTCTCAAAGTTCTTTGAGATATCCTTCTAACTTACAATTCAAAAAAATCTTTTATTCTCACGAAGAATGGTCCGATACTATCAACCAACCGGAGCTGAATTTCTTCCAGAGCAGCGTAAAAGACCCTGATACCGGGGACTCTCCTCTTTCTATCGCCCACTTACCGATCATATACGCATATCCGCCGGGAAGGATCTCAAGGCTTACGATTTCGAATGATAGTTTTCCCATCTTCTCTTTATCCGGATAAGCTTTCTGATATTTTTCGAGAGTATTCTTCCAGCCGTAAGTGACGTTCTTTCCGCCGACGAAAGTAAGCGAATCACTCTGCCAGTAACCCTCCATATACGCCCCGATATTTCCGTTATTCCAATCCTCAAGTTGCCTGAAAAGAACGCTTTTTATCGCCTCCTTCTCCGAGGATAATTCCTGCCCGGATACCGATACGGTTAGAAGGAGGAGGAAAATGAATTTTAACATTATAGTTTTTCCGGTATTGTGAATATAAAAATTGAGACCGGTTAATATAAAAATTACCGGTTGATTTTCTTTTGGCTATCCAGAAACAGTCGAATGATTTATAACGGGGGATTTACGGCCGTATGCCGGCGGATTAGCCTAATTGTGATGTATAACGCCGGAATACCGGGGAAGGATAGTGGCAGACAGGAAAAAAAATATTAAATTACAGACAGGATTAACCTAAAAGCGGTAAAACTCACCCGCCGCAAATTCACTTTATTATCAACATACTTAATACTATATGAAAGAAAAGCCCCAGAAAAGTTTATTCGCCAGATCGCTGGATCAGGTCGAAATCATCGGGAACAAGCTGCCGCATCCCGCCATATTATTCCTTTTACTCGCACTATTTGTAATGGCGCTTTCTTTCATAGCGCATTATTTTGATTACACCGCACTCCATCCAATAACCAATGAAACAATCCATCCGAGAAACCTTCTGAGCTTTGAAGGGGTCAGGTGGATCTACACAAATATTGTAAAGAACTTCATCAGCTTTCCGCCGCTTGGCCTGGTGCTTGTGGTGATGGTAGGGCTTGGAGTCGCGGAAGGTTCCGGAATGTTCGGGGTACTGATCAGGTCGCTCGTATTAAGCGCTCCGAAAAGCCTGATAACCGCGTCGCTTGTATTCGCGGGTGTTCTTTCTCACGTAGCTTCCGAAGCCGGTTATGTTATCCTTGTGCCGCTTGGCGCTATGGTATTTCACGCGCTGGGGAGGCATCCCATCGCCGGGCTTGCCGCTGCCTTCTCCGGTGTAAGCGGCGGTTTTGGATCGAACTTTCTTATCGGGTCCGTGGATCCTATACTCGCCGGGCTTTCAACTTCGGCGGCGCAGATAATTATACCTGATATGGTGGTTAGTCCTGTTGTGAATTATTACTTTATGTTTGTATCCGGAATCCTTATTGTAATACTGGGAACATTCGTTACCGACAGAATAGTTGAACCGAGGCTGGGTAAATATGAAGGGAACGCTGAACGGCTTGTTATCGAAGAACTTAAACCGCTCGAAAAGAAAGGCCTTAAGTGGGCGGCGGTTTCTATGTTTGCCGTGGTTATTCTCCTCGCGCTTACCATAATTCCCGAGAACGGCATTCTCCGTAATCCGAAAGATCAGTCGGTGCTTCATTCCCCTTTCTTTGAAGGAATAGTGATCGGGATCCTCCTCTTCTTCCTCGTGCCGGGACTTGTTTACGGAATCATTGTCAAAACAATAAAGAACGATAAGGATCTGATTAACCACATAACCAAATCAATGAGCGGGCTTGGCGGATATATAGTGCTTGTGTTCTTCGCGGCGCAGTTTGTTTACTTTTTTAACTACAGTAATCTCGGAATTATTGTCGCGGTAAAAGGGGCGCTGGGGCTGAAGAGCATCGGACTGACGGGCATACCTCTTATAGCGGGATTTGTATTACTCTCTGCTTTCATTAATATGTTTATGGGAAGCGCTTCAGCGAAGTGGGCGATAATGGCGCCGGTGTTTGTCCCTATGTTTATGCTTCTTGATTATCACCCCGCTCTCACGCAAGCGGCATTCCGGATAGGCGACTCGATTACCAACCCGATAACGCCGATGATGAGTTACTTCGCGCTGATCGTAACATTCGCGCAGAGATACAGCGATAAGTTTGGTATCGGAACAATCATCTCAACGATGCTTCCGTACTCAATTATTTTCGGTCTGTTCTGGCTTGCGCTTTTAATAGTCTGGATGTTCATCGGCATACCCCTGGGACCGGATGGCCCGCTGCATTTGAATTGATTATGTCATTTTCAAACGTGTAGAGTATGAAAAAATTATTTCTAATCACGGCTCTCTCTCTTTTCCTCGCCGGTTGTGCGGGGGTGGGGAGTATTGAAAAAAAGAGTAGCTTTACTGAATCTGAAACGCGGTTGATTATGTCCGGCGGCGGGAATGCGCCGATGCGGGTGCTGAGTGTTTATAATTCAGAGGACTCGCTTATACTCCGTACTCAGTGCAGTGATGTTGTTCCTGATTCTAATGATCCGGTATTGAAGAATCTTATTGACAGGATGTATGCAACGGTTACGGATAGTGTTAATGACGGGGTTGGTATCGCCGCGCCACAGGTAGGGGTTATTAAAAATGTTATCTGGGTGCAGAGGTATGATAAGCCGGGGACGCCGTTTGAGGTTTATTTAAATCCGAAAATAAAACAGTACACAAAGCGAAAACTTAACTGGGTGGAAGGGTGCCTTTCCATTCCCGGCAGACGGGATACTACTACTACCCGCTCTTACGCGATTCTGCTTGAATATGATAAGCCTGATAAGTCCCGGAATATCGAAATGGTGGAGGGATTTACGGCGATAATATTCCAGCACGAGATAGATCACATTAACGGGATATTATACTTGGACCGGCTGAAATAGTATGTGAGACCCTAACGCCCTTTGTTTCTCGCAGAGACGCGGAGGCGCAGAGAAAACACGGATGAGGGGGCTATTTAATTTTTTGTGGATTGAATATTATATGAGATACTAATGCCCTTTGTTTCTCGCAGAGACGCGGAGGCGCAGAGATAGCACTGATGAGGGGGCTATTTAATTTTTTGTGGATTGAATATTATATGAGATACTAACGCTCCTTGTTTCTCGCAGAGACGCGGAGGCGCAGAGAAAACACGGCCGGCACCGGAAGAGATGATTTGAAAATATTAGTTGCGATAACCCCTCGCTTCGATATCCTCCGGCACTCAGCGCGGCGCCCAGCCTCCCACTTCGTCCCGATGCATCGGGACAGTGCAACGCCTTTCCCCTATGGGACAAGTATAAAAATGGGAGGAGAACTTCTGTATTAACTTTTAACTCTTCACTCTTAACTAAAAAATTTTAATTAAGTTTTACATTAAACTCAAAGTCAAATGGTTTGAATTCCATCTCCGGCCTGCCGCCCATACCGCCGCGTCCGCCCATTCCGGGCCGGCCTCCTCCCATTGGAGGTCCTTCGCCTCCGCTCATTTGCGGCATATCTCCGCCGGGGCCAAAGGGCATAATTTCACCCGTAATAAACCTTACTTTAATGCTTTCTCCCGGTTTTACTTGGAGTCCCGCAGGAGGATTTATATCCGCTCCGATGGGTATCCTCAACTCGTATGCCAGACGGTCGCGGTCGGCTTCGAGCCTTGCCTGGTAGGTGGCGCCATCAGAAGGAAACTCTTCGAGCCTCGCTTCCTCGGAATTTAATATAAACAGCTTGTTGTGCGCTCTTCTGAATCGCTGCGGGTCAGGGCGTCGCTCTTCACCCCGTGCCATCCGTTCTTCTAACTGCTTTCTTATTTCGGCGGGATCAGGCGGTTCAGGATACAGTACTCCAAATTTCTCCGCTGTGTTATCCGGTTCCAGCCATACCTGCAGGCCCCCCGCCATTATTCTCATCATTTTTCTCCTGTCACCGGTAACCATTGCTACGTACAAAAATTTATCATCATTGCTGAATGAAAACGCGAGGTTCTCATTTTTAATCTGGGTCATATTGCTCCATTCGGAAACATCCCCGTCAATAACCGCGGCGGCGGCCGGCGGCTGAGAAGTTATTTTTATTCCGGATGAACATCCAGCCACAATAAAAGAGGCAGCCAGTATCAGTAAAAAATATTTATTCATTATTACGCTTTCACATAAATATACTAAGGTTATACACAAACGTTGCAAGGTAGTACCGGCCGATAAGGTTCGTGCTGTACTCCTGCACGTATGATTCAGTAATCGTTTTACTGTTATTGTTGTTTTGATTTAGTGCGTCAAAAACCGAAAATTTAAGTTCACCCTTCCTGTTTTCAAAAAGTTTTACCCCGACATTGAAGTTCAGAAGCAGGGAAGAAGGCTTGTCGAGTTTCTCCTCGTACCGGTGTGTTAAATCGGCACTCAATGTAATTCTTTCAAAGGCGAGCCAGTAGAATCGGAACGATGTGCTCTGAGAGAAATAATCGCTGTTACTTGTGTTCCCCGTGCTGTTCCTGATAGAATTGAAAAAGCTTGTGGTAGATACAGAGAAGTCAATTTCCTGGCTGATATTACTGTTCAGCGATAAACCGGCGCCGTAATTATATGATTTGGCTATGTTATAAATCCCGTTTAGCGTACCTGGAATGTTAGAATAGTTTCCTCTAAGGCTGAAATTAACTGTTGAGCTGATCAGGTCAACAGGTATTCCGTAATTGGCAAAGGAGATAAGGGAGAGAAAGCCGTTATAGTTTTCGGGATAGCTAAGCCTGCTGCCTGCGTTGAGGAATATCCCGTCCGGAAGTAATGTGTCTCTTTCCGCGAATATTGTTGAGGTACCGATCCTGTTTTCCCTTGCGGAAGCCCCGAGCATAAAAAAGAAAGAGCTTGCATCGATGTAATTTGTAGATAAAAACCGGAGGCTCAGGTTGTGGGTGTACTCCTGCTTTAATGAGGGGTTACCGGTAGTGAGCTGCAACGGATTGCTGTTGTCAATTACGTTCTGAAGCTGAGTTACCGAAGGGGCGTTTGCGGATGTTCGGTATGAAACAGAGAGGTTTTTATCAAACGCGATACGAAAGTTAATATTGAGCGAAGGCTGAAATGAAAAGAAATTCTTTTTTACGCTGAATGAAAGAGGGAATACGCCTCCTCCGAGAAGTGTTGCATAGTTATATGTGAGCCTCCCCATAACTCCAAAATCCCTGGTCTGATGGTTTACGGAAGCACCCGCGCTGTAGTTGGTATATTTCCTCTCATAAACATTACTGAGTAGCGTATCAAAGAGCGCGAATGAACCGGAGGAGGGATCGTAGTTAAATGTCTCTCTATCATTCCTCTCATTCGAAATAAGAGCGGAGCCGGTCACCATCAGAAATACGGATTTCCCTAAGCGATCGGTATAGTTCAAATCACCCTGCAAGGAGTTGCTCTTATTATCAATATCCGCAGACTGATTAATCGTATCAGATCTGCTAACGGTGGTATAATAAACCGATTCAGAATAATTTTTTCTGGTGCCGCCGTTGGTACGCGTAGAGCCGTTCAGAGAAAATGAGAAAGTTCTTCCGGCGGTATTAAATTTACGGCGATACAGAAGTAAGCCGTTAAAACCTGCGGCAGACAGATTTGAAGAGCTTGAATTGTTTGTATAGTTCAGCGGCCCTGCGGCGGAGTATGTAGTGCCGCGTGTGGCCGAAGAAGAGCTGTTCTCCTGAGTAGAAAAAGAGGGAATAAACCGAAGCTGATTAATGGAGTCTGTTTTTAAGTTTATTGTTGCGTTTACTCGGTGATTACGGTTTTTGGAAAGAGAGTTCCCGCTTTCATCGTATATTACTCCCTCGAGTGTATTAAGAAAATTTCTTCTTAGCGACGATGAAAGATCGCTCTTTGTGTTATTGAAAAAGTAACTGCCACCAGTCTCCATAACGTCAAAGAAGAGGTCGTTATAGTTCACTCCCGCAGACTGAGTGGTTACATCGCCCGTACGCGCGCCCTGAAAGAAATCACTTAGCGCATTCGCCACCCTCATTCCCCCCTCACTCGGTATCCCCATAGCTCCAACCATATCAATTGGGGTGAAATTTTGTTCATTTGTATTGTTTAGTTGTCCCAGAATGCTGAGCCTCTGATCCTGAACAAAGCGGTTATAGTTTCCGCCGGCAGAAAATCGTTCGTTTGTCCCGCCCCCCGCGAAGAACTTACCGAAGATACCCTTGTGTTCCTGCAAGGTCGTCTGCAGGTTAATGGCTTTTGTAGTGTTCCCGTCGTTAAAGCCGGTAAACTGAGACTGCTCGCTCTGCTGATCGAACACCTGAATTTTGTCTATTATGTCGGCGGGGAGATTTTTAACCGCAATCTTCGGGTCATCGCCCATAAAGTTTTTCCCGTCCACATAAACTTTCTTCACCTCTTCCCCCTGTGCTTTCAGTTTACCATCTTCTACCTGTATCCCGGGGATCTTTTTCAGCAGGTCTTCCGCAACCGCGTCTTTGTTCACCTTAAACGATCTCGCGTCAAAGATGGTTGTATCGCCGCTTTGAGTTGCGATCGGAAGCTTTCCTGTAACCGTCACCTCATCAGTAGAAACCACTCCGGGTATAAGCGCGATAGTACCGAGGTCAATTGAATTATTTTTTAAAACAATTTCCTGTGTAAAATCCTTGTAACCGATATATTTTATCAGAAGAGTATACACCCCGGCACGTAATTCAGTTAGGTGAAATGTTCCTGTTTTCGAAGATGTTGTGCCTTTAACAAGAGCGCTGTCGGGATTGTTAAGGAGAATATTTGCTGAAGCAAGAGGGGCTTTGGTTTCCGCGTCAGTTATTTTGCCGGAGAGTTGTAATCCCTGCGCGAATAACTGGGAAGCGGTTATAACAAGCGTTAAAATATATTTCATTGTATAAACATCAGGCGCAAATAATAAATTAGACGAAGAATGCAGTCAAAACCTTCGTTTTAACAGGTTAAAATAGAAAAATGCACGGGGAAATAACAGTGTAATTATCTGTATATGTCAGGGGATGGAAGCGAAAAGCTTTTAACAAAATAACGACTGCCGGAAGGAGCGAATAAGATAACCCATTGCCAGGAGATAATCCACTGAGATGGGAACAACCTGTGTTTCTCGCAGAGACGCGAAGGCGCGGAGAGACCACTGTTGGGTCCAAGGATGACATGGTTGTTTATGGATTTACGCGGTTTTTAGACTTGCTTTTATTGCATAGGTTTACTCCCGGAAAGAAAGTACTCAAATAAGTGGTTTTAGTATTTTGTTTATATTTGGAAAAGAACCTAATCCCCCTTATTTTTCCGGGCGGTTTCCCCCGCTTGGAAGAGGAGCGCTTTTATTCACCATTTCCACAAGGCCCTCGCAAGTTATTTAATCATCGTAAAAGAAAAGTATGTTTTTAAGGTTAGTCCTTTTTCTAATATTTGGTTTATCAATCTTTATTCACTCGCAGCAAGCGGATTTGCAGCGTGCTGCCTCATTGTATTCTTCCGGGAAATATGAAGAAGCGGGTAAGATATTTGAGTCGCTTATTGACAAGGGATTCCAGTCCAGGGATATTTTCAGCGGGGCCATTGACTGCGCGCTTAAATTAAACCAGACAAATAAAGCGCTCTCACTCGCTGAAATGGCAGTCGCCAAACTCGGTTCCGATTATGATCTCGAACTTCTCACTGTGCAATTATACAGCCAGACGGGGAATAATCAGAAAGCAATGAGTTCCCTGGAAAAGCTTATTAAAAGGTATCCCGATTCTACTTCACTGAAAAGTGCTCTCTCCGATCTGCATCTTATGAGGGGAGGGGAACATTATAACAAAGGAAAACTGACGGAGGCTGCCGATGCAATGATAGCGGCGCTTAGATATAATACACGCAACCACGACGCGAGAAAAAATCTGGTGGTGATTTATCTTAAGCAGAAGAAATATAAGGAAGCGCTGCCGTACGCCACGGAAGCATATAAGTTCCAGCCCGGTGATAAAACCTCACGGCAGTTGTATTTCGAAGCTCTCATCGGGAATGAAAAATACGACGAAGCCCTGAAGGTTTCCGAGCAGATAGTTAAAAGTTCACCCGATGATATGCAGGCAGGGCTTAATAACGCAATGCTTTACAGGTATAATCAGGACGGAGAAAACGCGTACGCCCGCTATGCAGAACTGCGAAAAAAGTTTCCAAGGGCGAAAGAAGTATACCTGGCGGAGATAGATTTCCTTGAATTAAATAAACGATATGACATAATAATTGACCGCTACAGGGAATTCCTTTCACTCACCCCGGATGATGTGGATATGCTGCTCGGGCTGGGACGGACATACGAAAACAAAAAATCATATGATACCGCCAGAACAATATATTCAGAACTCGTTGCTAAGGATCTTTATCGTGATGCTCAATTGCTTATCGCGGAAAGTTATGTGAAGGAAGGCCGTAATGAAGATGCAATACAGGTGCTGGAAAAATATATTTTATCCGGAGGGAAAAATCCTGCGTCGTTTGAAAGAATTACAGCGTTGCTTCGTGCCGCGGGTGACACGGAAAGAGCAAAAGTGTTCTTATTGACCGCGATCAATGTTCATCCCGGAAAAACGGATTTTGTTTTAAGCCTTGCAAAGCAGTATTACTATGACGGAAAGAAGGATTCTTCGATGATATGGCTTGAGAAGGTTAAACAGAATTATATCGATCATCCGGAAATCTCATACTACACAGCGAGAATATATGCCGACCGCAATGATACGGCTCGTTCGGTTTTTCATTTTAACAGGGCGGTCAGGTATCTCCTTGAGCGCTCTCAGCAGCTCCAGACTGAAATCCTCGCCTCCGTTTCAGGCGGTAATATAAATAATCCTGACAGTATTGGCCGCGCAAAGGTAAGCGGGGAAGAACTTGATACCGTTTCCTCTGTCTTAAAAGATAGTTTCAAAAAGCTCAGGTCGCTTATGGGTCCCGCGGAATACCTCGCTGCCCTTAAGAAGATGATTGCCGACTTACCTCAGGCAGCTCTGCTATATATGCAGCGGGGACTTTACCTCTTTGAAACCGGGCAGGCAGAAGAAGCCCGCGCCGACTTTGAAACCGCGCTATTACTTTCTCCATCCTCTGATGAAGTGCAAAGCGCCGCCGGGGATTTTTATGAATCGCGGGGAGAAAATGAAAAAGCATTACTGGCTTTCAGGAAAGCATCTTCGCTGAATAAAAAATCAGCTTCCCATTACCGCAAAGTAATTGACCTCGCGCAAAAACTCGGAACGCTGAATGATGTCTGCGACTACTGGCTTAAACTATACGAAACCGACAGCAAAAACTCCATTTTACGCGAACACCTGATCGAAGCGCTTCACAAATCCGGAAGGATAGAGGAGGCGAATAGAATCATAAACAATTAAGAATTAAAAATTATGAATTTAGAATTAATTCCATCTGTCGAGAGGGAGGGGCGAGAAAGCTAAAAATAAATTCAATGCAAGTAACGGTACATATTCTAAACGGATAATTATTTTTTCCGGCCATTGCGCCAGCTTAATTGACCTGCCGAATTAAAGTTTCAGAACATTTGTTTTAATAAATAGCTTTCCTTAAAAATAAAAAAGTGAAAAGCCGCTTAAGCCTTCCACTTTTAATATTCCTTTTAACCCCCGATGAATTCTTAATTTTTAATTCTTAATTCATAATTCCTAAAACCTGTAACTCCAGTCAAACGTCGTCATATACTCGCTGAACTTAATCGGGTTGGCGCCTTTTCCCTTAAAGAAAGTGGCGCGGGTGTTAAGTGAGATTGTGCTTGACTGGAAGATTTCATATCCCGCCCTGTAGGTCAGCACGTTGGAAGTGCTTGCGTCCGCTGTGACTAACGTGTATGCCACTACATTCGACAGCTTATTATCAAACATTTTGTGGTTAACTTTTCCGGTGAATGACTGCGTGCTGTTCTGCCCACGGGGGCCAAGGTCTACATTGCTGAAAGTCATTACCACCGCGGCGTTCAGTTGTTTGCTTATGGTAGTATTCAAACCGAGATTGATGTTCTGTGAAGTTACCTTGTTATCACCGCGTATCTTGCTTTTCGATTCCGCGTTCTGTGTGCTGTACCCAAATGTTACTGAGTTCTGATACTTAAACGCTTCGAACATATAATTTGTATTTATGCCGTAAGAAGCGGTAGTGTTATCAATTTTCAATGTATCGTTATTAGCGTCATTGCCCATATTGTTCATATTAGTAACCACCGAAACAGAGAGCGGTTTTATCGGCCTTGCAGATACCATCACGGCGATATTATTTCTTTCAGTGGTGAACAGCTTCTGATTAGCCGTATTGTCGTTCTGACGCTGGAAGTTTGTCTGAATCGCAAGGTTGCCTGAGAAGAGATTGAACCCTAATCCTCCGGTAATGATCTGCCTGTCGTTAATAAGTGTACCCATACCGAGGGAAGTATAACCCGGACCCACAAGCGTATACCCGCTCTTTATCTGAACAGGCCTCGTATTTATAGACATTTCACCGTTAAACGCCACGTCGCCGCTCGTAGTAAGCCTTGGTGTGTAGTATTGGTTTATATCTTCCGGAAGGTCTTTATTCTCCACCGCGGCGCTGTAAAGGTCCTGTGTGAAGAGGCTCATTGCAATTTCACTCTTCATTTTGAAGGTGTTGTTGAAGAGGTTCAGTCCCCAGTTAATGCCGGCGATTAGGTTCTCTTGCGGAGTAACGCCCGTGTAGTTGGTATCCACCCTTGTGCCGCTTGCAGTATTTACTGTATCAATCTGCCGGAAGATATCACGGGAGAGGGATTTCATATTATCATAGGAGCGGAGGAAGTTGATGTGCAGGTGGCTCCCTGCTTCTTCACCGAGTCCTATCTTGCCTCCGTAGATTGTCCGCTCATACATCGAGCCTGCCGCGTCGAGAGCAATGGCTTTTTGTGATTTTCCGGAGAATCCCTGTAACTTAAAAATACCCGGATAGAGGTCAATTCCATAACCGCTGATGAGCACGTCGGTAAGGGTAAATTTAGACATCTCCATATTGAAATCACCGTAATAAAGTTTACCCCAACTCCACTCGGGATTGAACTTTACAGTATTAATATCCTGTCTTGCTCCGCTTCCTTCGCTTGAGAGGAAGAGGTCGAAGTTAATAGTCACCTTATCAAACAGGCTTATAGATGGCCGCAGGAAGAGCCTTCCTGAACTGCCTGGTCTCTGGCTTTTCTTCCCGGAAACGCTGTAGAGTTCACCATTCGTACCAATATCGCCGCTAATCTTGACCGCGTCGGTTGCAAGTTTCTTAAAGGAAAACCCCGACGTATCCATTCCCGGGATAGATGATTTATCGGGGAACTGGGCAAAAAGAGTATAGCCGGAAAATATAAATATTGTAATTAACAATAAATTAAATTTATTCATTTTCCTGATACTCCTCCAGATCACTCTCTTCGTTCACCACAGGCGCAGCGTCACTCCACTCACTTTCATTGCCGGAGGTATCCACCGCGCGTACTTTATAAAAGTTATCGGTTTTTCCGTTAGGATCAATGAACTTAGTTTCTTTTACAGGCTTAGGGTTTATCAGCGTATAATTTCCGTTCGGAAGCTCTGACCAGTAAACATTATAACCGGCCAGGTCCTTTTCGAAAACCGCGACCCAGCTGACTTCAAGTTTTTTATCCTTTCTCATAACTGCATTTACCTGAGGAACCGCGGCAGGAACGAGCAGGTCTTTCACTTCGACTTCGTTGCTAACGGACATCTGGCTTTTATTTCCCGCGCTGTCTATGGACTCAGCGTAATAAATGTATCTTTCATTTAACTTACCGGTGGTATCCGTGAAAACTACCGGAAGCCTGTTGAAAGTTTTTATAACCTGCTCTTTTTGAGTTGAACCGACTGCTTTTCTGTAAAGATTTACTTTCGCGAGATCCGCAACCATCGTCATACCGACGCGGACTTCAATTCCATTTTTATGAACAGGTTTTGCGGTGAACGGCTGAGGAGCAGGCGGGGCCATTTTATCAATGTATTTGAATTGAATTGTATCGCTCTGCGCCCCCTCAATCTCCACCAGATCAACCGCGCTCACAGAATAAAAATACACCTGTCCCGCGACAAGATTTGTTCCATCAAAACCGCTATCCACAAAAGTGGTGGTTGTTGTCATTCCTGTTTTGGCGAGGATATTCCTGTCATCGCCGCGGTAAATATTATAGTGTTTAACATCGTTCGACCTTGAAGCTTTCCATTCAAGTTTTACAAAATCGCCGAGTATGGATGCTTTTATTCCTGTCGGAGGCACCGGAGGAATGGTATCAAGAATTTCACCGACGGCCATACTGCTCAGGCGGCTCTCTTTTCCGTTAGCTGAGAGAGCGGTTACATAGTAGTAATATATTACTGCTGATTTCGCCAAACTGTCAGTAAACATTGGCTGACTGAGCGGTACGGGTCTTTTATTCAGCTTAACGGAATCCTGAACGGATTTTTCCTTCCGGTAAATATTGTATCCGGTAACATTTGGTTCGGCCGAAACATCCCATACAAGATTAATTCTATCCCTGTCTACAACCGAATTAATTCCGGTTGGCGGCTGCGGCTGCTGATCAGAAACGAGTTTAACCTTAATGCTTTTTGAGGGCTTGCTCTCAACGCCGGCGAGGTCAACCGCGGTTACATAGTATTCCGCTTCTTTTATATCGCCTTTCACAAGTTCAGTAAAAAAGCCATTGACAGCGTCGTTTCTGAGCAGAACTTTTTCATTTACCCTGGTAAAGTTTTCCCTGCCGCTCTTCCGGTAAACATTATACTTTATGGTAAGATTCGTCGGATCGCTTTCCCATTTAGGGTATTCCCATTCAAGATTCAGCATTGCGCCCTTCAGTTCTGAACGGAGATTAAGCGGAGGAACCGGCGGTACGGATACAGCCTTCACGCTTTTAGTGAATTCCTCAACGGGCTGATCCAGCAGATTGTAGTAAACTATTTTATACTCATAGTCGGTTCCCTGAACAGCGGAACTGTCTATATACAACCTTCCCGCGGCGCGCGCGGCACCGGGGAAAAGAAGCGTCGTAAGAGCTGCCTGGTAACCGTTACCGCGTATAACCCTGCCAAGAGCGTCAATATCCTCGGCGCCGGTGTAATCCATTGCCAGAATCAGCTCTTCGCCGAGAAGAGATTCAATTTCACTGATCTCTTCCGTCGCTTTTAACGGTGTTTCCTTATTCAGCGGAGTGAAATCGCCCCCCGCTGCTTTTCTAAACACGACCACCTGCTGGTCAAAGTCAGGCGCGATAGTAAGAAACAGAGCCGCCTGTTTGCCGTTGAAGGTGTAGAGCAGATCATACTGCTGAGCGAACAATCCGCCCGATAATAATACAATTAAAAATAAAAACATTTTCTTTACCATATAATTTCCTTGCTTACAATATCACTTTCATTTCCGCCGTTATCCCTTGATTTAACCTCAACCTTCCAGCGTTCATTCATATTCTGGAAGCCGGTTCCCGCGGCATTCAGGTTTCTTGCCGGCATCATATTAAGTGTGTTTAATTTATATTTCGTTGTCAGGTGCCAGTTAAAAACTCCGAATATATTCCTGACCTCTGTCCACGCGCCTGAGAGCGGTGCAGCAGGAGCGACCCAGCTTCCGTTCCTGAATACCAGAGTACGGACGAGATATGTTTTGGTTGTGGCCTCCCTTTCGCCGCCGATAGTCAGTTCGGCAACAAATTTGTTCGGAGTAACCGTGTTATCTCTTACTATGTCAAGCGCAACACTCGCAACGGTCGGCGGAGCAAGTGTTATGGGGCCGACAACAGTTACGTTGCGTCCGGCCCAGAATGAATTGTTAACTCCCTTGATATAAATATAAATCTGGTTTCCGGGAGTAAACCAAGACTGGCTGCTCCAGGTCGAGAAAAATGAGGCATCCATCGATACAATGCCTTCATCAGATACCGGAGGCAGTTCTTTCCACGTCGAATAATTAACGGAGTAATGATCCGTAAGTGTATGTACAGTTCCGACACTGTAATAGAATCTGTTTATTCCTGTGCCGTCTAACGATTCGCCGAAATTCCTGAAATAAAGCTTCAGGTTGTTCGGCTGACCAGGCGACCTGTCATTAAACCAGTAAACTTCAGGCGGCTTTGGGAACGCGTCAATGGTTGCCCAGCCGCGTCCGGTGTTCCAGGTATATGTCGGGGGATTTTTCCTGTACGGATAATACCAGTCAGTAGTTGTAAATACCGGGCTGAATGCGCCGCTTTTTGTTTTGTACATCAGTTCGATCTTAAACTGATCATACTGATCATACTGAGCCGGAATAGTAGCTATTTTTCCCAGACCGATATTAGCAGACCCGGAAGCCCACGCCTCACTATATATTTCATTATCAACAAGATAGTCTGAATTTATTCTTATACCATCCGGCATCGCATAGACATTATAGTAATACTGAATATCCGGCTGCATTGAATATGTCACAGGGAATACAATTTTTCTGGCTTCACGTACCGGCCTGATCGACCTGTTGGAGGTCGTATCAAACTTATAATTCACGACAGTACCCTGATGGTAGCCCGTAATGGCGCGTATAGTCGTCGGAGGACGCGGGGTTGATTCTGTAAGCGCGGGCGGTGTTGTGGTATCCACAACAATACATACATATCTTGTATTTGTAAGTCCTGCACCGTTTGTTGCTTCGACTGAAATAACATATCTTGGAACCGAGGCCATAGCGTCCCAATCATTTTTAGGATAGTTGGACATCTTAATATCCCGCTGGGTCGCACAGTGCGTCAAATTTAACCCTTGGATTAAATATTCATTAATGGCGCCGATATTCTGCCAGTCCCTTACAGTAACATAATTACCCTGACTATTATATCTCTCAATTTTATAACGGAAGTAGGATATTCCCGACTCCGGATCGTTCGCAGTAATCCTTATCCTGAAATCAGTCGCTTTATTTGTATAATAGCCGAAGTAGGCATCTGAAAACGAACTTCGCCCGGGATAATACACTCTATTTGTACGTAATCGATGAAGATCATCAATTGTCGGGTTTGACTGCGACGGCTCGGAGTTATCCACCGGTGCGGCTGCGGTAACAGTCTGAGCGGGGGCGCCGATATTATTATCGGTAAAACCCATTTTTACAACGCCACTGTAAAGTACCGCGGTTTTGGTAAATCCTGAAGCAGACCTCGCCCTTACTTTGTAGGTAACATAATGATCGTGCTCACCCTTCCGGCTCGGGAAATGATACGGATACCAGTTTGTAAACTTGCCGACTGTTTTAAATCCGCCCGGAAGACCGCTTGTTTCAAGTGAATACTCAACAACACCGTTAACGTGTGAGCCGGACCATCCTAAACTCATTTCGGTGTGGGACTTGAAGTTTGTCTGGTTAGCCGCGTTAATTGTAATGTTAGGCGCGGTATTACTGGCCACCAAGTATGTCCTCTTGGCCTGAAGCGTGGCAAGCGTAGGCGCAACGTTTTTAAAGTCAATGGTTTTATCATTCGCGCCCCGCTGAGGTTTGTCCTTCCAGTAAATGAATCTTTCCACTACTTCAAAAAGATTTTCTGACATTTTGCGGCGTTTTGCGAATAATTCATCAAGCATCCTGGTGTAAGCGCCGGCGTGCTCTTCAACATTCCGCATCTTGGCGGCAAATTCACCGCTAAGCCTGGCAAGCGCGTCTTTCTTATCGTTCATTAAACCGAAGAACGCCTGATCCGGAATAACATAGTAGAGGTTTTTCGCCATCGCAGCGGCTTCAGCATTTCTCTGTGTGCTGCTGAAACGGCCCCATACAGTTTCGAACTCACTGTGATCCCACGGAGTCTGGTTTGTAGCTGCAAGCCCTCTGATCCTTGCCCAGCGTTGATAAGTTTTTACCTTCATCCTTCCGGCGCCATCAGAGATGTCTTTGCTCCTGATCTGTCCGAAGAACGCGGCGCTGTCACTGATCATATATGTTCTGAATGTATTCGCCGTAGTAATATCATTATAATGATACTGAGCGAGTTTTTTCAGGTAGTTCTGGATCTGGGCGACAACAGTTACATACTTGAATGTAATAGAAAGATAAATGTTATTTGGGTTTGCAAATATCTGGTCAAATTTCCAGATAGTGCCTTCAATTTTTTCGATATTGCGTTTCAGCATATCGTGATATCCCTCCGCGGTTGTCATAAACGAATTCACGACGCTCGCGTTGTTCTGGGCAGTCACGTTATTAAGCGAAAATCCCGGGTCAGTAGCCTGCGGAGTTTCATTCCGCGATGTAGGCCAGGTGAAACGCGTGGTTTCAACAGGGTCGGCCACCCCTTCAGGAGAAGCTGCCGCGGGTACTTCTATTGTCATTGCAAGGTTGCTTACGGCCTGCGATACATTTGATATAGATGTTCTGTAATCGTTGATCGCGGTGTTAAGCTGATTCAGAAGATTGGTTAATTCTGTCCTTGCCGCGTCAGTTCCTGCCGCGAGTATGTTGTCCTTAAGCTTTGTAAGATACTCGCGAATCTTTGCGTTATCACCGCTCGCGAGTTCCGAAGCGAGATATGTGGCAAGACTGTCTTTCTCTGCCTGGGTGATTTGTTCTCCTGCAAGTAAGCTTCGGGCCTTCAGCATTCTCTTAACAAGTTCCGCGCTTGCGGCTCTGATTACCGTTGAATCTATGTTCAGCGAAGGAATCGGTTTGTTATTTTGGATATCCGCTTTAGCGGCATTAACCGCGGCGAGGAAATCATTACTCATTCCTTCCGCCTGCGCGATCAGCCTCTGGACAGCATCGTCTTTACCAAATCCGGCTTTAATACCTTCCTTCTTTATCCTCAGCCATACATCCCCGTTCCAGCTGATGAAGAGAAGCCTTACGCGAAGCGAAGCGCCGCCGGCAAGAGCAAACTCAGGAGCGCCGATAAGCACACCTTTTATTTCTCCGCGCGCGCTAGCGACACCTCCGAGTACCGAGGCTTCAAGATATAACCTGAAATACGCGCCCCAAGAAACGTCCGGCTTGTACCACGCTTTCAGGGATATTCCGCTTTCCACGGTAAGAATCCAGACGTCAAATCCCTGATTGAAGTTCGCGGCAGCATAAAATCCTTTGCTTCCCGCGTAGAAATCACCATTACCTGATAACAGGTTGATCAGCACTTTATATTCAGCTGTTCCAATTATACCCCAGTTTTGCTGACTATAATAGAAAAACTGCATCGTAGCGTTTGCCGTAATAAGATAGCGTAAGTCAACCGTCATAGCGATTGTCCCCTCAACGTACCTTTGGGTGAAAGATACTTCAACGTTTGCTAAACCATATAGTTCGTGCCTGCGACCGAGCGCTTCAACTTTCGCGTCAATGATTAGCCTGTCGTTGGCAATTGTCAGAAGGCAACTACCCGCGAGCGGAGCTTCAGTTGAAGGCGGAACGGGCTGGCCAAATTCGATACGTGCATACAAGAAGATACTAAAGAGCGGAGTACCTGTTACCGGCGTGCCCTTTATTTTCGCCTTTATTGATGATGTGTATTCATCCACAAAACCGCTCATATCCCTTACGGTATTGATATCATTTTCCGTCGGGTTGAAGAAGAACCCTCCTCCCACACCGGCAAGATCAACAAGGCCGAAGAAACTTATCTCGACACCTTCCAAGGCCGCCACATAAAGCCCCGCGGAAAATTTTCCCTGCCATTTTGCTACTTTACCAACTGCTGCAAGAACCTTTCCGTTAAAATCACAGAAACCCGCCATTGAAAGAACGAAATCAGATCCCGTGCCCGTTAACATCTGAAGGGATAATCTGAATTCAATTTTATCTTTCTTCCTGAAGTTGAAGTTTTGCAGTACAAAGTTTACCGTTCCGTCCGTTCTCTGGAAAATAAGAAGGGAATCAACTCCGCCCTCTGCAAATAAACCAAGCTGAACCGTTCCGCCGAGAGCAAGATAAAATTTCACGGGAACTTTGATGGTTACGACTTTCCCTTTATCGGGTCCTGACTGCACTTTCGTCCCGTTTGGATCCGGCATATAAATGTCTGTCGGCGTGGAACTAAAGGCAATGCGTGTAATTTCCGCCGTTATGAGAGGCGCGATAGTTACGGTTCCTCCGGTAATACTTTCCTTGAACCTTCTTACCTCGTTGCTTGATAGTACTTCAAGTCCGCTGAAGGCGAGAGTACCGCTGAATCCTGTAACGCCGAGTTCAACCGTGCCGCCAATCCTCATAAGGAAACTGCCGTTGGATGTATCGGGCTCAAATTCAACATCATCGCCGTCTAGATCATATTTAAGATTGCGGAAGGTGAACTTAACTTCATCCGCGAAATCAAGCTCTTCAACCCACTCGTACTTTCTTTCAAAAGTAACTGACATTCCCGGCTCAACTTCACCTCCGGATACTCCGCCGAACTTTATGTATCTGTGTGTGTTTACACTGTCAACATAAAATGTGGAAACAGTCTGTAACTGAGAAGCGGAATAATCGGAGTAGTCAATCTCGAGACCCACATACTGGAGGTCGAATTTTCCGGCCCAGAATTTTGGTTCGGTCTGGTCGTTGCCAAGGCCCGGCGCCTCATTCAGAACCTGGTAGTGAACGGACTCAGTAGAAAGCTGATCGGATTCTATTTTAAAGGAATAATTCTGTTTTGTCTGAACCGCGGGGGACGGTAATAAGTATTGTCCGTCAACTTTTAGCAGGTATTTATTTTGCTCGGTTACCACGGAAAGATTAGTAACCCATAAGCGGTCCTGAATAATCGCCAGCGGAGCGGCGGCTGTAACCGGGCTTCCCTGGCCAAAGCTGATCGCGCCCGCGCTGGTTATGCGGAAATCCCTGAGGACAACATTGTTGTTTCCAAGTAACGAGATCTGCCCGTTAAGGTTAAGCGTGAATACATCCGACGCATAAGTGAACGTAATGGCCGGGTTATTCTGAACGTTCTTTAGTTTCACTTCGTTCGCGAATATCGTGAAAGTCTGCTCCTGTGCCGTGGTGGTAATGTTAACCGGATCAGCCGCGATTGCGTCTTTGTTTATTCTGAGATTCCTTATGGTTGTTTCAAATCCCGGTGATAAATCCGGAGCCCGTAATGTTCCGTTGAACGCGAGATTAAAGTTATCGTTTGTAAAACTCAGCGCCATTTGCGGGTTATTTTGTATCGCGCCCGGAACCAGTCTAAATTTGCCTATATTCAGACCGTCTGAAGAAGCCGAAGTCGGTGTAAATACAAACTGCCCGCCGCTGAACGTCGCGGTGAAGTGAACCGCAGAGGTATCATTCGTTCCGTGTTTAAAGAACTTGGATTTTATGTCTCCGCTTATTTTATATGACGGTGTTTGTCCAAAATTATATTCAACACCCTGGAGTTTAAATTCTGCCATTGTGCCCACTCTGAGTATTTTTTTATAGCCGGCAGAAGGATTGTAATGGTCGGTGACAGCACCGTTGCTTGAGAAACCGCTGAGCCTTCCGTTGGTAACGGAGATATTTGAGAGCTCTGTTTCCAGTCCGCGCAGCAGCTGAGGGAGGGCAGTAACACCGCTAACCGTGAATATATATCCCGCGTCGCCCGAAGCATATCTTAAGCCGGTTACCCGGAGTGGTATTCCGTAACTTGAAAGATCTGCAAGACTCTGTCCCGTCTGAGCGTTATGTGTTATCGTCCCCGATATCACACTGTAAGTGGAAGGATTTACAACCACGTCAAAAGTCACGTTATATACAGGCGCGGTTGCTGCTGTATATTTAATGCCCGGAACAAACATCTGGACAGTCTGGTTCGCTATGTTCCTGATTCTTATTCCGTTGGAAACATTTTCCGTCGTTACATATTTTGTTTCTCCCTGTCGCATTTTTATATATGCAGTGTTCATATCCCCCAGAACAAGATTTTCCGGAAGAGTTACTGAACCCATATTGGTAAGGTTCGCTCCGTTCGCGTCAATAAACGCGGCTTTTGTTGTTCCTTTATAAAACGAAATACTGCCTTGTCTTACACGTGATGAAGAATATTCAACTTCCGGATTATTCTCAAATACTACACGGAAATCAGTAACTAATTCGTTGTTAAATCTTATGGCTCCGCTGCTTTCGCCCGAGAAGGAATATTTATTATTACTTACAGTCAGGCTTGGTACACGGAATAACATTGACGGATTAGCGGCGGGTACAAAACCGGAATTTACAGCCTGCCACCAGAGTCCGGTATTGTATACTGATACATAAAAACTAAACGGCTGAGTAATGTTGAACGAGCCGCTCTTATGAGCAAGATTGAAAATATCAAGCGTGAAGTTTGAGAATGCCGTGTTTATCCTCTCCTGTCCGGCGAGAAGAGTATGGCTGCCGTTTATAATTATGCCGGCTTCATTTATGTTGGCCTGACTGAACTCAAAATTGAATACAAAATTATAGAACGGAAGGACAGCCTTAAAAGTTGGCCTCAGTTCAATATTCCCGGCGGTGATAGCTGCGTTTTTAATATCAAATCTTAAATACCCGGTACCGGTTGCCCTGTTTGCGGTTTGAAAGTTCACCGATGCTTTCATATTACTTGATTCTACCGCCATAGTCTGAACACCGTTGCTGTCACCCAGAATCACTGTTGCCCCCGGCGAAACTTCCAGATTAGTATTTCCGTGCCTGACGGTTACAAGGTTAATCGTGGTGAAAGTACCGTTCACTATTCCTCTTGAAGAGATAGACTGGCGATTATCCGGTGCGGCGCCAAAAACAATCCATCCCGGCGCCCGGAGGTTTGTCGGCAATCCGGCATAACTTTCTACCTCAACTTTTAAAGTTTGCTGATTATTTTTAACTGCAAAGTCAGCATCCAGTTCCATAACGGCGATTCTCCCGGAATTTCCAAAAGGAATATTCTGAACAGGATTATAACGGATGCTGTCCGCTCCGCCGCTAAGGAAACCGTTAACAAAGCCGGCATTCTGAATATATAATTGTGTGTTTCTGAGCGCGGCAGGATAAGTTGTCGGGAATCCGGACAGCAGCCCCGTGAAATCAAATCTGAAAGGTGTGTTATTTATATTGAATGACGCGGGATCCAGAGACGCAGCCGTATATTCCTCGGTGCGGAAATTTCTCACGCGCATCGGGAAACCATCTATCACAAAAGTTCTCGATATAGCAACCACATTATTCATCTGTGTAACAGGGAATGTGATCCCGCTACGTGTGATACTTATGTTATTCAACTGCGGAACGCTGAAATCCATACCCGGTACGGTGAAGTTCATTATCGCGTCAAGCTTTATTGTATAGCTCCAGCCGGTTGTCTGTGAGAAAGCAATTTCAGGTAAGCGGAAACCTTTCAGTTCCAGGTTCAATTTCCCCAGATCGAACTTAACGGGGGAAGTAAAGTCATCTGCCTGATAGTTCCTTACCTCAATGCCGCTTTGTGTTACGCGGAATACGGCATTTGCTCCGGAGTATGCATTGTTCATTACCCTGAGCTTTACGCCGCCGCTAAGGTCAAGCTGGTAATTCGGATTTGTATATGGAAGAAGTTCCGTGGTGAAGCTGCCCGCCACCGAACTTACCTGCAGCACGAGTTTATCCGAGTCAGCGCCGCTTCTCAGATTGATCGTTTTTGCGTTTGTAAAGTTTACGTCTCCGCTCAGAAGCCCGGCGCCGTTGATTTTCAGGTTAGTGTTCTGAGTGTTTAATTCTTCTCCGAACAAAGCAATGACTGATCCGAAGGTCAGCTCGTAAATTCCGGAAGAGTTTTTTGCAAAGTTCATTGATTTAAACTTAACCGGCATACCTCTGCCGGTTAAATCGAACTGTGAAAGTTTCTCAGATGGGATATTCAGCTGGATGCTTCCATCAACGATATCGTAATTTGTTTTATCAACGAGAACGTTGAATGAGACAGGCATCTCAGGCGTGATTCCCGATCCGAGTTTTAGTCCCGGGAAGTATGCCGTCACAGGACTGGACTGCCGCGTAGTAACCCGGATGTTGTTGCCTTCCACCGACCAGTCTACTAATTCTGTGCTTCCTTCTTTTACTTTCAGGAAAGCCACGGCGCTGTTCAGCAAAGCGATGTTTTCCGGCAGTGAGGGGAGCGCCGATTCGTCCACGGTGAATCCCTGAGCGGTAAGGCTGGCAACAGTCCTGCCGCCAAAAACAAGGTCAACCCTTCCTGATTTAACCACGAAA
Organism: Ignavibacteriaceae bacterium; assembly: GCA_013360295.1. GTDB lineage: Bacteria > Bacteroidota > Ignavibacteria > Ignavibacteriales > Ignavibacteriaceae > JABWCL01. The sequence goes on along the minus strand of JABWCL010000027.1, from coordinate 13,615 downwards.
GGAGAGCCGCCGGCTTTAAAGTTATCGTAAACCGCTGAGGTCTTGTAGGTAAGGCCCCTGTGCGTAAGATACGCCGAGTCGGAACCCGCAGCGATCACAAGCCCTTCCCTGTTATAAACAGCGCTGTTCGGCGTGTTTATCACAACGCCATTCTGCGATGGAAATGAAGAAGCTTTATTGCCAAAGGATAGTGCGGGAGCGCCGCTTCCGGAAGAGGAGCCAACAAACATCCCGAAGCCCTTATCCATAACGACCTCGCCCGAAACAATAGCCGCGTTTTCATAACCGAAGATCAGGTTATTTACCGTAACCGCGGTGCTGAAATCGCTGCCGATTGAAACCGTGTGGCGCCCGTTTATTTTTAATCCGTCTTTCGTAATTGAAAGTGAACTTGCCTGTAAACGGAATTGCGGATCCTGCCTCGGAAGCCCGGCTGTAAACGCGGTGCCATATGTTCCGGTTAAACTTTTCCAGCTTTTCGCCGCGAGGTCATACTGGAAATTTATATCCGCGCTGTTAGTCGTGCCGGTAAGAGGGGAGAGATCAATCTTTCCGCTTCCCGCCGCTTCGACTGTCTGGGCGCTGTCGCTTTCCGCGAATCTTATACCGTATTCAGGAATTGTAAGCGCAAATATGCCTTTGCTAAGTGATCCGGACGGGCGCACTCCCGATATCGTTCCGGTTATTATTCCGAAACCGCTCATACTGAGCTCTGTTGTGGAAGCAGTAATCTCCTGCGCGCTCGCTGCTCCGAATACTCCTTCCGGATACTCAACATTACCCTTAACTCTCAGCGTCGGTGAAAACTGGTAAACATTGTTTGCCAGTGCACCGTTAATCGTTCCTCTTAATTCTTTGATAAGGTATTTAAGGCCGCCGGGTAAAGCGATGAATGAAGATGTGAATTCTTTAACCGGAAGGGTAATACTCATTCCGGTGCTGTTTAGCTCTGCGGTGACAGGCAACGACAGTGTGAAAATGTCCTCGCTCGAACCAACCGGAAAATTTGAGAAGCGAAGGTTCGCGCTTAACTGAGGATCAATTCCCGTATTGCCCCCGTTCCAGGTGATCGCGCTTGTTGTTGCAGTCGTGAATTCAAACTGAAACCCGCTGATATTTCTTACGTTCCCGCTGGTGGAGTCAGATGAGAGCTCTTTGGAATAGAGCCCCGGAAGCGCTATCCCTCTTTTTGTAAATGGAATACCGGAAAAGTTACCTGCATTAAGGCCCAACCCCGGGAATGAATATTTTAAGTCGAGGCTTATCTTAAAATCAAAGCCTGTATTGGTGTATGTTAGTGAATCTAAAGTTAACGAATTCACCAGCAGACTCACGGAGTTCCCGAATTTGATTGGGTTCTGAGCAAGAGCAGTACCCTCCGTGATAAACTCAGAGAGGCTCACAACATTAAATCCGTTTCCGGCCGGTGATGCTGAGGAGTGTGTCAGGTTCGCGGTCAGCGATGCTGATCCGTTAAACGGCTGGCTGAATAAACCGGAAGCCTTAATGGCAAATTTTGGATTTTTTAACGATAGATCAATGGAAGAGGTTTCTGTTGTAGGCTCAAAACTGAACGTTCCGTTTACTCCCTGTATCTTCAAAGCGTATCGGCCCGGTGATGCCGGAAGAAAATTAACATCAAGCGTAAAGTTGGTATCTATTGTGCCGGTAAGTTCGCCGGACTCATTAAACCTTATATTTCTTATCGTGGCGACGACATAATCATTAAATATCCTTACCTCGCCCGAAAACTGCGCGATCGCCTCAGGATAGATAAGTTCATAACCTGTGATGTTTATCCTGACCGCAGAATTTCCGAAAGTGTAGATAGGATCAGCGCTTAAGTTGTTCTGCAGAACCGGTCCGGCAAGAATACCCAAATGCCCTGCGGGGATGGCAGATGTGGAGAGTGAAGCGCCGACCCCGGCAAATCCGCCATAATGAAACGCGGGATCGCTTAAGCGGATGAACGGATCATATCCGGAACTGCCGCCGCTGCCGCCGCTCTTATATTTAATCGTTGCTTCCAGTACTCCGCCCGGTTTAATTGATACTATCCCGGGTATCTTCAGCGGTTTTCTTCCTCCCGGTATCTCTGCTTCTCCCCTAAGGAAAAGTTTCTCATCAGTACTGTATTCAACGGAGAGAGGCGTAAAGTGCTGAGTGAGTAATTCCGTCGGTAAAGAACCCGGAGGGAGATTCGCGTAAACACGCCCGGAAGTAAAGATGTACGGATTGTATTTATTCTTTCGGAAAGCAAGGTTCTCAACTGTGGCGGGAAACTCTCTCAACTCACCGTCAGAAAGGCGGAGGTTGAGGGTTGTGGTGCCGTTCATCTTGTAGTTGCCTTCGTCGGTAGTGATCTGCAACTGAGAAAAGTCGGTGAACCAGGCGACGTTGCGTTCCAGTTCAACGGAACTGAAGGGCAGCTGCGCGCCGGGAGAGCCGGGGCTGAAATAGTTAAACGTCCAGAACTCGCTGTTACCGTCATTTGATGTCAGCGGATTGCCTTCGTCATCAATAACTCTTACCCTCCATACATACTCCTGCCCGTTTTCAAACTGAAGAGCATCAAGCGGATAGACATAAGATATATTGTTAACAATATCTGCTTCGTGATGAACCGGGTTTGCGTTGAGCGCCTGAGTTATGCTCTGCCCCGGAAAACGTTTAACAATTTTCAGGTTGTATTTTGAAGAAATTGTCGGCGGCAGATTCACCTGGGTCCAGGTAAAAATTGGGCTGGTTCTCTCTTCCGTGGTACCGTTAGTCGGATCAAGGAGTACCGGAGCATCGGGGTAAATAATGGTAAAGTTACCTGATCCCTCAGCCAGAACAGTTGAGCCGTTGGATGCCAGAACAGTAATATCCTGCTCGTAGAAACCTTCGGGGAACCTGTTTGTCCTGATGATTTTCTGAAGAGTGGCGTTATCATACTTAGAGTCGCTCCAGCCAAGAAAGTCGGAAGCAAAATAAGTCTTTGAAGAAGGCCCTGCTTCAAAAACCTCTAACGGACTGGTAAGCCTTGCCAGCTCCTTGCCGCTGGAGTTTCTGAGCACAAATCTCACTTTGTACTCAGCCCTGGGGGTTCCGGTGTAATTCACCATCACATAGGAGTTTGACTGGTTGTTTTGCCAAACCGAGTAGAAAGAAGTCGGGTAAGGCTCAACGACCATCATAATATTCCAGGAAGGGCTCTGCGCGAATACGGGCAGATACAGCAATACCAGGAAGAAAAGAATGCTTTTTCTCATAGATCTTTGTATATATTTAGTTTAATGTTTGTAATTAAAAATACTAACCGGCTCCCTGCGGGGGGCAGAATTAAAACAAAATGCGGAGAGCGGTTAAAGTAACACTTATGGATTGGATACTATACAAGAATAACAATTCAAATAGTACCTATCCCGGTCCTTCTCACGGAGCAAAAACCGGAGGGAAGAAGAGCAGGGATAATTAATAATTGAGAAAAAAGCACAGCCATTCAGGTCGGTTCTTTTCTGAAATTCTTATAAACCGGGCATAGAGTAAGTAATTTTTTTGACCGATGCAAATTATATCTGTGATTTTGACTACTTTTTTGTGATTTTTTAAATTAAATCCGCGCCCGTAACCCCTTATAAATTAACGATTTACCGTCGTGTTGTAACGGAGCCTGTTATTTCCCGCCAAAATCCAGGGCAGAGTGACGCACATCACGCATTTTTCTGCGATTTTAAGGGGTTAAAGGAATAAATGGGAAGAAGCAGGGGCAATAAGCCGCGCAGCTATCGGGTGCCTTTACCGGAACGACGGCATAAATCACGGTTATGCCGAGAGTGCCGCATTAAACCTTCAGCAGCCAAATTTACTCATTCAGAAATTCAATTACCTTCCGCGGATAAGCGGAGGGCGTATTTCACAAGTGCGTTGTTGCCCGTGATGCCAAGTTTCTTGCAAATATTGCTTCTGTGATTTTCAACAGTTTTTCTTGCAATGAACATTTCTTTCGCAATATCATCGCTGCTTTTTCCTTTGCCGATCATAACGAGAATATTTCTCTCGGCGGGCGTGAGCGTACTGTCTTCCCGCTCCTTGCTTTTTCCCTGCAGGAGCACCTGCGAGACCTGCGGGCTGAAATAGAGGTTTCCTTCAGCGACTTCTTCAACGCATTTTACGATATCCAGAACCGCGCTCTCCTTCAGGATGTACCCCTTAACGCCAAGATCGAATACTTTTCTGATCAGGTCGGGTTCTTTGAACATAGTAAGGAATATGATGCTTGTCTCCGGGTTCCGGCGTAAAATTATTTTCGCCGCTTCAAAACCATCAACTTCCGGCATTTGCATATCAATAATCGCGATGGAAGGACTAAACCTGCTAACCAGATCAATTGCCTGCCTGCCGTTGTCTGCTTCGCCGACCACTTTAATATTGGCCGTATTGTTAAGTACCATGCAGACTGCCTGCCTTATTATCGGGTGGTCGTCTGCAACTATGACGGAGATTTCATTATTCATTATGTTATGATGGTATCGATATATTTAAGGATGTACCTTTGTTAAATTCTGTAACTATATTAATTGAACCCCGGAGCATTTCAACACGGCTGATAATATTTCTTAAACCAAACCCGCCTGACGAATGAAGAGTCTTTTCCAGATCAAACCCCCTGCCGTTATCGGTAATATATAAAGTTATCATCTGCTTTTCGTTTTGTAAACGTATTTCAGCGCTCTCTGCCCCCGAATGTTTGATGATATTATTCAGCGCTTCCTGTATTATCCTGTAGATCGTAATCTCCTCCTCGGCACCGAATACACCTTCAACGTTATCAATATCGCAAGTGAACCTGATGGAAGAAACGCCGGATAATTTTTCAATTGCCGTTCCGACTACGCTTGCCAGTCCCAGCCGTTCAATATGCAGAGGACGAAGGTTAAAAGTGAGCGCCCTTACCGAGTCAAGTATATCCGAAACCGAGTTGTTTATCTCCTCGAGTTGGTTCCTTGATGATTCGTCCACTCCCTTATTCTGAAGCGCGAGGAGCGCCCTGTTCTTAATGAGCAGCAGGTCCTGCCCTAAGCCGTCGTGAAGTTCTCCCGCGAGCCTCTTCCGCTCTTCTTCCTGGTACTTTATTAACTCATTTGTATAGGATTTTTGTTCCGCTATTTTAATTTTATTTTCTTCTTCAAGCTTTAATTCCGTTATATCCTGAACAGTTCCCGCTGATTTGACCGCGGTGCCCGCCTCGTTTTTCGTCACGGATTTGTTGATTTTTATCCATTTCGCTCCGCTTTCCGAAATGATCCTGAACTCCGTAACGGTTTCCTTATCAGGCTGGCCGTATAAACCCACAAATGAATTTAGCCGGATACTGTCCGATTTAAAACATATTGTCCTGGAGATAAGATCGAAACCGTTCGAGAAGAGATTTTCTTTCGGGAGATCAAAAATAACGGGGAACTCATCTGAGAATTTAAGTTCCTTTGTGGAATAATCATACTCCCAGTTTGCCAGGTGAGCGGTTGCCTGCGCGTACTTTAATTTCTGTTCGCTTTCCAGCAATTCGTTATAGAGCCTTTTTAGTTCGCTTTGCTGGGCGAGTATTTCCGCGTTACTCTTGTCCAGTTCATTGTTTATCTTTTTTAGCTTCCGGTTCCCGATATAAACCAGAAGCAGAACGGCGCTGACGGCAAACACGGAAAAGAAAAGGAGAATATTTATATTTCTTTGTATGTAAAAATTATCGGAATATGTTTTCTTCTCCCTGCGGAGGGACATATTCTCAAGATCTTTTTTCGCGCTCTCGTACTTTATTTCCATTTCAGAAGCCTGTGTGGCGAGCTGTTCCAGGTATAAGCTTTCCGAAACAAGGTTCATCTGCTGAATGTAGTAATTAGAGTTAACCCAGTCTCCGCTCAAACGGTAGACACGGGCGATGTTTTCGTACGCGTTCCGCAAGAGTGTTTTATAGCGCCCTTCTTTGCTGAGCACAAGAGAAAGCTTAAAAATTTCGAGAGCCTTTTTATGGTTTCCTTCACCGGCAAGCAGGTGCCCGTAATTGTTTAAATATAGAACTTCGAGCCACGTGTTATTGATTTTCGCGGCTATGCTGATGGCTTCTTCATACCTTCCGAGGGCGTTCAGGAAAGTTCCGTACCTCTCCAGATATTCGTTTTTGCCCGGATGTTTTTTCACTAAGGCCTGCTGTATCTCCAGAGCTTTCTCATTGTATTGCTTTTTCCGCGCGGGATCTGCCTCCAAAAACGCGGAGATGTAATAAAACATCGCGGAAGAGGCTTCGTTGTTAAGCTTTTTGTAAATATCCCGTGCCGTGTGGAAATGAGTGCTGTGCTCGTTCATATCTGCGAAGTAGTAGGCCCGCCCTAGCTTCAGGTTCACGAGCGCGATCTTCTCGGAGTCCCGCGCTGACTCAAATGCTTTTAATGCTTCGAAATATGATTCCAGGGCTTTTTTGTAAAACGCGGATTTGAAATAGATATCCCCAAGGCTGATATGCGCATTGCCGGCGGAATCATTGTTGACTCCCGTGTATTTTTTTATCGTGAATTCGTGTAATCTGATTTCTCGCGAAAATTCTTTGCCAAATATTGTGAATTCAGCCTTAATGATCCTTCTCACCTCATTAGTCTGACTGAACGGGTCATATATTTCCAGGCTGTCAACCGCGGATTGCGGGAAAAGTAATCCGGATAAAAGGATGACAAGGGAAATTATAAATGTGGGGACCCGGGCTGGATTTAAGAAAAGAAGGAATTTCATTAATTTTTATGGATTAACACTAAAACTAAAGAGCTTTTGTTACATTAAAAGGGCATTTAACTGCTGCGGGGCTGATTAATAAAAAACAAATATCTTCAGATTAAACTGCCGTCTCCTGCTTATTTCAACAAATTCATTTTAACCGACCTGGTGTTGTTGCCGGCAGTAAGCCTGCAAATGTATATTCCTCCCGGCAGGTTTCCGCTCTCAAATTTAACGTAATGGTTTCCGGCGGGCATCTCTTCGCTAAGAAGCACTGCTGCTCTTTCGCCGGTAATGCTAAATACTTCCAGCTGAACAAACTCTCCCGAGGAAAGGCTGAAAGTTATGTTTGTTGACGGATTAAAAGGATTGGGGAAGTTTGGATATAAATTAAAATTGATCCTGTCAGGGTCATCACCTTCAACTGCGGTAGCGTTCTGAACGGTTATGCTGCCGCCGGTGCTGGTATAAGTTAATTGCTGGTTATCGATGTTTCGCAAATCAAGGCTGAAAAAGGGGATAGGAGAAACTCCGGCGCTTTTTGCCCTGAATTTAATTTCGAATAATCCGCCGCTGCCGGAATTGCTTCCGGTTCCGAGAATAGCCTCATCACATTGCGCGATACCGTTTGCGGAATCAACCATCTGAAAGAAAAAAGTGGAAAACGGACCGCTGAGGAAATCCAGTTTGCTTATGCTGGTGCAGTGAAGAAGATTCTTATCGTAACTGACTTTAATCGAATAAACTTTCAGCGCGGTAATATTCTCGACACGGATCTGCACGGTAACGGTCTCTTCGACCCTGACGCTCTGGGAGGCCGGTGACACGAGTACCACCTGTCCCTGAACGTTGGCGGAAAATGCCTGGAAAAGCGCAATCGCAAGTATAAATTGTGTTGTGAAGTAAGACCGTCTGAACATAATATTAATAAAAAGTATAGGAGAGTGATTTTGAATCACTCTCCTAAGTTACTAAAAAATTACTTTGTTAATAACATTTTTTTAACCGCGGAAAAGTTATCCGTGGTTATTTTATACATATAAACGCCGCTGGTAAGCTTGCTCGCGTCAAATGACTTTGAGTAAGCTCCCGCTTCCAGCATCTCGCCGTTAACCAGAGTGGCAACTTCCTGACCGAGTGAGTTATATACCTTCAGTGTTACCTTCGAAGCAACAGGGAGCCCGAAAGAGATAACGGTGGAAGGATTGAACGGGTTAGGGTAGTTCTGGCTGAGGCTGAAGGATACAGGAACCGCGCTGCCGAGGCTGTTGCTTACGAGAGCTGTGTTGAGGTTCTGATTCCAGCTGTTCCTAGCGATGATGTTATCAACGGCAAGGTCAGCTTTGTTTTCAAAAACGAGGTAAGCGATAACGCCTTCGTTTGAAATGCTTTCACCGCCGATAACAGCCGCGTCAATCATAACACTGTTGCCATCCTGCCTGAAGATGACAAAACCGTTTTCGGTTCCGAGAGCGCCTGCTTTTTCCACAGCAAGAAGTTTCATAGAGGTGCTCAGGGAGAAGCTTAAACCTCTAACATCCTCAACATTGCCTGAGAGAAGCACTGGAACTCTAACGAGGTCGCCTGCGGTCTGCTCTCCCAAAGCGATATTGAGGGGAGCAGGATTAAGTTTAGGCAACTGGCTGCCCGCTGATTTACCATAACCAATAGCGAAAATGATGAGGTCTTCGAAGTTTATGTTACCATCAGGAGTCGGGAGCGCGAAATAGTTACCCGAAGCAGATGTAGGCCCGATATCGAACTTTGATTTATAAAGCGTGCTTGGCTGAGCATAATTGCTCCAGTAAGCAGTAGAGAAAATGCTAAGGTCGTTAATGTTAATTAAACCATCGCCGGTAGTTTGAACGGATGAACTTGCAAAATCACCGAGGTAGAATTTAACGGTTGCTTCATACGCGCCGGTTGATAATGCAACCTGTTCGTTATTCTGTGTGTCATATTGTCTGAAGTCAAGAGAATCAATCGTAATTACAAAATTCCCCGGCTTCAGCATAGTGAAAACAAGCATAGCAAGATATTTGTCTGATCCCGGGGTTACGTTAATCGCGGAGGAAATATTTGCCGCGTTAACTTTCAGTCTTCCGGAAGATGAAGCTTGTGTGTAAAAAATACCACCCGTAAATAGATTATTACTTCCCGCAGAAGCTGAAATTGAAGCCAGTGTCGGATCAAAATCAACAACAAAACCGGAAGCGACGATACCTTCACTGCCCGATGGTACAACATAAACTGTGCACTTAGGTGCGTTATAAGTCCAGTCAGGGCTTGTAGGCGTCCAGCTGAAAGGAGAAGTGATCGGTGAACCGAATCCTACACTTGGATAGAGAACATTCTCTTCAACGTCAGTATTGTCTGAAGTGAGGTAAACAGAAACATCCGGCAAAAGTGAAGTTAACCCGTCGAATTCAAAAGAGCCGATATCAGTAGCCCCGTTCCGGTAGTAACCTCTCTGATCCGTTTCGGGAGCGCCGGCGGAAGTTCCTGCGTTAATTGCAGGACTACCGGTCTGGAGAGCCCTGGTCCTGGTTGCACCACCGTTATTTGCGAGTGATGATAAGAGTGGGTTCTGTCCGGTCAAACAACTTGTAAAATTTCCAGTAATGTTATGGAAACCGCTGCTCTGGTTCATACAGTTTTCAAATATGAATGCAGTAGAGTTGCCTGCCCAAGCCTGATTGCCCTGATTCGTAGCCGTGTTCCCGTGGAAAATAGTATTCCTGAAAGTAAGCGGCTGCGGGTTTCCGGAGGAGTTGTCCGAGGAAAATGCTCCGCCATTGCCCCCGGCATTGTCAGCAAACGTACAGTTAGTAATTACGGATGATGCAATGTTTGAAGGCCTGGCAAAAATCGCTCCTCCATAAACTGTAGAAGAGTTATTGGAAAAAGTACAGTTAGTAATGTTCATTGTGAAAGTGTGTGAGTTATCCTGCATAAACAAGATCGCTCCGCCGCCCATCCAGTCACCCGGCCTCCAGGCAGAGGAGAAAACATTATCAGCGAAGGTTGTGTTTTCAGCAATGAGGTTTGATGAGAACATACTGATGGCTCCGCCGCCCTCACCGTACCATCCGTGGGGAGGCTCAACGGAAACAACATTTCCGTAAACCTCACAGTTTTTCAAGGTTAAGGTGAGGTTTTCAACTGCGACAGCGCCGCCCCGGGAGCCGGATACTTCATAAGGCTGAGCTTTTTTCCCGTAACGTAAAGTCAGATCCTGGAAGTAAAGAGTATTTACCGCGGAGTAAGAAGAAAACGTGCTGGTAAGAATACGGTCTGAAGCGGTGTTGAAGGCAGCGGCACCCTGAATAATTGTAGATGCTGCTCCCTGTCCCTTAAAGCGTAATGATTTATTGGATAAGGTTAATCCATTCTCGGTGAAGGTCTGGGCCGCGAGATTAAGTATGTCGCCGTCATTTGCGGCGGCAATGGCCGCGGCGAGGGTTGTGTATGTCTGCGCGGCGCCCACTTCAAGCTGGCTTGAGAAATTGACATAGAGGTCATTTTTCGCGTAATTTACCACGGCAGAAGCATCGCCGCCGGAAAACGCTGAATTCTGGAATGTGAAAGTAAGGTTGCTTACATCGTTTGCGTGAGCGTGGCTTCCTGCATTTCCGGTGAGAGAAACGGAAAGAGCGGTTGACGATGTTCTCGTAACTACCGCGCTCAAACCGGCAGGAAGATTTGTAACAACAACTTTACCTGCGGCAACAAAGTTGTCACCGTTTGCTCCGGTAAAAGTGGAGCCCTCGTAATTATTGTGGCTTATGGCCAGAGTATTCTCGATCGAACCATCATTAGAGATCGACTCAACGAATCCACTGCCGCTGTAAGTTAGAGTGGGAGCAGCTATTGCAACTGACGGAGCCGGATGAGCACCCATAAGTCTGTTCCAGCCGGTCAATGGCAGCGATCCGCCTGAGGGAAATGCCCAGTAAAGCGAGTTCCCAAAGTCAGAATTGTTTACCGCTGAGATAAGCCACCGCTCTACCTCTGAATCAAAATACATATAATAGTTCGGAGAGCCGCTCTTTGTATAGTGCGGCTGTCCGTTATATGAACCATCATTTACATAGATACCGTTGGCATCGCTGGTGCCGGCTCCGGAGACCAGGTAATTCTGCGCCATTAAAAAGGAGCTGAAGACCAGGAGAATGACAACTGTTGTTTTTTTGAATAATGATAAAACGTTCATTAAGTTTTATTCTTTCCTATTTGGTTAATAACATTTTTTTAACCGCTGAAAAATTATCCGTGGTTATTTTATACATATAAACGCCGCTGGTAAGCTTGCTCGCGTCAAATGATTTTGAGTAAGCGCCCGCTTCAAGCATCTCGCCGTTAACCAGAGTGGCGACTTCCTGACCGAGTGAGTTATATATCTTCAGTGTTACTTTCGAAGCAACAGGGAGCCCGAAAGAGATAACGGTGGAAGGATTGAAAGGGTTAGGATAGTTCTGGCTGAGGCTGAAGGATACAGGAACCGCGCTGCCGAGGCTGTTGCTTACGAGAGCTGTGTTGAGGTTCTGGTTCCAGCTGTTTCTTGCGATGATGTTATCAACGGCAAGGTCAGCTTTGTTTTCGAAAACGAGGTAAGCGATAACGCCTTCATTGGAAATGCTTTCACCGCCAATAACAGCCGCGTCAATCATAACACTGTTGCCATCCTGCCTGAAGATGACAAAACCGTTTTCGGTTCCGAGAGCGCCGGCTTTTTCAACAGCAACAAGTTTCATAGAGGTGTTCAGAGAGAAGCTTAAACCTCTAACATCCGCAACGTTACCGGAAAGAAGAACCGGAACTCTGACGAGGTCACCAGCGATCTGCTCTCCGAATGCGATATTAAGGGGAGCAGGGTTAAGTTTAGGTAGCTGGCTGCCCGCTGATTTGCCATAACCGATAGCGAAGATGATTAAGTCTTCAAAGTTGATGTTACCATCGGGAGTCGGGAGCGCGAAATAGTTACCAGAAGCAGAAGTAGGCCCGATATCGAACTTAGATTTATAAAGCGTGCTTGACTGAGCGTAGTTGCTCCAGTAAGCGGTGGCAAAAGGGCTAAGGTCGTTTATGTTGATCAAGCCATCACCGGTTGTCTGAACGGATGAATTAGCAAAGTCACCAAGATAGAATTTTACATCAGCTTCGTGTGCCTCGGTTGCGATATCTACCTGTTCGTTGTTTTCTGTGTCATACTGTCTGAAGTCGAGGGAGTCAATTGTGACTTCCATATGGCCGGGTTTCAGCATTGTAAACACAAGCATAGCAAGATATTTATCAGAACCAGGGGTAACGTTGATAGAAGAAGAAATGTTCGCGGCGTTGATCTTCAGCCTTCCCGCAGCCGTAGCCTGGGTCTGGAAGATACCGCTGGAGAAGATGTTATTGCTGCCTGCAGAAGCAGAAAGGGATGCTTTTGTCGCGTCAAAATTTACAACAAAACTTGTAGCAACAAGACCCTCATCGCCGGAAGGTACAACGTACAAAGTACATTTCGGAGCGTTGTAAGTCCAGTCAGGGCTGGTTGGTGTCCAGCTGAACGGAGTGGTTATAGGTGATCCGAATCCAACTTTTGGGTAAGCAATATTAGCATTAAAATCAGCGCTGTTTTCAGTTAAGTAAACATCGGTAGCGGTTGAAGGGAAAGTCGCGCCGCTGACAGTAATAGTGTAAGATGCTGTTACTGGCCCGAAATTTGAGACGATCAGCTGATAATATCTTGAGCCGTTCAGAGTTTTAACAAACGGCGTACTGGGAGACCCGTCTCCCTCTCTCAGGTATCCTGCTGAGCCGCAGTAAGCATCGTCATATGCAAAGACTTCAAAAAACAAGTTAGAGATAGACACAGTGATTGTACCCGTAGTTCCCAGAGCGATATAATAATAATCATACCTGTCTGAACCGAAATCCCCTGAAACACTTCCGGAAAAGGATGTGTTGGAAGAGATGGTAATAATGCCGGGATCCCCGCAGGTACTGTTGGGTTCCGTTTCAGGAGTCTGCGCGAACAGAGTCCCAAAGAAAAAAGTGAGGAGCAAAAAAGAAAAAGCACGAAACATTGAATGTTACCTTTCTTATAGTTAAAATGAATTGATTAAGAAAAAAAGTTTTTGATTTCCAAAAGGTTGCTTTTGTGCAGGTAATGATTAGCGCCGGCTGCCCGTGCCTTTTCTCTTAGAATCTCTTCCTTGAAATCCGTAACCATCACTATTTTCACCGTTTTGGAGTACCGGCGTATTAGTCCGGTAGCTTCTATCCCGTCCATCTGATCCATCTGAATGTCCATAAAAACGATATCAGGCTGATGTATAAGGTACATCTCCACCGCCATAAGCCCGTTCGAGGCTTCTATAACGGTATTATCGGGAGACTGGATGATCTCCCTGATAAAAGCCCTCATATTTCTGTTGTCATCGACGATTAAAATGGTCATTTGATTGGGATAGTTGCTGAAAAACACGGGGCAAAGTTAGTTTTTGGGTGCTGGGAGTACAATGGGGGCTGATACTCATTTTTCCCGGGTGTATAGGGGCTGGCACCTAGAGAATTAAAAATTAAGAATTAAAAATTAAGAATTAATCCCTTCCCCTTAGCGGGGCGGGACAAGAAATTAAAGCTTGATTATTGAATTAATCCCGGGGTATATTCTATGTGCAATAGTTTTTCTTTGCGGTCTCTGCGTTAACTTTGCGTCTTTGCGTGAGGCTCGCGGTATTGGAGGGTGAAAATAAATATATGGGCAGGAAAACTTAAAAGTCGAAAAATAGCAGGAGATCGTTTACAATTAAGAATTAAAAATTAAGAATTAAGAATTGATTGTTGAATTAATCCCGGGGTATGTGTTATGTGTAAT
>JABWCL010000026.1 GCA_013360295.1 Ignavibacteriaceae bacterium | reverse complement strand
GGGGGAGCCAATGATCAAAGAACAATGATCAATGATCAAAGTAACGACCGGGAAGAGTAAGCCCACCCCCTACTTTTAAAAATCTGTGACCATCCGTCACATCTGCGTAATCTGTGGTCCATCACAACAATATAAGAAGGCTATATTTGCTGTTTTCTCAAAGTTCTAAGAGATATTCTTAATTCTTAATTTTTAATTCTTAATTGAAATGAATCCATTTCCCTTATCAGTGCATCATAATTGACAGAGAATAATTTTTTAAGAAAAAGGAATTACAAATGTTAAGAACTAACCTGACTCATCTTTTAACAGAAGAAGATCATAAAAAAGTTTTAAGTGAAAATGAAAATGTGATGGTATGCTGCGGCAGAATGGGACCGATGTGTATCCCGGTTTATGAATCAATGGAAGAACTCGAAACCGAATACCCGAATGTCAAATTTGTTGATATGGAATTTGATACCCCCGACGCAAAAGTGATAAGGAATCTGCCTCAGACACGAAGTTTCCAGGGACTTCCCTTTGTTGTATATTATAAGAATGGTGAAGTTGTTCACGCAACTTCAAGCATCCAGTCACGCGACCAGATCACGGGGATACTCGATAAACATTTCGGGAATAATTAATCACACCGGAGATGAATAAAATGGACACCCGGTATGATGTAATTATTATCGGCGCGGGCGCTGCGGGATTAACCGCGGGTATTTACCTTTCACGCGCGAAGATGAAGACGCTTATCCTTAATGAAGGAGCCATCGGCGGACAGATGACACTGACGCACGAAATAGCAAACTATCCCGGTATAGAAAGCATCAGCGGTTATGAACTCGCGCGGAATATGAAAGCACAGGCTCAGAAGTTCGGATGCGTGATAAGGTCAAATATTAAAATCACATCGTTTGATCTTACGGATGATATTAAGTCGGTGCAGATAAACAACAAAGACACGTTCACTGCTCCCGCAGTGATCATCGCTACCGGCGGCAGGTCACGCACCATCGGAGTGCCCGGAGAAGAAGAATTTAAGGGTAAAGGAATCTCCTACTGTGCTACCTGTGACGGAGATTTTTTCACGGGAAAGGAAATCATTGTTGTAGGCGGCGGTAATACAGCGATCGAAGAAGCCGTATCGCTGACCAAATACGCTTCCGCAGTTACTGTAGTTCATCAGTTTGACCATTTCCAGGCGCTCAGGCATTATGTGGATGAAGCTGAAAAGAATGAAAAGATAAACTTCATTATGGAATCGGTTATTTCCGAATTCCACGGGAAAGAAAAACTTGAAGGGGTAACCATAAAGAATCTCAGCACCGGAGAATCATACTACCGTGAGATAGATGGCGTGTTCGTATTTATCGGTTATGTGCCGAATACGGATATGTTCAGCAGCGCGGTTACACTAAATAAAAACAGGGAGATAATTGTAGATGAAACAATGTTAACAAACCTTCCGGGTGTGTTCGCGGCGGGAGACTCAATCGCAAAACGTTACCGCCAGGTAACCACAGCGGTAGCGGACGGGACGATCGCCGCGCTAAGCGCTTCGGAATACGTTAATAAATTCAAACAGGCTCACGAAGAGGCACTGACGGTATAACCGCCGTCAGCGCCTACTCTGTTTTAACACCTATACCCAGCCCATCGCCGACGGATATTATGCGGGATGAGAGGCCCGGAAATGATAAGAAGTAATCATTAAACTCTTTTATAAGCTCAGCACTTCTTTTATATTTCTCAGGCACTTTAGCTGACGCCGCGTATCCGTGCCAGAGAAGATTATCCACAAACATCACTCCGCCCGGTTTAAGGAGCGGGACGGATAGATCGAAGAGCCTTTTATAATCCTCTTTATCTGCATCAAGAAAAATAAAATCATATTTTACCGGGTGAGTCTCAAGTATATCCAGCGCGTCACCCCCGAGCAATCGTATCTTCTCTCCCACCCCCGAACGTTGGATATAAGATAGAGCAAGTTCAGTATTGGGTTTGCTTTTCTCGATCGTCGTAACCGAAGCGCCTTCAGGAAGATTCTTTGCAATACGGATCGCGGAGTATCCTATGGCGGTCCCGATCTCAAGAACCGCTGTGGGTTTTTTAATTAAAATCAATGACTCAAGAAAAGCCGACGCGTGTTTATCGAGTATGGGTATCCCCTTCTCTGCCGCGAAAGACTCCATTTCGGCGAGCAGTCCCGTTGACGGAATCAATAATTCGTCAAGATAAGCCTGCTGATCTTCTTTTAGAATTTCACTCACAAAAAAATTATCAGCCGCTGAAAGCTCTTAGGAAAGGTACCGCCTGTGCCAGATAATGCCACAGGATACTCCAGCCAATCCACAATCCGAATATCAGAGCGAAATATTTTCCGGGACTTTCAGCTTTCGCGAATCTCGAGTATGCAATTCCAAGCACTATATAAGCCCAGATAGAAATCGGGTCAACTTTGGCTGCCAGTACCTTCATTATCGAACCATCCTGCAGGTCTAGAAACGCCGCGAGTGACACGGACTGCATCGCTTTCCCCATCACCATCGAAAGAATAGTTGCCACGATAACGGCTATGAGGGAGATATATGATGCCAGACCGTTCGATACAAGCACCTGTTTATAGGTGGTAGGATCTTTAAAGAGTAATTTCAGAAAGGCAAGATGAATGGCTGCAATAATAAAGAAGACGATGAATCCGAAGATTACGATCGTAATGGACTGGAATAATATACCCATCGGCGTCCCGATCATTTCCAGTCTTTTTTCAGCAGCTTCTATCTGTTCATCCGCCTGCATCTGACTTAACTGCCCGGTTTTAACCATTTCATTCAGGTTCTGTTCCGTCTTCGCCATTGCTTTCTCTTTGATATCCGCTTTTACCACGGGATCATTCATAATAATTGCAGTTGTAGCGATGATGGCGGCAAGCAAAATCAGAATCGGGATTAACCAGTCGCCTGTTTTTGCAGGCTCAGCGGCAATTTTTGTAAAGGTTGCGCCGGGTTCAGTAAAGACACCGGTAATCTTATCGGTATGGCTTAGTGATTCCTCTTCATAGTCCTGGACTTCCTGAGGTTTTTCAAGATCGGTCATATAAAACTCCAATAGTATATAATTAATACGGATTATGGATTAGCATATTTCATAAAAATGAGTAAAATTTAAACAGGCTTTTATGAAAAATGTCAACAGACACCCTAAAAAATAGTGAATTATTCCTGATATAAAACGGATAATATGACCCAAAATAAATTTAATTTTTACACCACACGGCTGCTTCCCGGCCTTTTCCTGATTGCTGCCTTATTAACCATTGGAATCAGTTTAAGCGGATGCAGGAAAGCGAGGCCTGCTAACGAAGTTGAATTCTGGACTCTGCAGCTAAGCCCGGTCTTTGATGAATACATTAATGGTGTTATAAGAGATTTTGAAAAGGAAAATCCGGGAATTAAAATAAAGTGGGTTGATATCCCTTATGATGCGGCAATACAAAAACTTATGGCTTCCCTCTCCGCCGGCGCTCCCCCTGACGTCATCAATCTCTCAGCGGATTTTCTTTCTAAGTTTGATAAGATGGATGTTTTTTATGATATATCCGGGCTTTATTCAACGGATACTCTTAAAAGCATTTACCTCAATAATGCGCTTGATGACTGTATATATAAAGACAGAGTGATCGCGCTCCCGTGGTATCTGAGCACTTACGCTCTGATTTATAACAAGAAGCTGATGACAGCCGCCGGACTGCAGGATAATATCCCTGCCACCTATGACGAATTCATCGCGGCTATTAAATTGTATAAGCAAACAACCGGAAAGTTCGCGGCATTCTGGAATATCGGCAAAGACAGTTACCTTCCGATGATGCTGGAGTCTGAAGGGATAAGGATGATTGACGAGAGACTTGAGAAGGCATTATTCAACTCACCCGAAGGAATTAAAGCGATTGATAACTGGGTGCAACTGTATAAAGAAGGTTACCTGCCGGGTGAATCAATCGTAAAGACGGGGGCATCAATAATCGAGCCTTATCAGTCGGGACACGCAGCAATGGTGTTTACCGGTCCGGTATTTCTTAAGCGAATAAAAGACAACGCGCCTTCAGTATACCGGAACACAGAAATTGCTCCGCCGCTTGCAGGAAAGACAGGCAGGCACGAACTCGCGGTTATGTCAGTCTCTGTTCTGAACAGATCGCTCAATAAAAAGGCGGCAACAGATTTTTCACTTTTTCTTACAAACGCGGAGAATCAGCTAAACTTCTGTAAACTTGCGACAATATATCCTTCCGTGAAGGCCGCGCTTGATGATGATTATTTCACTAACCCCTCTGAAGACCCGATGGATAAGGCAAGAGTAATGGGGGCACAGGTTATTCACGATGCCGCCCGTTTAAGAACATACCTGCGACACCCGAAATTTGACCGGCTAAGGGATATATTTGATGAGGCCATACAATCCGCCTGCCTTGGAACGAAGTCCACAAAGGAAGCCCTTGATGATGCCGCACGGGAATGGAACATCCTTTTAAATCAAAAAAGGCATTAATTCACTTTTCCGGCCGGTCATTAGTAAAAAATCAGTACCCTGCTGAAGACGGTTGAATTTTTGAAATATCTTTTGTATCTTTAATGTAGATACATTTGAAGGATCATAGAAATGAGAACAAAAGTGCAGAGGTGGGGCAACAGCCTCGCCCTCAGAATACCAAAAGCGTTTGCTGCCGACAGCCGCCTGGAACACGATTCAGAGGTTGATATTTCTATTAAAAAAGGGAAAATCATTATCTCCCCGCTTGAAACGACTGAATACACACTTGAAGCATTACTTTCAGGCATTAACAAAAAAAATCTTCATAATGAAATAGACACCGAATCACCTCAGGGTATGGAGGCGTGGTGAAATTATGGCATATGTACCCGAAAGCGGAGACTTGGTTTGGATCACATTTAACCCGCAGGAAGGCCACGAGCAATCCGGTCATCGCCCGGCTTTAGTAATCTCGCCAAAAACCTATAACAGCAAAGTGGGCTTAGCCCTTCTATGCCCCGTTACAAACCAGATCAAAGGCTATCCCTTTGAAGTCAGGCTCCCTGCAGAGCTGAGCATTTCGGGAGCGGTTTTATCAGATCAGATAAAAAGCCTCGACTGGAAAGCAAGAAACGCACAGTTCATCTGCAAACTGCCCGCGAATAAATTCAATGAAGTTACCGGGAAACTTAAAACATTAATTCCTTGAAATAAGCATTACCTGCGGACATTAAACTCCGGCATAATGGATAGCATTAAACAAAAGTTTAAAAGTTCCGAAAGTCTGATGACGGTTTTGTGGCTTGAAACCAAAGAGGATTACGTGACCGTTTTTCTGCTTAATATCCACCACCGGCGCGGTGCGGTAGAGATATTCCTCTCCGATTAAAAAGCCTGACTTTAATATATTTTTATCCGGATACCTTACAATTATATCACGATCATATTTGCCAAAGGGAGGTGATGTCGTAAAACTTATGGACGATTGCTGGTATCCGATGAATTCATTTTCCATACCGTAAGCAATTGGCTTGGTATTGTCAGTTTTCATTGCGAGCAATGAACCGGGGCAATAGTGGTCATCGCTCTTCACCCCTTTGAGCGCGTTTGCGGCACGCAGTCCAAGATCTTCGATCGCGAAATTACAGGCGTTACCGATTGCAATAACAAAACCGCCGTCTTCTTCTATGAACTTTTTCAGGTTCTCCACACCTTCCTTCTCAATTCCTCCTGAAAATTCTGGCGGCTTCGGACGGTTGAACCTTTCGTTCTCACCCGCATATTTTCCTGTCTTAATAAGATCAGCCGTCATATCGGGAATTATTATAACATCATACTTGTCCTTTAATTTCTTTTCTTTAAAATCCTTATTAACAATACCGGTAAATTCAAACTCATAGTTTTCCATCATAAGACGTGTCCAGCCTTCATCCATATTTGCGGTATAGGGTTTATATAAACCGACTCTGACTTTTTTCAACTGTTTCAGATCTCCGTCATTTATTTCATCAGTCATCAAACCTTTAAGGTGAAGCTCTTCCGCTATTTTTCTTACAGATGCTACGTTAGCTTTTTCAGTAACCACCGCTCCCGGCTTTAAGATAATCTCACCTGTTCCCCGTTTCAGTTTTGTTTCCTTTGTGAGCCAGTAACAATTAATATTATTTTTTTGTAACCGGTTAATTAATGCTGAGTTGGCATTCGGGCCCGCCTGAAATATGACATACTTTCCCGTCCCCTCGCTTACACCGCCCTGCGGATAATTTGCATCCGTAAGAAGCCTGAACTCCCCACTATATTTTTTATTAATTGTAAAGTGTTTTACACCCATCAGGTATGGGAGTGTCCAACCCGCAACATCGTAGGGACGGATCGGAGTTTCCTTCCGTGAATTTCGAAGGTCGGGATAAAACTGATCTTCCATCAGGTCTTTAACGTATCTGCCATAAGGCTGATTCAGATAGATAACATAACTTTCCGCGGGATAGATTGTATTATCAATCGTAAATTCCTTATCAGCAAAATGCACCTCTACCGCCCCCAGCTGAAGAATTTCTATCATCTTCGATGTCGTCACCGGATCATTCTGTTCGCGGGGAATTATATACATATAAGGATTTCCCTCCTCACCCGCTTTAATTGCCGCCTTCCCGACATCGTAATAATTCTTCAAAATCTCATTTTTATAGTGTGAAGAAGTTTTGATAAGGCTGTAAGTCAGTTCAAGTTCATAATCCACAATATCCCTGAGGCGCCACCAGCCTCCCCGCCAGGGGTTGGGATAATTTGTGCGCAGGTCATAAGTCGTGACTTCGGTAGTCGCTTTAACTTCATTCGGATCAAGGTAAACCGGACTTGCTATATTGCAGCTTGCCATTTCTGAGAGGAGAGATATCTGATTATGCCACAAGCCGCAATCACTTGCAGGCCCTTCCCACCACCCTTCGAAGTATGCGTGATCAATTACACCTGACATTCCTTTTTGTTCCAGATGCAGAGTAGTCATTCCTCCGATCACTTTCTGCCAGCGCCAGAGGAGGGGATGCACATTCGGATTGATCGGATCTTTATATGGCACAACAAACAATCTGGCGCCTGTGCTTCCCATCTGGTGCTCATCGAGCCATATCTGAGGAAGGAAATCGTGGAAGGCAACTTTTATTACGTTCCGTGTCTCGGCAAGATTAAACATAAACCAGTCCCGGTTGTTATCGTGACCTGAGTAATGATGATAGAGATATGGCAACGGCGCTCCATCGAATTCGGTGCCGAGATATTTATTGTACCAGTCGACAACCATCGTCGTCCCGTCAGGATTTATAGATGGCATTAGGAAAAAGATAACATCGTTCATCGCGTTGAGGACTTCTTTTTCCGACTTACCGGTTATCATATCGTGCGCGAGTTCCATTGACATCTGCGCCGAACCTATTTCCGTTGAGTGGATGTTACAGGTAACAAGGACTATTACTTTTCCCTCGGCAGACAATTGCGCGGCCGTCTCTTCATTTAGTTTGCGAGGATCACTCAGCCTCTTTGAAATGGAAACGTAATGGTCAAGTTTTCTGAGATTATCCGGAGTGCTGATTATTGCCATAAACATCTCACGGCCAAGAGTGCTCTTTCCGATCTCACGGTATATCAACTTATCACTGTTCTCCGCTAAGTGTCTGAAATATTTTTGAATGGTTTCATACGACGCGATTTTGTAATCAGCCCCGACTCTGAACCCGAGAAAATCTTCGGGAGATTTAACGTTCTGTGCGGCAATGTAAACCGGGAAGAGGAAAAGCAGAAAGAGGATCCGTGATATCATTGTATGCTCCGTGGATAGAATAACAATAATTAAATAGTGGTTTAAACTACAAAAGTATATTGTCAGAGCAATAGGTTAGATTTTCTTTTTCTGGCTGTCGTTCATGTAAAACTTATTAAGTGTACAGATTATTTATTGGTTATCCGGGCAGATTACATTTTTGCGCCTCGATCTTCCGTCAGTATTGCAGGCAGACATATCTAAAGAGGGGAGGCACGGCTTGTGACTTTCACATAATGCCTAAAACGATGGGCTGCTGATGCCGGGTATAAGGTGTTTATCGCCCCGGTATTAAGAACGTACCCGGCAAAATTTATTTTTTCTTTTTCTTTTCATTCTTTATCGGGAATTCATCCGACTTAATTAATGAGTCCCCCTTAAAAGTTTCAATAAACCAGAGCGATCCGTCTTCACGGAAAATTTTTGTTTCCCCCTCCCGTTTATTGTTAACAAAATTCTGTTGTGTCCAGAGTTTTCCGGAAGCATAGTAAGAATACGCTACTCCTTCTTTAAGTCCGCGCTCATAGTTTATCTTGCTTCTCAGAATATTTTTTGGATAAAACGCGCGGCTGATGCTGTCACGCCTTCCGAATTCGTAATTCACTACTTCAAGAGTGTCGCCGGCTTCATTCAGTTCAAAGGCTTTACCGTGCATCTTCCCGTCAAAATAATTCCATATTCCTTTAAGTTTTCCTGATGGGTAAAAATATTTAACCTCCCCTTGCTGAAGATTACGGGCATAGAAGGCTATTACTTCCGGTTTCCCGTTTTCATAATAACTTTCCGCTTCCCCTTCCTGCCAGCCGTTAATAAAATTAGCGCTGGTTTTCAGCCTTCCGTTGGGGTGATAAGAAAAATAGGGGCCGTGTATAGTGCCGTTAACATAATCCAACGCTTCCCTCAGAGATCCGGAAGGATAATACACTTTGTACTCACCATTCAGTTTTTCATTCAGAAGTGTGTATTTTTCTTTTAGTATTCCTGTTTCATAGTATGTGGCACACTCCCCTTCTATTTTCCCGTCAAGATAGTTCAGTTTTTCGGTCAGCACTCCTGACGGGCTGAATTTCCTGTATTCGCCGTTTATCTTCCCCTCTTTTACTGAAAATATTTCTTTAATCATTCCGTCAGGATAGTAATTTCGCTGTTCACCTTCCTGGGGAAAAGCTGCAGTTACAATAAAGAGTGACACCAAAACAAGATAAAACTTATTCATCATATCCTTTCGCTGATAATAGTTCACCGGTGCGGCTGTAAATTTTCTGTGTCTTCATCTCCCCTTCCACGTAATACTCCTCTTTGTAGAGAGCGCCGTCTTCATAAAAATCGCGGAGGAAGCCCTCAAGTTTACCATAGTGATACTGGGCGGTTTGTTTCAGGTAACCGTTACGGTAGTACTCTATCCGCGACCCTGTGACCACATCTTCATAATAATTCTCCGAGTACTGCAAAAGCCCGTTGTCGTAATATCTTTTCTTCTCTCCGTTGAGTCTCCCTTTTTCAACGTGGCTGCTTGTAATAATATTCCCGAGCGTGTCATATTCAAAGACTATTCCTTCAAGTGTATCTGCCTGGTAATAATTCTGACGCGAAACTATCCCGTTTTCGTGATATACCTTTTCCGTTCCGTGCTTCATTCCGTTTTTATAATCTGTTTCGGAGAGCAAAATACCATTTCCATAGTATGAGAAGCCCACTCCCGTCAGTGTATCGTTTGTGTATGGAAGGCTCTCTGAGAGGAAGCCGGATTCAAAGAATCTCTTTAACCTGTTCTGTCTCAGCCCGTCTTTAATAAATGTTTCTGATTTCAGCGCGCCGTTCGCGTAAAACTCCCGGTCGTATTTCTCGAATGAAATGAACTTGCCGAGATAATCGTAACGGTCGCGTGTAATAATCTGACCGTTACGGTAAGTATCTTTTACCCGAAGCCCTCTGGCAGAATCATATATATACAGTTCCCCTTCAAGTTTATCGTTAACGTAGGTTGCCTCAACTGCCACATTCTCATTTTCGTGGTACACATAGGTCTTTCCCTCCGATTTCCCTTTATAGAAATTTCTTTCAACTTCCTTTTTTCCGGAAGTAAAATAAGTAACGGACATCCCGTGCAGAAGCCCGTCTTTATAATTCCACTCACCCTGAAGTTCGCCGGTCTTGTAGTATGTCTTTGTTATTCCCTGCAGGCTTCCGCTTATATAATTCTGTTCCGACCAGAGTTCACCTGTTTCATAGTACCACTTTGAAACTCCCTCCCTTACTCCTTCTTTATAGTTCCATTCAATACTAACCTTGCCGTTTTCAAAATACCACGTTGATATACCCTCTTCTTTACCGTCAACGAAATACCATTTCTTCCAGAGTTTCCCGTTCTGAAAGTACTCGGTATATTCTCCGTGCAGTTTTCCGTTAACGTAAGTCCCCAAGGATTTTACTTTTCCGTTCGGATATAATTCCCTTACTTCTTCAGGCTGCTGGGCTGGGATGGCGATAGCCGCGATTAAAAAAAGGAGAGCTAAATTAAGATACCGCTTCATCATATCAGGCGAGTCTTCTCCCGAGTACTGACACAATACTTCTGAGTTGTTCCATCAGTTCGCGAAACTGTCCTGGTAGGAGCGCCTGCGGCCCGTCCGACAATGCTTTCTTCGGTTCGTGATGAACTTCGAGCATAATCCCGTCCGCGCCGGATGCTGCTGCGGCGCGTGCCATTGCAGGTACAAGCTGGCGTAATCCGACTGCGTGTGAGGGGTCGGCTATGATAGGCAGGTGACTTCTGCCCTGTACTACAGGTATCGCGGAAAGATCAAAAGTGTTGCGTGTATAAGTTTCAAAAGTCCTTATACCTCGCTCGCATAATATAACATCCGGATTGCCGCTCGCGAGAATGTACTCCGCGCTCATTAACAACTCCTCTATTGTCGCGGAAAAACCTCTCTTCAGCAATACAGGCTTTTTGAATTTACCCAGCTCTTTAAGGAGCGGAAAATTCTGCATATTGCGGGCTCCAACCTGGAAGATATCCGTGTACGTATTAACAAGGTCAACCTGCGCGCTTTCTAAAACTTCAGTGACAACCACCAGGTCATATCTATCCGCTGCCGCGCGAATCAGTTTCAGCCCTTCTTCTCCCAGCCCCTGGAAAGCATAAGGAGATGAGCGCGGCTTGAAAGCGCCTCCGCGTAAAACTCTCACCCCGGCGCTGCTGACTATCTCCGCGATCGCGAATACCTGCTCTTCGTTCTCAATGGCACAAGGGCCCGAAATCGCAATTACTTCATTGCCGCCAAAAGTAACATCTTTCACCTTAATCAGCGTATTCTCTTTACGGAACGATCTGCTCGCGAGTTTGAACGGTTCGGTTACTTTAAAGACATCACCTACCCCATCCATAATTTTAATTTTGCGAATATCAAAATCGGGGCGGACACCTATCGCTCCGATTACAGTCTGCTCGGCGCCCGCAGATACGTGAGCGGAAAAACCATACTCCCCTAATTGTTTAATAACTTCTTCTGCCTGCTTTTCCGTGGCAGATTTTTTCATTACGACTATCAAATCAACTCCAAAACTTCATCTTATTCGTGAAACTTCTTCTCTCCCGCCTCTACCGCAAGGTCAAGGTAATCCTCCTTTGAAGGAATCGCGCAGGAATACCTGGGGCTGTAAGCGCAGTACGGATTGTAAGCGAGATTGAAATCAATTGTATAAACAAATTCCGGATCGGGTTCAAGTTCAAAATCGAGATACCTGCCTACGCCGTAGGTCTCGTTATTCGTCGTCTTGTCAGTAAACCAGAGACTGTGATACTTCTGCCCGCTTTTCGAGACCCCCTCGTACACATTCATCCGGAAAGTTTTTCCGTGAGTGGTGAACTGAAGGTATCCGGACTTAACAACACTTCTCGCCTCCCCTTTTGTTCCGAAAATGGTAATTGTATCCTTAGGTATGTATTCCGTCAGTTTGCTCTTGAATACAAAAGCGGGATCAACATCGTAATATTTCAGGGGTTCAAAATGAACTTTTGGTTCCTGGTTGAAAGGTGAAGCAGGGGAGCTTTTGTACTCCTCATTTTTCTCCAGGCGCTGTTTTTCAATGCCATCAATATATTGTTTTTCTTCAGCCGTGTAATTTTTACACCCGTTGAAAGCGTTAACTGAGATAAGCAGCGCGGCTGCAAATAAAAAGAAGTGTTTCATAATCAGATTACTTTTCATCAAGTTTTTTCTTAAGATCGCTGAGTTTATTTAATGCCTCAAGCGGGGTTAGTTCATCTATACGAATCCCGCTTATCTCCTCGCGGAGCGCGTCATCCTTAACTTCAAAGAGGTTTAACTGCCTTCCGATAGGAGGCTGCTGAAGCTTCGCGAGCCTCTGCTTTTTAAGTTCGTGCGGGGTTAATTCCTTCCCTTCGAGATTAAATAGTATCTCCTTCGCGCGGTCAGTAACAAATGTCGGCAATCCTGCCATCTGCGCGACCTGGATACCGTAACTGTGATCAGCTTTCCCGGGATTCACCTTATGAAGGAAGACAACCTTGTCATCATATTCCCGGACCTCAACTTTATAGTTTTTAATCCGTGGAAATAATTCCGCCATTTCGTTCAGCTCGTGATAATGGGTGGCAAAGAGCGTCTTGGCATTAAGGTAAGGGTTCTCGTGCAGGTATTCTGTTATCGCCCAGGCAATTGAGATTCCGTCAAAAGTGCTGGTGCCTCTCCCGATTTCATCAAGAAGAATAAGACTTTTGGATGAAGCATTATTTAATATGTTTGCCGCCTCCTGCATCTCAACCAGGAATGTGCTCTCTCCGGCAGTTATATTGTCGCTCGCGCCGACTCTCGTAAATATTCTGTCCACTATCCCAATCCGTGCTTTCGCGGCTGGTACAAATGACCCGATCTGGGCAAGCAGTACAATCAATCCTATCTGCCTCAGATACACAGACTTCCCTGCCATATTCGGGCCGGTCAGGAGAATGATCTGAGTATCCTCGTTGTCCATCCGGCAGTTATTAGGAGTAAATTTTTCGTCAGGTGGAAGTATACGCTCCACTACAGGGTGCCGGGCTTCATCAAGTTCAAGAATGTCTGAATCATCAATTTCCGGCTTTATGTATTTATACTCTTCGGCACATTGCGAAAATGATATAAAACAATCGAGCATCGCGATCATCCTGGCGTTCTGCTGTACCTGCTCTGCGTATGAAGCAGCCTCAAGCCTGATCTGATTAAAGAGCTCGGATTCCAGATCGTATATCTTCTCTTCCGCTGAAAGTACCTTCTCTTCATATGTTTTCAGTTCCGGTGTGATGTATCGTTCGGAACTGACTAGTGTCTGTTTACGAATGTAATCAGCAGGTACTTTATCTTTATTCGCGTTACTTATTTCGATATAGTAACCAAAGACACGGTTATAATTAACCTTCAGGGAACCAATCCCTGTACGCTCACGTTCCTGCCGCTGGAGGTTGGCAATCCAGTCTTTCCCGTTAAGGGATATATCCCGTAGTTCATCCAGTTCCGGGCTATAGTTCCTTCTGATCACTCCGCCATCAGCAATGCTGAGCGGAGGATTTTCAACTATCGCCTTTTCGATCTTCTCCACGATACTCTGCATTTCAACAAAATTGTCCCGAAGTGTTGCAAGAGTATGGAACTGCGCTTCGGATAAGAGGGTCTTTATCTGAGGGATTTTTTTAATTGAGTTTTTCAGCGCAAGCACATCACGCGGATTCGCCCTGCCGGTACATATCTTGGAGATAAGCCTCTCAAGATCACCGACCTCCTTCAGCTCAGTGGCTAATTTTTTTCGTAAATCCTTTTTGATCAACAATTCCTCGATTGAGTCCCTGCGGGCAATAATTGCGTCCGCCTTTTTAAGCGGAGCGGAGATCCACTTTTTAAGCAGCCTTGCACCCATAGGCGTCTCGGTCTTATCAAGGATCGAGATCAGCGTCCCTTCCCTTCCCCCCTGCTGCATTGACTGGACTATCTCAAGATTGCGCTTAGTCGCGAAATCAAGCGCCATATAATCAGAGGGATTATAAAGGGATATCTTGCTTAAATGTGCGAGGTTTGACTTCTGGCTTTCCTGCAGATAGTGGAAAACAACACCGGCAGCTATCAATCCGGCCTGAAGCTTTTCGATCCCGAATCCCTTCAGGTTCACGGTCTTGAAATGATTTGTCAGTAATTCATTCGCGTAGTCATAACTGAAGATCCAGTCATCCACTTTTGTAAGCCTGGTGCCTTCATTCACATTCCTTACGGTGTAAGTAAGTTTTTCAAGGTCTTTCCGCGTAACAAGTATCTCTGCCGGATTTATTGTTTCAAGCTGATCCCTGAACATAGCAGCGGTGATCTCGTAAGCGTAGTATTCCCCCGTTGAAATATCACAAAAAGAAATGCCCCAGATACTCTCACCGATCACGACCGACATCAGGTAGTTGTTCCTTTTATGGTCCAACACCTTATCCGAGAATGCAACCCCCGGTGTGACAATTTCAGTAACTTCTCTCTTAACAATTCCCTTCGCGTGTTTGGGGTCTTCCATCTGTTCGCATATAGCCACCCGGTGTCCGGACCGGATCAGCTTTGGCAGATAGGTATCAATGGCGTGATGCGGGAATCCGGCAAGCGGGACGTCTCCCGCCGCTCCGTTGGAACGTTTGGTCAGAGTTATCCCCAGAACTTTTGAGGCGGTTTTGGCATCCTCGTCAAAAGTCTCATAAAAGTCGCCAATTCTGAACAATAATATGGTATCAGGATTGGACGCTTTTATCTTATAATATTGCGTCATCAGGGGAGTTTGCATTCCAACTTTAAAAAAATATCCAAACCTTATAAATTAATTAAAAAATAAGAATTAAGAATTAATAATCAGAGTGACCTTTTTCCTATGAACCCATTCGAGGGTAATAATCAGGTTTACCTAAAAAAATCCGCGTGATTTAAATCACTGACTTAGCAAAAAAAATAATTCTATACGATTTCTCTTGCTACTTTTAGACTAATTTTTAATATTTGGAAGCATTTTAGCCGCATAGAAAAGAGGTCACCGGAATCCCCTCCGGTTCGGCTAATGCATCCAAAGTGTGTACTTTTTTCCTAATTATTCAAATTATTAGAGATTCATATGACATTTGTCAGCAATTTATCTTTGCGCGCGCTGCCTTTAATGGTGGTTTTTGTTTTATATCTATCCATACCTGCTCTTGGGCAATGGACTTCATCTCCATCCCTGTTGAAGGATACTACCGCTATGGTGTTAGATCTCAAGGTAAATTCTTCAGGTGAAACTTTTTTTGCTTACAACGACCAGCAAACCAGCCAAATCGGCGTTATGAAATTGAACCAGAGTGGTGAAAAAACCTGGGGATATGACGGAACACTTATCCCCACAGGTGGATGGCTGATTAGCAGCGTTATTGTCGCGCCTATTTCTGACGGAGGCGCCGCTATAGTAGCTCAATTATCAAATCCTTCTGCTGGCGGTACGAATATTCAAGCATGTAAAATTTCACCCTCGGGGTCAGCTTCACCGATTTTTACTGTCCACACCGGTAATGTTAATTTGCACGCTGCTGCTATGAATGGTTTGGATGAACTTATACTTGTAACCACTCATAATTCTTCTTATACTCAAATAACACGATTTAACATTACTACCGGCGTTGCTATTTTCACTAATCAAATCTGGGGGCAGAGGCCTGTCTCCCAAAAAAATAGTATGGTTTTCTATGAAGGTTCTCACTTTTTTCTGAATACAGAATCCTTTATTGGTTCCAACTCTTCTTCGGAAATTTCTAAATATTCTATGAATATTATGTCAATGGGTTCCGTAACCATTAATAACCTAGGCGTTGAAAGGAGAAATTTGGGCTTAATTGAGAGTAATGATTATGGCACTATCGCTCTGTATTCTTCAAATCAAGGTACTAACAGCGCTTATTACGCTTCGAAGTTAGATTCGGATCTTCAATTAACCCTTGATAACGTTTTTCTCTTTGATCATAACAACTACTCACCTTACTACTATAATCCATACTTTTGTACGGACGGCAGCGGTGGGCTATACCTGCTTGCGCACGGTGTAAGCACCAACACCGGTAACGTTCGGGCAATGGATAACCTGGGGAACACCTATTTCACTCCTGCTACAGGTTCTTTAAATGCACCTTTAGGAATTAATTCACCGGCAATCTCTTATGCCGGAAATGGCGAGGCAATGGTAATATGGATAGACTTGAGGTCCTTAACGGATTATGATGTATATTTTCAAAAAATAGGGAAAGGTACCTTTGGTTTTACTACCGGCGGGATTCCAATATCCATCTCCACGTTGAACGAATTCTTTCCACCTATCGCAGCCTACGCCGGTAACAACTCTGTGGTTGCAGCTTATAATGCGTTTGATCAGACTGTTTTCACCACAAAGATTATGGCTGCCCTAATACAAAATGATGGCACCATAGGCCCGGGGATTACTGGTCCTGCAATACCAAACTTAAATTCTCCGGCAGACGGAGCAGTTAATCAGCCGGTTGCCACAATTCTTGACTGGGATGCCGTCTCGGGCGCGGTATCTTACCAGGTACAAATTGCAACCGATGCGGGTTTCTCTGCTATCCTAAAGGATACTGTTACCAGTGCTGACAGCTATGACTTCTTTAACGGTTTATACAATACAACATACTACTGGCGTGTCAGTGCATCAGACGGCAGCGCTTCCAGCGGTTATCAGGCGGCACCGTTCTCATTTACCACCACTGTTCAGCCTCCGGTTGTAACACCCCCGGCGGTTTCTGCATACGGAGGCGGAAGTTCTGTTCAGCCATCCTTCACCTGGCCGGTTGTTTCAGGCGCTGATCAGTATGTAATACAAATTTCAACAAACCCAACTTTTACTCCGCTTGTCGTAAGCGATACCGTTACAACAAATTCATATTCATATTCGGGGCTTCTTAACAACGGCACTACTTATTACTATCAGATCATTTCGATGAACAGTAACGGAGCGGGAGCTCCTTCAACCGGAAGTTTCACAACGGTACCTTACGTAACCGTCTATCTCTCCTGGCCGATAAACAACCCGACTGTTTATACCTTTACACCGCAATTAAACTGGTATCCTCATAACGCACATTCTAATTTAAAATATGATGTCGAGGTATCTGTTGACAGCACATTTCCGTCAGTTTCAACTTTGCTTATCGCGGAAGTAACCGCAACCAACTGCACTACTTCGGCGCTCTTACCCGGCACTCAGTACTTCTGGCGGGTAAAAGCCAGTTACATAGATAGTACGGTGATCGGTTATTCTGACTTTGACAGTTTCACTACCTACGGCAGCGCGGTTACACCTGTTCTGTCATACCCCGTGAATGGAACGCTGATATCTTCACTTACTCCTACCCTCTACTGGTATGTCAATTCCGGCAGCGGATTATTCACTTATGAACTGGAGTATAGAGAGTCAGGTGCTTCTTCGTGGACTTCAGTAACAGGACTTACTACTTCTTCTTACACATTACCGGCACTTGCAGCGGGCACCGATTATGAATGGCGAACCCGTTCAAATAACGGTACCTCCACCTCAGCGTGGTCCGTAACGGAAACATTCAGCACTCAGGGTTCGGTCACAATGTCCGCTCCAAATCTTTCGTACCCGGTAAATTCCACGGTGGTTTACAATCCTTATGCCACTCTTTATTGGTGGGTGATGGGTAATTCATCCGGACTTACTTACGACTTGGAAATTAATACCACAAATACTTTCACGGGCACTCCGACATATACCGGCATTAGCGGCTGGAATACTCTCGTATCCGGATTATCTTCCGGAACGTATTACTGGAAGGTCAGAGGTACAAACGGAGTACAGACTTCTGACTGGTCGGCAACGGGAGAATTTGTTGTAAGCACACAGATTGTAACCGGCGCCCCGATGCCTGTCCCCAGTTACCCGAATAACGGCGCGGTGATTTACGGTTCTTCTGTTTATCTTAACTGGTATACCGGCACCTGGACTACCGGCATCAGTTTTGACGTCGAATATGTCGCTGATGACTCGACCACAACCCCAACCGGAACTTTCACAAGTGTAACAAACACTTCTCAGGAAATCACCGGATTGCTCGCAGGTAAAACTTATTTCTGGCGCGTTAAATCAAAGGTAGGAGCGAACAGCGCCTGGTCTCCCTTTACCTCTTTCCAGACTGCCGGAAGCACAGGAAGCCTTATACCTGTTGCTACCTGGCCTGTCGGAGGAGTAACAACCGCTTCAACTGATGTTGATATTAATTGGTATACAAACGGAGCAAGTGTTGCGCCTCTTACGTTTGAATTAGAATACAACACAGATAATAGTTTCACGGGAACAGCAACCGTCTCCGCGCTTTCAGGGAACTCAACCACCTTGACGAATCTGACCGCGGGAGTCACATATTATTATAAACTTCGGACTTATAACGGAAATGCATATTCAGCGTGGTCTGATGCTTATTCATTTGTAACACCGGCCGTAAACGGACCTGCCGCGCCTGTTGCCGGAAATCCTGTTAATAATGTTTTGTTGCCGACATCCGCGCCGGTATTATCCTGGTTCGTCCCGAATCAGAACGCCGGTTATTCGTATGATGTAGAGTATTCTTTAACTCCGTCATTCGAAAACGCGCAGAGACTTGAAGGAATAAGCCAGTCACAGATCGCGCTCAATTCCCTTCAGTCCGGATATGTTTATTACTGGAGAGTAAGATCAAAGGACGGACAGGGAGTAAATT
Organism: Ignavibacteriaceae bacterium; assembly: GCA_013360295.1. Classification (GTDB taxonomy): domain Bacteria; phylum Bacteroidota; class Ignavibacteria; order Ignavibacteriales; family Ignavibacteriaceae; genus JABWCL01. Next base: position 54,715 of record JABWCL010000026.1, on the reverse strand, counting down.
CACCCTACTCGAACGCCGGTTCCTTTGTTATTGATGGTACAACTGACATCAAATCCTCTTCGGCGGAAATTCCGACTGAGTTCTCGCTGATGCAGAATTATCCAAATCCTTTTAATCCTTCCACAAGGATAAAGTATTCGGTACCGTCAGTCAAGGGAAGCAACGATAGGGTATACATCAATCTTAGTGTATATGATGTTCTTGGTAACGTAGTTGCAGTACTGGTTGACGGAGATAAAGCTCCAGGAGTATATGAATCTGAATTTGATGCCTCCGGTATCCCCAGCGGTATATACATTTATAAGATCACAGGCGGCGACTTCCGTGCATCACGTAAAATGCTGCTGATCAAATAAGTATTATAATTAAGAGATTAATTCAAAGCCCCGTTTTCCGCGGGGCTTTTTATTTTCCCGGAATCTGTTCCCGGCAGTACACCGGATTAACTTTCCTTTTCCATAACTACCGCTGTACCATAGGCAAGCACTTCAGTAACGCCGCTCAATACTTCGTTGGATTCATAACGCATCCCTATTATGCCGTTTGCACCCAACTGTCTGGCGTGCTCAACCATACGCTGCATCGCGTCAAATCTTGTTTTCTCACACAACTCGGTGAAGAGAGTAATATCGCCGCCAAAAATAGTCTGCAGCGACCCTCCAATCGTTCCGAAAATGGAGCGCGACCTTACCACAACGCCGCGCACAACACCAAGACTTTTCACAACCTTCATTCCATCAATAGAAAACGCGGTCGTAATGTTATTCGGATTCATAAAACACCTTTTGGATAAACATAAAATTAGATTTTCCGATGTAACTTAGTTAAAATAAGTTGATCGTTAACATTTTACTATTTTCAACACCAGATATTATTTTTTAAAAATCCTTGAGATGACTCCTCTCCATCTTCTCACCTCAGTGAAATGTCACACAACTCTTTCAACCGTTTGCGGTCACAGCTCGGCTCTCTCCAAAACGCTTCATCATATTTTATTAATAAATTATTTTTTGTTGAATTATTGATAAGAGGAATAAAAATTCCACACACCTGTACACGAATTAGTGATCATATGGTCTTCAGCACCAGCCCCCGAGAAGAACTTATCCGTGGGAATTTCAAAGGCGATCTGAACAAAGATATCAGTAACATTATTCCCGGTTCACGGGATTATTGATTCCGGAAATTTCACTAAGTTTCAAGTGTCAAGTTCAGTTAATTAATTTTTTAAAGCTATTTCCCGAGACAACTATGAAAATCGGTATCCAGACTTGGGGCAGCGAAGGGGATATTAATCCTTTCATCGCTCTCGCGGCGGAACTCGTAAAAGCGGGTCACGATGTGAAACTTGCAATTACAAGCGCTGACCGGAGGGATTTTTCCCCTTTCGCGCAAAAGTACGGCTTTAAAATCCATTCTGTTGATTTCATCGCGGAGAGTGAAGAGAAACTGAACGAAATAGGAAAGCGAATGATCGAATCTCCTGACCATCTGAAGCAATTAAAATTTATTTTCTCCGAAATGTTCCAGCCCGGGGTTAATAAAATGTACAAAATTTCCGGTGAACTGTGCGCCGAAAATGATCTGGTAATTGGCCATTTCATACATCACCCCCTTCAGGCAGCCGCTGAAAAATCGGGGACTCCTCATATCACGGTTGCGCTTAACCACGGCGCTTTACCAACGCGCTACGCTCCTCCTGTACCGCTGCCGGACCTTGGAAAAACTATCAACAGCATAATCTGGAAAATCAGTCTTCGCATCCTTAATAAAATCATCCTCCCCTTTATCAATTCTCTCCGCGAGAACGAGGGACTTACGCCAGCAAAAAGCTACCGCGAAGTTTGGGAGTCTCCCCTCTGCAATCTGATCGCGGTCAGCCCCGTTCTTTGCGAACCAAAACCGGATTGGGGAAGCAATCATCATGTATGCGGCTTTTTCAAGCTTAAAGATGATTCATTAAAGTGGGTTTGGCCGGAAGGATTAGATTCCTTTCTGGGACATATTATGGAGCCGGTGTATATGACTCTCGGGAGTATGACCGGCACTGCTAATAATTCTTTGCTTATTAATGAAACAACCAGGCTTTTGTATGATGCTGCTAAAATCGCAAATGTAAGAGCCATTATACAATCCAGATGGGAACACGTTACGGATATTCCTGAGGATAAAAATATTTTCCGTGTCAATTCATCTCCATACAGCCGGGTATTTCCTAAATGCGCGGCAATTGTACATCACGGAGGCGCGGGCACTACACAAATGGCGCTTATGTCAGGGAAACCTTCACTGATAATCGGTCACATACAGGATCAGTTTTTGTTTGGCGCTGAGCTTGTCCGGCTCGGAGTATCACCCTTTGTTTTAAACCGGAATACTGTTACTCCTAAAAAAATAGGAAGAGGCCTGAGAGAAATACTCCTTCATCCGGCAATGACTCAAAAAGCATTCTCCGCGGGAAAAATAATGCGGGAAGAAGACGGTACCGCAACCGCTGTAAGGATAATTGATTCGCTTAAGATATTAAAATAACGCCCTGTTAACCGGTACATCTTTCGGTTAATGTTTTTATAGAGATATTTATAATAAAATAACCCGCAGGCTGAATTAACTGATCAACCGCTCTAATCTGTTATCCGCTCATTTATATTAATTTATAAAAGTCCGGTTGCAGGTGTGAACATTTTCTTTGTTCGGTATATTTGACTCATTATTTCCATTGACAGAGCTTTCTTATTCCCAGTTTTTAATTTTTCTTCTTTCAATTGCCTTTTTTCTTTTGGCCTAATTCTCTAAGTTAGCCGGTCGAAGTTTTTTATAAATTCTAACCGGAAACACACAGACCGGTGTTTTCGTATTGTCGGAGTCTGAGAGTCTAATATGGAATGGTTAATTCTGATCCTTTGGTTATCTATAATCAACGGAGCTTTAGGGGGACAGTATGTATTGAATTGGATGGGGAACCAGCCAAGGTTTGTTGGGGATAAACTTATCGGTGTGTCGCCGGGAGTTATGACCTGGTGGCGTGAGCTATCTAAATTGACCTGGGCGGTTATTGCGGTAATCATTGAATTGATGCGGGGCAAGCCTGTTAAATATCTGTGGCCGGGGGGCTTATCAATGGCTACAATTGTGATCTGTGCCTTCACCGGTGTAATAGAGAATATTGGCTTCTTCTACCTCCCGCGGTTTTATTCCCCGCACGTTTATGCTCCATTCATCAATATATACCTCGCGTTCCTTCCGTTCTTCGGCAAGATTTTGTTCAACGCTCCGATCAGGAAAGAACACTGGATCGGTATTGCTCTTGTTATAATCGGAATATCCATATCACGTTACAAAGTGACCGCAGGTTCGGAACTCGATTTCGAAGCCATTCTCTGGATAGTTATTATCAACGGATGCCTTCTCTCTCAGCAGGTATTAAATAACAAAACTGTGCAGACAGCGCTCCCGAATGTAGGCCCCAACGCGCTTGTCGTCTGGCGCGAAATCTGGAAAATGCTCTTTATTTCCGCTGCTATTTTTATTTTTCCTCTTATCGCCGAGATCACACACGCTCACATCCCGGATTCCGTAGAAAAAGAAAGGTTCAATAAAGAAGTTCTTGCCAAGGTTAATGATCAGGACAAAGCGTATCTTCTGCAATACTATACTCTTACTGAAGGAGAATATGTCCTGACTCAGAATCTCCCCGTCGAGACTCAGGAAATGATTAAAAGCATAAACGCGAAAACAGATCTTCACAGGTTTTATTCTCTTTTTGAAGGAAGTATTATTCCCGATAACTGGTGGCCTATACTTTTTGTTGTTGCCGCCGGACTCACAGGATATATTTACAGCTTTGGCTTCTTTAAGCTTTCAAAATTTGCGGCTCACTTCTGGGTTCCTTATACGAATATATATCTGGCGATTCTCCCCTTCGTTATGCTTCTCTTCGGAGAGGATGTTACGGTTCCGCAGATAATCGGAGCTGTTGTCGTTACCGCGGGATTAATGGTGGGCGTCTCTGATTATAAACGAAATAAAGTAGTTGAGATTGAAAAAAAATTCAAATAATCCTGGAACAATAAAACCGACGATTCTTCACGGCTATGATTGCCGTATAACTTTTTAATAACCGTTCTTCTGCCTCCCTCAACTGCGGGGGAGGCATTTCGCACTCGCGGATTAGTTCCGGAATTCCCCTCCGCTAATACAAATAAAAAATCACCTGCTATTAAATTGAGGCAGCTTATTTTGTATATACAAATAATTTGCATCTATCTGTCCAGTCAATTATTGCCTTTTGTCAACTATTGCCCTTTGTAAACCAAACTTGCCCGAGAAACACATCTCTGTTATTTTACATATGTCAATTGGACATTTTTCCGCGGCTTACGATTCACACTGGTCCAGAGCCCGCCATTAAATACAAGTATCATTTAAATCTATCAGAAAGGATAACGTTAGCGTTGACACACTTCAAATTTATTTTCTCAGTTCTATTTATGAGTTACATCTCATTAACCGCGCAAAGCGTGAACGACCTGCTCCCCCGCAATGAACCCTTCTTCATACAATCAGCTCAGAATTTCGGCATTGATAATAAAGGCTATTGGGATATCAGCGGAGGTGAAGACAAAATTCGTGAAAAAGCAAAGATCCAGGTCTGGCAATTGGAAAAATCTGAAAAAGACAGAAGATACATTATTGACAACTCCGTGAATAAAGCATTCGTGAGAATTCATATTGACGGTGTTGCCGGATATCTTGATATTCAGGGCGGTTCCAATAAAAATGGGGCGGATCTGATTATTTACGGACCGAATGATAAGGACAATCAGAATTTTACTTTTAAATATTTAGGAAACGGGAAGTTTAAGATCTTCGGGGGAAATGGAAAATTAATTGCACTGGAAGGAAGATCCTCTCAGAACGGGAAGGCAATTGTTATGTGGGACGATCACGATGGTCCGTGGACGGAGTGGGTACTGGTTTCCGTAAAGACGAATAAACCATTACTGCTTGATGATGCTATCAATAAGAAAAAGTTAAGCATTGGTGATGATATGTCTGGGATTAAAACAGTCTATATTCAATCAGCAATAAATTTCGGCAGGGACTCGAGAGGTTATTTTGATATTCCAGGAAGAAAAAATCCCCAGCACGGAAATAATATCCAGGTCTATGAACTCTCAGATTTTGACCCAGACAGAAAATACGATATCTTCCAGTCGAATTCCAGCTTTGCCCATTACAGCATTGCTCCTTCATGCGATAACACTCTTCTGGTAACTTCCCGTAGTGCGTCCCAAAAGAGTATGAGAGATATTATGACGAATCGCAAGCCGGCTACTCAGACTCTTGACGATATCGGACTGACAGAAATGAAAAATATTCCGGCTCAGAATTTTACTTTCCGTCATCTGGGAGGGGGCAAATTTAAAATTTATAATCACGAAGAAAAAGTTATATGCCTCGGCCAGAAGAGTTCGCAGAACGGAAGTAATGTTATGCTTGGCGATGATGATAGCGGTGCGTGGACGGAATGGTATCTGCTCGACGCTGAAACAAACCGTCCCTTCATTCCCAAAAATGCGATGGATCCCGCATCATCAATGCCGGCGCTCAGTGCAGGAGCAAATCCTGCCGCAGCTGAAACTGCCGGAGAAATTGACGGACTGTATGGTAAAACCGGGGAACTGCTCAATAAGTCGGATAAAGTAATTGTTCACCTCATTAAGGGACAGTCAGCTATGGGCGGAGCCTTTTACTTAACAGAAAATCTTGAGGGATTGACCGCGAAGGTAAGCAGCACCAGCAGCGCGCTGAATCCAATGACGAGAATACCCACAATTGGCACGGCTATCAAACCGTTCAGTATTTCTCTCGATTTTTCACTAAACCAGTTGGAGAAAGTTAAAACCGGTGTCTCCGCGCTGAAAGCTCCGGTCATTCAACCTGCCGACAATAATATGAACTTTGCTCTTACAAAGAATATTATCCTTAATTCACAACTCCGTTTGCTACAGACACGCTTAGTCGAACTGAAATCAAAACTAACCGGTTTATCTGCCAGTCCGCAAGGAGCGGATTCGGAAACAGCCTATTCCGAGATCAGGCAATCGGTCACTCAGATCTCGGCGGAATTAGTAAAAGCCGAGAAGCACATTGATAAGATTGACAAGATTGGTTCGGAAATAACAAAGTTTGAAAAGCCTATCAATAAAGTAAATAAAGGTATTGACAATTTTGAAAAACACTTTAAAAGGGTCAGCCGCATCGCTGATGATGTGAATGATGTTCTTGATAAAAGGTTTAAGGAGAAAATTGCCGGCGTTAAAGTAAATATAAGCCTGCGTGATGTGGTTGAAGGAGGCAAAGTTGGTAAAGTCTTTGATAAATACGTTAACGACTGGGCGCAGGACCTGCTTAAGCCGGTTCTGAAAAAGTTTGACGTTAAGTTACCCGCGATTGAGGGGATTGAGGAATTCAAGAAAGCGCTGGATAACAGTCTTGACTTCACTAAAAAAGCGAGAGAAAACAGCGAGGGGCTGGATAAGGTAATAGAGAATATCAACCGGTCTATGGAAAGTATAGATAAGAAACTTGCCGGTTGAAAGGCAGTTTATAACAAAGCCCCTCCCTGAGGGGCTTTTATTTTTTGGCGCTTTAATATCAGCACAGAATATTTTCGGTCAGCTTAATAAAAATAATCCGCGGAATTCCGCGATTATTTATGCGACTTGCTTATCATTCTCAGCATCTTAAGGTTAATAACCACAAACCTCATAAACTGGTATGGGATGAAAGTCCTTAAAAACTTAGTAAATCCCGTCGGGTAAGACGCGAAAAAGCCGTCATCATAAGGTTTGAGTGCTTGCAATCTGTCTTCATTATTAGTGTTCATATTCACCTCTCTATTCCGGAATTAATGTATAGCCGGGATTCATTTTCGCTTTGTAGATAAACATATAGTGAAGTATATGTTTGATCCAGTGCGCTCCGAGTCCGATCTCACCAAAAGTATAGTTAATATCCCTGCCGTAAACGGGGTATTTATCAAAGTCGGGTACGATCGGATAAAGCGTGATCGCTGCGGCTGTTCCCTTCGTGAGACTGGCTCCCGCTGATGCAACACAGGCAGCACCCATCTCCGCGAGGCTTGCCTCGTGTGTTGCTTTGGTGTTACCTGTTTTAATCATATCTATTATACTCATTGCCACTGCCCGTGCGATCATTCCTGAAGGCATTCCGGTTCTCGGGGGTGCGGGAGTGATAACTGTGCCGTCAGGGGCGGACATCGGTTTCGAGATCTGGTGCGGCGGCGCGAATGCAATTCCCGCGGCGAAGATATTCGGATACAGCGGATTCTGGTACGTTGAAGGCCAGTCGGATGCTTTCCAGTCTTCGTACTTTTTGGGGGAGTAGTCGCCGTCAACTTTCATAAAAGCATTCTTCATAAAAAGCTTTTCTGTAATATCCGCGCCGTCTTTATCATAAGCCTTCATTTCAACACCGGTGAAAGGAGGAAGCAGCATCGCGAAGTCGAATCCGAGCGTTTTCTCCTCGCCTGAAAGTGTTTTATATACAACTTTTCCTTCTTCTATCTTTGTCGGTGCGGCGCCCGTAATCCATTTAATGCCTCTCTCCGTATAAAGAGATTCGGTGAATATCTGGCTGTGGGTTATGTATCCTCCCCGCTTCAGGTGAAGCCCGCCGATGCCAAGATCACCAAGCGTGTACTCATTAGATATCCAGATGATCTCAGCGTTATCTCTTACCCCCGCCCTCCTCAGTTCGTATTCAACATTAAATATATACTCAAATGCAGCGCCCTGGCAGGTGCAGGTTCCGTGCCCCGTGCCGATCAGTATCGTTTTTCGCGCGCCGTTTTTCATTTCTTTTATCAAATCCTGAAGTTTTTTGTTTGCTTCTTCAGCGTGTCCGTATGTGCAGACTGATTCGGTATAGCCATCAGGGCCCAGGCCGGGAGTCGCGTTGAAATTTAACTTCGGCCCTGTAGCGTTTATCAGGTAGTCGTAAGTAATGTCTTCCGTTATCCCCTTCTTCGAGGGATCAGTATATTCAATCCGGACAAACGGTGAAGATGGTCCGTTTCCTCCTTCCGGGAAGATTGCGGTTGCCTTCGCCTGGTGGAACTGAATCCCGTGTCGTTTATAGACTTCACGCAGATCAAATGTCACGTCTTCGGGCTTCATAACCCCGACTCCCACCCAGATATTGGAAGGTATCCAGTTCCATTTACTGTTTGGGGAAACCACTACAACTTCGTGTGATTTTCCGATTTTCTTTTGCAGTATACCCGCGGCAGTGTGCCCGGAAATTCCCGCGCCAAGTATTAAGATTCTTGCCATAGATTGAATCCGATAAAGTAAAAAATATGTGAGTTTATCTGTTTCGCGATCTCACGCAGAAAATAAAACACAACAATAAGATGACACCGTAAATATAAGGTTTCAGAAACTGTTATGTTCCGGGGATAGAAAAATAAAATCCTTTCCTTCAGGGGGTCTGCCTCAGTATCGGGTTAATAACTTGACTTTAAGGATTATTCTTTTATATTGTCCGTATCAAATCATTCAGGAAAGGATTACCGATGCTAAATGTTATTGGAATAAGAGCGGAAACAAAAGACAAAACCCAGCGCAGAGCCCCGCTTGCGCCTGTCCACGTCAGAGATCTGGTACGGAGACACGGAATCAAAGTACTTGTGGAGCCGTGGCCAAACAGGATATTCCCTGACCTCGATTACAAAAAAGCGGGAGCGATCCTCACCCGCGACCTTACTGAGGCTAATATTATTTTCGGCGTCAAGGAAATCGGAGTTGACTATCTTCTTCCCGGAATGACCTACTGTTTTTTCTCTCATACTGTAAAAGAACAGCCATACAATATGGGAATGCTGCGAAAAATAGTAAATGACCGGTCCTCGCTGCTGGATTATGAGTTGGTTAAAAATCCACAAGGTAAGAGGCTAATCTTTTTTGGTGAGTATGCCGGACTCGCCGGTATAATTGATACACTATGGGCGCTTGGTAAAAGGCTCCGTCACGAAGGAATCAGGAATCCGTTTGAAAAGATACGGTATGCCACAGAGTACAAAGAACTGAACGAGGCAAAAGAGGATTTTTATCGTGTCGGGCTTGAGATTCTCACAAAAGGGCTGCCTCCCGAAATCGTGCCGCTTGTCTTCGGATTCACAGGATACGGAAATGTAACTAAAGGAGCATTAAGGCTTTTTGATATCCTACCAACAATTACGATATCTGCTGAAGATTACATAGAACTTTACAACAGGGGGAGGCTTACAAATAAGGCCGTATATCAAATTCTGTTCAAAAAAAGCGACCTCTATAAACCCAAAAGCAGCAAGATAAAATTTTCAACGGAGTTGCTGAACAATCATCCGGAAAAGTTCGTCTCAGGAATTGAAGATTTAATTCCCCACCTCTCGGTGCTTGTAAATGGGATCTACTGGGATGAGAGGTACCCGAGGCTGGTTACCAGGAAGTATATGTTTCAGCTTTACAAAAAATCCCGTAAGCATAAACTGAAAGTGATCGGCGATATCAGTTGCGATATTAACGGCTCGGTCGAACTCACCGTTAAAGAAACAAATATGGAAAACCCGGTCTTCACATTCAACCCGGTTAATGGGGAAGTATCTGACGGATTCACCGGGAAGGGACCACTGATAATGGCTGTTGACAAACTTCCTACGGAACTTCCTTATGAGGCTTCGCTTAGCTTCGGAGACTCACTCCTTCCTTTTGTTCCGGAACTGGCAGCATTTGATTTCTCCAGGCCTGTCAAGAACTCCCGCCTTTCCGAAGAGATGAAAAAGGCAATTATCGTAAAACGGGGAAAGTTCGTAAAGGAATTTGAGTATCTCAGGAAACATATGTGACATGTAATATGAAGAAGAAAATATTAATACTCGGCGCGGGAAAAAGTTCAGTATACCTGGTGCACTACCTGCTGAAAATCGCGCCCGAACGGAATTATTTTATTACACTTTGCGATATAGATAAAGCCAACGCGGAAAAACTAATTGGCAACAGTTCACACGGGCAGGCGGTACAGCTTAATGCTACCGATGCAACCGCGCGTTACTCACTGATCAAGCAGTCAGATATGGTCATAAATATGCTTACACGCCCTTTTCAGTATGCGATCGCGTATGACTGTATCCGCAGTAAGATCCCTATGCTTTCCGCTTCCTACGAGGACCCCAAAGTCAGAGAACTTAATAAGAGCGCAATCGAAAATGATATAATCATTGTAAATGAACTCGGACTTGACCCCGGCATAGATCATGTTCTCTCCGTGGACCTGATAAAGAGTATAGAAGAAAAGGGAGGAAGGATTGACGAATTCCGCTCATATGGAGGAAGCCTTCCTTCAACCGCAATACCGGACAATCCGCTGAATTACGCCGTGATCTGGAATCCCAGGAATATCCTTCTCGCGGGAGAAGATGGCGCGATTTATAAAGAGAATAATCATGTTCAGGTCGTTCCTTTTCATTCAATATTTGAACATACCTGGCACGTTGATATTAAGGGATTTGGTTTGCTTGAAGCTTACCCCAACAGGGACGCGCTTATCTACGGAAATATTCTCGGAGTTGAAAAAGCTTCAACACTCATCAGAGGTACGCTGCGTTATCCGGGCTGGGGAGAAACGTGGAGTAAAGTGGTTCAGCTCGGTTTAACTAATGAAACGATCGTTATTCCTAACCTTAAAAATATGACTTACAGGAAGTTCACAGAATTATTCCTTCCTGCTAGCGTAAAAAGTGATGACACCGCCCAGGCGCTTGCTTCCTTTCTCAACATCAATCCGACAGGACGAATTATGTCAAACCTAGAATGGCTCGGGCTTCTCTCGGAGGATGAAATTGGTTTTAATGCTAAGACAGCAGCTCAGGCAATGATCAACCTGCTGCTCAAAAAACTTAAACTCCCCCCCGGAATTAATGATGTCGCCATCCTTCTTATCGAGATCAGTTACCACTTTAAGGAGAACAGGAAAAAGAAATACAAGACAGTGCGGACGATGATTGATTACGGAGAACCTCCCGGATTTACTGCTATCTCAAAGACCGTGGGGCTCCCCATAGCGCTGATGGCAGATCTTATACTTCAGGATAAGATCGGAGTAAGAGGATGCGTTTTACCTTTTCATCCTACGATCTACACAAGCCTATTACCGGAATTGATTGCTAATGGCATACATTTCACTGACAGACAGTTTAAATAACAACCAAATCATTGTTTTTACTGACTGGAACTGAAGATGAACCCGCGAAACCATTCACAATGAAAGTAATCCGCGGACAGCTTTCGAGTAAAAAGTACAGCCATAAAATGCCCTGTTAATTCCGGGTACTTTTACGATCGGTATAAAGTTAATTTCTGATAGCCAGAAACGAAAGATTTGGTTAAATTCTGTTATAGAAATTATCAATATTTTCTTCCCCGGCTCAGGATTTGACCGGTCAAGGTAATCGAAGTTTGAACCCAGGAATAACGACTAATAATGAAAACCATAAATCTTATTGAATTTTCACTTGACGACTATTTATATGGCCTGAATGTTGATCATCTTGAAAAGATCACCTACTCCGTTGCCGTAACACCCCTGCCGGCGGCGCCGCCCTCACTCCTTGGTATGATTAATTTCAGGGGAGATTTCCTGCCGGTGCTGAACATAAGAAAAAAGTGCGGTGTACCGTTTAAACCTGTCGCTCTCTCAGACAAACTGATAATCGTAAAAAATTCTGTAACCCGTTTCGCTATGATCGTGGATTCAGTCGGAGAGACTATGAATGCCGATACATCAAAAATTGTTTCCGCGGATTCTATCTGGTCGGGACTGACTTACCTCACCGGAGTCTACCGCGCAGGGGCTAAATCCGTTATGGTAATAGATGATGAAAAGATACTCCGAGACGATGATAACGATTTTATCCTGAGAAACATTTCAACTGCCTCGCCTGATGGTTAATTCTTACAGCATTCCTTCCCAGGCAGAGATCGCTGAATTTATCGAACGGAACACCGGCCTCCATTACGCCGAAGACAAATTCGATGAACTGGAGCGGGGGCTCACAATTGTATCAAAAGAACTGGGATTTGACTCATATTACTCATTTCTTCTTTCGATAGATCTGAATTCACCGTCAAGGGATCTGATCAACAATATTACTAAACAGCTCACGATCGGAGAAACGTACTTCTTCAGGGAACCCGCTTCATTTAATGCCCTGGCAAATGTTGTCCTGCCTGAACTGGTGGAGAAGAAGGGGGAAGACAAGAGGCTCAGAATCTGGTCTGCTGCCTGCTGTACGGGAGAAGAGGTTTATTCCATCGCGATCACCGTACTCAATTTTTTCGGGTCTGCTGCGAATGACTGGAGAATTGAGATACTCGCCAGCGACGTTAACCCCGCTTTCATTGCTGCCGCTCAAAAAGGTGAATACTCCGCCTGGTCTTTCCGTAACACAACTTCTCCTTCCGAGCACGAAAAATGGATGACCCGCTTCAAAGACATTATCAGGATCAAAGGAGTTCTTAAAAAATATATCCGCTTCGAAACCATAAACCTGAAAACCGACGACTTCCCCTCAATAATGAACGGGACTAACAACCTTGACATTATTTTCTGCAGGAATGTTTTTATTTATTTCAATGACGAACTCCGGGCGAAAATCATCAGGAACTTTTATAACTGTCTTAATGAAGACGGCTCTCTTTTCCTCGGACTAACAGAACTTCCGTATCAGTCCGATCCCCGTTTAAGGCAGCGGGTCTTTAAGAACGGTATCTTCTTCACAAAAGGAACTGAGCGCCGCAAGGATACACCCAAAAAACCGCTTGTCAGAGAAGTTAAAAAACCCGCCGCGCCTGCTCCTCAACCGCCCAGGCTCCGGATCGAACCGGCACCCGGGCATACAGAAAGGAAAACGGAGTCGCAGTATTCACTAATCAGCGAACTTTACAATAACGGTGACTATAGCGGGGTCATTGAAAATTTCAGGGCGCTGGGGTCTAAGCCTCTCCTGGAAAAAAGTGATGCCGGCTACAGACACGTACGGCTTTTGTACATAAATGCCCTCGTAAACAGCGGGTCTCCCGATGCCGCCGCAAGGGAGTGCGAACGGATAATTGAAGTCGATAAATTAGATCATATTAGTTATTTTGTGTACAGTAAAATTTTATTTGAGCAGGGCTATTCCGAAAAAGCCTTTGAGATGCTTCAAAAGTCATTATTCATTAATCCGGAATTTATAGCCTCATATTTTTTGATGTACGTTGTTAATAAGAAATTAAACAGGATGAGTGAAGCTGAAAAGTACCGAACGCTGACGAAAAAGATGCTTGACGGGAAATCACCCGATTCCCCGGTTGAGGGGCTCGACGGGATGTCAGTAATGGATATTTATTTTATTCTGGACGTGAAGTGACGCCTGAAGAATTATTCGGCAGCCAGTTCCCTATAAACAAAAAGGAAGATTATGAGGAGTTATCCCGCAGGGCCGCAATTCTTGCGCTCAGAGAAGATGAATCCGTCACCACAACCGATTACGCCGACGTCCTGGAATTTGAACTCGCGGGTGAACGTTACGGATTTGAACTTGAAGGAATAAAGGAAGTAACTTATCTGCGCAATTACATACAGCTCCCTTATTGTCCCGACTTTTTTATGGGGATATTTAAACTTAGAGGTGATGCAGTGCCTCTGATAGACATAAGAAAGTTTTTTGAACTGCCCGGCACTCCGATCTCAGACCTGAACCGGATAATCATTATTTCCGACGGGGCATCGGGTATAGGGGTAATGGCGGACAGAATTTACGAAATACAACGTATACACAGGGCGGATATTCACCGGTCGCTTCTTGGCGGCGGTGATTTCCGTGATGACTTTACTGTCGGCGTAACTTCCGGCAGGCTGATCGTGCTTGACGCGATCAAACTTTTGCGATCTAAAAAACTTATAATCAATATTACAGTTTAATAACCGGAGCCGATTCTATGAACTGGTTTATGAATCTTGAAATCAAGAACAAAGTGATTATCCTCTTCAGTACGCTTGCGGTGGCGATTTTCGTCAGCCTTTACGTAACATACGATAATCTCACCACGCTCGAGAATAACCAGAAGGATATTGAAGACAGGTTTATCAAACCTAATAATGAAATCGTTACGATCAGGCGTTCATTGATTGATTACCGGTTGAGGTATATCTCAGCGATCACCCTTCCTGATTCAGCAAAGTTGGAAAATATCGGTAAGGAATTTAACAGCCATATAATAGAGACCGATAACGCGATTCTTACCAAAATGAAAAGCCTCGGAGTCAGCCTCAGGTACAAGGAAAATTTCGACGGGCTTGAAGCCAGTTATAAACTGTACAAGGAAGAAGCTGAAAAAGATATCGCCGCTCTTTATGAGAAGAAACTTGACGGCCTGGCTTTTCCCAGGAATTTCGTGGAATCACAATATGGTTCAGCAATCTCTTCATATGAATCCATGTTAATGGTACTCGATGAACTTGACTTCATTATGAAAAGGGACCTCACCGCTCTTACACGCAGGAGCAGCCAGGACTTATTCCTGAATTACCTCCTCTTTTATATCCTGGCGGGAATGGTGATAATAGTCCTCGTAGTGTTATCAGTACAGATAAATCTGATAATCAGCAGGCCGCTTAAACAACTCACTTCGCTTGCTGATGATATAGCCGGCGGAAACCTGAAGGTAGAAACTCCTGTCATTGAAAGGAATGATGAGATCGGACGCCTTTACAAATCATTCGACGGAATGCTTGATTCACTCAAAGAAGTTGGAAAGCTTTCGGAAAAGATGGCTTCCGGCGACCTGTCATCAAATATGGTCCCTAAATCCGAAAATGATGTTCTGGTGAAATCACTTAACATGATGGTGGGAAATCTTGGAATAATAATCAATGATATTAAGGAGAGTACCGATATCCTCTCCTCTTCCACTTCGCAGATATTCTCAGCGACTACAAAATTAGCGGTGAACGCAAATGAAACCGCGACCGCCATAAGTGAAACAACGACAACGGTGGAACAGGTCAAAAAAACCTCGGAGATCTCCAATAAAAAATCTCGTGAGGTCTCCGCCGCAGCGCAGCGCGCAGCTGAAATTTCAGATAAAGGAATTAAAGCAACTGAAGAGAATCTCGCAGCGATGAACAAGATCAGCGGACAGATGAACACCATAGCCGGCAGTATCGTAAAACTCACTGAACAGAGCCGCGCGATAGGTGAGATAATAGCCACCGT
Source organism: Ignavibacteriaceae bacterium (assembly GCA_013360295.1). Taxonomy (GTDB): domain Bacteria; phylum Bacteroidota; class Ignavibacteria; order Ignavibacteriales; family Ignavibacteriaceae; genus JABWCL01. The sequence continues at coordinate 39,393 of JABWCL010000026.1, read as the reverse complement.
TAACGACCTTGCCGAACAGTCGAACCTTCTCGCGGTTAACGCCGCAATTGAAGCGGCGCGCGCGGGAGAGCAGGGTAAAATATTCGTTGTGATCGCGCAGGAAATTAAAAACCTCTCCGAACAATCAAAACAGGCTACGTCGCAGGTTAAAAATGTACTGAACGACATACAGAACGCGATCAATTTAACCGCGCTTGCCGCTGAGCAGGGGGAAAAGATAGTGCGGAGCGGAATGGAACTCTCCAAGGAAGCTGAGGAATCGATTCTGATGCTTGCCGGTACAATTAATACATTCACCGATGTGGCGATGCAGACAAGTGTTTCCAGCCAGGAACAGTTTATCGGCATGGACCAGATCGCGATAGCCATGGACAATATTAAACAGGCAAGCGCGCATAATGCTTCAACATCAAGGGAGCTTGAGCAGTCAGCACGCGACCTGCAGACCATTAGTTCGAAGCTTAAAGACTCTATTTCCATCTTCAATATTTCCTGAACCGGGATTGGACAAAGAGTTTTTAAATAAACTGATTGAAACCTTCAAGGCTGAGGCAACTGAGTACATACAAAATATCTCACTTACGCTCGCGGAATTCAGCCTTGATGAACCGGAAAAGATACTTCCTCAGATAGAGGATATTTACCGTCAGGCTCACAGCCTCAAAGGAGCTGCTAGGGCGGTGGGCTTGAGCGATATAGAAACCGCTTGTCAGAATATCGAAAACGTTTTTTCGGCGTATAAACGAGGAGAGAAAATGCCTGATAAAACGGTTAACTCCACGCTGCTGAAAATGTTTGACAGCCTCTCTGACTACCTCAGCGCTACAAATGAAAAACAGCGGCTTGAAGTAGTAATTGAGCTGGATGAAGACGCTGAAAAACTGACAGCATTTCTTCATACAGTCGATACCCCCATAACCCCTTCCGATTTTCCTTTTATTCAGCCGCGCATCCCGGAAGAAGAAGCTGCCGAAACCGTACCTGCTTTTACTGATCTAACTTCTGAAGGTGGCATTCCTGACGGAATAGCGCAGAAAGAGGAGATAATTCAGGAAAGAGAGACGCTCGCAGAGGTGCCTCCGCCTTCCCAGCTGGATGTTTTCAGGGTACCGGGAAGCCGTCTGGATATGCTCTTCAGCCAGATACAGGAACTGATATTTTCAAAACTGGCTTTTGAATCAATCAACAAGGAGATCGGCGAAGCATCAGAGTTACTGCACGAACTTAAGAAAAACTCAATTGAATTAGGGAAATTGAAATCAGATCTGGCAGCCCCGGATGTAGTTTCAGCCGTCGATACGCCCGAACTCACCGACACAATTTACGGCAGGCTCGAACAGACAGTATCAATGCTTACTGAACTCGGCAGGCAGATTAAACAGATATCGGGTGAGGCTTCAACCAATACAAATAAGTTAAGCGGTGATCTCTTCAGGCTGATGGAAGACGTAAAAGAAATCCTCCTCACCCCCTTCTCCAACAGGCTTAATGTATTCCCGAAAATGATCAGGGATATCAGCCGCGATCTCGGAAAAGAGATATCCTTCAGAATGACCGGAACTGAACTGGAGATTGACAAAAGAATTCTTGATGAAATTAAAGACCCGTTAGTTCACCTTCTCCGCAATTCTATTGATCACGGCATAGAATCTCCTGAAACAAGGGCCGCCGCCGGCAAACCGCGTGAAGGGAAAGTGGAACTGATCATCAGTTCAGGTGAAGGAAATACTGTCCAGATATCTGTGCGGGATGACGGCCAGGGTATTGACCACGAAAAAGTAAAAAATGCCGCCATCAAACGGAACCTGCTTTCAAGGGAAGCCGCCTCGAAACTCAACCGCAGACAGGCTCTCGATCTCATTTTCGCGTCGGATGTATCCACCGCTCAGGTAATAACCGACCTCTCCGGACGAGGGCTCGGTATGGCTATTGTCAAGGAAAAAGTCGAAAACCTCGACGGTGAAATAATTGTTGATACAACCGTGGGAAATGGGACGACAATAACACTATCCCTGCCGGTTTACGTTTCCACCCTTCGCGGTATTATCGTTTCCGCCTCGGGGAGGGAATTCGCTATCCCGACTTCAAAAGTTGAAAGGGTAATGCGCATTAATCCGGAGGAGATTAAAACAGTCGAGAACAGGGAGACAATAATTTTTAACGGGCTTCCTATTGCCTATACGGAATTAAGCCGGCTCCTGGAACTCCCCTTCAATAACCAGTCCGACGGGAAATATAAAACTTGCCTGGTCTTTTCCTCCGCGGGAAGACTGAGCGCAGTCGGAATAGAAAAGATCCTTGATGAAACAGAAATACTTCTTAAACCATTCGCGCCTCCCGTCAAAAAAATCAAGAACCTTTTAGGTACCGCTGTTTTAGGTAACGGTAAACTCGTCCCGGTGATTAATCCGCAGGATATTGGTATCTCAATGGAAAAATCCGGCGGAATACTGAAGACATATTCTTCGCCTGACGTCAGGAGGCGTGAGAAAAATGTTCTGGTCGCCGATGACTCATTGACCTCGAGGATGCTGCTGAAGGATATACTCGAGACTAACGGTTATGTAGTCCGCACGGCTGTTGACGGTGCCGAAGCTCTGTCAATCCTGAGAGGAAGTAATTTCGATCTGGTCGTGAGCGATGTGGAAATGCCCAGGATGAGCGGTTTCGCACTTACATCAGAGATAAGGAAAGACCCCAGGCTTACGTCACTTCCTGTTATACTGGTAACCAGCCTTTCGCGCAAGGAAGACAGGGAAAAAGGGATCGACTGCGGCGCGAGCGCTTATATCGTTAAGGGCAGTTTTGAACAGTCAAATCTTTTAGATACAATTACCAGGCTGATCTGATTATGATACGTGTACTCGTCGTTGATGATTCACCGGTTTTCAAGACCCTGATGATGAAATGCCTTTCAGCGGATCCTCTGCTGGAAGTCGCGGGTATTGCCTCAAATGGCAAGGAAGCAATAATGCTTAATGAAAAACTGAATCCGGATGTTATAACCATGGACGTTAATATGCCGGTACTGAACGGGCTGGATGCCACGAAGATAATTATGGAAAAGAAGCCCGTACCGATCATAATTGTCAGTTCCGAATTTGATCCGAAAAATGTCAATGACACATTCAAAGCGCTGGAGGCAGGAGCGGTAGCTGTGGCTGAAAAGCCACATTCTTTCGGCAGTGAGGCGTTTGAAATTTCTTCAGCGAAGTTAAGGCAGACTATCCGGTTAATGTCCGAAATAAAAGTCGTGAGAAGATCAGCCGCGTCCGGTCTGAACCTTGAAGGATTCTCTCCGATCACCCGTGCGGTTCCCGCTCAGGATGAAAAAGATTACCAGATCGTTGCGATAGGAGCCTCCACCGGAGGGCCGGTAGTAATTGAGAAGGTACTTGCTTCAATTAAGGAATCATTTTATATTCCAATCGTAATAGTGCAGCATATAGTACCGGCTTTTGCGCAGGGTTTTGTTGACTGGCTTAGAAGTACTACCCGTTATACGGTAAAATTCGCGGAGGACCACGAAGTGCCTCGCCCCAGGCACTGCTATATAGCGCCGCCTGATAAACATCTTGTTTTCTCACGTGACGGAAACTTTGCTTTTTCTTCCGGAGAAGCCGTTAATAATTCAGTTCCTTCAGTATCGGTTTTCTTTAATAGTGTCGCTTCCGTGTATGGAAGAAAAGCAATAGGAATTCTTTTATCAGGTATGGGAAAGGATGGCGCGGCAGAGCTAAAAGAGATCAAGGATGCGGGAGGACTGACAATCGCCCAGAACAAAGCATCCTGCGTGGTTTACGGAATGCCTGCTGAAGCCGTAAACATTGGAGCTGCGTCGCTTATCCTGGCCCCCGATGACATCAGCAATTACCTCAATCTGATAAAGCTGAGGGGAAAAGGCTGAATTAATCAGTATGACGCAGGTCTCATCTGATTTTTTTATGTTTTTTCATTATGTAACAGTTAGTATTTTGTATTATATTTATAATATGTTCGCAAACCCGGAAAGTTATGTCTAAACAAATTTTAGTCGTGGAGGACAGCCTCACTCAGTTGGAGCAGCTTAAGTATATCCTTGAGCAGAACAATTACCTTGTGAAGACCGCTAGTAACGGCCTGCTTGCCCAGGAGATATTACAAAGAGAAGCTGTTGATTTGGTAATCTCAGATATCCTGATGCCCGAGATGGACGGTTATGAACTTTGCAACTGGATTAAATCCAATCAGGACTTAAAAGAAACTGCCGTCATGCTCCTGACATCCCTTTCAGACCCAAAGGATGTTATCAGGGGACTGCAAGCCGGTGCAGACAACTTTCTGACGAAACCCTATAACGAACATTTTCTAATATCACGAATAAGTTACATTCTTCTCAATAAAGAGATCAGAAGAACCTCTCATATTTCCGACGCGGGAATTGATGTTTTCTTCGGTGGCCAGAAGTATTTTATCAATTCCGATAAGATGCAGATAATTGACCTTCTTCTTTCAACATACGAAAACGCGATCCATAAGAATGGCGAGCTAGCTGAAGCGAACAAACAGCTAATGAATATGCACCGTGAAATCGCGAAGAAAAACCTCCTGCTTGAAAAACTGAATGAGGATAAAAATAAATTTTTGCGTATCGCCGCTCACGACCTGCGCAACCCGATAAGCGCCATCCTCTCTTTCAGCACCATGCTTATTGACGATGTTAGCGTGAAAATGCAGGGTGAACAAAAAGAATTCCTTGAGATCATTCGCCAGTCAAGTGAGTTTATGCTTCAGCTGCTTAATGAACTTCTTGATATAGCGGTAATTGAATCGGGCAACCTTATACTCAATACCGAGACTCACGATCTCGTAAAAGTTATCGCGGATAACGTCAGCCTGAACCGTGTTATAGCAGGTAAAAAGAAAATAAATCTTGATTTTTCCACAACTATGGATGAATTAAACCTAATAGTTGACAGGATAAAAATCGAGCAGATACTTAATAACCTTATCTCGAACGCAATTAAATACTCATTCCCGGAAAGCAATATTAATATCTCACTCTCCCGTGAGGAGAAAGACGCAACAATTACAATAACTGACCGCGGACAGGGAATTCCTCCTGAAGATATGCCTAAATTATTCCAGCCTTTCGCTAAGAGAAGCCCCGGAGGCACTGCTGGAGAAAAAAGTACCGGTCTGGGACTATCAATCGTAAAGAAGATCATCGAAGCACATAACGGTAAAATTACCGCGGAGAGTACAGTAGGCGAGGGATCTGTATTTAAAGTATACCTCCCTATCGAGACATAATTCCCGGTCAGCCAGCGGGTGGAATCTCCCCCTTCTCATTCAGTCCCCGGGCTCACCATTCACCCGCGACTATGTTGCATCCTGCCGTTCAGGTAAAAACATTTCCCGATTTCGGGAGAATTGCCTAAATTTTGTGAGTTTATGAACACTTATTTTAATAACTAATCCTGTTCCTTTATGAAAAGAATTATACTGTTAGCCCTGCTCTTCGTCCCGGTTATCTCCTTCTCGCAGACATTCCGTCTTGTAAAAATCAATATTGATTCCCACGAAAGCCTCGTTGAGCTTAATAAACTCGGAATTAATCTCGAAGATGCCGCGCGCACGAAAGATAATTCTGTGGAAGTTTTTATGAGTGAATCTGAGTTTGAAAGACTTAATATGCTTCCCTACACATATGAGATTCTCATTGAGGACTGGATGGCTTATTATCAGTCTTTGCCGAAATTAAGCGAAAGCGAAAAGCTGGCCGCACTATCTGAAAGCAAAGAACTCTATAACGTCGAGGGTTTTGGGTATGGTTCTATGGGCGGATATTATACTTTCCAGGAAGTGGTAAACCACCTCGACTCTATGTACAACCGTTACCCGAACTTAATTACTCAGAAGTATTCAATCGGGACTTCACAACTCGGGAGGACAATATGGGCGGCAAAGATTTCCGACAATCCAAACGTTAATGAGAACGAACCTCAGACTCTTTTCGACGGACTTATTCACGCCCGCGAACCTCAGTCAATGGCGACTGTAATGTATTTTATGTACTACCTTCTCGAAAACTACGGCATAAATCCTGAAGTCACTTATCTCGTGAATAACCGGGAATTTTATTTTGTACCGTGCCTTAATCCGGACGGATATGAGCACAACCGCTCAACTGCTCCCAACGGAGGGGGTAGCTGGAGAAAGAACAGACGCAATAACAGTAATAGTGACGGTGTAGACCTCAACAGAAACTTTGGATATAAATGGGGTTATGACAATAACGGGTCAAGTTCAACACCTTCAAGCGTAACATACCGCGGACCTTCCGCCTTTTCTGAACCGGAAGCACAGGCTATCAGGAATCTCGCAATTGAAAAACGTTTCAGAACGTACATCAATTATCACTCCTATAATAATTCCATTATCTATCCGTGGGGCTACATTAACACGCTAACACCTGACTCCCTAGAATTTATCGAGTTCGCGAGTTATATGAGCAGGTTCAACGGTTATGATTATGGCACTAGTTACCAGACGCTGGGATACGTCTCGAACGGTACGGCGAGAGATTATATGTACGGGGAGCAGGTAGAAAAAAATAAAATCTACAGTTACGTATTTGAGATCGGCGGTTCTTCAGATGGCTTCTGGCCGCCGCAGGCACGTATCTTTCCCCTGGCACAGGCGAACCTCCGCCCAAATCTGTTCCAGGCCTGGATGGCGGGTGAGTATGTGGGCTTGAATAATTACAGTTTTAATCAGCCGTATATTTCTCCGGGAGAAAATCCAAGCATCTCCTTTTCCCTGAAGAATAAAGGACTCGAAACAGCTTACAACGTAAGCGCTGTACTAAGTACAAGTGATCCCTACATAACTGTTCTTCCGAACCTGGTGGTTGTTGACTCCGTTCCGGCGAGAACCGTGGTTAATTCAGTTACACCTGTTTCGTTTTCCGTTGCGCCCAATACCCCGGTCGGTAGACAGGTCACAATGCTTCTTACCATTCAGAACAGCAATGTTATTTTTTCTGTTGATACGATCCGCTTCTCTGTCGGTGTCCCAATCTATGTTTTTAAGGATACCACGAACATTCCAACAACACTGTGGACTATCACCGCTTCCCCATCAACTCCCGCGTGGGAAGCAACAACAGCAAGTTTTTATTCGGCTCCAAACAGTTATACTGACAGCCGGACAGGAGTCTACGCGAACAATGCGACCGTGTCTCTGATTTCAAAGGACAATATTAACCTGGCAGGGCTCAACGCTCCAAAACTTACTTTCTGGACAAAATATGATATGGAAGCAAGCTGGGACTGCGGCGTTGTTATGATCTCAACTAACAATGGCAGTACCTGGACTGCCCTGCAGGGCGCTTACACCGTACCCGCATCCGGACAAGGGAAACAGGTTCCCGCCGGTATGCCTGTCTATCAGTCACTTCAGTCTAACTGGGTGAAGGAGGAGATCAGCCTTGCTCAGTATATCGGAATGAATGTTAAAATTAAATTTGAATTAAGAACTGATGTCAGTCAGCAAAAAGATGGTTGGTATATTGATGACATCGGTATTTATGAACTCGGGATCGTGCCGGTGGAACTTATCAGTTTCAGCGCGACAGTTTCCAATGATAATGTAATTCTCGACTGGACAACCGCCAGCGAATTGAATAACAAAGGTTTTAATATTGACCGCTCAGCAGACGGAATTACTTGGGAAAATCTTTCCTTTATTGCCGGCGCCGGAACATACAATAGTACACGCTCATATAACTTTACGGATAAATCCCCTTACTCCGGAGAAAGTTACTACAGGCTCACACAATTGGACTATGACGGTACAAGCAAATCTTATCAGCCTGTTAAAGTTAACTTTGAGAAGATTTATAATTTTTATCTAAGTCAGAGTTATCCCAATCCTGTTTCCAAAACAGCAAAAATAAAATTCGGAGTACCATCATCGGGTAAAAAGAATATCGCGCAAAGCACATCTCTGGTGATCTACGATATTCTCGGTAAAGAAATCAGCTCGCAGGTTAACGAACAGAAATTGCCCGGAGAATACGAGGCTCAGTTTGATGTTTCCGCGCTTCCGAGCGGAGTATATATTTATAAATTATCCTGCGGAGAGTACAGCGCTTCGAGGAAATTAATCATCACAAGGTAGAATTTTTATTAATGCTTAGGAATATCGGTTTCTTTCTCATACTGCTTTTCGTCTCCGGACTAAAGGCGCAGGTTAGCCACTCAGTCATTTTTGAATCATCATACCGTGATTTGGGAATTGTCCCAAGAATAGAAAATGACGGAATTATTGGTATAAGGTCTTTTGACGTAGCAGATTCCCGCGTCTCATTTACACTTGATGGAAATGAAGTACTGACACTTAGCCCCGGAATAATGAGCCGGAAGAATCTTGGCAGCGGCGAAACTGATTTTCTTTTTGATACTGAATTACCACAGGGAAATGATCACTATTACCCTTCGCTTAAGACTATATACCTTAATGGTAAAAAAGAGGCATTCACTGATGAAGGCGGAATTCTGAAAGGAAGCGATGGTTCTGTATCGGTTCAGTACAAAAACAGATCACATCTCGATATCCATAGTACTCTACAGGGGATAGAGAGAACGACTACTCTAAGTTTCCCCGGAGATCTTGCCTGCGCTGATTTCATCGGTATTGATAAAAACGGGAATACTTTCATTCTGATCGAAAAGTACGTAACGGACATCCCTCTGGTCATAGACCGGTATATTTATTTAATAAACAGCCGCGGAGAAAGCAGGCCTCTACTGCGCCTCCCCGCCATAAAGTATATCTCTCTTGTCAATGAATTCAGGATTGATGAAGACGGAAACTTTTACCATCTCCTGACTGCCGAAAACGGATTACAGATCATTAAGTGGAGCGGCCTAACTGTTGACAACAGTATTAACAGTTATCCCTCAGAATATAATTTCATCTGTCATTATAATAATTACACATCAACAAAAGAAGCCGCGGGTACTCCCCCGGTAAATTCACCTCTCATTGCTACAAGCAGGGTAAAAGCGATCAGAACCGGTGAAACTTATGTCTACTACAAATACAATATTGCGCCGGCAAATCTTGCAGTAAACAACACCACTGCACCGGATGGTGATCTCGTAAGAACACCCCCCTGGCTCATAACAGGAAGAAACGCCCGCATCCCTTATAAGTGGGGCGGATTTAATACACTCGCCCAGATTTACGACGGGCTGCTGGCTAATAAATTCGCTGGAGACATACATACCGACGGAGTTACTTCTTATGCCGTCGGAGTTGACTGTTCCGGATTTGTTAGCCGTTGCTGGCAGCTTACTTACCACGCGTCAACCAGTTATATGCCGAATATCACAACTCAATACGCATCGTGGGATTCTATTAAACCGGGAGACGCTATTCATAAAGTCGGCCACGTCAGGCTCTATCTTGAGAGAAATACAAACGGGAGTTTTAAAGTAGTTGAATCCGCAGGACGAAACTGGGATGTTTCATTCTGGTCGTTTCTCGCTTCCGACCTTACGACCTACACTCCCCGTTTTTATAACGCAATGGAGGATGACTTTGCAAACGGAAGCCCGGATATAATTTCCGCAATTATGCTTCCGGGCGGACAAATCGAATTATCCTGGAGCGCTGATACAACAGGAATTTCAGGCTACCGTTTATACAAGTCCTTCGACGGTGTGAATTTCGCTCTGCTTATGGATGAGTCCGTTCTCAAGAATGATAATATAGTAATAGCGAAAGACAACAATCCTGCCTTTTACCGAGTGGCACGTGTACTCAACAGAACATCAGCTCCCGAATCCAACTGGTCAAATGCAGTAAGCGCTTTCACCGCGAACGCAGCGAAAAAATATCTTATCATTGACGGCTTCTCAAGAGAGATCGGAAGCTGGCAGGGCCCGGGACATAATTTCGCGGTGAATTATGCAAAAGCATTATCAGCTGTAAACGCGTCTTACGACTTTATTAAGTCTTCTTACCTTGAAGCACTTTCAATTAACCTTGCTGATTACTTCGGTATCCTCTGGATAGCCGGCGATGAAAGCACAACGGAAGAATCATTCTCAGCCTCGGAACAGTCACTGATTAAGAACTATCTTGAAACTGGCGGGAACTTCTTTGTATCAGGAAGTGAAATAGGCTGGGACCTTTTCTCCCGCGGTAACGCTGCCGATAAACTATTTTACAACGACTATCTTAAAGCTTCATTTCTTGCCGATGACGCGGGTGCTCTTTTTGTCAAAGGGCAGGACTCCACATCAATGCAGGGAGCATTTTTCTACTTTGGCCAGACTTATGAAGAAGACTTCCCCGATGTGATAGGAGAGTACGGCGGCAGTAAGGTTTGTTTGAAGTATTCCAACAATCTGGGTGCCGGAATACAGTATGCCGGAACTTTCGGCAGTTCCCCGCAGATCGGCAAAGTAATTTATTTTGGTTTCCCGCTTGAAACTACCGCGAATGATTCCTCATTCAATCAGGTCATTCGTAACGCCGATACCTATTTTTCCTCCCCGTTTACTTCAGTCGACACGGAGGCTGACCGGGTTTCCCTTAACAGACTTTATCAGAATTATCCCAATCCTTTTAGTTCAGCTACTACGATTAAATACACTGTCGTGCCTGAGCACGGAAAAGAGAAAGTCAGCCGTGAAGCAATGAATAATGTCACCCTGAAAATATTCGATATTCTCGGAAGAGAGATCGAAACGATCGTGAATACTCAACTTCCCGCGGGTGAATATGATGCCTCCTTTGAGAGCCACACGCTGCCAAGCGGGATTTATTATTTTGAACTTACGAGCGGCAGCTTCAGATCCGTTAGAAAGATGCTCCTGATCAGGTAATTTCCGCGGGATATCTTGCCTGACCGGGTGCTAAGTGTATTCCTTGTTAAACTTTAAGTGGAAGGAATTCATTTAGTTTTCTCGAAAAGTCTCCTTAAATTTAAGTTTAACTTATTATTACGCTATAACCGGAGACCTTTTGAAAACAGTCATCAGAATTTTACCACTGTTACTAATAGCAAATCTGCTAATGGCACAGCAGGCTGTTCAGAAAATTTACCACCCTTTCACAGGGACACTGCTTTTTTCAGTAAACGGCGGCACGACGCTGGCAAGAACCGATTACAAGGATTTTGCAATTGATTACCAGGGACAGGCAGCACTGGAATATTTCCTCCCGACTTATTCAAAATCATCTCTCGGACTGAAAGCATTCGGAACATTCCTGTTCCTGAATAACAGCGACGCGCGATACACTCCGAACCACGTCAGGACTGAGATAACTTCATTAGGCGGAGCCTTGATCTATAACCTTTCACTCGGTGAAGTTATCTTCCCGCAGCTTTCAGTTGGAGCATCTTATAATTTTTACACACCAAAAGGCGACGACGGCGTCGCGCTTCCCGCGGCACCGGATGTTACCAGAAACGAAATTAATTATAATGTTGATTTCGGATTCAGGATACCAATTACTTCAGGTTTGATATTCAATATGTCCGGCGGCATCCAGATAAGTCCAAAAGATAACCTCGATAATAAAGTCCGCGGTACTGATAATGACTTTTTTCTAAACGCGATGGCAGGCTTTTCCTACGCTTTTCTGGGTGAAGACGATAGTGACGGCGACGGAGTCATTGATTCCGAAGATGAATGCCCGAATACAAAACGCGGTATCCGTGTTGACAAAAGAGGCTGCCCGCAGGATTCAGACCGTGACGGGATTCCGGATTATATAGATGAATGCAGCGGCACACCTGAAGGAGTGAAAGTAAACAGCCTTGGCTGCCCTGTGGATACTGACAGGGACGGAGTTCCGGATTATATGGATATCTGCCCGGGGACGCCTTCATCCGTGCCGGTGGATGAATACGGCTGCCCCAGAGACAAAGATGATGACGGCGTTCCCGATTATCTTGATGAGTGTCCGAATACGGCAAAAGGAATACCTGTTGATAAACGCGGTTGCCCGATGGATTCCGACAATGACGGCGTTCCCGATTACATTGACAAATGCCCGAACACTCCGCGCGGAGTACAGGTTGATTCCGCCGGCTGTGAACTCAGAAAAGAAGTCGAAAATATTCCGCAGTTTGAAACTCCGCCGGTAACACCAGTCACTCCTTCTGGAAGGGAGTTTATTCTGTCAGGCGGGGCAACATTCGCCCCTGGAAGAAGCGATATATTACCTTCCGCATATACTGAACTTGACAAACTTGTGCTTGTAATGAGCGCTGATCCCCGTTCTAAATGGATGATCGAAGGACATACTGACGCCACTGGAAACCCGGAGAAGAACCGCCAGTTATCACTTAAACGCGCGAATGCAGTGCTCGATTACTTCGCTGAAAGAGGCATCAGCCGCCTCCGATTTAAAGTCCGCGGAGTTGGCGCCGATGACCCGATCGCAGACAACTCGACTGAAACCGGCAGAGCCAAGAACCGTCGCGTAAAAATTATCCGCACAGAATAGTGCTTGAATTAAGAATTAAGAATTACTTTTGTAGTTAAAAGTTAATCCCTTAGGGGATAAAAGTTAATATTCCAATTTGATACCATTCCCCTCCCCTTATCGAAGGGGAGGCCGGGCATGGCGCTGACAGCCTTTGATGTATCGAAGTGAGGGGTAATTTATTCATTCTTTAAACACTACATACAAATTATCATTTCAACTCCCACCAAAACAAACAACCCTCCGGTTCCACATAAATATCTGACTTATTCACATCCCCCCAAAATAATTCCAGATTGCGGCATAATGGCTTCAGCCATTTGCGATCACACCCGCAACCTTCGAAGACACATTTCCCTTATCCTCAAGGAAATCACTGACGTGATTCACCTCCACCAAAAGAACTCCACATCGCAGCTTGATGGCTTCAGCCATTTGCAGGCACACCCCAACCCCATAAAAATAAAAACCTCCGGCAATTTCTCACCGGAGGCTTTTCGTTAGAATAAAACCGTGATTATTCTATTCCAAGATCAATCGGCATCATAAGTAATGGTTTGCCGTTATTATCCAGGCGTACCTTCACGCTCTGAAAAGTTGGATTATCAGTAATCTGTTTTGTGGAGATCAGTGACGGCATAAACTGCGATATATCAAACAAGCCCGCGTCAGGATAAGAAACGATATCGTATTCATCCTTCTTCAGTCCCGCTTTATCAGCAGCAAGATTTATCGCGGTTTCAAGTCCGCCCAGAACATCCACGAGCCCGTTATTAAGCCCGTCCTGTCCGCTGAAAACACGTCCCTGCGCAACATTCTCAATTTCGTCGTAGCTTCTGTTTCGGCCGACGGATACCTTGGTAACAAATTCCTTGTACATTCCTTTGATCATCGTCGCGACCTTCTCTTTTTCCTCGCTTCTCATATTCCTTTCAGGAATAGGCATATTTAATAACGGAATGACAAATCCGAATCCGAGATCAGCGTGGTCACCTTTCTTAACGTGATCTACGGTTATGCCTGCGCTGTCGAGAAGCCCCTTATTGTAAAGGAATCCGCCGATAACGCCGATTGAACCGGTAATCGTTCCCGGAGTAGCGATGATCGTATCGCCGTACATTGAGAGCCAGTAGCCACCAGATCCCGCAACGGCGCCCTGAGTTACTATAACTGGTTTTTTCCCCTTGGCTTTTTTCAAACCTTCGGCAATAATATCCGACGCGTAAGCGTCTCCGCCGGGTGAGTCAACCCTGAACACGATCGCTTTTACATCATCGTCTTCAACTGCTTTATTTACATCTTTGATAAGTGTGCGTGCTTTAATTCCTTCATCCATAGCGCACGCGCCTAACGCGTATATAACCGCTACTTTCGGCTTGTCTCCCCAGCGGTTGTCTTCCGGCATTTTGTTTCTTACGAGAGCATTTTTACCGACGAGTTTATTGTCATCTTTTTTGAGCGCGCTTTCAACAGAATCCCAGCGGGCAATACCGTCAATCAGGTTCATTTCAAGTGCTTCTTTTGCCGTAACAATAAACTTATTATTTACCAGATCGTCAAACTTTTCACCGGTGATACTCCTCGATTGTGTTATCTCACTCTTCGCTATATCATACCAGTCATCCACGATCGCCTGCCTCTGCTCCCTGTCCGCATCGCTCATCTTATCTCTCGATAAAGTTTCGGCGGCTGATTTATACTTGAAGAATCTCCACTCGTCATATCCAAGTCCGAGTTTCGCAAGTGTTCCTTTCAGGTAACTTCTGCCAAGCATATAACCTTCGAATGTTACAAGCGCCATAGGATCCATATAGATCTTATCAGCAACCGATGCAAAATGGTATTCATTTAATCCGCCCATATCCATAAATACGACAACCTCTTTCCCGGTACCCTTAAAGTCTTTCAGTTTCTCTCTGATCTCCCAGAGCATTGTTTTGTTCACGTACATTCCCGAAAGATTAAGGTATATTCCTTTTACTGTCGGATCAACTTTTGCCGCGTCAATATTATCGATGATCTCAAGGAGGGTTGAGGAATTATCAAAAAGCCTGAATTTATTGTACTTAACTCCGTTGATCATGTTCATCGTGACATAAGAGTTTTGTGGGAGGAAATTCCTGACCACATTTCTGTCGTATGCCCCGACTCTTACACCGTATGAATTATATCCGTATTTACTGTCTTTATCAAAGTAGCTCTGAGAGGAAATACCAAAGTGACCGAACTCAAGCTGTACGCCAACTGTAAAATTTTTGTTTTCAAAATATCTTCCCGTTACCCTTATACCCGGAAGAGCCTCAACCGCGACTCCTGCGCTCCAGATATTATCGGCATCGATACTATTCTTTTTATAAAGATAGTCTGCAAACAGAGAAACCTTTTCATTTCCCAGCGGTCTGCCGGCAACTTCAACAACCGCTTCTGCATCACCCTGTTCAGGCAGCAGTGCCACCGCGCCCACAGAAAGGTATTTAAATGGACGGGTAAGTGTTCCGAGTGTCCAGTAATTTACCCTGCCGAACGCTGCTTTATCGCCCGTTGACCAGTGATAACCAAACCCTACGGAGTTTGAGCGTGATTCCGTTCCGAAAGAAAAACCATAATCATTGATCTTCGAGCCAAATAAGTATTCCTGGTTCATTGAAAATCCGAGTGTGGGAGCAGCTGCAAATACCCCGATCCTCCTGGTATCATTCCAGTTACCATTCTGATTTGTCCAGGTAAGGAAAAGATCCGGCTGGGTCAGGGTTCCCAAAACGGCAGGATTATCATATCCGTATAACCCGTACTTCATCGCACCCGGTGAAGTGAATGAAAAAAGAGTATTATTGTAATACCTTGCAGGATTCCCCTGCGGAAATGAGAGCGCCGTTAACACTACAACTAAAAGCACAGAAAAAGATTTCTTCATTGCATATATCCTATTTATAAATTAATTCAGGGAAAACTAACAATTACATCCCCCAATTTACGCTGTTTCTGGGTAAATGGTAAAATAAGTTTATCAGCGGTTAATTAATCGCTTTTATTTACTTAAATTTGTGGTTGTAAATTCTGCCGGACTAAAAAGTATACGTTATTGTCCAGTATATTATTCAGAAATGATACAATTACGGCGTTTTTGTCCCATTTTTTAAGGTACAATATTTGCTGGTAAGTTAAAAACAAAAAGGCATATTTATGAAAACGATTGAAATTCTCTTCCTTGCTGCTTTATTATATACGGGCTCTTTCGCCCAGTTTCAGGCTACTACGGTGAAGCTCGGTTTCTATAATCCCCAGGTCACAAATGGCGGTTTTATTATCGGCTACGAAAGTAACAAGTTTATTGATGAGCACTTCGACGTCGGCTGGAGTGTTGACTGGTATAATAAAAACTATATAGACCAGAAACTTGTAATGGAAATCACGGAAAATTTCGGCGGACTTGGTACCGAGAACGAATTAAGGGCAAAAACGAATCTTCACGACTTTCCAATCCTGTTCAATATGAATGCCAACATACCTATCGACAAGAAAATCACGGCATATATAAAGGGTTCAGTCGGATTCGAAACTCTTATAATCTTCTACCGTAACTTCGAAAAACCTAATGATGATGAACTTAAAGCCGCCCTCGATTTCAGTTACCGTGTGGGCGCAGGCATCAGGCACGAACTTGGCAGGCGCTCTGAACTGCTCGCTGAGTTAGCCTACCATTCTTCAGAACCAAGTTGGGATTATGAGGTAACAGATAACACTTCCGGAAAGAAAAGAACATTCATTCGCCGTTTCGATATGAGCGGATTTTTATTCCGCATAGGCGTAAGATTTTATAACTGATTTTAATTATAGTAAAAGGGGCGCTCAGCCCCTTTTACTTTTGCAATAAAGTCAGCCGAAATTCCGCCGATTAAACCACCACCGGAACATTCTCCAATGCCTTCTGCAGATCTTCCTTAGAGTAATCCAGATTCTGTATCTTACCATTGAAATAATTAATATACGACTGCATATCAAAATATCCGTGGCCGCAAAGATTAAACGCAATAACTTTACTTTCACACGTTTCTTTACATACCATAGCTTCATTTGTCGATTTTTATCAAATAATACATTAATTTTATCAATATTAGGGATGAATTCAATAAAAATTAATGAAAAATGCCTTTCGTCTTGTAATTAACCTTTCGATGGCTGGTTCTTTTATTAACCAAGGATTTTATTAAATGAAATACAAAGTACCTTTTTCTTATCGTCTCATTTCTACAGACTTCGCAATGCGTACTATCGCATTATGGATGTATTCAATTGACGTAATGCATGTATGGTTTTTCTGGTTGAGCCAATTACTTATGATTCCCCTTTTATCTTCAGTTATTATGGTACAAACCAATACAAAGAATAAATGGATTGAGCACTTCAGGAAAAAACACAATCTTCCTGAAAATATGAAAATTCATTTAGATGTCGAGGGAAGCGCTTTTTCGGCCTTATTCGTTGTTTTTATTGTGGGAATTGGTACTTTTATTGCTTTTTCACTTCTTACACCACTTAATTTCGTTTGGCAAACTATCTTAACAACATTAACCTTCCTATTATACGGTTTCTATAATATAGTTTTGTTCTTGGTATCATTCTCCCCGTTGAAGAGTGTAACCTTAGAAAAAGATTCAGCGTTAACTCTTCCTCTTGACCATCTAACAGTCGATGGTAATGATAAAGAACTAGTTAAGCAAGAGATATTGCTGATGAATTATTCACAAAAGGTGGATACTTATACGATAGAAAGTGCCCTTCTGGGAGCATTAGCGTTTACCTGTTTCCTGTCAATACTTCAGATTGATAGAAGTGTAATAAACAACATTCCACCTATCCTTAACTCTCTATCAATAATAGCAAATAACATTATTGCCTTTAATTTCACCGCCATCATAACATTTATTTCTGATTTACATCTCAATTTTACCACTGTTATGGCATTGCTGGCTATTGAATCTTTAGTGTGCTCTTTGCTCTATTTACTCGTAATTGTCGCAAGGATACGCTTTCACGATGTACTTCGTTATGCGGAATATGAGGTAAGGGTCGCAAGGGAATTTAATAATAAAGAAGAAGAATATTCTTTACTCGCTTCTCAAGGTTCTTCTGATACAGTGGACACAAGGATTAGAACTTTAAATGATGAGATAAATAAAATTCTGACATCATCTATGGCTCTAATAAAACAGTTGGGCAGTATCATAAATTATATGAATAGGATAAGGATAATCGCCCTTTTCATTTTTGTATTGATAATTTCAACCGCGGCTAGTTTGATAACATATGTTATGGGTATATTATTTCTATCTCTTTATGTGCTTTCTGTTTCGTATCATAAAATTGATACCTGGGCTAAGAACAAAAGCCTTAGCAGCTTTTCAATGAAAATATTTTCAAAACTTTAATAATCTCTGACAGAGAGGTTAGAGCCTAAATCTAAATATTGTAAAATTTGTTCTCTGTGAATCAGTTAAGACCATTATTTGCTATCCAAAATGGTTCCGTGAAAGAGTCCAGAGGAGCTCAACGCAGGGAAGATTTTATATTTATATTTTATCAATTTCATACTTTTGGAACTCTGAGAATCTTACGCGAATAATTTAAGATAACTAATTGGCGAAGTGCAATTTTAACATCTTCGCCAATTAAAATCTTAATTACCCTCTCAAACCTGATAGTTTTACACGGCTGGAATATCAACAAGTGCTTTGTTAATTAGTTCCTCAGGATAATCCATGTTATCAATTTTCCCAGCAAAATAATTCATATACGACTGCATATCAAAATATCCGTGGCCGCAGAGATTAAACGCAATAACTTTACTTTCACCCGTTTCTTTGCAAACAAGCGCCTCATCTATTGCCGCTTTAATCGCGTGCGTGGCCTCCGGCGCGGGTATGATTCCTTCAGTTCTTGAGAACTGCACGCCAGCCGCGAAACAATCAAGCTGCTGTTCCGCGCGCGCTTCCAGGAGATTCAGCTCCTTAAGGTGGCTTACAATTGGTGCCATTCCGTGATATCTTAATCCGCCTGAATGTATTGCGGGTGGAATGAAGGAACTCCCGAGAGTGTGCATCTTTACTAACGGTGTCAGTTGAACGGTATCACCAAAGTCGTAAGCATAAACCCCCTTGGTGAGACTGGGACAGGCTGCAGGTTCAACGGCAATAACCCTCACACTCCTGCCGCCGCGCAGCCGTTCACCAAGGAAAGGGAAAATAAATCCCGCGAAATTACTTCCGCCTCCTGTGCATCCGATTACTATCTCCGGATAATCTCCCGCATCATCGAACTGCAGAAGCGCTTCATTCCCTATTATTGTCTGGTGCATCAGCACGTGATTTAATACGCTCCCGAGGCTGTATTTTGTATCAGGACTCTGAACTGCTGCTTCCACTGCTTCACTGATCGCAATGCCAAGGCTGCCGGGACTGTCAGGATCCTCCGCGAGAATCTTTCTTCCGGCCTTTGTTCTTGTACTTGGGCTTGGTGTGACACTTCCGCCAAAGGTCTCGATCATAGCTTTTCTGTATGGCTTCTGTTCATAGCTCACTCTGACCATAAAAACATCAACTTCAAGCCCGAACATTGCACCTGCAAACGAAAGCGCGGAGCCCCACTGCCCTGCTCCGGTTTCTGTTGTAAGTTTCTTCACCCCGGCAAGCGCGTTGTAGTATGCCTGCGGAATGGCTGTATTTGGTTTGTGGCTTCCTGTCGGGCTTACCCCCTCATATTTATAATATATTTTCGCCGGTGTGCCGAGCGCTTTTTCAAGTCCTGTCGCCCTGATGAGCGGGCTTGGACGGAATATTCTGTATGCTTCCCTGACGCGTTCCGGAATCTCGATATATCTTTCCGTGCTTACTTCCTGCATTATCAGATCCATCGGAAAGAGCGGCTCAAGATCAGCGGGCCCGACCGGCTGACGAGTACCCGGATGCAATACCGGCGGCAGCGGAACCGGAAGATCCGCAAGTATATTATAATAGCTTTTCGGCATTCTGTCTTCGTGCAGATAAAACTTTTTGGACATAGTTATCTCCTGTAAATCATTTTAGTGATTAATTTTTGTAAATAAATTGATTATATAAACGCGGGTCGCCCTGCGGGCAATAGAATATTACAGGCCTCGGGGAGGCCACCAGGAGAAAGCGGAGAAGGAATTAAAGGTATTTTTATTAATTGTAATCACAAGCGCAAGATATAACAACAGAGTATTTATGTCAAGTCAAAATTTATATTTGAATTAAAAATGCAGGGAGAATTTTTTCCTCCCTTCAACTTTAGGCATTTTGGCGGAGTACCACAAATTAATATAAAATGACTTTCCCGGAATACAGATTATATGCCGTGCTATAAATGTTTACCACTATCCGTATCGAACGAAAATTTTTATCATTATTTCGATAAAATATTTTACATTTGCAACTGTGTGTTATTCTAATTCCAACTCACCACCGGCAGAACAGCCGGGTTATTTTAATTAAAAAAGAGAGCTTTCTTATATGGAAATGTTAAAAAACGCGGTTAGCTGGGCTGAGATTCCAGTAACTGATTTCGACCGTGCGAAAAAATTCTACAGTACTATTTACGATTTTGAGATGCCCGAGATGATGATGGGCCCCCACCGGATGGGCTTTCTTCTCTATGATCAGCAGAATGACGGTGTAGGATGCGCTATTGTTGCCGGAGAAGGTTTTTCTCCTTCTCACGATGGCGTGAAATTATATCTTAACGGAGGCGCTGACCTGAACGTAGTACTGAACCGGGTTGAATCTGCCGGCGGAAAGATCGTCTTGGCGAAAACCCCTATTACTCCTGAGTACGGCTTTTATGCCTCCTTTTCTGATACCGAAGGGAACATCATCCACCTTCACTCGGCAGGCTGATTCCGTAAGTTATTAAAAAACAATAAGTTAGAGGAGTGATTTTTTGTTTTAATTTTTAGTTTCTTTTACTTATATTTAAGGTTTAGATAATTCGGAGATATAAATGGCAAAACAACAATCATTTGCTGATAAGGCAAAAAAGAAAAGAACAGAGAGCGGTATTAACGTTAAAGTTGTAAGAGGGATGAAAACCGATAAAGGAACGTTCAAGTTCACTGAAAAGTTCGTCCGTATTGACGATATCGCGAAAGTAAGCGAAATTAAGTAATCAGAGTTTCGTTTAACTCTAACCACAGTTTTGAAAAGCCCCGTATTAAACGGGGTTTTTTATTTCCCGCCGGGAATAGACTTCATCTAACGATCAGAAACTTTCCCGAATCAATCAGCGCTGGAGTATGAATGAGATAAGCATAGACCCCCGAAGAAAGATTATCCCCGGATTCGTTTCTGCCATCCCAGGTAACCTGGTGTATCCCCGGCATCAGAAATCCTGCACGTAGTTCTTTCACGCTTTCACCATTAATATTATAAATTGAAATTTTAACCTCACCCGGTTCGGACAAACGGTAATGGATTGTTGTTGCCTCCTTAAAAGGATTAGGATAATTCTGAGATCTTATGTACGATTTTTTTTCATCCTCTCCTGATTCTTCTCCCTTCATCCCGGTCAGTATCGAATTCGAATCCAGAGAGTAAGTCCGGCTGATATTCGAAATAAAATATCTCAGCTCATTCATCGCGACAACTTGTCTTGCTTTGTATCCCGCACCGGCGATATAAGTTGATGAATCAACATACGTTGTATTCCGCGCATCGACCACCATCACCGGCATTGGCCCGGCTGAGGTAATGCTTCTCCCGGCGCTGCTGATCCTGAGGTAATCGCTGTTATCGAGATACAGCCCGATCCTTTTCCTGTTAACCATCATTCCCCACAGGAGCGCGGAAGTCCGGTTCTCATAATAATCAGCGTCATCAAAGAGCAGAGGCTGAAAAATCATATCTCTGAATAAACCTATGCCCTGATTATTGGTCATCAGGCCGCGGTAAGACATATATGTATTTACCTCGACTCTGTCAACGTAATTTCCCCCGGCGGTTTTACCGGTATTACCGATAAAATATACGGGCGTTTTTTCGTTTACTGCTTTTTGGATGAAAGAATTACCTGCCGGCTTTGTAATGTCATTAAGCCCGCTAATCACATTCAGTGAATCTCCGAGGAGTATGAAAGATGTAGCAGTTAGTATAGAATCAGCCGATGATTGTAAATTGAGTGAAGCTGAATTCAATGGCAACGTAAAAAAAGAATAACCGCCTGAAGTAAGGAATGCGGTTAAGGTTGATACAGAGGCCTGGTATCCCTGATTGTAAATTACTCCGATCTTCTGTGTATTTACCGAAGAGAGAAAATTAGTAAGCGCGGAACCGGTCTGATTCTGAATATTATTTTGTCCGCTCAGCCATATGTTCGTAGCCGGATACTCCCAGTTTCTCGCGGGATCCATCGTCTTTGCTGTCGGCGGGATATAATGTATTCTTCTGTTACTAAAATCATACTTCCATCCTTTTGTGAGCTGGTCACACTTCATACCGTTAATCGTGTAGCTGTTCCCATTACGAGAATATGTTGTAAGCGAATCTTTCTGAAAGATGGTGACCGCTGCGCTCCCCATCACCGTCCCGATACCGTCTGGTTCAATACAAACAGCAGTCCTGTCATCCACTCCGACTCCCATTATATTGCGCCCCGAGGTGAAATGGAACTTAAAGACCATCGCTATGAGCCTGCCAAACCTCCCCCGTTCAATAAAGTGAGAATCGAACAGCACATCCGGTACAAAGTTGAGGAAATTATCTTCATAATCAATTATTGAGCCGAAGGGATTCAGGAAGGATTCTTTCGAAACAGCGGAGCCATACCTAGCTGTATAGTCAATATCACCCAGTACGGCAAGCCCCGCGCTGGTTCCCGCGACAACGCCGCCGTTATTAAACACATACTTAATTCCCTCTTCAGTCTTAGTCCCTTTCCAGTAATTGATATAATTCCACTGATCGCCCCCCTTGATAAATATCGCCCTGGCAGTAATAAGCTGATCATAAATCGATTGCTGGTCTGCGATAGACCTTGAATTGATGCGCAGGTTAACTGCCTGTGAAGCGCCAAAGGAAATAAAATAGTCGGGTATCCAGTTGGTTTCCGAATTAACCGAAAGAACGATGATCTTGCCGCTGTCGGATTTCTGAACGATCCACCTGTACGGTTCATCGCTCCAAGAGTTATAATTCTCCGATCCACCGCCAATGGCGCAGATGTAGCCCTGCGGGTAGAGATGAAAAGAGATGATTAGAATTAAAAAGTAAGTATATAGCAGTTTCATATGGTGCAATATCAGAAGCAAATCCATCATTTCAAAACCAAAATAGGGATAATCCGGGCAGCTTTTGATCAGGCAATAAATCCATTTGCAGCCGTATTGCAAATTAATGGCAGTTTATTTGCAATGGCATTGCAAATTGGGGTCAGAAGTTAGGTCAAAGGAAGTATCGGTGTGGGAAAGAATATAATTCGAGCACATAAAAAAACCTCCCCCGGATAACCGGAAGGAGGTTTTTTCTTTAGTGGTTATGTTTTATTTAATCATTATCAGCTTCTTCACTTCATTAAACGAAGACGTCCTCATCCTGTAGAAGTAAATACCTGAAGGCAGCTGATTTCCGTAATCGTTCCTGCCGTCCCAGCTGACGGTATGAATTCCGGCTTTCCGCTCTCCTGTAACAAGCGCCCTCACCTGTTCACCCGCGATATTGAATACCGTTATTTCGATATTATCATCCTTCGGTAATCCGAATTTGATCATAGTGGACGGGTTGAACGGATTCGGGTAGTTCTGCGATAACGAGTAAACTTCCGGAATAACATTCTCATCATCAATGCCTACGAATTTATCTATATATATAAAGATACTGTCACGGACGAGCGCGTTACCCTGGTCCCTGGCAGTTATTATCAGCCTTACAACACCGCCAAAATTCCAGAGGCTTGAGAGGCGCAGGTTTCCGGTAGATGCAGTGTATGAGATCAGCAGCGAATCGTTGTTCCTGTTGAATGAGAAGAGCATCAGTGAGTCAGGAGTTTCCAGATCTTCAACATAATCCCACAACGGAATTGTTACGGAGCTATCACCTCTGAACCGGACGGAATCCGGCAGATTAATAAAGTATGGCAGGTCGTTTACACCGTTAACGCGTACTCTCACAGGCGTGCTTACCGTATCAATATAATCGGTAACGCTCAGATATACCGTATCTATGCCAAACCAGTTCGGCTGAGGTTTAAGCTGAATTGATAGAGGAGTATAATTAATGATAAAGTTATTTCCTCCGTAAGAAACAAATATGCCGAGCAGGCTGTCCGGTGTCTCCGGATCGCTTATATAAGGATAGAAGCTGGTATAAAGAACCTGCAGCGAATCATCCTCATTCATCGTAAGCTGAGGCACGGAACCTGTGATTACAGGCGGATCATTCCGCTCAATCACTGATATGGCCGTGGTATCATTACCGGCAAGTGAAAGCGGATCGCGCGCGGTAAAGACGACCGGAATATCAAGCCCGCTGAAGTTGAATGTCGCTACGATAGTCGCTACGTGTGTCGTTGTGTTGATCGTAATGATCAGACTGTCTGCCGCTGTTTTCAGGACCGACTTATTCTCTGAGCGGTAGATTGCGAACTCACCTTCATCGGCGACAAGCGCTTTCTTGCTCAGTTTCCTTATACTGTTTTCCAGTTGAGTGTTCCTTATGATCTCAGCCATCCAAACGAGTTCAGTCGTATCGTGGTCCGGGTCATAAGCATACTGGTCAAGATCAAAGCGATAGATAGTATCCTCAGGCATTACGATCGCCGGGATATCCGCTACCCTCGGCTGATCATTGACTGCCCTGACAAGCACAGTGAATGTATCCGATACAGTATACTGACCGTCTGACGCATACACAAATGCCGTCCTTGTACCGTTAAAGTGAGAGTCCGGTTCTATGGTGAATACGCTGTCAATGATGCTGTACTGAAGTCCCGGTTCTGAAAAAGTCACAACAAATTCAAGCGAATCGTTGTCAATATCGTTGAAGATGTTATAGATGCTCGGAGCCATTACGATCGGACCCGGATCCTCGAGGAAAGTTGTATCACGTATTGTGGCATACCTTACCGGGGAATCATTGACAGGATTAAGATTTACTGTAATACTGTCTGTCGCAGTCGCGCCGCTGTCATCTGTAACGGTAAACATTACTTTAAAAACGCCGTTCGAATCAGGCCCGCTGCTGAAAACAGCTTGGTGCGTGAGGCTGTCTATAGTGATTATAAGCGCGCCTGATAGCGTCTGCTTCTGCGCCGCGCTTACCGGAATTATTTCTTCATCCAGCACCGCCCTTACTGCAGGCTTGCCTGCTCTGACAGGGGTTGTGTCAATCCGTTCGATCGTATAACTAAAGTATAGCTGTGTAGTGTCATTATCTATATCAAACAGATAATCATTCAGGTAGAGCGAAGTGCTTTCATCTTCATCGAATGTAACGTCCGGTATTTCCGCCAGCAACGGCGGATCGTTCACTGCGAGGATATTTACAAAGATCGTATCAATAACCGAGTACTGAGTATCAGAAGCTGTTACTTCTATACTGCTTAATCCGAACAGATCCTGCTTTGTGAAAATGAAGAGGCTGTCGTTCCGGATTTCCGCGTTTATAATCGTATCAAGCACGGTCACATTGAACGAAAGAACATCAAAGTCCACATCCTTAAAGTTATTCTTCAGATCAGCGGAAATAAGATGTTCGCCGGCGTCTTCAAGGAATGCCGTATCAGGTATCTCAGTGAAAATATATGGCGGGTCATTGACCGCGTTAAGATTCACTTCGATAGAGTCCTTACTGAAGGCGAGGCTGTCGTCAGTCGCGGTGAATTCAACACCAAAGACACCGTTAGAGTCCGGGCTCGAACTGATGTAAGCGATGTTAGTCTCTGAATCAATCCTTATTATCAAATCGCCGGTACCAACTTCAGTAACGTTATAACCCTTTGCGTCTTTATATTTCCTTACAGTTTTCATCATTGCCGGATTAAACGCGCTGAAAACATTAGCCGTGAAGTGGAGCTGTGTGGTGTCGTTATCCACGTCAGCCACGTAATCATTCAGGGTGATGGTAGTGCTGTCATCCTCATTGAAACTGATATCAGGCAGACCCGCAAGTACCGGAGCGTCATTAACCGCTAGTATATTAACCAGCAGTGTATCATTTACCTGGTACTCACCGTCATAAGCGGTTACAATCAGAGTATCAATGCCAAAGAGATCGGTTATGGTACTGATCGAAAGACTGTCTCCGGTGGTGATGGCTTCAACTACTCCTGTGCCCGTAACAGAGAAACTCAGCACATCGAAGTCAACGTCTTTAAAGTGCTGCTTGAGGTCGTTGACTATAACAAAACTTCCCGCGTCCTCAAGGAAAGTTGTATCCGCGATAGCAAGCTGTACAAACGGAGGATCGTTTACCTTAAAGACTTTCACCTCCATTGTATCTTTACCCGAAGCGCTGCTGTCATCCGTAGCGGTAAACTCAACATTGAAGATACCGTTTGAATCAGCGCTTGCTTTTAAGTATGCAATATTCATTACGGGGTCAATGGTGATCATCAGGTCACCCGTCCCGACTTCAATGACACTATTCCCTTTCGCGTCTTTATACCGTTTTACGCTACTTTGAATATTCCATCCTGAAGCATCAAAAACATTAGCCGTAAAACTGATCTGCGAGGTATCATTATCAACGTCAAATACATAAGGATTAAGAGGAAGCATTGTGCTGTCATCTTCATCGAAAGTAATGTCAGGAATTCCTGAGAGCACCGGCGCGTCATTTAACGGCAGTATGCTCACAAGCAACGTATCGCTTACATAATAATCTTCATCAGAAGCGGTTACAATGAGCGTATCGGTGCCATAAAGATCCTGAATTGTCGAAACATACAGGCTGTCTCCGCTTATGAAAGCATCAACCGGGCCCTGACTCGAAGAAACCGAAAACGCAAGCAGGTCAAAATCCACATCCCTGAAGTTTACTTTAAGATCTAGATTTACAAGCATTGTGCCGGCATCTTCAGGGAAAATCGCGTCCTGCAACGGTACGGCTACATAAGGCGGATCGTTAACTGTCTGTACACGAACGTCCATCGTATCGCTTGATGTTGCATTGCTGTCATCTTTGGCTGTAAACTGAACCGTAAATAATCCGTTCGAATCCGCAGATGCCTTAAAATATGCCGTATTCGTTTCGTTATCAATTGTGATTATAAGATCTCCGGTACCAACTTCAATGACCGGATTTCCTTTTTCATCGGTATACCTGCGTATGTTGTCAGTTATACTGAGGTTCGAGGCGCTCAGAACATTCGCGGTAAACCTGATCTGAGTAGTATCATTATCCACATCAAATACATACGGGTTCAGTGGAAGCATTGTGCTGTCATCTTCATTGAATGCTATGTCGGGAACTCCTGATAATACCGGAGCATCGTTGACCGGGAGAAGGGTCACAAGCATTGTGTCATTTACACTATACTCGCTGTCGTATGCAGTCACAATAAGTGTATCTGTACCAAACATATCCTCCGCGGTTGTTACATACAAACTGTCTCCGCTGATAAACGCGCTTACCGGGCCCTCACCCGAAGTTACCGTATAAGTAAGCACATCAAAATCAACATCCTTAAAGTTTGCTTTCAGGTCTGAGACCAGTCCAACCGTACCTGCATCCTCAGTCAGTACGGCATCCTTCAGAGGCAGGGCCAGATAAGGAGGATCATTAACCTTGTGAACACGGATATCTATTGTATCAGTGTCCGTCGCGTTACTGTCATCCTTTGCTGTAAACTGAACTGTGAATAATCCGCTTGAATCCGGGGATACTTTTACAAGCGCGATATTATTAACATTATCAATCGTTATCTTCAGGTCACCGGTTCCGACTTCAATTACTTCATTTCCGTTTCCATCAGTATACTTCTTCACATCTTTGAGCAGTTCTGAATTGGAAGCGCTTAAGACAGAGGCAGAGAACCTGATCTGCGTTGTATCATTATCAACATCGCTTACAAAATCATTAAGCAGGATTGAGGTACTGTCATCCTCACCAAACTCAATATCGGGAATGCCGCTTAGCACCGGCGCGTCATTAACAGGAAGAATGGTAACTATCAGCGTATCCTTAACTTCATACTGATCATCATAAGCGGTGACAATAAGCGTATCGGAGCCAAACTTGTCCTGGTGAGTCGAAATAATAAGCGCGTCGTCATCTATCTCCGCTGTTGAATTCCGGCCGGTTGAAGTGACCATATATTCAAGCGTATCGCCGTCTATATCCATAAAGTGTATTTTAAGGTCATTCACAACCGTGACTGTTCCCGCGTCCTCGGCATAGTTCTTATCGGCAACCGGCGCGGCAAGATAAGGCGGATCATTAACAGGAGCAACATTAACAGCGAAGGTATCACTGACCGTAAACTCTCCGTCGAATGCCGTAACGACAACATTGTTTATTCCGTTTTTATCGGCAGCCGTTTTAACAAACAGCGAGTCTCCGCTGACGAGCGAGGTAATTACTGTCCCATCCGACTGCGCATTGAAAGCAAGTACTTCACTGTCAATGTCACCAAAAACCGAATAAAGATCAGAAATAACGAGGACTTTACCATCGTCTTCATTTATGTTAACATCAGCAATATCTTTAATCTTATACGGCGCGTCGTTAACAGGATTGACTGTTACGTTGATGGAATCCTTATCGTATTCCTCACCAGGATCATAGGCGGTAAATTGAACTCTGAACATCCCGCTGGAATCAGAACTTGCCGAGAATGTAGCGACATTGGTTTCGCCGTTAATATTGATAATCAGATCTCCCGTACCGACTTCAATATTTGTATTACCTTTTTCATCCCTGCTCTTTTTAACATTCTCCACGGTTATTCCCAAATCCACCCATAGCACATCAGCGTCGAACGATATTTGAGTTGTGTCGTTGTCAACGTCATACACGTAACTGTTCAGGTTTATCGAGGTCGAATCGTCTTCATTGAATATTACATCCGGCACGTTTGAAAGAACCGGCGGATCATTTACCGGGTTGATCGTTACGTAAAATGTATCGCTGACATTCAGTTCAGCGTCTGATGCGGTTACAATTACCTCCGCTTCGCCGAACTTATCGGCTATCGTCTCAATGTAGAGGGAATCTCCGCTCACACGGGCATTAACTATTCCGCCGGGGGCGTTAGCAGTAAACGTAAGAGCGTCGCGGTCAATATCAAAGAAAACTTCCTTCAGATCCGGATGAATCATTGCTTCGCCGTGATCTTCATCAAACGTAGTATCCGCTATCGCCTGTAAGACAACCGGAGCGTCGTTAACAGGAAGAACCGTAACATTACTGCTGTCCTCATCCCAGCCTTCGGAAGGATCCCAGGCAACAAATCTCACCTGGAATAATCCGCTGGAATCCTGTGTAGCCTTAAATGTAACAACATTCGTCTCCTGGTCGAGGCTAACAATCAGGTCTTCAGGTCCTGACTCAATCCCGCCTTTCCCTATCGGGATTCTTGCGGGTTTATCTCCGATTACTCCCTGCAGGCCTATAACCTCCACGAAGAAGTTAATATCCGTAGTATCATTGTCAATGTCGGTAACATACTGGTTAAGGAATATTTTTACGCTGTCATCTTCGTTAAAAAAGATGTCGGGGATGTCACTCAGCACCGGCGGATCGTTTATCGGGGTAACTGTTACATTCAGTGTGTCGGAAACGCTGAGGCTGCCATCACTTGCAGTTACAATCACCTGATTCTCTCCGAAGAGATCCTGAACTGTGGAAACGATCAGCGAGTCTCCGCTTATACGGCTCGTCACACTCGTGCCGAGCACATTAGCAGAAAATGTAAGCTCATCTTCATCCACATCGCTGAAATACGAAGCAATATCAGCTGTTATGACATAATCGCCTTCGTCTTCATTATATTCAATATCGCCAAATTTCTCAGCAACAACAGGCGCGTCATTTACAGGATTTACGGTAACACCTATTGTATCGCGTGAATATGCTTCGTTACTGTCATAGGCAATAAAAACAACATTGTATTCCCCGAACATATCCGGGTCACCGGTGATCGTGGCGACGTTCGTCTCGCCATCTATCTCAAGCGAAATTCCCAGCCCGTTGTCTTCGATTACTAAATTTCCGTTTTCTTTCTTTCCGCGGATTATTTCCTTACTGCCTCCGGCAGGATTATTGCCGACAAGAAATCCCCCTTGTATATACGCATCGAAAAAGATATCCGTCGTATCGTTATCAATATCAGTTACATACTGGTTAAGGAATATTGTTGCGCTGCTGTCCTCATCAAATTCCAGGTCTGGTATGCCCGATAATACAGGCGCATCATTCACCGGATTCACTGTAACATTGAGAGTATCGGAAATGCTGTATTCACCGTCGCTCGCGGTTACCACAACCTGTGCCTCCCCGAACTGATCTTTAACAGTGCTTATAAGGAGTGTATCACCGCTGACTCTGCTGGTTATCACGGTTCCTATCACACCGGAGGAAAATGTCAGCTCATCCTCATTCAGATCTATATCCCCGAAGTAATAACTTAATTCTTCCGTAACAACAATTTCACCTTCATCCTCATCAGTTGAAACATCGTCGATCTGATGCCTGACAAACGGGGCGTCATTAACAGGATTAATAGTTACATTT
The DNA here is from genome assembly GCA_013360295.1 of Ignavibacteriaceae bacterium. GTDB lineage: Bacteria > Bacteroidota > Ignavibacteria > Ignavibacteriales > Ignavibacteriaceae > JABWCL01. The sequence continues at coordinate 9,166 of JABWCL010000026.1, read as the reverse complement.
ACGTACTGGTCTGAACTTGCTTCATAAGGATCATAAGCGACAAAAACCACCGCTTTCTCACCAAAAAAGTCGGGGTCGCCTTTAAGAGTGGCAACATTTGTCTCGCCGTCTATCTCCACGGAGAGTCCGTAACCGTTATCCTCAATGACCTGATTACCGTTTACTTTTTTACTTATTATTTTCTGCGGACGGCTTTCCTCTTCAGGCAGATAAGCATAAAAACTGATTTCGGTTGTATCGTTATCTGAATCTGTTACATACTGGTTAAGGAAGATTTTTACACTGTCGTCTTCATTAAACACCTGTTCGGGGATACCCGCAACAACGGGCGCGTCGTTAACAAAATCTACTTCAACATCAAATGTATCCCGGATGCTCGCTTCACCGTCAGACGCGGTGACAATAAGCTGCGTGGTACCGCTCTGATCGGGAACCGTACTCACATACAGCGTATCGCCGCTGACTCTTCCTGCAGCGGACCTACCAAGCGCGTTAACTGAAAATGTAAGCTCGTTGTCTTCAATATCAGCAAAGTATTCGTACAGGTTGGAAATATGAACGATTTCTTCGTCATCTTCCGTCATCGAAAGGTCGGGCAGCGGTTCAGACAAGTAAGGAGCGTCGTTAACCGGCCTGATGGTAACTAATATGCTGTCCTCATTCGTTGACTCTGCGCCTCCCCCTTCAACACCAAAGACAACATCGAATGTCCCGTTCACGTCAGGCTGGCCGGTAATCGTTGCCGCGTGCGTCACCTCATCTATCGAGATGTCTATTCCTAAACCTTCTTCCTTCGGTGGAACAGTTCCGTCAAGCCGCTTTCCGTTTACAATTCTATTGGCCTTTCCCCAGTTAGGGAAGTAGTAATAAAAATTCATTTCGGTGGTATCGGTATCAACGTCAGTGACATACTGGTTAAGGAAGATAACAGTACTGCTGTCCTCGTCAAACTCCTGATCGGGAATTCCCGCAATTATGGTCGGATCATCCACCGGGTTTATTGTTACATCAAATGAAGAGTAGGCTGTATCGGCAAGATCAGTCCCGATGATGGTTATTAGCGCCTCTCCGAAAGCATCCTGCTGATAATTGAGTGCGATTTTATCATCCGCGAATGCAGGGATTACTTTTGAAGAATCTGATGAAATGACAGTATAGTGAAGTGTATCTCCGTCTTCATCAAAAAAGTATTCCGATACACCATAAAGAGTATCAGCGGGAGCATCTTCATCTGCATACCACGATTCAAATGATCCTTCCGACTGAGGCGCGTGGTTGACAGGGCTAACAAATATCGGTTCGCTCTCCTCACTGATATTTCCGGCGGTATCATATCCGGCAATTCTGAATGAGTATGGCATATCATTAGTAAGGCCGGTTGCGGAATAACTTGTAAACTCCTTGCTAACCGCGGCGAACGAATCCGTCTGCTCGGCAGCAGTAGTCTTATAAAGAATGTACCCTGCAAGGTCGCTCTCACTGTTTGCGTTCCAGCTAAGATCCACGCGCATATTAAAGGGTTCCCCTGCTAGTCCGGTTGGGACAGCCGGCGGTATAAAATTATTGCTTATTGCCACATTCGGAGAGGAGTAACCGGACTGCGTTTGGTCACTGATCGCGTAAACCCGGTAAACATAAGGTGTAAGCTCTTCTATATCACTATCTACAAAAGAGGCCGTGTCAGCGCCTGTTCTGCCTACTGTAGTATAAGCATAATCTGAAATCACCTGTCCTTTTTTGCGCTGGATTACAAAACCCGTTTCATTATTTGAATTATCTCCCCAGGTCACTTCCATCGTAGCCCCAACAGCAGCCACATTCAGATCTGAGGGAGCGGCTACAGAAGCAACAACACCTTCCTGCACGATGAACTCCACAAGCACTGAATCGAATAACTGCGCAGCGGTTTCGAGATCCTCCACGCGTATCTCCGCGGTTTCAGTTCCGGCCCAGGTTGGGTCAGGGTGAAAGACTTTAATGAGATTATTATCCTTTTGAAGTACAATGTTTCCGGCGTCGAGCCTTGTGGTCATTCCCGGGAAAGTAGGCTGAATCTGCCCCGCAAAAAGAATATACTGGAGCACCGGAAGATTCTTCTCTATCACTCCGTCAAAATAACGGAAGCGGATGGTATCTCCGTCTGTATTGCTGTAAACATTGATCTCATAGGTCATTCTATCGCCTACCATCTGAGGATAAGCCACCCCGCGTAATTCGCCGTTAATGAAGGCAGCCAGGACTCCGGATTCATCATCTGCCAGTCTTCCATTACTGAAAACCTCAGCGCTGATTGTCATAAACTTGATAAAATTTCCCGGCTGGAAGTTCCAGTATGGGGGCGGCTCAGCTTCACCTGAAGGGAGTATTCTTATTTTCCAGGCTACCTGGTCACCGTCCACTTCGTAGTAGTAATCATTCAGGTCAATATCAAAAAAAGATCCGTCACTGCCGATAGACTGCCCCGGAATATCTCCAAGCATCGGCGCGTTGTCTTCTTCACGCACGGTGAACAGAACTTCATCAGTGTCAAAATACTGATTAGTAGTCACGTCCCTGACTGTAACAATTAATTCTTCGGTACCTAACCAGTTTGGGTTTGAAGAAGTAACCACAAGTTCATCATTACTGTTAATAACCGCAGTCAGATTCACCATACCCGAAACGGAGAAATCCACCTCATCCCCGTCCAGTTCCTGGGTGTAATCCCAAAGAGGTATTTTGCGGAAAGCCTGTCCGATCGCTGCCTTTTGATCCGGAATCCCGGAGATAATGGGGGCATTATCTAAATTATTTGCTTTTGGCGGCCTGTTCCCGGCGGTTTGAGCGGGTGCAAAACCTGCACCGGTCAGAAAAAGAATGAGGAGGAAAAAAGTTGTATATCTTTTCAAAGCATTATTCCTGGAAAAATGATTATTTCGTTAGTATCTTTTCGAACACACATAAAATGCAACTGCCGTCAGAATCCCGCAATTACACTATCTAAATATAATACCCTCAAGTTAAAGATATCCTATATTTCTCCCTGTTGCACTGGTCACATTTCCCGGAATTTCTCACCCCGGGAGGCCGGGGTCACACTGGCTTATTTTGTAACCACAGGGATATATAGTTTAAATATTGTTCCCGCGCCGGGAGTACTTTCAACAATCACAACTCCGCCGTGTGAATTAACAGTTCGCTTTACAATCGGCAGCCCCAGCCCGGTTCCTTTCTCTTTTGTAGTAAAAAAAGGATCAAAAACACGCGCGAGATGCTCATCATCAATCCCGCCGGCATTATCGCTTACTTCAAGAAGCGCGCATTCTGTTCCCTCGCTGATAATAATTTCCTGCCTCCCTTCCGTGCGGTGCTTTGAACGGAAATATTCCGTCTTAACACTGAAAGCCATATCTTCGAGCACCCTGTCCGCTTCCACAAAGTGAGTTTTTACGTTGATAAGCTTCCGTTCGGCAAGAGGATTTTTTTCGAAAGCCTGTGTCGCGTTCAGCACGAGGTTAATCACGGCATCTTTTATTGTCACCGGATTTAGCAGCATCTGAGGAAGTTTTTCATCAAGATGTACCTGAAGGTGTATTTGTTTTTTCGCCGCCTGCATTTCAATAAAAGGGATGCACTCCGTTACAAGCGTGTTAAGTTCCAGGTTTTTGAATTCAAGCGAGCCGGGATTCGCGTAGTTCAGCATTCTCTGTATCACAGATTCCATATGGTAAATGGAGTTGATCGCGATGCCAAATGATTTTTTCTCACCCGGCGTCAGTTTCGCCTCTTCGCTTTTTAACTGCAGGATCATTTTGATGGAAGTCAGAGAATTACGAAACTCGTGCGCGATCATTCCCGCCATCTCTCCGATAGCTATCAGCTTTTCAGTATGAATCAGCCGCTGTTCCATAGACTTCCTCTCGGTAACATCACGTGAAACGATTACTCCCCTTATCTCCCCCTTGGAAGTCCTGTACCGCTTCCCCGCGCTTTCAAACCACATATAGTCCCCTTCCTTGTGCCTGAATCTCACGACAAGCCGCCCCTCCTCCTTCCTTAAGGTGCGGGCAACTTCAGGCAGGTCATTCTTATGTATAAATTCCTTGATATCCCGCATCAGCATTTCGTAGACACTGTAGCCCAGGAGTTCGTGAAGATTGGGGCTGACGTAGAGCACTTTGGCTTCCTGGTCAAGTTCAAAAATGAGATCATAAGAGTTCTCCGCTAGGGTTCGGTAGCGGCTTTCGCTGTCCTGCAGCTGAAGTTCCGCTTTCTTTCTGCGGGTAACATCAATTATCAATCCCTGGTAATTTGTCAGGACTCCTTTGTCATTATACTTTATCCAGGTATGTGCGTCCACCCAGCGGTAGTCGCCAATCGAATTCATCAAACGGTAATTCTGGTAGAACTCGCTTATACCCGCGCTTTTGAAGCTTTCAATCTCATCAAGCACGCGGGACCGGTCTTCCGGATGGATAAGGTTCAGGTAGGCTACCTTGCCGGAGAGCAGTTCCTCCACCGAGTAACCGAACTGGACAATATTTGCCGATACAAATTCAACCGGCCAGTCCTCCTGCGCTTTCCACGAAAAAACAACCGCGCTTCCTTTATTAATGATAAGTTCCAGTTCCTGCAGACGATGCAAAGCCTGGCTCAGATTGCTTTCCGCCTCCTTGATCTCAGTGATATCGAGCATCACTCCCACGAGGCCCGCAACTCCCTCCGCGGTGGAGTAGGCGGCTTTGTTAAATACTATATCCCTCACGGAACCATCACCCCGTTTCACCTTCGTTGTATATGCCTGCGCGCCATTCTGCTTGAATAGCTGAAGATCTTTCTGATGGTATATTTCGGCGAAATTCGGGGAGGAGAGGTCAAAAATGGTCTTACCGATTATTTCCGATTTTTTCTTCCCGAGAAAATCCTCGAACGCACGGTTGCACCCCGTGTATACACCGTTTATGTCTTTATAAAAAATGGGATTGATGATGGTGTCAATGAGGTTCTGGAGAAATGAATTTTGTTCATTTAGGGCTGCTTCGGCGTTTTTATGCGCCGTTACGTCGTAAATAAATCCATCCATACGGCTCAGACGGTTTTCGCTGTCGAACTTAAGCGAGAAACTGTTTACCACCCATTTAAGTTTCCCTGACTTATCAATTATCCTGTGCTCTATCTCGTTGCTTTCAGGATGATTCTCAAGCGTGCTGAAAAAAATGAATACCCTCTCCCGGTCATCTTTATGTATCATCTTCGCCCACAAACCCGGATCCGCCGCATATTCTTCGCGGGTGTACCCCGTCAGGTTAAAACACTGCGGGCTGTGGTAGGATGAGACAACGTGCCCTTCTTCATACTGCACACTATATATATATCCGTTTACATTCTGTATCATTGTCTTGAAGCGTTCTTCAGCTTCAAAGATCATTTCGCGGTTCGGACTTTCAGCCATATCTTTCTCGTAATCAATATCTTTTATCACCTAAAAATACTGTTTTGAGGGGTTTTATTCTACACCCTATTTGTTTAAATTATCGGTTTAATATCGAACTTTACTCATAATCAAAAACTAATTCTCAGGATAATTAATGAAGTTTTTCGTTTCACTGGCTCTGATTCTGTTCCTTTTTGCCGGAATAACACTCCCCCAGCCAAAAGAAGAAGTGCGCTCTGTCTGGGTGACAACAGTCTTCAACCTGGACTGGCCAAGATCAACCGGCGCCAATAACCAGAAGAATGAAATGATCAACCTCCTCAATAAACTAAAAGATGCTAATTTTAATACAATAATGCTCCAGGTACGCGCGCGCGGTGATCTTTTATATCAATCAGCATACGAACCCTGGGCGACTGCCCTCACCGGTTTCCTCGGCGGCGACCCCGGATATGACCCTATTGCCTTTACCATCACAGAAGCACGTAAAAGAGGAATTGAAGTTCACGCCTGGTGGAATGTGGTTAAAGTTTACGGAACCGGTAATCCGCCTTCAACAAACCCACAGCACATTGTTCTGAGGCGCCCTGACCTTTGCAAACTCTACGCCAACGAATGGTGGATGGATATGGGCTACCCTGATACCAGGACTTACCTTACAAACCTCGCCGTGGAAATGGTGAGGAAGTATGACCTCGACGGAATCCATTTTGACTTTATCAGATACCCGAATCCCGACTTTAATGACGAAGCCAGTTACGCACTCTACGGACAGGGGCAGGATAAATCCAACTGGCGACGGAATAATATAACGAACTTCGTATCCGCGGTCTATGATTCAGTTCAAAAGATACGCCCGAAAATGAAAGTCGGAAGCGCCCCCATCGGTATCTTCCGCGATCTTTCTACCTGCAACTCAGGATGGGATGCCTATACGCAGGTTTTCCAGGATAGCCGCCGCTGGATGCTGCTGCGCAAACACGATTACCTCTCACCTCAGGTTTACTGGGACATTAACACCTGTCCGAGATTTGACACTCTTTTAATTGACTGGATAAATAACGTGGGCGGAAGGCACATCTACGCCGGCATCGCCGCGTACCGTATGGCTTCCAATGACGGTAACTGGCCCGCCAGCGAGATACTTGCCCAGCTCGACTCATCACGCAAGTTCGGCGCGAAGGGACAAACATATTTCAGAACGGCAAGTTTCCTTAATAATGAAAAAAGCATCACTACATTAATTAAGGCTAATCAGTATAAGTATCCTGCCAATATTCCCCCGATGGCGTGGAAAGATAACATAAAGCCAAACAGTCCCGGCAGCCTGCAAATAGTCAGTGTTGACTCACTGAATTATAAACTTGTCTGGACAAAACCCGCCGCCGCCTCTGACGGTGATACGGCTGATTACTATAATGTTTACAGGGACGTTAATCCGAATATTGACTTTACTGACATCAAAAAAGTAATTGGGTTCAGGGTTGTGGGTGATACCACATTCAACCTTACTTTCACCACACCGCCCACCGATGCCATCTATTACGCCGTCACCGCTTATGATAAAGGCTACAACGAAAGCGACCCAAGTAATACCGTCCACGTCGGAATCTCCGGCATTGACGAGAGTTACGCTTCATCATTCCGCCTGGAACAGAATTACCCGAATCCCTTTTCACACCTGTCAACCATCAAATACCAATTGTCAGGGAACAGAGATCAGAGAACAGGGAACGGAGAACAGGGACCCTTCGACGGGGCTCAGGGCAAAACAGGGAGCAGGGATCAGAGATCAGATAATTGGGTGAGGCTTGCGGTTTATGACATACTCGGACGGGAAGTCGCAGTACTGGTTGATGAAGAACAGGTGCCGGGATGGTATGAGAAAGAATTCAACGCGTCAGGATTGACCAGCGGAGTCTACTATCTCGAATTAACCGCGGGCAGGGATAAAGCCGTGCGGAAGATGATGGTGGTTAAATAATTGATAGGGGCGAGTGGTTAGTGGCGAGCAGAGAGGGAAATAGAACAAAGCCATCATAAAGTTCATTTTTAGATACAAAAAACATCGTAGAGCCGCTTTTTAAGCGGCTCTTTTTAATTTATCCCGATCCTCCAAATCCACCATCACAAACCCCTCCCTCCCTTTACCAAACGAAACATCAAAAACCATTCCCTCCCTTTGCCAAAGGGAGGGGCAGGGGAGGGTTCGGAAGCTATGCTCACAGTAATTACTTTTCACAATACAACTCACCCCCGCAAAAAATATTTCAGCATTTAAACTCCACACTGATAGCAAACAAAAATATAGCCAGCGCAATCAGCTTCATCAGCCAAAAGACTGATCTCGCAAAGAACTCATCAAAATCCATTTATCCTCTCCTTAAGTTGTATCAATTCAAACATAGCGGCGAGTGGCGAGTGGATAGTTCAGAGTTATACTCTTGAATTAAACTCCGTAAAGTTCTATGAGCGAATTAACATTCCGCGACACAATTACTAAGAACAACACGCGCCACCTCCCTAACCACTCGTAACTCCTCCCGTTTCCAACACTACCCCCCGTCCCGCTCTGTGGGAACCGTCCCCCAAGGGATAGTTCGATTAAAACCCCCAAGTCCCATCCCACTCGAAGCGAGGCAACTTTAACTTCGAGAGATTAGCCAATTTATATTCCTCCTAAAGCGTTTGCAGCATCAACGGGATTGACAGCCGGTGCTTTCTCGTTTTTAGCCCTCCGTGCTTCAATCAACTGTTCAGGTAATTCTCGGCAACTTTTTCTAAGGATTCGACGAGGACTTTTCTTGCCATATATTTCGCTAGGTCATAAGTATTGTCAATCAAGGTGATTCTCTTGACTAAAGAATTGCCTTTTGCCGACTTCTCGAAGAGTACCTTTACCTGCATCCCTAAGAAGTGGGGCAATACACCAAGGTTCACTTTGAAATCTCGCTCATCGCCTGTTACTACGGCGACCTCTTCATTGCCAACTTTAGTAACAAACTCGAGGAACAAGCTCCTGTTGGCGAACTGTTTCTCGGGGGCAATATCAATGTACTGCGAGTAAACAATCTCGCCGTAATCAGTGCCCGGAACTACAATGTATTCACCATTACTCTGCATAATGAGTGGACTTCCATCCGGACGTCTTACGAAGAAAATTTGGAGCTGCATAAAACCGAGTTTAACTCCCGGAGTTGATTCGGTGTAATGTACGCCATCCTTCCCCTTTAATTTTCCTTCAGCGTCTTGATAGTAGCGCTTCAGATTACCAATAATTCCAACATACTCACCAGAATGCTGGAAATTTTGGAAATTACTTTCCGCTTGGATGTTCAATGAGGGGTCTTCAATAACCCCGAACTTTAATAAATCATCGTTTATCATTTAATGTAGCTTTCGATTGTAGTTGAAAATTGACAGGCAAGCGCCCATCGTTGCTTAATTTCTTTTTAATTGACACGAAGTCTGAAGCACGCACCTTTGGTGCATCAAAAACGTACTTGAGTAGCAAGTTCCAATACTACTACCTGTCCCGCTCTGTGGGACCTGTCCCGCTCTGTGGGATAGTTCGAATAAGACATAAATAACTTAACATAAAGGGAAATAAAATGTTAAGTAGTTCCAATACTACTACCCGTCCCGCTCACTGGGATAGTTCGATTAATCCCGATGCATCGGGACCAATACTACTATAGTTCGATTAAAACAAATACAACCTCAAAGCATTATGACTTAGCTTCGCCTGGTTCC
>JABWCL010000050.1 GCA_013360295.1 Ignavibacteriaceae bacterium | reverse complement strand
AGCATCCTTCTTGAAGGTGAAACCAAAAAAGTATTCAGGAAACGCGCCAATAAAATGTACCGCTGTATCAGGTCGTTCAGTATGTCCATTTTGAACAACTCTCCGGTCGAAGTCCCGGGTATGGACGGCGCTATCAATATGAAATTAATGGAACTGTTCGAACAGGAATGCATCAGAAAAAAGATATTGTAAATATCTGCCGCCGCGTTTACGCTAAGGAATTTGTAGCCGCAACAGACGGTAATATATCCGCCCGTACTGATAACGGCAGGCTGCTGATAACCAGGTCGGGGCTCTGCAAAGGCGACGCGGTTGAAGAAGACATCCTCACCATAGATACTGAGGGGGACCTTATTGAGGGGAACGGCAGAATAACAACCGAAGCAAAAATTCATCTCCTCCTTTATAAAGCGCGTCCTGATATAAACGCGGTGATTCACGGGCACCCGATTTACTCCACGGCGTTCGCGTCATCCGGAATTTCACTCGACCGCCCCGTTTTCCCCGAAGTGATATTGTCGATAGGCAGAATCCCGCTTTGCGCCTACGGCACACCCTCTACCGATGAGCTGCCATTAAGTATGAAACCGCATATCTCATATGCAAACGTATTCCTGCTTGAAAATCACGGCGCTGTATCCACAGGCAAAAACCTTATGGAAGCTTTTTACAGGATGGACAAACTGGAACACTACGCGAAAACAATTACAGTGGCGCGAACCATCGGGCGCGAAAAAATCCTTACAGACGACAAACTCCGTAAACTCTATGATATCTCAGATAAAGTATACGGCATTAAACTGAATCCGAAAAACAGATACTGATATGCGAAAGAAAATATTAAACATAGTCCTTCTGGCCGGCGGCGCTTCGGTTGAACGCCCCGTTTCAAAAATGTCTTCAAAGGGTATATACGAGGCTCTTATCTCGCTCGGTCATAATGTAACCGTGGTTGATCCGGGTTATGGGAAAATACAGCCGGACAGTACGGAAGATTTTTTTGGCGAGAATGACCTTTTCAGGATCTCACAGGCGCACTATATTGACGCGGTCAGCCTTCCTGCCTTTGCCAACGCGGACACTGTATTTATAGGGCTGCACGGCAAGTGGGGTGAAGACGGAACGCTACAGTCTTTACTTGAGCTAAAAGGTTACAATTACACCGGTTCGGGCGTCCTTGCGTCTTCATTATCAATGGATAAAGGGATGGCAAAAGTTATTTTTAAGGATAACGGTGTTAGCGTTCCGGACGGCTTCGTCGTTCAGCGCGGAAGTTACGGCCTTGATTCGGTGAAACAAAAAGTTAATTCTTCTTTTTCCTATCCCTTGGTTGTAAAACCGAATGACCAGGGATCAACATTCGGGCTTTCTGTATGCAAAGATGAGACTACAATAAAACAGGCGATGGAACTGGCTTTCAGTTACAGCGATAAAGTTCTGGTTGAGCAGTTCATTCCCGGAAGAGAGCTGACTGTAGGCATACTCGAAAACCGTGCACTGACCCCGCTGGAAATCGTTCCAAAACACGAACTATATGACTATGAATGTAAATACACAAAAGGAATGAGCGAATACCTCGTTCCCGCGCCGGTCAGCAAAGATGTATCTGATTTATTAAAAGAGCAGGCGTTATTGGCATACTTCGCAACGGGATGTAAAGGATACGCGAGAGTTGACTTCCGCCTCGCCCCGGATAATAAAACATACTGTATGGAATTAAACACCCTTCCGGGTATGACCCCAACAAGCCTTCTTCCCAAAATGGCTAAAGCGGAAGGTATTTCATTCGATGAACTCGTACAGAAAATCACGGATATTTCACTTACAAAATGAAAAAAGCAGTTTTTATCATCCTTCTCCTGACTTTGATAATAGCGGGCGCGGCATATCTCACCTTCAATGAGACGGGCGTAATGAAATATTTTTCCGTAAGGGAGACAATTGATTCCCTCGACACCAGGATCGGAGAAGTTAACGACCGCAACAACGGACTGATGAACGGAATAGATTCCCTCAAGAAAAAAGAACCAGCGAAGATTGAAAGGATAGCAAGAGAGGATTACAATATGTCGCGGAAGAATGAAGAAGCCGTGAAAATTAAAAATTAAGAATTAAAAATTAAGAATATACTTAGCTGGAATACAACTCGATCAAATGGGGAATTTGAAAAATATTCAAAAATCGTAAGGTCGCTGAGTATTGGGAAAGTTTTCGGGAGTATCAAGGCGACGGCATAACCGAAGATGCTTCTGACCAAGCCGGCTTATGAGGGAAAAGTTAAAACTAATTTTCTTTGATTGCGCTCACACTTTTCCTAAAAAACATAAGCGAAAATTTTTAACTTCCTGTCCCGTCCCTCAAGGGGAATGGGATTAATTTGTAATTCTTACTTAAGAAACGTTTCTCTCTCAACCTGGTAAAACCAGACATCCCCAACCTCCTCATCCACGGCTGTTTCAACGAATTTCATTCCGCATTTTTCAAGTACACGGTTGGATGCGTTAACCATCGGGAGCGTGCTTGCCTTTACAAATTTTATTTCCGGGATACTGAAGGCGTGACGTATAAATCCCATCGCCGCTTCCGTCGCGTAGCCCGTATTTCTAAACTCAGGAGCTACTTCATAACCAATTTCAACCGCGCCATTTTTCGGCGGCCCCTTATATCCGCCGGAACCTATGAGAACGTTTTCATCCCTGTTAATAAAAAGATACGTCCACCATACTGCTTCATCCGGATTAATTTTAACAAGATCATAGATCAACTGAAATGCTTCAGGGAAAAAAGGCCAGTTATCAGGAATACGCAATTTCAGGAAGGCGGACAGGTTCTCAAAATCCGTAAGGATCGCGGCAACCAGTGTATGGTCGCAGGGGATCAGCTCAAGCCTTTTAGTTTTTATCATTTTATTGAACTTCGCGATAATCGAGGTGTTTTCAATCTCCGAACTTAAGGATTTTTTAACTAAATCAGAAACCCTTTGATCTTTATTTTTAGCCGGTTATACCCGGGAAGTCAAGTTGGGTCTGAAAAAACCTCCATATTCCATTAAATTCAAAGAAATAAGAGAAATTTTGTTTCTAATAAAGCTAATAATTTCTTATATTTTGATGATTTTACTTAAAATAACTTTACAAATATTAATATTATTTACTTTTAATGGTAGAATGCCGTTTTGTCGCAGAGAATGTCGCCGGTAAAGTGATCTCGGGATCATTAACCGGTGATAATTATTCCGACGCGAAGAAAAAAATACAGACGATGGCTGAGCGTAATCAGCTCAAGATTCGTACAATCGAACGTAAATCTACCTATCTCTACACCGCGCGCAAGGGAAAAGATAAGCCGATAAAAGGGGAACAAAAAGCTTTCAACAAACAGGAAGTGCTTGAAGCACTTACCAGGCTGGGCTTCGATAAGATACAGGTAAATAAAAAACTTATTGATATAAGTCCCGCCCCGCCTCCGCAGGAAATTGTAACCTTCGTAAAAATCAGTACCGAACTGCTTGAGCAGAAACTCACCTTCGGTGAAATAATGAACCTGCTCATCAACGATACCCAGAATAAAACTCTTAAAGAAACTCTTAAAGACATAAACAACGAGCTGAAAAAAGGAACCGACAGCCAGGCAGTATTTATGCGCTACCAGGCGGTGTTCGGCAAGTTTACGGCTTATATGCTTGGCCTTGCTTCCAAAAGCGGTAATATGACCGAAATTTACAAAGCGACCGCGAAGTTTATTGAGCGGCAGCTTGAGTTCAAGAAAAGCCTCAAGAGCGCGCTTATCAGCCCCTTTGTTACAGTGTTCATTCTTTTCCTCGCGGTATTATACTACGTCGGATACATCTTCCCCGATACGGCAAACCTCTTTGTGAAATTCGGCATTGACCTGCCTCCTATGACTGCCGCGACGCTTAAATTCAGCGACTGGCTCCAATCGAACATATTTATTATCCTTGGTGTTGTATTTATCCCGATAATAGCTTTCGGGCGTTTTGCAAAAACACCCAAAGGAAAAATTGTAGTGGACAGGTTCCAGATGAAAATGCCAATAATGGGGAACCTTATTCATAAAACCTGCATAGAAGTTTTTTGCAGGGTGTTTTACACACTCTACAGCGGCTCAGCGGAGAGTATTGAACCCATCAGGATAGCCTCTGAAGCTACCGGCAACACTTATTTCGAATCCAGGATTAAGAACGTAGCTATACCGCTGATGATAAAACGGGGAACCGGTATAACGGACGCTTTCAAAGAAAGCGGTGTTTTCACCGAGACCGCCCTCTCACGGTTCCACTCCGCTGAAGAAACCGGCACACTGAGAAACACAGCCCTTCAGTTAGCCAATTATTACGAGAACGAAACAGTATTCAAACTTAAAAATATCATTGAACTTATTCAGGTAATTATATCAATGGTTATCATGGTTACGATGATCGCGCTTACCGTGGTTTCCGCTGAAACAGCTACCGTAAAACCAAAAACTCCGGGAATGGGAATGATCACAAACTTTATCAACGGGCTGCCCCTATGATAGACACCAACCTGGAATTTACCGATAAGATCGGTTACCTGCTTTTCAAGAAAGGGATAATTGATTCCGAAGTTCTTGAAAAAGCGCTGGCGGCAAAGAACAGCGACAAAACCAAGGGAAAGAGAAATCTTGCGCAGATACTGGTTCAGGATTTTGGATTCAACCACGACGCTATTTTCGGCGAAGTCGCGCTCCTCTACGCCTTCCGCGAGGTTGATCTTACTGTCGACAGCCTTACTCCCGAACTGACAGCCTCAATTAAAAAAATCGTTACTGATGCCGGCGACACCGTAAAAGCGCTCCTGATGCAAAGCCGCGTTTTGCCATACAAATTTGACGACCGTCAGCAGGATAAACTTCTGCTTATGGCTACCGACCCGACTGACAGGAGCATCGCTAAAATAGCTCTCAGCCTTAATACCAAGAAGTACGAAGTACTTTACGTTAAGAAATCTGTCTTCGATAAAGTTATTGACAAGATCTTTCCGCCCGAAAATGAATTCCTTAAAATGTATGAGGAGATTCCGGTTGAGATCTCAGCCGAGCAGGTGGACGATAAATCACTTAGCGAAGATGAACTTGACGCTGAAATCAACAAAAGCGCGCTTGTAAACATCGTTGAGGCTTCCCTTGTCGAAGGAACAAGAAAGGGAGTAAGCGATATCCATTTTGTGCCTGTCTCACATAAACGCACAGATATCCGGTTCAGGGTTGACGGATTGCTCCAGACCTGGCACGCGCAGGATAATACTTCTCCTGAAGCGCTTGTTGCGGTAGTGAAAGACCGTTCGCGGGGACTTGACCGGTTTGAACGTGAGCGCGCGCAGGACGGTTTCATTCAGAGGGAAATTGACGGCCATATTATACGTTTCAGGGTGAGCGTGCTGCCAATGGTTGGAACTGAACTCCGGAACAAATTCGAGAGTATCGTAATAAGAATCCTGGATGACAGGAAGGTTATCAAAGACCTGAGCAAACTCGGGCTTACCGGGTACACAAGAGACTCGTTTGAAAAGTCAATCAACGCGCCGCAGGGAATGGTCATTCTTACGGGGCCTACCGGAAGCGGTAAAAGTACGACTCTTATCGCCGCGCTGTACCAGGTTATAGATCCGACCGTTAACGTTCTGACGGTGGAAGACCCGGTTGAGTACGTTATTGAAGGAGCCCGCCAGTTAAAGATCGGCCCGAAGATGAACTTTGAACAGGCTATCCGCGCGATATTAAGGCACGACCCCGATATCGTACTCGTGGGTGAGATGCGCGATAAGGAGACTGCCGAAGTGGCCATAAAGCTCGCGAACACGGGCCACCTTACATTTTCAACGCTTCACACGAACGACGCTCCCTCCGCGGTATCCCGTTTATACAAGATGGGCATAGAGCCTTTCCTTATTGCATATGCAATTAATATTATCGTGGCACAGCGCCTTATCCGGAAAGTCTGCCAGAACTGTAAAAAACGCATTACTAATGTTGATCCGGAAATTTTTAAGCGCCTCGAACTTGATCCCGAGGAGTGGAAACAGTATGAACTCTACGAAGCTGTAGGATGCGAAGTCTGCAACAACACGGGATACAAAGGAAGGCTCGCGATCCACGAAGCGCTCTATTTCACGAGAGGGCTCCGGCAGATCATCGTGCGTTCGGGTGACGATGTAGACGAAGAGCAGATAAGGTTACAGGCAAAGAAGGACGGTTCGCTTAACCTGCGCGACAGCGGACTTGAGAAGGTAAAACTCGGGATGACAACTTTTGAAGAAGTAATATCCTCAACAATGGAGGAATGATCTCCGCTCATTAATTCACTAACTAGACGGAATTTATATGGAGTATTTATGTGCAATGCGGCAGTTCTTATGAAATATAATGCGGAGGTCCGGGTTACAGGCAACTGATTTTTTAACTTATTCTTTTAGATAATGATAGACGAAATAAAATCATCAATCGCGAAAATTACTTCCACCATTCCCGCCACGGTGATGGGGCAGGACAGGATAAATTTTCTCATAGATAAATTTAACACTTTCTCGAACGATGAACGATTCAACTTCTTCAAACTTTTTAACCGTATACTCACTCACATGATCGAGCGGGAAGCTTCCGATATTGAAATCGGCGGCCACGGCAACGAAGGCTTCATCTGGATGAGGATCTACGGTAAGAAGGAACGGGTTAATGACCTTCCCAAATTCACCATTGATGAGTTTGCCGTACTCATAATAAATATCCTCAACGAAAACCAGCGGCGCTACCTCATAGTCACCCGCAGCCTTGACCTTAGCTACACCTTTTATTATGAGAGGAAGCAGGTAAACGTCAGATTCAGGGCAACGATATATTTTGATCTTGACACACTAACGCTTAATATGCGCTCTATCTCTTCGGCTGTGCGCCCTATCGAAGGTTATGAATTTCACCCGAATGTTTTAAAGACTCTCAGCCATACTTACGTCAAATACGGGTTAAACCTCATCACCGGTATTACCGGTTCGGGTAAATCATCCACTCTCGACGCGATCATTGATTACCACAACAGGGTAGACCCGGCGCATATCGTAATCATCGCTTCCCCTCTGGAGTTTGTTCACAAGTCAAACGTTTCCCTTGTCAGGCACAGGGAGGTGGGCAGGGATGTGCTTTCGTTTAAGGACGGTGTGGTTCAATCACTTCGCCAGGACCCCGACATTATCGTAATCGGTGAAATGCGTGATCCGGATACTATTATGGCGGCACTTGAAGTGACTGATACCGGACACAAAGTTTTTTCCACCTTGCATACTTCATCCGCTGTTGAATCTATTGACAGAATTATTGCCGAGGTTCACCCTACTGAACAGGACCGCGTGCGTTCAAGGCTCGCGGATGTCTTAACCTGTGTTGTTTCGCAAAAACTTGTACCTACTATCAATGGCAGAATCACCCTGGCTAAAGAGGTTCTGCTTGTTACCTCCAGCGTGAAAGCCGCGATTAAAAATAATAACACCAGCGAGATTTACGGAATGATCACACAGGGCGCTCAGCAGGGTATGATCACTCTCGAGCAGGATCTGAAGAGGCTTTATGTTCAGAAGAAGATAACCCTTGACAGCGCAATCGCGTTCGCGAACAATAAAACCAGAATGCAGCAACTATTAACCGCAGTATAATTTAATGAAACAAATAGTCTGCGTTTACTGCGAAGGTTCCGATACTAAGTTTGCGGTTTTGGAAAAAACTAAAAAGGGAGTCCAGTTGATCAAAACTGCCTCCGTAGATGTTTATTCCACCAGCGCTAAGGGCGGAGCAATGGCAGGCACACAGATTATTGATGCCGACGCGGCATTGCAGCTCGATAACCTTGATCAGGGCCTCGGCGGGACTCCCGGTATGACCCAGGGCGCTCCGGGTGAAGTTTTTGAAGGAATAGTAAACGCGGAACTTGCCGGCTTGAAACTGCATAACTGCGAATTCATTTCCGTGATGACTGAGCCTTCGCTTTATTACCAGTTCTCGAACAAAAAGCAGACCGGCGGAGGAGCTACACAGGAATTGCTCCCGGGCGAAGCGTCTGACGGGAAGAAGTCCAAACAGCAAAAGAACGGTGATTCAACCGCGATTGTAGATCTCTCCGACGGAGGCAAACTTAAGATCCATATGAGGCAGGATATGAACTGCATCAGTATGATCAACAGGCTTGCCAAGTATAACCATAAAAGGTTTTATAAGATCATCAGCGTTAAAAGCGCCGAGGTCTCCCTCGCTCACTACGCCGCCAAAAGAAAGAAGTTTTTCCCGGATGATTATTCTCTCGTTGTTTATATCGGGAAAGAATACAGCAAGCTTATCTTTATGCACGGAAGGAAGATCAAGCATCTGGGCTCTACTCTCGACGTTGGTACTACAAACCTTCACACTTATGACGTGTACTTTTCCAAAATACTGCTTGAAATGGAGAACGGCGGTATCCCCACCCTCGATAATATTATCGTATGCGGCGAGGATGTTTCTGAAAACCTTATACTCTCTTTCTACGGCACATTCCCCGAAACCAACGTTAGCAGGCTGGATTACGACGAGCTTCAGCTTGGTGAACTACCTGATGAAACCAGGTTAAAACTTTCCGCCTTTGCCGTTCCCATCGCCGCTTTCTTTGAGCATGTAGAAGATCTTGAAAAGAAACAAAAAGGGATTAATCTTGTTCCGAAATATGTGCTTGAAGATCAGAAGTTCTTCCAGTTCGGATGGCACGCGCTTCTGGCGGTACCGCTGCTTTTCTTCACGACATTCTTCCTGACGCAGCAGATACTTTCAAACAGCCGCGAAATCGCGCGTCTCGACAGGGATATCGCCATCCAGACCGAACTTAAGAATAAAAACCTTGAACTCCTCTCTCAGATCGAAGCGCTTGATATTCGAATAAGCAACTTTGATCAGACCCAGACCATCCTCGATACTATTACCGTGGGTACGGAGATCTGGGGAAAATTATTCGGTCGTATATCTTCAGTGGCACAGCAGAGAAGAAATTTCTGGGTCAGGTCTTTTGCCGTGGAGCAGAATACTGGACTTAAACTCGAGGGGCATTCTCTTAATAAATTTGTACTTACAGATGTTACTGCAAACCTTGATTCCTCCCTGCTCAAGAGCATTAATTATGACCCGATAAGGGACAGGGACGCTTACCGTTATGTCATAACATTCCCGGAGCCTAAGCGGTAGCAGTTATGAGCCGTAAGCTAAAAAATACCGTCTTTCTCCTCGTCGGGCTTGTGATCCTCTTCCTGCTCGGGTACGCCTACATATATTTCTTCCAGCGCCCGAAGATAAAGGACAAAAACCTCGAGATCAATAATCTCCGTGCTTACGAATATGACATTAACGCGCTTACTCAGCAGCTTAAGGAAAAACAGATCCGTGTCGTACAGCTTGATTCGATTCTTGCCGCGAGAAAATATATTATACCGCAGGAAATTATTCCTCTCCGTTTTTATGAATTTATGAACGGCATTCAGACAATGTTAAGCCCTACCACGCGGGTTAATATTGAATTTAAGGAGAAGAAAGAAGAACAGGAGTTCTTTTATTTCGAATACTCTCTTACCGGGGTTGGTTCGTACGGCGATGTGTACAAGCTTATCTATGCCATAGAACAAAGCAAAGAACTCAAAAAAATAAAAAGCGTTTCACTGAATAACTTTATTCAGTCAACAGAGGATACTGAACCGGAATTCCTGGTTTCATTCAACCTCACCGTGGCTGTTTATTTCGCGACTAACAACAGGTTTACAACGGAGGTTTACTCGGAAAATGATATCCGGGCACCGTTTGTATATGATATCTTCTTCCCGCTCATCCAGACAGCCATTCCGCCCAATCTTGACGGGCTTCTTGATGTACAGGGCGCGAGGCTGCTGGCGCTTGTTCCGGAAGGAGCTTTTATCTCTAACATAAGCGGCGAATCATATCTGCTGACCGAGGGCGACCGGGTATATCTCGGATACCTCACCAAGGTTGATTATAAAAATAACACCGTAAGGTTTATTCTGAATAAGGGCGGTATTGTTGAAACAAAAGACTTATATCTTGAAAAAGAAATTTTACAAAAAGCCAATTAAGGATTTTTTATGAGAAGGATACTTATCTGCACCTTTGTTTTCCTAGCGATGCTGGTTAAGCTTCCTGCCCAGGATATGACGGAAAAAGTGCTCCGGGGTTATACGCCTCCGGATGAGCTCGTGACTCTTTCATCCACACTGCCTTACAATAAAGCTATTGAACTTATCAACGCGGTAAGCGAAAAGAAGTCGGGCAAAAAAATTATTTCCATCCCCGCGATAGATAAACCTATCGGCATAGAGATAATTAACGTACAGTATGAAAAAGCCCTGCTGATGATAGTTCAGTACCTCGACCTGGTGATGGAAAAGAAAGATGACGCTACGGTAATAAAGAGTAAAGTCGCGTCCAAGATTGAACTAAAACCCGAAACATACGCGGAACTCGACGCGCGTGAAGTAAAAATTTCGGCAGTGTTCTTCGAGTTCGACCTCTCTACTCTTAAACAGCGCGGTATCAACTGGCAGCTTGCGTTCGCTAAAAAAGGTTTTGACTTCTCAACAGGGGTTACAACGACCGGCGCTACGGGTGCCGACGAGAGTTCCGTTTCATCCGATTTTAACGTACAAACTTCCGGCGATTTCGGCGCGGGCGGATTCTTCGGCGAGGCACTTACGTTGTTCAGATTCTTTGAGACAGAAAACCTCGGCGAGATAATTGCCAGCCCGACCGTCACCGTCAGAGACCGCACCCCGGGCAATATACAGGTGGGTTCAGATTTTTCAATTAAGCAGCGCGATTTTGCCGGCAACATAATTGATAACTTTTATTCTACCGGCTCCATCATTGAAGTAACCCCGTATATTTACAGTCAGGACAGTATACAGTATGTTCTGCTTGATCTGACTGTGGAACGCAGCTCCGGTTTCCCCTCCGAACTCTCCACGGAAATCAGGAAAACAAGGGCGAAGACACAGGTGCTGATGCTGAACGGGGAGGAAACAATTATCGGCGGGCTGTTTTTGAATGAGGAGAAAAAAGTCCGGACCGGCATTCCGTATCTGAAAGATCTTCCGTGGTGGGTGCTTGGCATACGCTACCTGACCGGCAGCGACCAGATTGACGTAATTAAAAAAGAGCTTGTGATAGTTATAAAAATCGAGATGCTCCCTACACTGCGTGAGAGATTCGCGTTCCCCGACGGCAAGCACGTGCTGGAATCCGAGGTCAAGGATTATAAGGATAAACTTAAGTATTATCAGTTTAATCCGCCTCCTTCGCAGAAGAAAGACAAGTAAAACAGCATGCAAGCGACAATACTTGTTGTGGATGATGATGTTGTAACCTGCCAGGTGCTGAGTCAGGAACTGTCTCAGAGCGGCTATACCACGCACTGGGTGACTAACGGTAATGATGCTATCGATTATATACTTTCTAAACCCGTCGATGTCATGCTGCTTGATCTCCGGATGCCTGATATTGACGGTTTCCAGGTGCTGCGCGAACTCGAAAAGACCAAACCAAGAACCAAAACAATTGTGCTCACCGGGTACGGCGATTTTAAGGGGGCTGTTGAAGCGACAAGATTAGGAGCCACCGATTTTATTAATAAACCATACGACCTGGACGAACTCCTTATTTCAATCCGCAAGGTGCTAACAGATTCCGCGGACTGACGACTGATGAAACTTAACATCAGGATCATTCTAATAAATCTTGCGATCGTCGTAATGATTCTTGGCGGCGGGGCTCTGGCATTTTACTCGATAATGTTCAACATCATCAGTTCCCAGCAAAAACGATACCTCCAGAATTCCGCTAATAATCTTTTAATTACTCTGGATGATCTTTTCCTTCAGACTGAAAGCGCCTTAAAAATCCATTTAAGCTCCCGTAATGAATTCCTCCCCGGTAAAACAGCGCTTCCCCCGGGCCTGGATTTTGTCGGGGTTATTAAAGACGATTCACTTTTTGAACCCGGCACTTTTATCGCCTCACCAAACGTCAACACCTCGTTCGAAAAGTTATCCGTTGCTGAATTCACACAGAAGAATCCGTACGCGACCATACTCGAGTACTCATCGCCGGGCGGGCCGCGTTACTATTACGGGGTTGTGCTGAACAGGGAACTACTTAATTATATCTCCATAAGGGTCGGCGCGGAAATCTCGGTTTATACCCCGAATAAGGAAGTTGAGTTCTCGAACCATACTGTTAACCGTCAGTATTTGTACATTGTAAATACAGCCTACAACTTTCTTTCACAGAAAAGCAATTTTGATATTTATTCTTACCAGTCCGGAACAGATTACCTCATCGCGACGATCTACCGTATCGGCCACTCGGTTATTAACGCGGGAGATTTCACGATCATTATTTTTTCCACGCTAAAAGAGGCCGAAACACTTAGCAGCAGTGTTCAGAACGCCCTTGTAATTCTCGCGATCGCCGGTGTTTTTTTATCCATAATCCTTACGTTTGTCTTCACGGGAAGGATGCGCCGCCAGATAGATGAACTGAACACGGCTACTGATATAGTAAAAACCGGCAGTTTTAACGCGCGGCTTGATATTGAATCCAAGGATGAGATCGGAGATCTTGCCGAGGCATTTAACAAAATGCTTAATGAACTCGACCGGCAGGAAAGGATGAAAAACGACTATACGGATTTTATTTCCCTGATAAACCGCAATCCGGATCAGAAGGAGATCGGCGAAACCGCGCTTGAAAAGATAGTACGCGCGGATAATCTTTTGTATGCAAAAGTTTATTTAAAGTGGGCTGCCGGAAGCGAACTTGTTTTCTCAAGGGGGCACGCCGAACTTTCCCCCGTAACTGAAAGCAAGAAGATCCTTGATGAAATATTTAAATACGGCGAAGAGCAATCTTACCCGGCTTTCACTTCCACCGGCGAGGTAGTATCCGGCAAGTACAGATTCAGGCGGTATTACGTCCCCGTTTCTTATGGCGGAAACACTCTGGCGGCTGTGGAGATCGGCTCGGAAAACGAGCTGGCCGATGAGATCAAAGAACATATCCGCAAGATAATCGCGCAGCTCGGCATCGGGCTTAATAACGCTCAAACGCTGAAAATACTCGAAAACCTCGTTACGGAACTAAAACAGTTAAATGAAGAATCACACGATCAGAATCAGAAAATTCTGGAGCAAAATGAAAAACTGAGGGAACTACATTCTGAACTGACGGTTAAAGCCGAAGAACTCAGCGTTCAGATGAAACGCGCTGAGGAGATGACGGAACTTAAATCCCGTTTCCTCGCCACAATTTCACACGAACTGAGAACACCGCTCAGCACAATGCTCGGATTGACGGAACTTGTCGTTCGCTCAGGCTCTCACGACCACAAAACCACGGAAAGATTGAGCGTAGTGCTTAACAGCGGCAAGCGCCTTCTCTTTCTTATTAACGGTATCCTTGATCTCTCTAAGATCGAAGCGGGGAAAATGGACGTTCACAATGACCTTTTCAGCCTCGAAGATATTATCGAAGAACTTAAAAA
The DNA here is from genome assembly GCA_013360295.1 of Ignavibacteriaceae bacterium. Lineage (GTDB taxonomy): Bacteria > Bacteroidota > Ignavibacteria > Ignavibacteriales > Ignavibacteriaceae > JABWCL01. Next base: position 7,557 of record JABWCL010000050.1, on the reverse strand, counting down.
CACATTTTTGGTAAACGCTTCCGAACGCGGCATCGATTTCATCGTAAAGAATAATTTCGGCGGTGTAACAACACTGCAGACCGACCGCTATAAACTCCTGCAGATACTGATAAATTTGCTTGGAAACGCGTTCAAGTTTACCGAGGCGGGATTGGTCGAACTTATTATCATCCCGGCAAAGGGGAACGGTATTGAGTTTGCCGTGAAGGACACTGGTATCGGTATCGCGCCGGAGGCGCAGCAGATCATATTCGAAGAGTTCCGGCAGGTGGATAGCTCCTCGACAAGAAAACACGGCGGAAGCGGCCTCGGCCTCACCATCAGTGAAAAATTCGCGGAACTGATCGGAGGGAGGCTGCATCTCTCTAGCAGTTTAAATGTGGGTTCAGTGTTCACTCTTACCATCCCGGAAATTGTTGTAACAGCAAATTTCGCTCCCGTCTCTTTCCCCGCTGAAGACGCTGAAGTAAACACCCGCGAATCACCCTTTTACACCGCAAATATAAAATTACCCGAAACGGGTGATTATACATCCGCGCGCAAAGACATTGACATTCTGATAGTTGACGACGATCCCGAAACTCTTTTCACAATGAATGAGATCATACGCACCGCAGGATTCCGCACCTTACTGGCAAAGAACGGAATTGAATGCCTGGAGATTCTGGAAAAGAAGATACCGGCTCTCGTTTTGATGGATATTATGATGCCTAGGATGGATGGTATGCAGGCGATAAGACTAATAAGGGCAGACGAGAAACTTAAAAACTTACCGGTCATCGCGTTAACGGCAAGGGCAATGACTGAAGAAAGAGAGATAATTAATTCCGCGGGATTTAGCAGCTACGTCTCCAAACCGGTTGATACCACCGCGCTTTTTCAGATCATAAATGCGCTTATAAGCGACTAACCGCGTTTAACTTTTCTTTTCAATGCAGGGGAGCGCGTCAGTCCGGCTGCCCATCCTGTTTTAAATTATACCTTTTAATCTTCAGATACAAAGTTTTCAGACTGATACCGAGACTGGCGGAAGTCTTGTTTCTGTCCCACCCGTTAAGATTAAGCGCGGATAAGATATGATGCTTCTCAACTTCTTCCATACTCATAAGCGCGTTTTCCTGCGGCACAGCACCCGGCAGCGGTTTCGGTGTATCCTTCTTCCTGACGGGGAGGAATAGGTTTTCGGGTTTAATTATATTGTCTTCAGAAAAAATAATCGCGCGCTCGATGATATGTTCAAGTTCTCGAATGTTGCCGGGGAAAGAATAGTCACACAACTCCCTCTCTGCCTCCGCGGAAAGCATCTTCGGTGAGCGCACCGGCGATTTAGATTCAAGGAAATGCTTTGCAAGCATCAGTATGTCGTCCTTCCTTTCACGGAGAGGGGGGATCGAAAGTGTAATGACATTCAGCCTGAACAGGAGATCGCTCCTGAATGTTTTTTTCTCAACTTCCTCCATCAGGTTCCGGTTTGTCGCTACTATCACTCTCACATCGGAAGACAAATTCGTTACTCCCCCAACCCTTCGGTATTCACCGTTCTCAAGGAAGCGGAGAAGTTTAGGCTGCATTACAAGGCTCATCTCACCTATCTCATCCAGAAATAACGTTCCGCCGTTAGCTATCTCAACAAGCCCCTGCTTGGTTGACTTCGCGTCGGTGAACGCCCCTTTCTCATATCCGAACAACTCACTCTCAATCAATTGATCCGGCAGCGACGCGCAGTTTATAACCACAAACGGTTTACCCGCCCTTTCCGAGTGCTGATGCACATACTCCGCGAGAAGTTCTTTCCCCGTACCGGTCTCTCCCTCTATCAAAATATTTGAAAAGCTTTCCGCGGCGCGCTTCGCCATAAAAAGCAAACTCTGAAATTCTTTGCTTGTCCCCTTTATCCTTACAGGTTTAGCCGTTTCAACCTTCTTTTCAAGAACTTCCTTCTTAATCAGGAGGTCTTTATGTTCATACGCCCGTTTGATTATCAGGTCCAGGTTATCAGGATCATACGGTTTAGTGATATAATCATAAGCGCCCCCTTTTATGCAGTCTATTGCCCTCCTCATTTCCGATTCGCCCGAGAGGATGATAACCGGAAGCGCTGGATAATACTCTTTCACATACTTCAGCACCTCTTCTCCCGAGACTATGTTCATCTTTAAGTCAAGAAGGACCGCGTCATAATTGTTTTTTGCTATCCGCGATTTTGCCTCCCTCCCGTCATAAACAGTATCAACCAGGTAGCCCCTGGCAGTCAGTTGTTCGTTTAAGAGGTAGCAGAGCCCCTGGTCATCATCGGCAACCAGAATTTTGATAAGTGGATTCATCCGTTATTAAAAAATTTTTAAATTAACTTTATATATTGATTTTATATTTAATTTGTACCTGTGATTCCCAAATACCCGAAGTACAATTAATCCATTAATATAGTATTACAAATTTAAGTTTTAAACTATTAATCACATTATGAATTGTGTGTCAGCCGCCTTTATAAACACTGCCGGGCGATTAGGTGTTCCGGCGGGAGCAATCCTGCTGCTCGTCATCTTATCCGTTCAGTTAATGGGGCAAACTGATGTTCCCCTTTTGTTGACCACGGATAGCTCACTCACCGGCGCTAACATAATTCTCCCCGGGGATGATCTTTCTTCCGCGTGGAAAGTGATGAACGGCGATGATACCGCCTGGGCTTCCCCGGGATATGACGACAGCGGCTGGCGGAAAGGAAGATCGGACTTCTACATAGACAGCGCTTCGGGGAAAGGATGGACCGGCATAGGCTGGTTTCGTTTAACCATTATTCCTGATTCGAATGTCAGCCTCCCCTCAATGGGGCTGGCGCTCTTCCATTACGGGGCAAGCGAGATCTACGTTAACGGAAGACTGGTTCACCGGTTTGGCGTTTTAGGCGCCCCCCGTGAAAAGGAAAAAGGATATAACCCGCTATTTAACCCTGTAAATATTCCGCTGGTAAAAGGGGCTAAGAACGTTATCGCCATCCGTTACTCTAACTATAATATAATTGAAAAGACCTTTGGGTTCTTTATTCCCATTTACCCCTCGGGAATTCTGACAAGGATAGTGGAAACTGACAAATTCGTGCAGACAAGGTTTTCTTCGTTTTCGCTTGAACTGTCATTACATTTAATACTTTTTTCCGTCTTATTCACGCTTTCGATTCTTCACCTCCTAATCTTTATATATTACAGTAAGTCACGCCCGAACTTTTACTACAGCCTGTTTGCCCTGTCGCTCGCGCTCTTCTTTCTCCTTGGTTCCCTGATGCTTATACTGCGGCAGCCCGAGCCGATTAAATACGTGGTTGTTTCCCAGATGTACCTGCTCTGCTTCATTTTCAGTTTCTTCGCAATGTTTCTCCTCTCCATCTACGCAAAAAAGATGCCGGGGCGTATCTGGTTTTATCACGGCACGGCGGTTATTATCGGGACACTTATACTCGCCACGATGTTTGACCCGGTTGTGCGGGTGCTCCTTGCCCTCTATATCCTCACTTGTTTGATAGAAGGGATCAGGGTGGTAATCCTTGCGGTGAAAAGCAAACTCGATGGCGCCGTGATTATCGCGGCAGGGGTGGTCGGTTTTCTTATGATCATTTCAGTGTTTTTCCTATCAGCGTGGATATCAATAAATTTTATCCCCGGCTGGCTCCTCCTCTCACTTTTTTATTTCGGATTCCTCAGCATCCCTGCTTCGATGTCCGTTTATCTCGCGAGGAATTTTTCTAAGACCAGCGAAGATCTTGAAACAAAGTTCAGGGAAGTGAAGGAACTTTCCGAGCAGGCGCTCGCGCAGCAGAGGCTTGAGACCGAACTGCGGCTTCAGAATGAAAGAAAGGCAAAGGAACTTGAAGACGCGCGAAGGGTGCAGTTATCAATGCTTCCGAAGGATCTCCCTGTATCCGGTAACTATGAAATAGCAGTCTATATGCAGACCGCGGCGGAGGTTGGCGGCGACTATTACGATTTTCATTCGGCGGGCGATGAACTCACAGTCGTAATCGGCGACGCCACGGGGCACGGCGCGAAAGCAGGACTTATGGTAACAACCGCTAAAACACTCTTCACCTCTTATGCTTCCGACCCGGAGATTGTGGAAGCGCTGAAAAAGATGAGCCGCACAATAAAATCAATGAACCTGGGAATGTTGTATATGGCAATGTCAATCTTTAAGATAGAGGGGAATAAAGTACGCTACACATCCGCGGGTATGCCCCCCGTATTCAGGCTGTGCGGTTCCGGCACGCTTGAAGAGATGAACCTGAAAGCTATGCCGCTCGGAGCTTTTAATGAGTTTCCATATGGGGAAAAAGAATTCGAGTTTGAAACGGGCGATACGCTGATGCTTATGACAGACGGCTTCCCCGAACTGATGACCAGATCAGGACAATTGCTGGGTTATGAAAAAGTCAGGGAAACACTAAAAGGATACCGCAGACTCGCGCCTGAAGAAATTATTGAACGATTGAAATATGAAATAAACAGCTGGCTTGACGGAGAAAGCCAAAATGATGATATTACTTTTATAGTAATAAGAAAGAAATAACAGCTAAACCAGGAAACCTTCTATCGCCTGGTAAAATGCATAGATATCCGGGTAAGGGTGGATATCCATAGTATTCAGGTCCCCGTCCTCACTCCACTCACAGAGGAGCGTGCCTCCGGTGTAGATCTCAGGGTTTGCCTTTTCGAGAACAAAGTACTTACAGGTATCATACGGATTCTCAGTACCGGGTTTAAACGCGGCGGCTATGTAATAGGCTTCGGTTACATTTTGCGGCGGCGGAAGAGTCACGAGGATGACCTGGTATCTTGTCTGTGTCGTCCTCAGTTCATAAGAGAGCCCGCTCATATCAAGGTACTCGCAATTATGCGCGGCCTCATTCCATAAATACTTCAGCAGGTAATTGCCGTGCGAGTTGATCATTGTCAGGAACATTTCAGGATCACTGAAAAAGACATCACGCGCTTCGTTATTAGCGAACTTATAATGATGCGCCCGGGGATGTGAAATCTCGTCTATCATCTAAATAAAAAAATTTTGTACCATATAAATACTAAATTAGCCAATCCAAATCAACAAAAATCCATTGGTTATTCGTCACGTGTGATTATATCACAACGCAGGAAATAGCACCAGCCCTTCTGTGCAAAACGACTATGCGCCTATAAGCATAGCGGAAGTGATCCGTAAAAAAGGGGATGCACCGGCGGCTCTTTTTACCAGGCAAAAGACTGCTCTTTTCACACCCATAGCATTCTACATAAATTGAAAAAATCCTTTTATAGCGCTGAAATTTCAGCTATTTTAGCAGTTAATAGAGTAATAATTTAAGGATAGTCCTTTTGGCAGTCCCTATTAACATACCATTGGGCGGCGATGCCCCGACCGAAGAAAGTGAAACCGGTCTGTGAGATTCAGGCACTTCATTCTCACACCCTCATTGTTTAATTAATTAAGTAATATCATGAAGAGAACTTATTGGTTAGATTTGTTCACCGGTGCAACCTGGAATGAATTCCTGGAGGCTGGTGGTAATGTTTCAGGCTTCAGAGAATCACGTTGGACAACGGTCCAAAAAATAAAACCTGGCGATTATTTAATTTGCTACCTTACTGGTATTTCACGGTTTATCGGAATACTTGAGGTTTTGGAAAAACCCTTCAAAGACAAGTCTCAAATTTGGAAGGATGAAGAATTCCCCGCTCGCTTAAAAGTAAGGGTTATAATTAATTTAACCCCCAACACAGCAATCCCCGTTCTTGCTCTACGCGAACGGTTAAGCATATTTAGGGATTTGAAAAGTGCTCATGCCTGGACTGGAGCATTTCGTTCGTCTCCATCTAAATGGTCCAATGAGGATGGTGACATAATACTTAATGCTATTCAAGAGGCCAAGGAAAATCCCATCGAACGTCCAGTTGATTTGCGCAAACTAAATTATCGCCCCAAGGGTTTTAAATCAAAAATTGGCACAGTAACGATGCCCGCTCCGGATAACGAAGAACCTGGGAGTAAAGACAACAAATCTTATACTGATCATACCGAAGTTCAGTATTTACTCCTAAAGTTAGGAAGTGATATGGGGTTTGAGGTATGGGCTGCAAGAAATGATAGAGGGAGAGAATATAGAGGGAAAAAAATTGCAAGTATCCCAAGGATTAAATCAGAATTGCCAAATCAATTCGACGAAGCGACTAACAGAACCATCGAGATGATTGATGTCCTTTGGTTGCAAAAAAATAATTTCGTAGCAGCATTTGAAATAGAGAGTACCACTTCCATATATTCAGGATTACTAAGATTATCTGATCTTGTTGCTATGCAGCCAAACGTAAATATCCCCCTCTATATTGTAGCTCCCGATGAACGAAGAGAGAAAGTAATAAGCGAAATTAACCGAGCAACTTTTTCAAGGCTAACACCTCGTCTCTCCGAAATTTGCAGATATATATCATTCTCCGCTTTGAGAGATAAGGTAAAACAAATTGAATCTATAGTACAATATGTTAAACCGGAAATACTTGAGGATTTGTCAGAGACTTGTGAGGTAAATGAATAATTTTTTGAAGAAATATTTTTCATTATTTTCGAATTGGCAACATATTTTGAATTTTATTAAACCGAAAGACAAAACTTGAAACCGGACATCTCCCCTTCAGACCAACACGGCAAACCTATCAGTGCAGCCTGGATAAAAGCATTTTCGCAGATCGTGGTTACCGTGATTATCGTGGGGGGAGTAATTTACGCGATGAGATACCTGGTGGAATCTCCCGGAAAGGCGCTGGAGAAGATAGCAGAGAGTTTTGAATCGGGGAAAGTTGTTACTGAGTTCCGCGATTATGTTACAAGCGTGAAGGGTGTAAACTACCTGCAGGTTGCCACAATAAACACCACCGACATCTTCTCCCGCAGGGATTCGAAGACAATAATGTGGAACCTGATCGGACTACCTGATGTGAATATCGAAATACAGGCGCCGGTTGAATACACCTACTATCTTGATCTTAAAGGGGAATGGGAGTTTCAGTGGAATGAAGAGGAACAGGGGATTACCGTCATAGCCCCGGTGCTGCAGGCAAATACTCCCGCGATTGATATTTCAAAAATGAAGATCATAAAAGAAGAAGGAAGCCTGCTGAGAAACGAAGCCGCGGTCCGGCAGAAACTGATGGAGCAGATTATGGATATTACCAGAAAGGCGGCAAATGATAAGATACCCCTGATACGCGAACTCGCGCGGAATGAAACACGGCAGTTCATTGAAACCTGGTTTATTAAAGTGCAGTTCAGGGACGCAAGGTTAAAACCACACGTAAAAAACGTCTACTTCGCGGATGAACAGCCTGTTCCCACCCGCCCCCTCCCCTCCATTCCGGGGGAAACCCCTTAAATAGTATAAGAGTGTGAGAGGTGTCTTGCTATTTTCTGACTCTTAAGTTTTCCCGCCCCATATATTCATTTCTACCTTCCAATACCGCGAGGCTCACGCAAAGACGCGAAGTTAACGCAGAGACCGCAAAGAAAAACTATTACACA
>JABWCL010000068.1 GCA_013360295.1 Ignavibacteriaceae bacterium | reverse complement strand
TACTCTCATTAAACACCGGGTGCCCTGTCTCGCTGTCCCTTATCTCAAGTTTGTAAATGTATATTCCGCTCGTAAGGATATGATCCTCAAGCCCTTTTCTTATTTCAGGAGCGCCGAATTCCTCTTCGTAATAACCCGCCTCCTGCTCCCCGTTTACCAATACAGCAAGTTCTTCTCCCACCACATTATACACCCGCAGTTTTACATATCCCCGTTTCTTAAGCTCGTAGCTTATCTTTGTCTTCTCTTTACCTGCTCCTCCGTAGGGATTTGGGTAGTTCTGGTACAACCGGTACCTCTCAGCGGCTATTTCTTCACCCTCTCCCATCCCTGTAAGTACTACCCCCACCGCTATGCTCCCCTGACTCTTGTTATACCCGCTGTCAACCGCAGCTATCCGGAAATACGCACTACCCCAGGTGAAATAGCTCTTTGGTATCTTTAGTAATGTATCGTTAGATGAGGTTAGGTATCTGGTTGTGTCTGTGGTTACGCCGGTTGTGCTGTCGGTATAGATGTAATACTTCCTTATATCGCTTTCTGTGTTCTTTTTCCACTTAAGCAGGACTGTGTCAGCAGACAGGGTAACGGTTAATCCCGAAGGAGCGCGGGGAGCTTTATCAATATACACATAACTCTCCCCAAAAGCCCCGCCATATACCCCGATATCGCTTATGGTTCCGTCTTTATCCAGCACGCTTGAATCGCCCCGGTCAATCAGCGGCGAGTATTTCTGAAGGTGAAAATCTGTGCTGTCAATGAACATCGGGTCTTTTTGGAGCTGTGTGTGTTCATAGGGATTGGTATAAGCAAAATCATAAATAGCTGACAGTAACCAGTAGTTATTATTTTTAATAACCAACTCAGATGTTACTGCGTTTGACCATATCCAGTAACCTTTCAACTTCCCCTCAAAGTGATTATTGATACTCTTTAACGGGTCCAAGGAAAAAATAAACTTACCACCGGTATAATCAGTTTTTGATATTAATATATTGTTTCGGATTAGGTCACTATGATGTCCTGAAATAAACTGATAAATATTTGTTGGACCTGCCTGCCCATTAAAAACAAAAAAGTTATTGAAGATTTCCGGTTGCCCTCCACCAAAATCATGGATAAATGTAGGTGTCCGGTCACTATCATAATAAAAATAATTGTTGCGGATGTAGGTTTTGTAATCATTAGCCTTTATGCTCGTATTGCAGTTTATAAACCTGTTGTTAATAACATTACTTTCTCCAACGGGTATAAAAGTAAACCACAATCTTATAGCTTCTATTATTTTTTCAAAATGATTATCAATAATATCAGGGGATAAAATACTGACCCCCTTCTCCAGATCAATGAATTTATTACCAATTATTATGGAATTATCCGCATCTGGCCCATTAATGGCTTTGCCATGATAACCAAACGATATATAGCCCTTGAATGTAAACCCCGAGACAGTATTATAGTCACTTATAGTTAACGTATAACCGGTTTGCTGCGCAGTCGGGCTGCAATCCCAAACACAGCTATCAGCTCCTGCTCCAATTAGCGAAACACCGAACGGAAGCGTGTCCTGCTCACGATAGGTTCCATTTCCCACAAACACAGTATCCCCGCTAACGGAAATTCGCAGTGCTTTCCAGATGCTATCAGCCGCTGTTGCCAAACTTGTGTACGGAGCCAACGGCGTAGGGTTCCCCGCCTTCACATAGCGGATTGTTGCCGTTGTTTGTATCGTAAGCGTAAGAATAAATAATAATAATTTTTTCATATTTCTTCTGTTTCTAATTTAAATTATTTGAACTGCTGATAGAAAAAATTCTCATCAACTCATCTTCACCTTATCAATATCATCTTCTTAACTAATCTCACGCTCCCTGAGTCACCTTGAGGAATCGAAGGGCCGGCGCGTAGTTCGTATAAATATATTCCACTTGCCAACTTTTTCCCTTCAAATGTCACCGTGTATTCACCCGCTTCACGCTTCTCATTAACGAGTGTGGCAACTTCACGCCCCAAAAGGTCATATACTTTCAGCGTTACCTCGCTCTCTTTCGGTATCTGATACACTATTTGAGTTGAAGGGTTAAACGGATTCGGGTAGTTTTGCAGCAAATTGAACACTGCCGGAATGATTTTCTTCGTCTCCTGCCTTGGGCCTATTCCGTATTTGTTCTTCAGGTATCCGCTTAACAAACGATTAGGGTCGCCTATCTCGGGTAAGTCCTTTATTACATTTGCCTTACCGGGAGCATTTGTTTGCGCGTTTGCGCTTGCTATTATTCCGATCAGCACAGAATCTATTTCCGCATAGATTCCCCGCTCTGTGCCCGGCAGTCCATTAATTATTCCCGCAACAACTTCACTCGCCGAACCATATTCTTCCCTGCTTAACTGTGAGAGGCTCTTTATATACTCAAGGGCAACTCTCAGATTTTCATCATTTGTTTCATTGCATTTCTGCGTGAGGTAGGTTTCAAGCTGCTGAGTATCCTCATTCAGCATCTTCTTTACAAAAAGCAGCCGCGTGGCAGCTTTAACTACATATCCGCTGTCTGACCACTGCGCTACCATCTGCTCATAGTAAGCCTCCGCGGCTGAATAATTCCCCTCCGCCGCCAGAGCTTCGGCTATTCCGAACATTTCTCCACCCGATGGAAGACTGCCTTCAACCTGGGCAACCGCATATACGGTGTCTATTGGGTATCCGGATGTATCACTCAAGACTAAATACACATTCGGATTAAGTTCATAACCGCTTGCTGCCGACAGATAATCTCCCGTGGATACGTTCAGGTTACTGAACCGGTAGCTGAAATCCATACTGCCCCAGAAGTTTCTCTCCGCTTTTATGTCAAGTGTATATTCGCTTGACTCAAGAAGTAAGGAGGTTTCTCCGTACGGGGGCTCACGATCGTCAACTATGTTATTATAACCATAATCCATCTCCGGCGGGGTTGAGGATGTTATGTGAATTTCGGGAGAAGAAACTGTGTATGGCGCAGCTCCAAAACCATTGTTCATAATCGTATTATTTCCTCCGAAAGAATAAGTGCTTGCATCATTGCCGTTATATACCGTTAACGGCATCATCATTGCAGAACTGCCGGGGCCGTTATACAATCCGAAAAGGTAGTTATCCGTTATGGTGTTTCCGAACAGATAGGGTATGCTTTCGGACAGAAGTACTCCTATTCCGTAATTGCTGATGTTATTCTGCCTGTAGTATCCTCCGCTGAGCAGGGAGAAAATACCGGAATAGCTCGCTCCTGAGTTTGCGTCTGTAATGGTATTTCTTACGATGAAGGGCTGAGAGACCAAGTCAAGCGTTATCCCGTAACCGCCGGAAGTGGTTATTGTATTATCTTTTATTACAACAAATTCGCCGTTTATTGCCGTTATGCCGTTAATACAGCCGCTGATGTTACATCCGATGATGGAAGGGATTCTGGCGCCAAAGTCAAAAAGAAGAACTGCATCCTGACAATTGGAAATGGCTGCATTATTTACTTTTACTGTTGCTTTACCGTTGAGGTTGATGCCATACCGGCCGTTCGATATTATTCCGCCGTTAATGATCAATTCCGCCCCGTCCTGAACCATAACGCAATTATTCGCTATAGGCGATGAAAAATCTATTTCCCCGCCGTTTATCACAAGTTTCCCGTAGCATACTAATCTCGTTCCGTCATTGAATTTAATTTTACCGGTGCTGTTTACTCTCAGCGTTGCCCCGGAATTTATGATTATGTTTTTATTGCACTGGTAAAATGAGTTTACCGTTAATTCCGCGCCTGAATTTATTATCAGATCATTTTCTATCAGTTCCATTGTTTCATTTAATGATTCATTCGCAGTGATGCTGCCGCCGATGTGCACTACCGGCGCAAGGTCAAATAGCTTAGCATCACCTTTATATAAAAGAAATGACCTTTCGAGGCTATTGTGGAAATAATAAGACTCCGGCTTTTCTACATTTCTTAAGACGACATTATTTACTCCAGTCCAGGGATTATCAATGGTTAATCTTAATTTCCTGTGCTCTGCGTTAGGTTCTGTTTCCGTTATCAGGTTAACCATAAGGACACCCTGGTAAGGCATAGACTGATGTGGATGTTTGCTGTTACGTTTGAATCTGGAAACAATAAAATAGTTTCTGATTGCCGATGAAGGTATAGCAGAATCATAGGTGTCTTCTGAGGCGGATATGTTTCCGATTGTTGCATTGGAAATATCTCCCTCATAAGCCACGCCTTCCCTAAGTTCTTCTGTTGGGAAGTTGGTGCGTATTGTTACAATGTCATTCTTACTTTCGTATTCAAGCTTGGCCAGACGGGA
>JABWCL010000025.1 GCA_013360295.1 Ignavibacteriaceae bacterium | reverse complement strand
GGTAACGCTTAAAGTTTATAATTCACTCGGCACCGAAGTATATACTATTACAGAGGAACAATACCCATCAGGTTTTAACAGCAAAAGAATAGGAAACCTCCCCACAAGCGGGATATATATCATTGCCCTGCAAGGCAGCGATATATTTTTAACAAACAAAATAACATACATTAAGTGAAGGTGTTCAAATGAAAAATGTGCGGTTCCTTATTATTCTTCTGGCTATTACAGCCATGCCCAGTCTTTTTGCGCAATATGAACGTGATTCCACTACTATTAATTTTGAGATCGAATGCGGTTTCGATCCGGGAGTTGTAGAAGTATTTCCGCCCATTGTTACTACCGGAACTAAGAAACTTACTGTTATACTGGTATCAAGCCCGGATGCCCCGGATCACCCAAAACTTCCGATAAATGAAGTCACAATGCTGAGAGATGACCTTGAAAATTATTTCTCTTCAATGTCCGGAGGGGAGTTCAATTTATTGGTGGATATAGTTGTTCAGAACCCCACTCCTGTCGCGGGAAAGGTAACGTTGTTTTCGTTGCCAAACAATTTTGATCCGGCGGTACCTATGGCAGGATTTGACGACGTTCTTAGCGACGTTGACGATGTTTATGATTATAACGATGCGGATTACGATCAGGATGGGTATGCGGACCATATATGCATTGTGATAGCCAAATTCAGTCCTCTAACGCCCGCCAAGCTGTATGGTGAACCATTGATAGGAACCGGGACTTTTGAAACAAAGGATATAACTCAGTATGGAACAACTTCGGGTTTTGTAGAAATTCAAAAAGGGAGCATTGCTCATAATTATTCTGCTACTCAAAACAACTATTATGACCGGTTCACAATCCTTCAGCACGAATTGACACACAGTCTATTTCACCTCCCTGATATAGAACACGGTATGGGAGACCCTTTATGGTACGCTTTTGGAGCATTTGACGGAAGCATAGGGTTCCGCTTCGGTAACTATCCTGCTTATTGGAATCCGCAATTCAGAGAGTACCTTGGCTGGATAACAATAAACGAGGTGAATACTGCAGGTACAATTACATTATCCGATTTTGAAAGTTCCGGCAATTTCCCGGTCTATTCCGTTCAACCTCAAACTGCAAATAATGAAAAGTTTTGGATTACTTATTATGATGTAAACAACTACACGAATAATATATTTCTGAATAGTTTACCATTAAATGACTTAGTAGTTAAAAAAGGATGCCTTATTTGGCGCAGGAGAACTCTCAATAGTTACGGCACGGCTGGATTTGGTTTTCTCGACCGGCGTGAGGCCTCACTTACTCTCGAATCTGCGAGCGGGAAGTGGGAATGGAAAACAATTAATGCTGGCACACCCAATGCTAAAAAATATCGAGAACAATACAGTGACGGACGATTCATTCCTAACATCACTAATGGGTTGGATAGCCTCCAACAGCGGGGGAGCTATATCTGGCTTGTCGGTGACACCTGGTTCGGCACATATCCCGACTTAAGAGTCGGAAGTTTTACCAATTATTTCAAAATGGATCAGAGTCAGGACTTTGCATTCTACACCAATCCGAGTTCAAACCTATCGAGATACTCCGTAACCGGTTTCCCGCTCGATCGAACAAGCGGACTGGCGCTGAAGAATTTTCGAATCGAAAATAACCTTGCCAAAGTTGATGTAGCCTTAGGCGCTGCCAGTTATATAGTGTCAAAAAGCAGCACGATAAAAGCAGAGAATCTTGAAATTAGTGGAGATGTAATAATTGACGGATCTAATGCGAGTCTGCAGGTTTTACCGGGATCAAGCATCAAAATGATGAATCAGTATTCAATATTTGCAGAAAACGGCGGTACATTTAAAGCTGAGAATACAACCTTCAATTTTATGAATCCGGGAAACCGGAATGCTTTGTACGCAATAGAAGGAGGTAATCTTATCCTCCATAACTGTACTATTACAAACGCTGAGAAGGGAGTCCGTGTAAATCGTCCCGGTAGGATTGAATTAGTTGGTAATACAATAAACAACGAATACGGAACAGTTGAACTCTGGAATCTTAGTTCAACGCCTGCTCTGTTGCAAGGAAATACAATTATCAATAATGCCTCTTACGGTTACGGCTTGATGGCTTCCGGAAACATCCCGGCGTGTTCGCTGTCTTTAATTAATAACACTATAAACGCAGGAAGCGGAATAGCTCTGTATAATATTGGTAATGTTCAGATAGGTCATAATAATATAGCAGGAAGATTGATTTTAGGTTCGAAGGGATTATACCTTCAATCAATTAGTGAAATATATGCTACAAATAACCAGATACATCATTTTGATCTGGGGCTTAGTTTAGCCGGGACAACTGCTAAATTGCACAAAAACAAAATTTATTCCAATCTTTGGCACGGCATAGAGATTAAGAGCAACAGTTTGGCAAGTATGGCGTTTGGGCTTGAACAGGCAGACGGGATGATTCTTAGAATGGAGGGATGCAATGAGTGTTATAATAATGGAAATAAATCTGCATATGTTTTGGAGAATTCTGAAATAAAAATCGGAACAGTATCATCCAATTTAAGATTAAATTATGAGTTTCCGGGTTTTAACTCAATCTATGAGTCTCGGAATAACCCAAACATACCAAATAGCGTACTAATTTATAATGCGGCGCCATCAAGTTTAAATAATTCATTGAATGCCATCCATTCATACTGGGGCGGAGAATCGCCCGAAAACCGTTTTTACCCCTATGCCCCAACATTTTCGGTTTCGTATATTCCATTCAGGACGGTTCCCTTTTTTCAGGAGTGTAGTCTGAATACATCTAATCCATATGTGTTATATGATTATGAGAATAATGTACTTGATACTCTGTATAAAGAAGTTCCCCAAACTGTGATTGGATTGACGGCATTAGACAGTCTTTTTGCATTCGCGACAACCTATGAATATCTTGGTGACTATGAAGCGGCTAAAGAGGCATACAGCTATATTATCGAGAATTATGCGGAGGATCCGCAGGTAGTTGAAGCCTACCACAGATTCCTGAATTGCCTGAACCTGATTCACGCAGAGCAAAGCGAATACAATGATTTTTATGAGGAATTAAATACAACGATACTGAACGGCGCGCAAACAGAGATTGAGTTATACCTCCAAAGATTAAGCATAACTACCGGGATATATCTGGGCAACTACGAAAGCGCAAATACTTATTTGGATTCAATTATAAATAATTCGCAGTCGCAGGTTGAAATACTTGATGCCGAATTCGAACAGATAATGTTATCAATGCTGATGCAATCATCACAGCAGTCAAAAGCCCTTACTCCGGCTGAGACGCGAAACTATTCTCTCAATACAATGGATTATGCTTCCGATAGGATAAAGCGAATATTACAGAAATCATCTGATATTGATTCTGATAAGAATAAAACTATGGTTATTCCTTTAGAATTATCACTTTCAGAAAATTATCCCAATCCGTTTAATCCCAGTACAAATATTCGTTTTGGTATTCATCAGAGAGGGTACGTCTCAGTTAAAGTTTATGATGTTTTGGGAAAAGAGGTTAAAACCCTGATAAATGAAGAGATGGAACCTGGCTCCTATTCTGTTATCTTTAACGGCAGTGAATATTCCAGCGGAATTTACCTTTACGAATTAAAACTTAAGGATCAAAGGATAGTGAAGAAGATGACGCTGGTAAAATAATTGAAAATGGATAAATGAGAATTGATAATTTCAGGCGCGTGCGGGGACGCGCCTTTATTTATTATGGAAAGATGGAACGCAGATGACGCGGATGTTTGTGGATTTGTGCAGATCAAGCAAACAATTGATAAAGGAGAATGGAAAAAACAAGATTATTTCTTATTCATAAATTAAATAAAATGAATGATGGTATTCGTCTGAAGGTGAGATTTAAAGTACGAGTGGGCGGCGGCAGAATGAATCTGCCGCTTCCTGCCCGGGTCAATTTATCTTCGTATAATCATCGTGCTTTAACTGACACATCACCACCGGTCGAACTGCATCTGATCTCTTCTCCTCCGCCGTTAACTTCGGCTTCGAATCGTGATGAAGATATTTTGACGGATTTAGAAATATTTAATGAACAATCAATATCGCCCCCTGTTGAAGTGAGCTTTACATACGCTTTTGTGTCTGCGGGAACAGTCACCATAATATCACCCCCTGTGGATGCTAAGTTAATGCCCTTGTTCACTCCATTGTAATTCAGCCGGATATCTCCGCCTGAGGTACTTGCTTTAATTTTGCCGTCGTTGGAATTTATTGCTATATCCCCGCCGGAAGTGGATACGGAAAGGTCGCCGTGAGTATCATCTATATTAATGTCGCCTCCGGAAGTCGAAGCTGTTGAGGCGCCCTTAAACCCGTTGACTTTTATGTCTCCTCCTGAAGTTGATATCTTCATATCACCGGCGCAGGAAAAAATATCCACGTCGCCGCCCGATGTCCGCAATTTCAATTCCCCGTTTACTGCTTTTAGTTTAATATCTCCTCCTGACGTCGAAACATCAGTATTAAAACTGCGGGGAACACCGATTTCCAGCCGGATATCCTGTCCTCCCCAGTCAAACATTCTCGACATAAATGAACCCCGTTTTTTCACAACCACCCTGACTCCGGATGAAGTCCTCTCCGCGGAAAATTCCATCTTATCTATTGCCCTTTCCGAAGCGAGGATTTTCACATATACCTCGTTTTTATCCCAGGTATTTATAATAACATCGCCCATTGCGGCATCCACGGATACCAGTTCACCGGGTTTTACCGTGAATTTCTCCTCGAGGGCGACTTTGCGGCTGTCACCGTTTACCGGAATTAACAGGCCAAGGACAACAAATAAATAAACAGCGTTTCTGAAAAAGTTAGTATAGGTTCTCATAAAAAAATCCTTTTTTATAGTTTTAGACCCCCCAAACTTAAAAATGGTTGCAATGATTTAGGGGAATAGATGATATCCGGTAAAAAATCATTCCTCAAAAGATTATTTTTATGATTAACGGAAGGGTACCCGGGGTAAAGAGAGGAGGGATGGAGCCTATATTTATCATCAGGATGGAAAAATCCTTTAATTTTGCTGAATTTTTAAAGGAAATGCGCAAATGCGCACAAATGAATAACCGATGCGTACAAGTGATAAGTAAAGGCAGGGGATTATGGTTAAATTAGCGGTGAGAAAAATATTTCGTTTAGTATCTTTTCGTAAGGCCGATCTATTGAGCAGGAAGTTTTAAACCTTTGACGGAGGGGTTTGAGACAACTCTCGTACGGGTCGGTCTTACAAGCTTTAAAGCCTCCCGCCTGCCATTTCCCGGATGACTTTTCATTTATGGTTTTTCACAGATTTTCGTATGTGCCTCCCGGAGTGTATTTCACCTACTTAGTGCATTACATTATTTAACACCTGATTTGGTTTAAGCGCCGGCGGGAATTAATTTAACATTTCATAATTTCGAAATTTACCGGATGAGCGACTCCAGGAAACAATTCTACGATAATTACGTTACGGGCTTTAAGTCCCAAATTGCCGATTTTTCATCGGAAGCGATAATGAAATACTGGCGTTGGTGCGACTTCAAGTACCTGCCGATTCTGAACAATTACGGCAAAAGCTCTTCTATACTTGAACTGGGGTGCGGCCCCGGCTATATGCTTGAGTACTTGCGGAAAAAGGGTTATTCTAACGCAAAGGGGATAGACGTTTCCCCGGAGCAGGTGAAATTTGCCGGCTCAATGGGGATAAACGTGGAAGAAGCGAATGTGTTTGAGTACCTTACCGGAAACAAAAACAGCTACAACATTATCATCGCGCTCGATTTTATAGAGCACTTTACTGTTGATGAACTGATAATACTATCAAAGGATATCTTAGGCGCGCTCAAACCCGGAGGTATGCTTCTTCTGCACACACCAAACGCGCAGGGATTTTTCCCCGGCAGGATAATGTACGGAGACCTCACGCACCGGACTTTTTTTAATCCAAATTCCCTCAAGCAGCTTTTCTTTATGGCGGGATTCAGGAAGATTGATGTTTATGAAACCAGCCCCGCGCCTTCCGGCCTTAAGGGATCTTTGCATCTTGCTGCCTGGAAGTCGTTAAGGGTGTTGCTTAATATTCTGAAAACGATGGAAACCGGCGGGGGGCTGGATATCTGGACGCAGAATATGATAGCTGCCGCGTATAAAGAATAATAAGCCAATTTCGTTGCTTCTCATTTATATTATCTGCAATTATGATAACAGGAAATAAATCCTTCGGGGAAATGGTCATCCGGTTTTATAAATCACTAAGATTTAGGGCGGAGCTCCCCGCCGGAATAGAGGTGATGAATCCGGTTTCTGATCCGGTTTCCTTCAAAGTGTTTAGTGAATTCTACGGAAAATTCTTTTCAGATACAAAGGAAAGAGTATTTCTGTTCGGAATAAATCCGGGCAGGTTTGGCGGGGGAATAACGGGAATACCCTTTACTGACCCTATTAAGCTTGAAGAGGAATGCGGTATCAGGAATCCTTTTAATAAAAGGCCTGAAACATCCGCGGATTTTATTTATAAGATGATAGAACGTTGGGGAGGAGTAAAGAAGTTTTATTCGTCATTTTATATTACGGCAATCTCCCCCCTCGGCTTCACCAGGAACGGCAACAACTTTAATTATTATGATGACAGGGAACTGCTTGAAAGAGTGGAGGGCTTCGTTGTAAATAGTATAAAAAAACAGCTTTCCTTTCCGTGCAGGAGGGAGAAAGCAATTTGCATCGGAACCGGAAAAAACCTTGAACACTTTAACCGTCTGAATGAAAAACATTCTTTCTTCGACGAGATCATCGCCCTGCCGCATCCCCGTTTTATTATGCAGTACAGGCGCAGGAAACTTAACGATCACATTGAAGAGTATATTGACGTTTTAAAAAAAGCGTTAAAAGATAGCTCCTTCAAAAACAATAAATAAAATTATCATTTAATTTCTCAGCAAACACGGCTATGAAAAACATTTTACTCGTATTCACCGGCGGCACAATCTCAATGAAAATTGATAAAGAGACCGGAGGCGCGGTTCCCCACTTTTCAGGTACCGAAATGATGGAATTGATGCCGCAGATAAATGAACTGGCTAACCTGGAAGTGTATGACTTCGGTAAATACCCCGGCCCGCATATGACCCCGGAACTGATGTTTAACCTCTCGGAAAAAATAAAATCATATCTAGCTGAAGGAAGATTTGACGGTGTGGTGGTAACGCACGGCACCGATACTCTCGAAGAAACCGCGTACCTGCTGGATCTGACCATTAGCACAGCTGTTCCGATCGTCGTTACCGGTTCGATGAAGAACAGTTCGGATGAAGGGTGGGATGGGCCGAGAAACCTTGGTGATTCAATACTCATCTGCCTGAATCCAAACAGCCGCGGACTTGGCGTATTAGTCTGCCTTAACGGAGAAATCAACGCGGCGAGCGAAGTAACCAAAACACACACTGAAGATATCGAGACATTTCACAGCCTTGATTTCGGCGCGCTGGGTTTTGTCGAAAAGGGTAGGGTTATCTTTAACCGCCTGCCGAGGAAACTTGAACATATCTTAACTGATAATATTAATACACACGTGGACCTGATTAAGTGTTATGCGGGAATGGATGACAAGTTCTTCCGTTTTTCCGCGGATAGCGGAGTTGAAGGATTGGTTGTTGAAGCAATGGGCGTGGGAAACGTTCCTCCGCCTGCTTTTGACGGCATCAGCTATGTGAGAGAAAAGGGGATACCTGTTGTGCTGGTTTCGCGGTGCCCTGCCGGAGAAACGCTGGACATCTACGGATACCCCGGAGCCGGAAAATGGCTGAATAAAATCGGTGTGATTTTCGCCGATTATTTAAACGGACAAAAAGCGAGAATAAAATTTATGCTTGCTTTAAATAAAACAAGTGACCACGCAGAACTGAAAAAAATGTTTGAGAATTAAAATCAGTTTGCTTTATATTTATTATCGAACAGGCGGCTGAAACCCGGATATGGGCGTAAGCCGATTATATCAAAACCAATATACCCTTTCTCCACGATAGGAAGCGCCGCGATCACGGATTCAGCCTCGTTTCTGTCTTTACATTCCAGGATCAGCACGGCGATATTATTTTCCTCCTTGAAATATATTTCGCGCAGCACACCCGAGGAGTAAAGGTCGTAAACTTTCAATGCTTCCGATTCCATAACATCAGCCGGGATTTTCGATTTAGGAATATTCAGTTCCTTTTCAACGCAAATAAATTTCATCATTCGGTCCGCATAAAGTGAATTGATAAGAGTTAATTAAAAAAGTTAAATGCTAATTAATTGCAGAGACGGTCCGTGGCTGTTTGCTTGCACCGCGGCCGTCTCTGAGGTGTAATTGTTTTGTTTAGATTTCTCCGCGGTCTGCGCGGGCGATGAAATCTTCTACTACATTAACATCATACTTGCTGCCGATGAATATCGGGCAACGTTCGTGCAGGTCGTTTGGTTTTATTTCGAGCAGGCGGCTTCTGCCGTCACTCGCTTTGCCTCCGGCTGCTTCGATTATGAACGCCAATGGATTGCATTCGTACATCAGGCGCAGTTTTCCGCGCGGGCTGCGGCTGTCTGAGGGGTACATAAAGATGCCGCCGTATAAGAGAGTACGATGTAGGTCGGCGACCATTGAGCCGATATACCTGCTGGAGTAAGGCCGCTGTGTAGCCTTGTCCTCTTCCTGCAGATATTTAATGTATTTTTTAAGTCCCGGATGCCAGTAAAGATAGTTACCTTCATTAATGCTGTAGATCTTCCCTTTTTCCGGGATCCTGATGTTTTCGTGGGAAAGGATGAACTCGCCGATCGAGGGGTCGAGAGTGAAACCGTGAACGCCGTGTCCCGTTGTGTATACAAGCATAGTGCTGCTTCCGTATACAGCATAACCCGCCGCCACCTGCTCCACGCCGGGCTGCAGGCAGTCGTGTATTGTACCCGGGGTTCCGTCGGGGGTGATCCGTTTATATATTGAGAAGATAGTGCCGATGCTTACGTTAGCGTCAATGTTTGAAGAGCCGTCGAGAGGATCGAAAAGCAGTACATATTTGCCGATCTTGTAATCGTGCGGTATATGAATGATATTCTCTTCCTCTTCAGACGCCATTACGCATAAATGCCCGCCGTGGTCCATTGCCTTAAAGAGCATTTCGTGCGCGTACATATCCAGTTTCCTTACGGTTTCTCCGTGGACGTTCTGATCGCCGGTTAGTCCGAGTATATCTACCAGTCCCGCCTTGTTTACCTCGAGAGATATTACTTTTATGGCTATGGCAAGATCTGAAAGGAGGCGTGAGAGTTCTCCTGTGGCACTGGGGTGAAGCCTTTCCCCCTCAATAATATGCCTTTCAATCGTCATAAAACGCATCTTTGGCATTACGTGTTCCTTATATTTTTGATGTATTTTTAAGGTTAATTATATGATCTCTAAACTTAAAAAAAGAAATCTAATTTCCAATTTCCTGTTCTTTGTACTGAAGCTGGTAAAGCCGGAAATAGATCCCTTTCTTCGCTAAAAGCTCCTGGTGCGTACCCATTTCCCTTATCTCACCTTTATGCAGCACTATTATGTTATCGGCATTCTGCACCGTGGAAAGGCGGTGGGCTATAACTATGGATGTGCGTCCTGCAAGTAATTTTCTTATCGCATTCTGGATAATTATTTCTGTTTCGGTATCCACGCTTGAAGTTGCCTCATCGAGGATGAGTATCCTGGGGTCGTGCGCCAGGGCTCTCGCGAAGGAGATTAGTTGCTTCTGTCCCACACTCAGGGTAGCGCCTCTTTCTTTTACCGCGTAGTCATATCCCCCCGGCAGCGCGGTAATAAAGTCTGCAGCGCCGACTGCCTCCGCCGACATTTTTATATCATCCGCGGAAATGTTTTCATTGTTCATTCCGATATTTTCTTTTATGCTGCCTGAGAATAAAAACACATCCTGCAACACAATCGAGATATTCTGGTTTATTACTTCCTTCCGCATATTTTTAATATTAACGCCGTCAAGCAGTATCTCGCCTTTGTTTATATCATAAAAGCGCGTAAGGATGTTTATAATACTTGTCTTTCCCGCTCCCGTAGCGCCGACTATGGCGCAGGTCTGCCCCGGTTCTATCCTGAATGAAATATTTTTCAGCACGTGATCATCTCCGTTATAAGCGAAGCAAACATTCCGGAATTCAATTTCTCCTTTCAGTGAGCTGACTGAAACGGGAGCCGCCGGTTCTTCGATCATCGTCTTATCGTCAAGCAGTTTAAAGATTCTCTCTGAAGACGCCATCGCGGTCTGAAGAATATTATATTTTTCCGAGAGGTCGCGGATCGGGCGGAAGAACATTTCCGTGAATTGTATAAAAGCAAATAGCACTCCGAGCGACATTTTCCCCTGGACGATCTCGCCTCCGCCGTACCAGATAATCAGCGCGATTGCAAGCGAACTCATAAACTCCACACCGGGGAAAAAGACCGCATAGTAAAAGATCGAGTTGATGTTTGCCGTTTTATGATCCTTATTGACGGAGGAAAAATTACTTAGATCCTCTTTCTCTTTGTTGAATATCTGTATGATTGACATTCCCGTAATATGCTCCTGCATATAGGAATTTAACCGCGCGAGGTGCAGCCTTACATCCCTGTAACTCTCTCTTACTTTTTTTCTGAATAAAAATGTACCGTAGATCAGCAGCGGCAAGACCGAGAGGGAGACCAGCGAAAGCTCCCAGTCCATACTGAACATAAAGATCAGTATCCACACGATGATGAACAGGTCGCTGAATACCATTACAATACCCGAAGAGAAAAGCTCATTAAGCGATTCAACGTCATTTGTAACCCTGGTAACAAGCCTTCCGATCGGGGTCTTGTCATAAAAACGCACCGCCAGCTTTTGTGTATGCCGGAACAGCTGGGTGCGGAGGTCAAGGATAGTCCTCTGCCCGAGGAGTTGTGTATAATAAGTGAGGAAATACTGTATGACCGACTGCAGCAGTAGCGCGGCAAATAATAAGATGGTGATGAGTATTACCCCGTGATAATTACTCTTCGCGATGTAATCGTCTATCGCGATTTTAGTGAGGAACGGGCGTACCGGTCCCAGGGCGGCAACGACTATGTTCAGCAGTATTGCCGCAATAATATACCCTTTGTATGGTTTAACGTATGCCAGCAGGCGGCGCATCAGTTTAGCGTCATACGCCTTGCCTAATATTTCTTCGTCAGCTTTGTAGTCGGATGCCATTAAAAATTATCATAATCAGAAGTCCGAATTTACGAAGAATTGGGAATTATCCCTGAGATATTATCCCCATACGGAAATCCTCCCCGCCCGGCCGGGGAAAAAGGATTAATAATGCAGAGTGAAAGACGTGCGCATTCTTCATATCAGTCGCAAAAATAATGATACCCGGTTTATGTATTAAAAAAGCGTTATCAATACCGCTAATAATAAGTGCTTACCGGCCTGTTTCCTCAGTAATATAGCTTTGCTTAGATTTACTGTGCGGAAATAAAATAACTATTTTGAGCGGGATAAGGAGATTAACTGAGTTTTATACTTTACGGTTGACAGTAAGGAGTGTCCGTAACGGTATGAACGCAGTTTCGCTGAAAGACAGAACCGAATTATTTAAATATTGTAAATCCTGCTAATCCGTTGGTGCATTGTGTGACTAAAATCCACTAATGATTGTCAGCCGGAATAATAATTTTTTTCCGCATCCGGTTAAATTATTTTTACAAAATCTATTTGCTGTATAATGTTAAAATCCTGGAAGTATTTATGAAAGATTTTATGCTGTTCCTCAGCCTTTTGTTAATTGCATCTGCGGCATTATCTCTCGGGCAATCCGGTATAAAGTATGAGGATTCCCGCCCCCATCAATCCGTAAATTCACGGCAGCTCTATGAGAGCGAGCCCTTCGTTCGAGTGAGGGTGATGAACTCAGCCGGCACCGTTAAAATCATATTTTTTGATGAGTGGATTTTATCTTCAGGTGAAACCAGGAAAAGATTTTCCGCGGACAGCAATGAAGTTATCTTTCAAATACAAAACGGAAGTATAGCGGCTAAAGACAAACACGGAGAAGCAATTCTTTCCGGCACAAGCTTTGTTTTAACAGGGAAAAATCCGGGCGCCAGCCTCAAGGTTAAGGATGTTCCCTACGGCGTGGGTTGGTGGTGGGAAGGGAAAGAAGATAAAATATACGGAGGGGAACTGTCTTTTTATGTCAACAAAGAAGAAATTTTTGAAGTGGTGATCGGGTTGCCGCTTGAGGAATATTTAAAGGGGGTTGTTCCTTACGAAATAGGAGGAGATTCCCCGCTTGAAGCGATTAAGGCACAGGCGGTCGCGGCGCGTTCCGAAGCGCTGACCGCATTAAAATCTAAAGTATACAGCGGGGAGTATTACGACCTCACTTCCGATGTAGAGTGCCAGGTCTATGGTGGAAATGAAAGAAGGACTGAAATCTCTGACCGGGCGGTTATTGAAACGAGCGGACAGGTAGTATTCGAAAATCAATCTCCCATTAGCGCCTACTACGCGTCAAACTGCGGAGGGCACTCTGAACTAATAAAAAATGTCTGGCCTGACAGGTATGTTTGGGATTCATACGCGGTATCAGGCTTCGATTGGAATGAACCCAGCTCAATTGATTTAAGTAATGATGAAAAGGTCCGGGACTGGATATTATCAAGCCCTCAGTCATACTGTAATCCTGAAACAAACGCCGGATTACCGCAATGGAGTAAAAATAATTTCAGGTGGAAAAGAGAATTTACGGTTGACGAAATTAGTACGATGGCATCGGGCGGTAAAGAGAAAGGAAATCTGCTGGATATAAGAAGCCTGAACAGGGGCACATCCGGAAGAATAACTAAAGCTGAATTCCTTTTTGAAAAGGATACGCTTTTAGTTGAGGGGGAACTGAAAATCAGACAGATGTTCACACCACCGCTAAGAAGCTCCGCATTTATTGTTGACCGGAGCGAGATTGGATTTTTGATTCAGGGCGCCGGATGGGGGCACGGCGTCGGGATGTGTCAGTCAGGCGCAGTCGCGATGGCAAACCTTGGTAAAACTTTTGATGCGATATTAAAACATTACTACAAAAAATCCGAGTTGGTAAAAATGTATTAAACTACTTCGCGCCCCATTTCGCGGGTGAGGAGAAAATACTATCGTGTGTTTTTTGCCGGGTGGATTTATGTAGTTAGAAAAAATATTCTGCGCAAATTGGTTATAATTTGAAATAAAATCTCCCCCCATTTTTACACTTGTCCCACAGGGGAAAGGGGAGGCCGGGAGGTGTTATTGAAACAAATATTATGCAATCACTTATGGTACCGGCTCCGCTGGTTTATTTATTAAGGATTTATACTTACCTTTCTTAATGTGAGTATAGCAGCTCCTCAGTGCAAAACTTGATGTAAAACATTTTTACCGCATATTCATCCGAAGCAATTAATTCCTCTGAATCCAAATACCTTTATTTTGCCTGAACCGGGTGTAATGCCAATCAAATATACTCGTAAAGTTAATATATTTCCATACGGAGAATTAATTTTTATGGAATGGTTACTGCTTGAAATACAGGTTGTTTTATTTCTGAATCTTCTTATGTGGGGATATGTGCTCATCTTTCCGCCGGTGATAGTTTTTGTGGATGAGATCAGGCTCCTCAAACTGCGCCCCTGGGGTATGGCGCTGCTAAACATCATTGTTATCAGGAGAGACAGGTATTCGGAACCGCTGTTAAGGCACGAACTTGAGCACGTAAGGCAGTACCGGTTGTTTTCTCCCGTCGGGTTAGCTCTCTTTATCCTGGTTCACTATACTTATTTGTTCATTAAATACCGCTCTTTTGCCTTGGTCTATAAATATTCATTACTCGAGGTATGGGCAACCAATAAGATGTATGATACTTCCTCACCGCTTCCTTATATAAAACAATATAATAAGCGCTGAATCGCACGACTAATACTGTTAACCGGATCACAATTTAGTTTTTAATTCTTATCTTATAGTTCTATTTTACGGGGTTAAATATTTACTTATAAAATCAGAGCAGAGTTGAAGAATTATACAATAGGGCTGGTGCAGATGCAGGTCGGCCCGAAACCCGAAGATAATATGAAGAAGGCTGCTTCAATGGTGAAGGATGCAGCAAAAAAGGGCGCGCAGGTGATCTGCCTCCCCGAACTATACCGCTCGCAATACTTCTGCCAGAAGGAAGATGTAGAATTATTTAAGCTTGCGGAAACCATTCCGGGCCCTTCAACCGAACTATTCACCTCCCTCGCCAAGAAGCTCAGGGTTGCCATTGTTGTTCCCCTTTTTGAAAAGAGAGCCGCCGGTATCTACCACAATAGTTCCGTGGTTATTGATAAATCGGGAAGTATAGCCGACGTTTACAGAAAAATGCACATACCGGATGACCCCGCTTATTATGAAAAGTTTTATTTCACTCCCGGCGATCTCGGCTTCCGTTCGGCTGAAACCGGTTACGGAAGAGTTGGCACGCTTATCTGCTGGGACCAGTGGTACCCTGAAGGAGCGAGGCTGACTTCGCTTACCGGCCCTTCCGTGCTCTTTTATCCTACGGCTATCGGCTGGCATCCTTATGAGAAAGAACAGTACGGCGCCAGGCAGAGAGAGGCGTGGATGACCGTACAGCGCGGACACGCAGTGGCGAACGGAATTTATGTTGCTTCCTGCAACAGAACCGGATTTGAAAAGACAGTTGAGGCTCAGGCGGGCATTGAATTCTGGGGCACATCTTTTATATGTGACCCGCAGGGAATAATAATTGCCGAGGCACCTTCCGGCGAGGAAGCAATACTGACCGGGAAAATAGATCTTGCTTTGATGGAAGATATAAGATTAAACTGGCCTTTTTACAGGGACAGAAGAATAGACGCATACGGCGATATTACGAAAAGATTTATTGATTGATTATTAGCTGAAGAGAGAGTTACTGAATTGAAAACGAATGTATCACTATACGGGGTGAGAATGCCTGCCGAGTGGGAAAAACACGAGGCGACGATAATCGCCTGGCCTCATAACAAAAACGACTGGCCGGGAAAGTTCACGCCGATACACTGGGTTTACGCCGAGATAGTTAAAAGGCTGTCATATAATGAAAAAGTGATTATAATTACACGCGGCGCAGAGCAGAAGGCCACAATACTCGCGGCGCTTAAGAAAAACTATGCGGATACAAATAATGTTGATTTTCTTATTCGTGATACTGACAGAAGCTGGATGCGGGATACTTCGCCGGCTTTTGTGAGCAATATCGGCGGCGAAAGGATAGCTGTTCATTTCCGCTTTAACGGCTGGGCGAAGTATGATAACTGGAAAAAGGATTATAAAATACCGGCATCGCTTGCATCAAAAATTAAAATACCTGTGGTGAAAGCGGAATACAATAATAAACACGTTGTGCTTGAAGGAGGCGGAATAGATTCAAACGGCTACGGTACTCTGCTCACTACTGAGGAGTGCCTGCTTGATCCGAAGCAGCAGGTGCGTAATCCCGGGTTTACCGCGGAAGATTACACTTCAGTGTTTAAGCAGTATATGGGTATCGAGCAGATAATATGGCTCGGAAAGGGAATCGCCGGAGACGATACCCACGGGCATATTGATGACCTTTGCAGATTTGTAAATAAAAATACCGTTCTCCTTTGCCTCGAGAAAAATGAGTACGACGAGAATTACACCCGCCTGAAGGAGAATGAAGAACGTTTGCAGGGTATTAAACTGCACTCGGGAGAAAAACTGAATGTGATTCCGCTCCCTATGCCGGAACCATTATGGTTTGACGGAATGAGGCTTCCCGCGAGCTACGCGAATTTTTATATCGCGAACAACACAGTGCTCGTTCCTACATTCAACGATCCAAGTGATAAAGACGCACTCGGTATTATAAGCGAAGTATTCCCCGGAAGAAAGACAGTCGGAATAAATTCCGTTGACCTCGTCTGGGGGCTTGGCACGCTTCACTGCCTGACGCACGAACTCCCTGCCTGAGACGAGCACAATAAAATATGCGCATACTTTTTAGTTACCTGAAGAGGCGGTGGAAATTAATTTCCCTCGCTCTTTTCCTTGCCACTGTTAACCAGGTTTTTTCACTGCTTGATCCCCTGATCTTCAGGTATGTGATAGACAGGTACGCTACTCAGTTCAGCAAGTACACTACTGAGGAATTTATCAGCGGGGTGTCACTTCTGCTTCTGGCTGCTGTTGGCGTGGCGTTTGTTTCCCGCGTCGCGAAAAACTTCCAGGATTATTATATAAATGTAATCACTCAGAAAATAGGCGCGGAAATTTATTCTGACGGCCTGAAGCACTCGCTGCGGCTTCCTTACCAGGTATTTGAAGATCAGCGGAGCGGCGAAACACTTGGCAAACTGCAGAAAGTTAGGACCGATGTTGAGCGCCTCATCTCCTCATTCGTTAATATACTTTTTACTACGCTGGTGGGGGTAATATTCGTAACGATATACGCTGTTTCCGTTCACTGGGTGATTGCCCCGATTTATTTTATGGCTGTCCCGATGATCGGATTTATGAGTTCAACTCTCAGCAAGAGGATCAAAAAAGTTCAGAAGGAGATAGTCGGCGAAACTACCGCGCTTGCGGGATCAACAACGGAATCACTCAGAAATATAGAACTGGTTAAAAGCCTCGGGCTCGCAAACCAGGAGATCGGGCGGCTCAATACCACAACTGATAAAATATTAAAACTTGAGCTGAAGAAAGTACGCTACATCCGGAGCCTCAGTTTTATTCAGGGAACCTTTGTCAACTTCACCAGGACGGCGATACAGTTCGTAATGCTCTACCTGATATTCATTCAGCAGATCACAGTGGGCGAGTTCTTTTCGTTATTCATTTATTCGTTTTTTATTTTCGGCCCGTTGCAGGAACTTGGGAATATCATTAACATTTACCGCGAAGCGGAGATATCTCTTAATAATTTTGAAGAAATTGTCAGGAAGCCTCTTGAACCAAGGCCGGAATCACCGGTTAAGGTTGATGCGGTAAAAAAGCTGGAGTTCAGGGATGTGTTTTTCGGGCATTTGGGAGCAGAAAAACACTCAATAAAAAATATTTCTTTCAGCGTAAAAGCGGGGGAAACCATAGCTTTTGTCGGACCCTCTGGCGCGGGGAAAAGCACCCTCGTGAAACTCCTTCTCGGTTTATACCGGCCGCTTGAAGGAAAAATAATGTATAACAGCGTTCCGCACGACCAGGTTGATCTGGACGGCTTGCGTTCAAGGATCGGATTCGTCTCTCAGGAAGCACAGTTATTTGCAGGTACAATCCGGGAAAATCTTTTATTCGTGCGGCCCGACGCTAAGGACGCGGAATGCCTTGACGCGCTCAGGATGGCTGCCGCGACAACACTCCTGTCGAGAGGAGGACAGGGGCTGGATACAATAATCGGAGAGGGAGGGATGAAAGTATCCGGAGGTGAAAAGCAGCGGCTCTCGATTGCGAGAGCGATACTCCGTAAACCGGACCTGCTTATATTCGATGAAGCGACATCGTCGCTTGACTCGCTTACTGAAGAGGATATAACGGATACGATCAAAGAAATTTGTAAAAGGCGTGATACGATCGTTATACTTATAGCGCACCGTCTTTCTACCGTTATACATTCCGACAGGATATATGTACTTGAGAAGGGTAAAGTGATCGAAACGGGAACCCACAATGAGCTGAATGAAAAGAAGGGGCTCTATTATGCAATGTGGCGCCAGCAGATAGGAGAATCTGCCACGTAATATTTGGGTTATTTGTTATTAAGGTGCAGTTCTGCCTGTCAGAGCCTGCGGTGCGGTCCCTTTAAATAATCAATTACCGGCGTATTATTCATACCAGCCGGTCAGAAATAGCCGCGTGTTTCCAAATCCATAATTAGTATTAAAACTCGAATGCAGGTACGATGCCGCTGAAGCTGCTGTTGTTGCTGAGTTTTGAATATTAATGCTTGAATACCTGATTGAACCGTTCCCGTTGCCGATGTGTCCGCTGGTAGAGGGCGACAATGCAATCACCGCGCCAATAATGTTAGTGTGTATATGTATGATATTGTCAGCGATAATGATTCCCTTGAAAGTCCCGGTGTTAAGGTTTTATATTGTCGCGTCTCCTGCAGTATTTCTTACCACAAGTACCCCCGATCCATTAACGTTAGCTCCGTTCCAGGTGCCTCCCGCGGGAAGTTCTACGTATGTAACGCCGCTTAAGGGGTATGAGAGAGAAGACGGGTTTGTAACATACTGACTGCCTGAGAGAGCCGCCTGTGCAATCTCTTTAAGTGTTCCTTCAGGGTATCCTCCGGAGGCGCCGCCCATTACTTCATCAGGTGTTGTCGCCACCGTACCAGTCATCCCGGATTTTACAGAGTTTGAATTAGCGGGTTTAGAAGGAGCGTAATTTGTTCCAGAAGAGGCACCGCCAATTTGAGACGCGCCTGATTGTGAAATCGTCCCCATAGTCCAGATACCCCAACTTCCGGTACTGCCGCCGAGGAGATTACCATTTGCATCGTGGTTTCGCCCGTCAACAGTCATATTCCCTGATGTAGTGATATTTCCGCGGCTTGCTACAAGTCCTTTAACGCCGGGAGGGGTTGCTGCTGGAACGACTGTAATAGTTGGTTTCCTCACATACGCCGTAAGACTGCTGTTCCGGCTTAAAAAAGTGGAGTAGATTGTTACCTGTACAACGCTGTCACCGCTGACCACAGTGTCCTTTGTCTGGTAACTGACAGAGCCGCCGAAGAGACTCAATCTGGTTCCGCTTGCGGAACGGAATGACAGGCCGGTACTGTTCGCGATCCTGCTAAGGACAATCTGCGACGCGCTGTAAGCAAGGTTCCTCGCCTGTGTATCCGAGTAATAATCAACGGACATAGTCAGGCTGTCAGTGAGGTTCCTGTTGATATTAAAACTCGCAACGCTGAAAAGTATTAATGTTCCTAAGACCAGTATTAATGATTTTGTGCCCATAGTGTCCTTCTATAGATTTTTGGGGCGGAATTTTTTAGTCCACTCAGTGCTTTGATAATCGCTGCCAAGCCCGGCCTCGGACCTTGTAATGGAGGTTACATTTATTGTGGCGATTTCATTTCTCTTTGCCGGGGCGGCAAGCGAAGTGTATGTAAGTTTTGTTCCGAGAGAATCAAAATAAGTAAACTTAAATTCTTTTGTGTAAGAAATAATCATTGGGTTTTCCGTATTCACTTTCCGGTAAAGTGCGTATTCACCGGTTGACGTATTGAACGGGCGGCTGCTTAAATAGTAATAAACAGAATCAACAGAGGAGTTATTGTCAATATCAGCGTAAAACTTGAATGAGGTCGAATCGGCAGTGGTGATCTTCTCCGTGCCGGAGACACGGTACCCGACTTTATAAAGGTCAAATTCCATCGTGGAAGTCATGCCAAGAGCAAGGTACTGGCTTCCGTTCGACTTTATCTGTTCCTGGGTCGCGATCATCATCTGAATATTGAGGTTAGTTATTATAAGTATGATAGTGGTCTCAATAAACATTGACCCGATTAAATCTATAATTGTATTCATTAATCAATATCCTATTATGATAAATAGATTCACCGTATCAGTCATATACTGATTTGTAACCGTGACGTCTACTCTTTTTGTGAAACTCTGAGCGGAGAGCTCAACATCCGGGTAATTATAATCTATATAATAAACTTTGGACCGCACGTTAAAATTTCCTAAGCGCGATGTGGCAACGGTGGTAGAATAATTATCAAAATCATCCACGTCATCAAAGAGATTGACGTTTGTTTCCCCAGCGTCAGGGCCGAGCGAAGCCGGATTGGTAAGTCCGGCGGTGGTCGAACAATGCGCGGATACGGTTGCTTCATCGTAAGCTTTAACTTTAACTTCCTCTATCAGTGACTGTCCGGCGCCCGTAGCTGTAATTATCCCCTCTGTATTCATTGAAGCCGTTGTCTGATTCAATGTTGTACTATTGAAATTCAGGCTTAGTGTGGTCAGTATTGCTAATGCCACAAGCGCCAAAAATGACTGCTGCATACATTACTCTTTGATTTAATAATCGCAAATTGAGCCGCTTCACAGCTCCAATATTTAACATTCGGCATTCACCTGGTTAGCTGAGTGAACAGCCGGTTTTTATAAAATCATCAAAAGGAAAATTTGATGAAATTTGCGCCAATAACCGGCAGGTAACAATTCCAGGCAGCTCCTGCAGGATCTGCGAACTCTTACCAGAGCTTCTGAATTTGTTCCCGGAGTAAATTGACTTCCGAATGTTCAGGGCAACTCCTGATATCCGGCAGACAGAGTTAATATTTTTCTAATTAAATATTAATTTGACAGAGTTGTATTAAATGCTTCTCTTGAAGACAAAATCAGCGAATAATAAAATGTTGTCCAGGTATATTCTCTGGGGGCTCGTTCCGGTAAACCACCTAACCAATCGGGGTGAAGCCGTGCGATAATTTTGCCTCAGTCTGCGGGTCAGGTTATTAGATAAATCTTTGAGATTCTGTCTTCGCAACTGCCTTCTGTCAGATAATATTACAAAAGGACTGAATACAAAAAAATCCGGAACTTGAGGGAAATGTATAAAAAATTATCTTACTTTAAAGCGCACTTATTTTTCCACCGGAAAGGCGGAATTGAAGCATCGTGGAGGGGGGGTAATAATTTAAACTCTCCTGCATCGGATGTAAATTTCCGTGAAAGAACAGATCTAAAACCGGCGGCAGAGGCTGATTAAATTTGGAGCCAGATGTTGAGTACGGTCAGTACCGGTCCAGTTTAAACTTTTCGCCGAGGTATAATTTCCTGACTTCCTGGTCTTCTGCTAACTCTTCCGCAGTTCCCTGGCGGAAGATAACACCGTTGATCAGAATGTAACCCTTATCGACAATGCTGAGTGTTTCGTGCACATTATGATCGGTAATTAGTACGCCTATACCGCGGTTCTTAAGGTTTGCCACTATTGTCATAATATCCTCAACCGCGATCGGATCAACGCCTGCGAAGGGCTCATCAAGAAGAATAAAGCCCGGATCAGTGGCAAGTGTTCTCGCGATTTCAGTCCTTCTTCTTTCGCCGCCGCTTAACTGGAAGCCAAGGTTTTTTCTTATGTGGGTAATATTTAAGTCTTCCAGCAGCTGCTCAAGTTTTACCTTTCGTTCTTCCTTAGTCATTTTTAACATCTGGAGAATTGCCATAATATTATCTTCCACGGAGAGCCTGCGGAAAATGGAAGCCTCCTGTGGCAGGTAGCCGACCCCCATCCTCGCGCGTTTATACATCGGGATGGTTGTGATCTCAGTATTATCAAGATAGACGTGCCCCGAATTGGGACGAATCATACCAACAATCATATAAAAAGTCGTGGTTTTTCCCGCGCCGTTCGGACCAAGCAGCCCCACTATCTCGCCTCTTGTTACGGAGACAGTTGATTTATTAACCACAGTCCTCTTTTTATAGATTTTAACCAGGTCTTTGCTGTGAAGCGTCTGAAAGTTATTCTTTTCTTTAGTATTACTCATAGATCTTTAAATTAAAAAACTTTTCCGATTTTCTTTGTAAAGAGGTTCTCCATAGTAGGACGCCCTTCGTATAGTGTGAATCCGGGGAGAGTATAAGATTTTTCGTTCCCCTCAACAACATTCTCGGGGTGATACTCGCTATTCGGATCGCCGTAGAGATTAACCTGCGAGACTTTTCTCTCTTCAAAAAATATTATAGCTTCGCGGGAGCTTGCCTTCATCAATCCGTTTTGCTCTTCTTCTTCATACATAAAATAAATACCAAGAACATTCCCGTAAACCTCGGTTTTGTTCAACTGGTTATCCGCGAAATTCATAATGACTCTTTTACCGGTCAACTGGTCATAACGGCGCGGATTGATTTCGCTTTTTGAAATCATAAAAGCGTTGTTGTTGATAAAGACTCGGTCAATCCTGCGGTCAGAGAGCCTGATGGTAATCGAGTCGCCTGTCATTTGCGAATTGTCATACCATATTACCGGTACAGCGGCGGAGTCGTTCACCTTATTGGTGACGATCGTCTCTTTATCTTTATAATAAATTGTGTAATCATTGTGAGAAGCAAAGCCGCCGCGCAGTATCCGTACTGAATCCTTCGCGATGAACTGATTGGAAGTATCCGTCCTGTATGATTCCATCACAAGTGATCTGATAACAAGCGTATCAATCTGAAGCAAAGAATCAGTTTCTTTCCTGTCTTTTACGCCCGCCTTTATTGTATCGCTTTCATTTTTTACCGTGTCAACCTGCATAAAAACCGGATTAACGTCAACCAGCGAGTAACCTTTTTCCCTGTAGTCTTCCAGGTGCTCACCCATTATGAGTGAGTTATCGCGGAGATTCCTGACGCGGACATTATAAAACGCGTAAGTGATTTGTTCCTTCCGCAGGTTAATCAGGCTGTCTGCCTTAATGATGTTCCCGCTTGTATCAATGATATTGACCTGTTCAACCGCGATTGCCTTATCAATTTCCCTGAAATATGTAAGCCTTGCGGAAGTAAGCACGCTGAGCGTATCGGTAAGTTTGACGTCGCGGCTGAAATTAGCCTGCTGAGGCGTAAAAAGATATTCACCTATGCCTGCGGTAAGAATTACTTTTTTATCATCCAGTTTAACGCCGCGGTCGGAATAAGCCCTCTTCTCATTGCCAAAATAGAAACCTTCATCGGTGAGAATAGTAAGAGAGTCCTGTGTAATTACGACATTCCCGATCAGATGCGCGTTGTTCCTCGCGAGATACTGTATCGCGCGGCTGCAGGTGATCCTGACGTTTCCCTGGGTGAGGACTACATTTCCGACAACCTCGCGCACTGATTCCCCGTTCTCCATTCTGCCGTAAAGCTGATCTCCGATTACGGTAATCATATTATTCTGAGGGAAGAGCAGTGGCGCGGAAAATATAAATACGCAGATTAATAAAATTCTGATCACTTTGCCGGCCCGCTGTTTGTAATATAAGTGATACGGAAAATCACGTAATTGCGAAGATGCTGGTCTGATTCAAATCCGTAACCCTGCAATATCTCCGTCGGCGTTGTGATCGTTACAAATTTATCTGTTTTTATTTTCTGATCTGAATTCTTCCACATTAGTTCTTCGGTTTTCAGTACGACACCGCTATCATTCACGGTTACGACATCTTCATAAGCATAAAGGTCTTTTGATTTATCGTCAATCCTGCCGCGCTTGGACGTGAGCGTGGTGGTCTTCTGACCAAAATTATTATAGAAGTCAACTTTCATTCCGCTGTCAATTATCGTTTCCTGTGTTGAGGTGTACATTCTCAGATGACCCACATCGAGCAGCGCGCGTGTCTGTCCCTGTTCGGTAATGAGAATCTTGGATTTCCAGCTTTCCTGGGCGGGTATTTCCTTAACGTCAAGTTTTGTGTCAACTTTCGGTTTTACTTTCTCAGCCTTGCATCCGGATACCAGCAGTAGCGCTGCCGAAAATAATATTACAATCAGCCTCATCTGATCTTTAATCCCAGGTTGACAAGGTCGTGGAGATGTACAATCCCTTTTGGCACCCTGTTTTCATCTGCGACTATCAGAGAAGTGATCTTATAGTTTTCCATCATCTGCAGCGCCCTGGAAGCAAGGATGCTTCTGGCGATCACTTTTGGGTTTTTAGTCATTATATCCGCGGCTTTCAGGTCTTTGATGTCGAGAGTCCTTTCGAGGAGCCTGCGAAGGTCACCGTCTGTGATGATCCCGACAAGAATTCCGTTATCGTTCACGACGGAGGTAACGCCGAGCCTCTTCGAAGTGATCTCAATAATGGCGTCTTTCAGCGGTGTTGATGTGTTGACCATCGGAATATCAGCGCCTTTGATCATTATCTCTTCAACTTTAAGCGAGAGCCTTTTACCTAAACTTCCGCCGGGGTGAAGCATTGCGAAATCTTCCGCGGTGAATCCGCGCTTTTCAAGCAGGACAACAGAAAGGGCATCTCCCATTACCAGTGAAGCCGTCGTTGAAGCAGTGGGAGCTAGATCGTGCGGGCAGGCTTCTTCTTTAATCGGAATGTGTAGTACTATATCCACTTCTTTGGCAAGTTTGCTGTTCAGGTCACTTACCATTCCAATGACAGGCGCTTTAAGCCTTTTAATCAGCGTAACCAGGCTTACAATTTCTTCGGTGGTCCCGCTTTTGGAAAGAACAATCACAACATCATCCGACCGGACCATTCCGAGGTCACCGTGCAGAGCGTCAGTAGGATGCATATAAATAGCGGGTGTGCCGGTGGAATTGAGCGTCGCGACGATCTTACGGGCTATTAGTCCTGACTTTCCCATTCCGGTAAGTACAACTCTTCCTTTGCAGTTTAATATTGTATCAACCGCGTTAACAAAATTTTTATCAATACTTTCCTGCAATCCGGTTACGGCGTTAGCCTCTATCCGGACAACATCTTTACCTTTGGCAATAATTTCTTCGGATGTCACTCCTGGTTACCTTTGAATATTTTTTTTAGTAACCCTTCCTTTACGGGAGGGCTGTTTTTCTTTTGAGGTGGATTAATTGTCGCACGCCTGAACAGCTTGTTATAATACACAAAAGCATCCGCGAGATCCTGGTCCGTGTAATTCCCAAGCGCCTCAAAAAGAAGCCTTGGATTAAGAGCGGTTTTTGGATCCCTGATATTTTTTACAAACATAAGTTCATTGTAAAAATTGGACACGGGGATAAGGGCATTATATCCTGTTTTCAGGTCAGTAAGTATAATTTTTCTTAAACTAATAATAAAAGATAAGTAAAATTCACCTTTAATTAATTCAATTTTCCGGCTTGGTTCGTATTCCGGCTGAACCCTCCGGGGAGAATAAAAGGCGATCGAATTTATCTGATCAAATATGACGCTTTCCGGCAGTGTTTCCGCCTCCGCGCCCCGTATTTCAATCTCGATTTTCTCCTCCTCCTCTTCGTGGATCGTCACCTCAAAACAGGAATCACCATAACACATTTCTCCGAATGAGAACACGGGAGACGAGGGAAGTGTGAAATCCGGTTCATCTTCAGGATTGCCCAGTATCAGGTTATTCTCTCCAAAACGCCCGTATCCGATAACAGTCAAGCCCGCGATCGTTTCGCGATACTTACTGTATGCTGGTTTTTCAGCAGGAAGCACCGCATAGAGAAGTTTCAGTTCGGTGCTGTTCAGTTTCCTTTTATTAAACGCCATCTTTAAGAGACATCCGGTGAATTATCACATCTTCTTCAGATAATTTTTCTTGGTCAGGTCATCCAGTTCTTTGATTTCCTCAAGTAGCGCTTTTAATTCGCTGAGAGGTAACTGGCTGGCGGCGTCACTCAAAGCTTTAGAAGGGTCCGGGTGCACTTCAAGAAAGAGGGCATCTACACCGATGGCAACCGCGGCACGTGCCAGCGGCTTTATGAATTCCGGGTCACCGCTGCTGAAGTCTCCCTTCGATGGGAGCTGAACCGAATGTGTCGCGTCCATAACAACCGGATAACCAAGTTTACGCATAATAACCAGAGAGCGCATATCAACAACAAGATTATGATACCCGAAAGTGGTTCCCCGTTCGGTGAGCATTACATTGTTATTACCGGTTCTTATGACTTTATCCGCGGCGTGCTTCATATCTTCGGGAGCAAGGAACTGCCCTTTCTTTATATTTACAATCTTTCCTGTTTTTCCCGCGGCAGTCAGCAAGTCTGTCTGCCTGCAGAGGAAAGCGGGGATCTGTAAAGCATCAACGTATTCCGCGGCAACTTCAGCCTCCTGCTCGGTGTGAATATCAGTAATAACAGGTAGCGCGAAAACCTCTTTTACTTTACCGAGTATCTTAAGCGCTTCATTTGTCTCAAGCCCGGTGAAGGAATTACCGCTCGTCCTGTTAGCCTTTTTGTAACTTGACTTGAAGATGAGAGGGAAACCGAGTCCGGTTGTGATTTTTTTTATTTCATCAGCGGTTTCGAGTATCATTTTTTCATTTTCGATCACGCAGGGTCCTGCAATCAAAACGATCGGATTTCCGCCGCCGATATTAAAGTTCATTAATTTTATCATATGCTCTGAAATATTTTATTGTTACAAATATATTATTTATATAATCACTTTCAGTGATACTGTTTACATCAATTTTTTGCAGTTCAGGGTTTTTGGCGCAATAATTTGGATATATAATCAGCCTGTTCCTCATCAACCCTGCTCATCCCGGCATATTCTTTCCATCTGTCAAGGACATCCTTCACCCTGTCAAGAACAGTCCCGGGCTTTTTAATGTTCATACTTTTTGCGACCGATAAGATATCTTCGTCGCTGATAGCTTCCCTTTTCCCGTTGACAGAAAGCTGATGCCTGCTGATCCACTTGCTCTGGGGATTAAAAGAAAAAGTTATATCGTATGCGGGGGCCAAACGCCACGCGCCGGATTTATCCATCAAGAAAGAGATGTTTTTTGTATGGTCGTCCCTGTTAAGAGCCAGAACGTTGAATACCATCCTTCTGAATAGCTGTTCCGCGGCGCTGTAGGGAAGCCTCATTCTCCTCATCACCTGGAAAGCCTGCTCGTATGAATAAGAAGCGGGTTCGTTATAATCCATATGAGCAATGCCGCAGAGTGTCTGCATATGGACTTTTTCCGTGCCTGCGCGGTCAAACCTTTTCGATAGAAAATGAGCGCGGTTATTTTCCGTCATCAGCATTGATTCCGCTATCTCAATTCCGCAGTCTTTTGCCATCCTGTTATAAGCGTATTCAATCCTTCCATACCCGCGCGGACTGCCAAGTTCATTATCCTGCACCCCATCGAATTTGATCAGCCAGTATTCGAAGCCGGGAAGATTGTCAATCTGTCCCGACCTTACCTCGCCTGTATCCTTATTATATGCAATAATCGCTTTAGCCCGCGCACCTCCCGCGGAGGTTCCGACTTTGATTATCTGCCGCAAACCCTCATCAACTTTTTTATTAATGTTAACTCTCAAGCCTTTTCTGTCGTTAAGGATCTCGTTCGCGAGTTTTACCAGCTCTTCAACTTCAACCTTTTCAGATTTATTGTCAGCCCTGCTGAGTACCGGCTCAAATTCAAGGGCGCCCATCCCTCTTTTTCCGATATAACAAAGCCTTTCGACGGGATTAAAACTTTCGGGCGTCCGCCCCTGTTTGGCTAACCAGCGGTCTATTATCCTGTTTCCGTACCTGTCGGGGAGTGAATCGGATAACATCCCCGGTAATCCCTTGAATGTTTCTTTGTTCAGCGCGGGGAAGTAAAATATTTTGCCTGTTGTGAGCGCTTCCGAAACGGGCATCATCACGGGCGATAAATCGAGCCCCCTCTCAAGGAAATCCTTTGTATACTCAAATGAAGCGTAGCCTCGTTCGCTGTTCCACAGAATTGCTCCCGCGAACATATCCCAGATAATTACTTTTGCTACCATTCGCTTTCGGGGAGCTCTTTTGTGGTTTTTCTTTTAGTGCCGTATGCTCTGACGCGCTGCTTCTCCTGGACTTTCCACATCAGCAGCGGGCTGACTTCAGGTTCTTTGAAAAAAGGGGAGAGGATATCGAGGCTGTCTAACGCCCGAAGTATCTGGATGATGGTTATCAGGTTTGCGGCTCTTCCTGATTCAAGCCTGCTGATTGTAACACGGTTTAACCCGGTGAGTTCGGAGAGTTTCTTCTGGGAGATATTTTTACTTACCCGGATCCTTTTGAGTGAACCGCATATCTCTTTTAATATGGCACTGTCGCTCATACTGAAAAGCTCGGGTCTGTAACTTATTTGTGACATTGTCTTGCCTTTTGGCTAAAATTGTATACTCTTTGCAACAAATATAATAAATATTTCCTGGTTTGTCAAGTAATTAAAAAGCTACAATATTGCTAAAATTCAATAATATCTTAGCTTATAAGCTACAAAGTACGGAAAATTACATTCTCTACTATAGTCTAAAATAGTGTCTCGGGCTTATTTTTGCGGGTTTTATTCATATGTTTATACGCGAGTTCCGTTGCTTCTCTTCCGCGGGGCGTACGGTTTATAAATCCCTGCTGTATGAGGAAAGGTTCATAAACTTCTTCGATAGTGCCGGGGTCTTCATTCACCGCGACGGCAAGGGAATTAAGTCCCACGGGGCCGCCGCTGTATTTTTCAATTATCGTATTAAGTATTTCCTTATCCATCTCATCGAGGCCGTACTCATCCACTTCAAGAGCGCGGAGGGCCTTAGCCGCCACTTCATAATCAATAGTGTCTTTATCGGCGTAATCGGCAAAATCCCTCGTTCGTCTGAGCAGCCTGTTTGCTATTCGCGGTGTTCCCCTTGACCTTCTTGCGATTTCAGCGGAAGCGTCTTTATTTATTTTTATATCGAGAATTTTCGATGATCTATGGAGGATTGTGTCAATCAGTTCAGGGGTATAGTAATCGAGCCTGAACTTAATACCGAAACGGTCGCGCAGAGGAGAAGTAAGCATACCCGCCCTGGTCGTTGCGCCGATAAGCGTAAACTTCGGCAGGCTGATCTGAACGGTACGTGCATTCGGGCCGCTGTCAATCATTATGTCAATCCTGTAGTCTTCCATCGCCGAGTAAAGAAATTCTTCGACAACAGGGCTAAGGCGGTGTATTTCGTCAATGAAGAGAGCGCTGCGTTCTTCAAGGTTTGTCAGTACTCCTGCAAGGTCGCCCGGTTTTTCAAGCACAGGCCCGGAGGTTGCTTTTATTTTCACTCCCATTTCATTGGCGATGATGTATGCAAGAGTGGTTTTACCCAAACCCGGAGGGCCGGTGAGTAAAACGTGATCGAGAGCTTCCTCGCGTTTCAAGGCCGCGGTTATGAAAACTTTTAAGTTATCGGTTATTTTTGTCTGCCCGTTGAAATCACTGAACCTGAGAGGGCGTAACGAAGTCTCAAATTCTTTTTCTTTATTATCCGTTACGGGATTTACCGCTGAGGGTTTACGTGTATTCTTACTCAATTCTTATTAACTCGTTTTCTAAGCTGCGTCAATTGGTTTGTTGCGAATCTGAAATCTGTTCAGCAAATATACCATTACTATCATTAACGACCACATCAGGATAACGGTGAGGAACGTATTGAGAAGGTTGAAGCCGTGTGTAGCAATATAGGCCATCCCCAGATTCCACGGGCTGCCATACAAAATTATCAGATGTACAGCGTATATAAGCAGTGTATTTCTACCGAGCAGGATTATTATTCTCGGGATAGTCTCCATCTTCCGCGCAGTCAGGACAAACGCTGAGATAATGAGCATAACAATTCCGAATCTGAGAAGCGTAAGCATCGGGCTGTAAGTCCAGAATGTATCAGTGCCCAGGATAACTCTCTCAAAAATAGTACCGGACATTGAAATCAGTATCAGCGATAAACCGATGATGAAAGTCCGGTAAGTAAACTTGAATGATTTAAAGACTTCCGGATGATCCGCAAGATAGCTCCCGAGCATCCCGCCCGCATAAATATAACTTAGCCAGGGGAAGAGGGGGAAGTTCGATCCTGATTTCCGGTAGAAGTAACCCGCAAAAGCCGGATGCATAAAAGAAGTCCAGTCAATATTCTCAAAGAAAGGGTGAAGGCTGAGATTAATAAGGATGAAAGCGGTAAATACAACCCAGTCTCTCTGTTTAGTCCTCTCCGCTAAATAGAGTATAAGGAGCAGAAAGAGGAGGCCGAAGCCTATTAAATGAAGCACATCAACAGAAAAAAATAATTGCCACTGGTACGGGGTTACCTCGTCGAAAATAACGATTGTACTGGTCGGATACCTTAGCAAATAGCCGATGAATATCAGCAGTAGTGCTCTCTTTATTCCTTTCCTGACCCTTGGATTTTTCGAGAAGGGTTCTTTATGCAGCCTGAAAAGATAGGTGAATGTAATTCCCGATGTAAATAAAAAAAGCGGGGCAGTCATTCCCCGGTTGAACTGCCACGCGGAATAAAAGAAAGATTCAAGGTTCCGGTAATAATCCGACAGGAGAACATCAACTGTGTGTCCCTGCACCATCATAAGTACAGCGAAAGCCCTTATCAGGTCGAGGAAGATTACCCGGCTGCGTTTTGCGCTTAAAGTCATCGGGAAAGAGAGTTACTCTTTCACCTCAAGGATCATCTCAATTTCAACCGCGGCATTCCTCGGAAGCTCGCTTACGCCCACCGCGCTGCGTGCGTGCTTTCCGTTGTCACCGAAGATCTTTATCATTAGTTCAGAAGCGCCATTGGCAACTTCAGGCTGGGATGTGAAACCGGCAGCTGAATTTATAAAAGCAGTCAGCTTAACAACTCTGGCAATTTTGTCAACATCTCCGATCACGGTAAGCGCGGCGCTGATGCAGTTTATACCGCATATCTCCGCCGCAAGTTTTCCATCCTCCTGAGAAACATCTGCGCCGACCCTGCCGGCGAAAGCAAGTTTACCATCCTTCATCGGAAGCTGACCGGATGTATAAACATACTTCCCGGTTTTGACCGCG
Organism: Ignavibacteriaceae bacterium; assembly: GCA_013360295.1. Taxonomy (GTDB): domain Bacteria; phylum Bacteroidota; class Ignavibacteria; order Ignavibacteriales; family Ignavibacteriaceae; genus JABWCL01. The sequence goes on along the minus strand of JABWCL010000025.1, from coordinate 42,939 downwards.
GGGACATAAGCAGCGAGTGGAAGAGGAGCGGCGGGAATCGTGATGCCGAGAGATTTAAGATTTTCAGAATACATAATAAGACCGTTCAGATAGTGGTTAAAAATTGTGTTATATTTATGACCGTCAAAAAAATAATATTATACGCTGAATAAAGGTAAATACCGAATGACTGACAGTAAATTTAACGAATTTGTAAATATAGTAAAACGCTTAAGGAAGGAATGTCCCTGGGATAAGGCACAGACCAACGAGTCAATCAGAACAAACACTATTGAGGAAGCCTACGAAGTTGTCCACGCCATAGATGATGGCGACTATGAAGAACTTAAAAAGGAACTGGGCGATTTAATGCTTCACGTTGTCTTTCACACGGAAATGGCGGGTGAAATCGCCGGGTTCACGATTGATGATGTAATACAAAGCATTACGGATAAACTTATCCGCAGGCATCCCCATATTTTCGGGGACACCGAAGTAAGGGATGCCGACCACGTTAAAGAAAACTGGGAAAAAATTAAAATGGCTGAAGGGAGAAAGTCCGTTCTTGACGGTCTGCCGGAAGCTTTGCCGGCGCTGCTGAGGGCGCAAAGAATGCAGGAAAAAGCTTCGAAGGTGGGCTTCGACTGGAGCGAAAAGGCAGATGTGTGGCACAAGGTGGAAGAAGAGATCAGAGAATTCCGTGCGGCAGAAGAAGAAGGGGACAACGCGAAAATCGAGGAAGAACTGGGCGACTTATTATTTGCAATTACAAATTACTCCCGTTTCGCGGGGGTGTTCGCGGAGGACGCGTTAAGGAACTCCATTCATAAATTCGAAAGGCGGTTCCGTTATGTGGAGGAAAAACTGGCTGAAAGAGGGAAAAAGCCCTCGGACAGCACGCTTGAAGAAATGGACGAAATATGGAATGAAATAAAAGCGCAAGAATAATGCCAGTATAACCAAGCCCCAATTAAAAGCAGGGAAATCCGGCTCTTTATTTTGACTGAATTAATAAGTTTAATTATTGTTACCTTACAGCCGTCGATTAATTATTTCTCCAAATGGAACTTACAACCCGGTTTCACATTAAGAGCCTGGAATCTTTATGAAGATCAGCAACCATCAATTAACACTGCTTGAATAGTGTGGAGTGCACAATGAGACTATCCTTCCTTTCGTTTATATTTTTCTATAGCATTTTATTAAATGCCCAGACGCCTTGTCCTGACTGCCCGCCGGATAATCCGAATAGTAACCAGTATGATGTCATCAGGATTGACGAACGAACGTCCAAATTCGATTTCGTCCCGGGGGATATCATAGTAAAGTTCAGAAATGAAGCGGCAATAAATCTCGGCAAGACTTCCGGGTTTATTACCACCGGATATCCTTCAACTGATATTATTTTCAGACAGTATAAAATAGTATCAGCCGCACGGGTATTTGCGGGCGAAACGAAACCTGCCAAACCCGAATATTTTAAGTCATTCAGCGGACAGAAGGTTGAAATCCCCTCGCTCCACAATATTTACAAAATCAGTACCGGTGACTCACACACCAATATATTTGAAGTGATCGAAGCGCTGAAACAAGATGTGAACGTAGAATATGCCGAGCCAAATTATATTTTATCAATAGTTGAAAGTATGCCTCTCTCGCCCGAGTTAACCGAACCGGAAATGATCAAATGGCTTAGCGAACACCACGAACTATTCCCTGATAATAAATCGCCGAACCGCATAACATCGGTAGTCCCAAACGATCCTCTTTATTCTCAGCAGTGGGGAATACCCGCTGCGCAGGTTGACGCGGTATGGAACAGCACAAAGGGAGATACCACACAGATAATCGCGATACTCGATACAGGAGTTGACTGGTTGCACCCGGATCTTAAAAACAAAATCTGGACAAATCCCGGAGAAATCCCAGATAACGGGATAGATGATGACAACAACGGTTATGTGGATGACGTGCGGGGGTGGGACTGGATCAACAATGACAATGATCCGAGGGATGATAATAGCCACGGCACACACGTTGCGGGAATTACCGCCGCGGAAAGCAATAACGGAATTGGTGTTGCAGGCGTCAATTGGCACGCGAAGGTAATGCCGCTTAAAGTTTTTCAGAGCAGCGGCAGAGGCGATCTTGCAACCATTACCCGGGGAATAATTTATGCTCACGGGATGGGCGCGGATATTATAAATATGAGCTTCGGCAGTTATACTGCGTCGCTCACCCTTGAAGCCGCCCTGGCAAATGCGTATGGTACAAGTATTCTGGTGGCTGCCGCGGGGAATGATTCCAGATGTATTGGTCCTGGGAGCGGTTGTGCCAGATTTTTTCCGGCTGCTTATTCATTTGTTTTGGGGATTGAAGCAACAGACGAAAGCGGGCTTCGTGCGGACTTCAGCAACGTTGATACTGACGGGCCGGTTTACAGTGCGTATAAAGAACTTAGTAATTATGAGCTAAAGGCGCCCGGAGCATTAATTATAAGTGCTGTCCCTAATGGAGGTTACCGCGCTCTTAACGGAACTTCAATGGCAGCACCGCTTGTTTCGGGAGGCATATCTCTTTACCGGCAATTAAAACCCGGGGAAAATCCTGAACTGATGTGGGCAAAACTCATTGCTTCAAGCGAGGAAAATATAAAACTTTATAACTCGCTAAATTATCTTCCTCCGCCGCAGGTGAATATTGTGGGATTAACGATCTCAGACTCAATCCCGGGCAACGATATAGACGGACGCGTTGACGCCGGAGAAACGATTGAGCTATGGTACAGGCTCAGAAACACCGGAGGAGCGTGTGACAGTACCTTTATGTCAATTCAATTAGGGGAGTTCGAAGATACCTTAGTGGCAAAGATACTGAGGGATAAAATATCCGTCGGCAGTATGAGCTCTTACGCTACCCGTGACGCCGCGATCCCGCTCCTCATTAAAGTCAGCGAAAACGCGCCGCACGGCAGAGATATAGTTTTTAATTTAAAACTGTGGTGGAATGGAGCCGCAGATACAACCAGAAGAACACTTGTAATTACACCCGAAAACGGTGAAGAGCTGTATGATGTTCTCGACTCAACAAGGATCCTTTACCCGAACAGAAATTACATCGTAAATCAGAGCTTTAAGATTGGCGTTGGCGGGCGGTTAATAATAAAACCCGGCACACAGATCACTTTCTATCCTGGTAAAAGTATACCCATAAGCGGTGAACTTATCGCTGATGGCACACCCGACAGTATGATCGTTTTTAAAGCTTACATTCCCCCCGGTTCTTCCGGGCCCGTAAGCGAAATCTTTGTTTTCAGAAACTTTGAATACAATATTAAAAACAGATTTTCTTATTGCGTCTTCGAGAATTTCCGTCTGCCACTCGCGGGAGGCGGGCAGAATCCCGCGAGTATTTTCAACTGCAAATTCATCTCCGATGATATTGCCATCGGTTACGCGGACAGCGTAGTGGATAATACAATCCGCTCATTCTATGACGGATTATGGTCAAGTTCGTATGTGAAAAGGAATAACTTTATCTCACCAACGACTACCGGTTCTTTCTACGCTCCGAGCGGAGGGTTATACTCGGCAAGTTTAGGTAATTATTACTACAACAATATGATTAACCTGAGGATGCCTACTAACGAATATTTCGACCATACTGATCCGAATATGCAGAATAACTGGATAAGCGAATATTACAAATATAAGCAGGTATGGAACGGCACGTTTTATGAGGATGCGAAAATATATCTTGAAAAATTCAATACTAACGGCACCGCGGACTTCCAATATATGCAGCACCAGTACTGGGGAACATCAGATTCTTTGAAAATCGAAAACATGGTTTATGATTTCAAGGAAGACCCGCTTCGTCCGCGCATTCGCTTCAGCCCGTTCTTAAAGGCGCCGACCGATTCCGCGCACGGTGTTCTTTGGAAAATCCACGTTAACGGAAAAGATCCGTTTGACGATGCCGCCGATCCTGTTGGCGTGGGTAAACACAGATTTGATATTTACTACAGCAAAGCGATGGATACATCTTTCACGCCGACAGTAAGCTTTGGCGTTCGTTATCCGTTCCTCACCAACTTTGTTAACGAAGACGGCTTTTGGTCAGCGAACCGGAGAATCTATACTGTTTATAAAACCGTTAAAATCCAGACAGGAGACGGAATTAACCGGATACGTGTAACGGGCGGAAAAGATACTGACGGGTGGGATATACCTGATGAAGATATGCGTTTCGAATTCCTTATTGACGCGGCAGGTTCCGCGTCGGCGGAATTTCAGGCAACAGCAGGGCTCGGTAAAGTCTATCTCGAATGGAGCACGCCCCCCGAACTCACAGATCTTTTAGGATACAATATTTACCGTTTTGATCATTTAACTGACACTACATTTACGGATCCGGTTCTTATCAATAATACGCTAATTAACGATACCCTATATACCGACTTTGAAGTTATCCCGAATAAAAAATACTATTACTATTATAAAGTAGTCCGTACCGATTTCAGCGAATCAGATTCATCGCGGATCGTGAGCAGCATACCCCTTACCGCCTCACGCGGCGACGCAAACGGTGACCTTACGGTTAACGTTCTCGACATTACAACGATGGTCAGTTATTTGCTGAATCAAAACCCGCAGCCATTTATTTTTGAGGCTGCTGATGTTAATCAGGATAACCTTGTGAATGTGCTGGATATTGTCGGTACCGTAAATATTATTATGGGCAGCGGCAACATTAATAAGGAATCAGGCGAGGGCGCCCCGGTATTCACATTTGACGCAAAGGGCGCATACCTCGCGGGCGGAAGCTCGATCGCAGGTTTACAGTTCAGACTCACCGGCAAGGACATAAAAGACGCGAATATAATTGCTGGTCCGCTTGCCAGTGGAATGGAAATGGCGTACAGTATAACCGGAGATACAATTAATATTATTTTCTATAGTTTTTATGGAAATACTATAAAGTCTGATGAGAAAGATTTACTCTTCCGGATCAGCAAAGGTCATTTAACGAAACTTGAGACCGTCACTGCCGGAAACAGGCGCGGCGAGCAGATTAATGTTCAATTCTCTAATGACGGATTCATCATACCGACTGAATACGTGCTCTATCAGAATTATCCGAATCCGTTTAATCCCGAGACAGTTATCCGTTATGGTATACCGGAAGACGCAGGGGTTGAGTTATCTATATATAATATAATGGGTGAGAAGATATGGGAACAAAAGAGTGACTTTCAGAAAGCCGGATACTATGAACTGCGCTGGCATTCAGTGAACCTGAACAGACAGCCAGTATCAAGCGGGGTGTATATCTATCAGCTTAAGGCCGGAAATTTTATCTCGCAGAAGAAAATGGTTCTCGTGAGATAAATGAAAAGAAAAACGCTCTTATTTTTACTGCTCTGTTCTCTGGTGGTTAGCGGACAGAATATTATGACTCTGAGTAATGCGACTGTATTCAGGGGTGATACGGTCACGGTTGAGTTGAAAATAACAAACTCACAGCCGTTTGTTGCCTTCCAGACAGATATTCAGTTCCCCGCGGCGCTCACACCTGTGGCAGGATCCGGCGTGCTGACAGAAAGAAACAATGGCCACGCATTCACTTATCAGGTGATAGCACCAAATGCAGTCAGGCTCATTGCTTTTTCACTGAATCAGAATACATTTTCCGGCGACAGCGGCGCGGTCGCCAGGTTTCGTGTCCTTGCGGGAAACCAGACAGGCACATACACTATGGAGATTGTCAGTCCTGTAATAAGTAATGCTAATTCGCAGAACATACTCACCGGATCGTCAAACGGATACATAACAATCATAGACAGCGTGGTTAAAGTTGAATTGATTTCATTCAGCGCGGAACAATCTGAGAATAATCAGATTCTCCTAACCTGGGAAACATCCACCGAAGAAAACGCGCTGCGTTTCCATATCGAACGCATAACCGAAAGCGCGGAAATGTGCCGCTCTTTCGCCGTGGACGCATCCGGCACTTCAACCATCCCCCGGTCATACAGCTTAACAGATGATGCAAGCGGAGTATCCGGCGCTATTCTCTACCGTCTGTGGGAAGAAGATGCGAAGGGATCAAGGACATTGCTCGGAGAGAAGGAGATAAGTATGACTTTCTCAGAGAAGGGTTTAGCCCTGTTTCAAAACCATCCTAATCCCTTTACCTCTGAAACGACCATTAAATTTTATTCGGATCATACTGATCCTGTTAATCTGGTAATTACAAATATCAGCGGTGAAGAAGTGAAGAGCGTAAAATTGCAGAATATTTCCCGCGGATATAACATTTATAAATGGAACAGAAGAGACGATTCCGGGAACAAATTACCGGCAGGCATATACCTTTTTATTCTTCGTAACACGCGCTTTATAGATGCGGTAAAAACAATATCGTATGAATAACTGTATGATGCCTTTTATTTGTTATTGTTTCTCATTTAAAAACAAATTGATGAATTGCTGAAATGAGAAAAATAATTTTATTAGTTTTAACACTGACCATTAATGCCCTCGCGCAGAACACGATGTTCCTTCCCGACACAAGCGGTCTGGCAGGTGACACCGTTACAGTGAAGATACACGTTAATAACGCGGATGCCTTCGTTGCGGTTCAGACGGATATTCAACTTCCGAACGAAATATCTTTTATCGCTAATACCGCGCAGCTTACTTCCAGAAGCAGTGGGCATATAGTCAGCGCAAGTTTACTTACAGGAAATGTGCTCCGGCTGATTGCGTTCTCATTGAATCAAACCCCCTTCACCGGCAATACCGGCGCTGTGGTTACGTTCAAAGTTAAGCTCGGTAAAAAGCCGGGCATATATCCCCTGTTGTTGATCAATCCCATTATCAGTAATGCGCAGTCTCAGAATATACTTACAGGTTCCGCGAACGGAAATGTTACCATCTTTTCTCCGGATATTGATCTGAATTTTAATCAGATAGATTACGGACGGGTGCCGTGGTATACTTCGGGATTTAATTCGTTTACCATCACAAACACCGGAACGACCCCGCTCCAGATAAACAGAATCTATTCTTCAGATAAATATTTTGTTATAAATTCTGATACCTCGAAGACCATTCAACCCGGCGGAACCCACCAGGTAAATATTGAATTTAAATCGCTGAAAAAGGGAACCTATAATGAAACCGTTACGATTTTGAGTAATGACCCTGATGAACCTGTCGTAACTGTAAATGTCAGCGGCACATCGTTCGCGGTAAACGAACTTCGCTTCGGTACGGCATCGGGAAGATCGGGATATGCAATTGATCTTCCTGTTTCGGTTAATAATATGGAGCCATTTACGGGGATTCAGTTTGATCTTCTGCTTCCGTCCGTAGTAAAGTATTCCGGCGGCGGCGCGGTACTTTCATCAAGGAAGAATGACCACGTTGTTTCTGTGAATGAAGTTTCTCCCGGAAGAGTGCGCGTGATCGCTTTCTCTCCTCAGAACATGACTTTCGCTGATTCCCTCGGTGAACTGATGAAGATCGGATTAACTCTTGACGGCACAGGTGGTAATTATTATGTACAGCCCGACTCTGTTTTTATAACCGGTGCAGCATCAACAAATCTGGTTTCGGCTTCCTACGGAAATTCTGTCACAATAGTTTCACCTGATATTTCCGGTGAGCAGAACATCGATCTTGGTGAAGTATCGCTGCCCGATACCCTTAGTTATACATATACTCTTTACAATACAGGATCAGATACACTCCGCGTTGATCAGATAACATCGTCAAATCCCCTTTTTCGAGTAGAATACTCCTCGCTTTTTATAATACCTCAGGGAGGCAGTAAATCATTTAAGGTTTATTTTCATGCAGATCAGAAAGGGACTCACGCTGCCCGCCTTATTTTAAGAAGCAACGATCCCGATGAAGATCCGTTTTATGTAAACTTATCCGTTAATACTTATGCTCCGAATTATATTGTTGTTCCGAACCTGAACACGCGGTCAGGGGATACTGTTACGGTTAAGATTGATATAAATAATTATGAGGGTTTTGTCGCTTTCCAGACAGACATAAAATTACCTCCTGGGTTTTTATACAAAAACAACTCGGCAGTTCTCACTGCGCGTAAGGCAGATCATATACTGAATGTTGGCACTATCGCAGAAAACACATTCAGGCTTTTTGCTTTTTCACTTTCGCAGCAGGCTTTTTCGGGAAACAGCGGCACAGTTGCTGAATTAAAATTTGCGGTTGGTAATATATCCGGGACATTTCCGGTTGAGCTTTCCGGCGGCGTCATCTCGAATGCTCAGTCACAGAATATCATAAAAGCGGTTCAGAACGGAAGCATAACAGTATATCCGGTTCCCGCGAAGCCTGTTTTGATAGCTCCTCTTAACAATGATGTTAATCAAAGCATCACTCCCTCTTTTACGTGGGGAACTTCAGCCGGATCTGCTAAATACCGGCTCCAGTTATCAACCGTGCAGACTTTCAACACATTAATAGCCGATACAATTTTAAGCGATACTAATTACACATCACCACAGCTATCATGTCTGATAGACTATTACTGGCGTGTCCGGGCAGAGAATGAGGGCGGCGCCGGTGAATGGAGTGATATTTGGAAGTTTACAACCATAATTCAAAAACCTGAGGCTCCGGTACCTGCATTCCCAGCTAATAATGTAAATGGAGTTATTCCCCCTGCTACAGTTAAATGGTATAAATCACCCCGAGCGGAAAGATATTTTCTTCAGGTTTCCGAATATCAGAATTTTTCCTCATTAGCGTTTGCAGACTCACTATTAACAGATTCCGTAGCTCCAGTTACCAACTTGCGTTTCTATACCCAATACTATTGGCGAATAAAAGCTATCAACTCAGGAGGCGAGAGTGCGTGGAGCGATGTATGGACTTTCAAAACGCTTGGCTCTGCATATCCCGTCACTTTAGTTTCACCGGTTAATCAGTCCGAAAATCTTCCGGTGAACGGTATAACCTTTAAGTGGAGAAAAGCGACTGAACGGATTGAAACGATACTCAAGTATCAGTTTCAGTTGGCTGAGGATTCATTGTTCGTTGTATTAAACACAAATGATTCAACTTTAACAGATACTTCAGTGCAGGTAATTAACCTGCGCTACGGGACTGGGTATTACTGGCGCGTCCGGGCTTCTAATGAAACAGGTTGGGGGAATTGGTCTCAAGTCTGGACCCTGAAAACGATTATTGAGAAACCCGTCGCACCGTTATTGGCAAGTCCCGCGAGTAACAGCGTTGGATTAATACAGCCAATTATATTGAAATGGAATAAGTCGGCAAGGGCGGAGGAATACACGCTTGAAATCGCAACCGATTCTGCCTTTGCATCGGTTACGAATACATTTCCCGATCTGACGGATACTCTGAAGCAGTTACCCGCGCTTTCAGACTACACTAAATACTACTGGAGAGTAAAGGCAATCAATATCGGCGGTGAGAGCGGGTGGAGTGTTGTTTTCAATTTCAAGACAATCGGAAGTCCGTATGGTGTTACTCTTATACAACCGGCAAACGAGAGCGTAAATAATCTTACTGATCTTGCATTTAAATGGCAGAAACCCACGGAAAGGATTGAGTCAATAACTGATTATCATTTTCAGTTATCAACTGATTCTCTGTTCGGCGTTCTCTTAGTCAATGACAGCACACTGACCGATACAACAAAGTCGATAATCGGGTTAAGTTATCTCACAAAATACTTCTGGCGTGTCCGCGCAGGCAATGAAACAGGGTGGGGAGACTGGAGCCAGGTATGGAGTTTCACCACAATAATTGAAAGACCAACGATTCCGGTGCTTGCAGGTCCGGCAAACAATAGCAACGGACTGCTGCAGCCCATAACGGTTAGGTGGAATAAGCCTTTGCGGGCAGAGAAGTATAAACTGCAGATCTCTTTAAGTCCGGAATTCATTACAGTGCTCTACTCAGATACACTGCTTACAGATACATTAAAACTGCTTCCTTCATTAGCGAATTATACAGCTCACTATTGGAGAGTGATGGCGTATAACACAGGTGGTTCAAGCACGTGGAGTGAAATCTGGAATTTTAAAACACTTGGCTCCGCATATCCAGTCAGTCTGGTTTTGCCGGTTAATCAGTCCGCGAATCTTCCGGTGAACAATATCATCTTTAAGTGGCGAAAAGCTACCGAAAGGATTGAAACTATACTCAAGTATCAGTTTCAGTTGGCTGAGGATTCATTGTTTGCTGTATTAAACACAAATGATTCAACCTTAACAGATACTTCAGCGCAGGTAAATAACCTGCGCTACGGTATGGGGTATTTCTGGCGTGTGCGAGCTCTGAATGAAACGGGTTGGGGAGACTGGTCGGAACTATGGAGATTTTCTACAATAATCGAGAAGCCGGCGGCACCAATACTTGCTTCTCCGGTTAATAACAGTGTAAAGGTTTCTCAGCCGGTAATTTTGAGGTGGTATGCTTCTCCCCGCGCGGCCGGTTATATTCTTGAGGTTAGCGGCTCACAGACATTTAACACGATTCTGTTCGCTGATTCGGCTGTTACAGATACATTCAGAGTATTACCCGCTCTCTCATCTTATACTCAGTACTACTGGAGGGTATCAGCTTATAATCAGGGCGGTGTAAGTAATGTGTCCGGTACCTGGAATTTCAGGACTCTCGGAGTGCCGACTACCGTCTCTCTCCTATATCCCCCGAATGGAAGTGTTAATCAGTCAGTGAATATACTATTTAACTGGACACGCGCTTATGATCAGAAAAGCAATATTCGGTACTGGTTTGTGCTTACAATGGATACGTCGGGGGCCACGGTTGTTTCTGATTCGGCTCTGACTGATACTTTAAGGCAAGTTACAGGGTTGCTTTACGACAAAACTTATTATTGGCGTGTATGTGCCGGTAATGAAGCCGGTTGGGGATCCTTTAGCGGTTGGTTTACTTTCAGAACCATTGTTCCGGTTCCTACGGTTCCTGTATTAAGTTATCCGGTTAACAATACAACAGGTGTTTCCTTAACCCCGCTGTTAATCTGGAATAGGACAGCTTACACGGAAAAATATCATTTACAGTTGTCTGCTGATTCGATTTTCAGTTCATTCGTCATAAACGATTCCACTCTGACTGATACGTCTTATCTTGCGGATACGCTGCAGCATAAGACCACTTATTTCTGGCGCGTAAAGAGTATTAATATCGCGGGAAATAGTGCGTTTTCTGACACGTGGCGGTTCAAAACAGAAATAAAGTCAATCGCGGCTCCTTCAAACCTTACTGCTTCCGCAGCGGCAACCAGGGAGGTAAAACTTACGTGGAACGATAACTCGAATAATGAACTTGGATTTATAATTTTGAGGAAAGAAGGGGACAGTACGAGCGTGAATCAGTTGGAGTATATAGATACAGTTGCGCAAAATGCTGCTGTTTATTATGATACACATGTAACTGACTCCACTCTTTATAGCTATCTTGTTTTGGCATACAATTCCGATACGGTATCTGCAGTTAGCAATTACGCGGTAGTACGCACGCTTACGTCAATCAAGGAATTCAGCAGCGAAAATATACCCACGGATTTCTATCTTGGCATAAATTATCCAAACCCATTTAACCCTAGTACGATGATTGAATTCGGGCTTCCCCGGGAGGCGATGGTTGATCTTTCCGTTTTTGATATTTCCGGAAGACGGGTAAAAACTCTTGTTTCTCGCAGGCTGAGCGCGGGCAGCTATAATGCCGGGTGGGATGGTAAGGATCATTACGGAGCGACCGTTCCGTCAGGAATTTATTTATACAGGATCAGAGCGGAAGCTTTTGTTCAAACTAAAAAACTGATTCTGCTTAAATAGAGAAATGTGGGGAATCATTGACGGAATCTGCCCCCCAGGTATTGCCCGAGGAAGAATGAGCCTCCGAGTACGGGAATTGTGATAAGGTGCCATTCGACGCCGGCAAAGGCGCGCAGGGCATAAACCAACGGGACGGAAAGGTGTACCGCCATAAACCACTGAAACGAATACTTTTTTGTCTTGGCCCGCCAGTAGCCGAAAGGAAGGTTGAGCACAACTATCAGCGTGCCTACCACCGCGAGCTTTATTAATAAACTGTTATCCAATAGAGTCTGTAATAAATTTATCCAAATATAAGTATAAATCAGAGTTTTTTATACGGTTAAAACAGGTATAATATTTTTATTGCCTGCTTCCGTGGCGATTAAAGATCGCCGATCTCCGCAACAAGTTTCTTCCAAAGCAAATCACCATTATAGCTGTTGGTCATTATAACAATTCCCGAGCCTTCTGCAGGATTGAACTGGCTGTAGCAGGTGAATCCCGATCCGTTTGAACCGGAATGATAGTATATATCGTTACCCAATGTTGAATTAATTCCCCATCCAAGCCCCCAGTAAACCTCAAATGATGTTGCCCGTCCCGGCCTCTCGACAGGTTCGCGTATGTTCGCAATGGACTGCCTTTTAAGCATCTCGTTAAGCCACTTTTGAGAGAGTAGCTTTTTCCCCCGCCTCTCTTTATTCATTATTTCAAGTAAGAAGGTTGCGTAATCTTCAGCCGAACAATAGAGAGAGTATCCCGCGTTAGCCCGTCCGTATGAGGTTTTGCTTCTGAATGTCCCGTCTTCATTATGGCCGGCGGCTATGTTTGCGTCAAATTCATCTTTGTAAATAAAAGAGCTGTGCTTCATCCCGAGCGGATCAAACAATGTTCTTTTTGAATACTCTTCAAAAGATTCGCCAGTTATCTTTTCCACAACTTTCTGGAGCAGAAACATTCCCTCTCCGGAATAACCGAACTTCAGCCCCGGGTCAAACAAAACCGGAAGCAGTCCTTCATTATCTTCTTCGCCCAGCCGCCAGTTAGGCAGGCCGGAGGTGTGTGAGAGCAGCATTCTCGCCGTGATCTTTTTCCTTTCAGGCTGTTCCATAAACGCAGGGTCGTCAAAGTATTTATACACAGGCTTATCAAGATCAAGTTCACCCGATTCCGCAAGCTTTAAAGCGATATATGAAAAAAGGGGCTTAGACATCGAACAAGCTTCAAACATCGTCTCGCTGTCAACAGGTTCATTTGTCCGCGAGTCAGCGGTTCCGGAGTTAACTGTGTGTACAATTTTATTATTTCTGATTATTACGAGCGATACGCCCGGTACTTTGTGTTCAGCCTTAAGTAACGGAATAAGGCTGTCGGCGGCTGAGATTATTTTATTAATATCTGGCGCGGAGTTAAAGTATGCCGGATGAACAATCTTCATAGATCTCAGCGCGGTTTTTCTTACCAGAAGATCCTTATCTCGTACAGATTTATTCAGGGCTGCTGCAACCCGATCATTCTCATTCTTAAAGTAACGAAGGGCATAAGCGCACTGAAGCCTTACAACTCTTTCTTTATCAATCAATCCTGAGATCAGGCAGTCAAGAGCGGGTGCGGCCTTCTCTCCAAACCGGCACAATGTGATCGCGGCGGAAATTCTTACCTGTCCGTTAGTATCTTTTAACGCACTGCACAGAAAGGGGAGGGCGCCGGCGCCAATCTTAATCAGTTCTTCTGATGCCTGAACACGGACGACGGCATCTGAAGAAGAAAAACGCTCGGTCAGTGATTTTATTTTTATGGTGTCAGGAACGGATGCCTTCGATGATACTGACCCCGCAGTCATAAACATCATTATGGATATGAACAAAGTCAGGTGTTTATTTCTTTCCACTTCAGCTCCTTTGTATGTCGCTTAAAGAATATTTTTTGCAGATGTTGCCTGCCGGAATCTTTTGCTTCCCGGAAAACACGATCGGAAGTCCGCCTGTGTGAAGAAAGAGCACAGGGATATTTTTATCAAAGTGCCCGCGCGCGGTAAGATCAAAAAGAGCCGCCATTACTTTACCGGTATATATATAATCAAGGATCAGCCCTTCAAGTTGCGCGGCGGTTCTGATCGCCTCTTCTGCTTCCTTGACAGGCTCAGCGTATGCTTTGTGGTAATTATCTAAGATGATCAAATCCTCCGCGCTGACGGGATTATCAATACCCAGCAGCTCAGCGCTCCCCCTGATGAGTGACATCGTTCTTTCAAGAATATTCTCTTTTTTTCGTGAAATGCTTATCCCTGTAACTCTCGCTTCCGGCATAAAAACTTTCGCGCCAAGCAGAGAGCCCGCGAAAGTACCGCAAGAGCCAACCGGAAGAATTATCTGAAGATTGGGAGTCCCTGTCTGATCGCTTATTTCTTTCATAGCGTAAAAATATCCCAGTGAACCAAGCGGCGTTGAGCCTCCGATCGGTAACTGGTAGACTTTTTTTCCTTCAGAGTCCAGTTCCTTCATCCACATATTCATCAGCGCAATAAGGTCATCGTCTTCATCACTCCCGTCAATGTAGCGCATCTCCGCGCCGAGCATCGCGTTAAGGAGCATATTGCCTTTCAGTTCAGTGAAGTCCTCGCCACCGAGGACAAGTTTGACATCCATTCCGAGTTTCCGTGCCGCTGCGGCTGTCATCCGTGCGTGATTGGACTGCTGCCCGCCAATGGTAATCAGGGTATCATACCCGCCGCTTACAGCATCCGCCAGTTCAAACTCAAGTTTTCTTGCTTTGTTTCCTCCGCCTGCCAGGCCGGTCATATCGTCCCTTTTTATCAAGAGAGAGCTTAAGCCAAGATATTTCGCCAGTGAATCCGCGGGCTCTAAAGGAGTCGGGAGGTTTGTCAGATTCAGTTTATGTATGGTTTCTTTCATCTGTAAAGTAAAGCCGGTATTAAATATGTTTTCAATGCAATCAACTAACATAAAAATAAGCACCGGGATCATCAAAGTCTAATAAATATGTCTGAATCCGCGGTGTATTTAAAAAGAAAAAGCTGTATCAGCGTGATCTCCTGATACAGCTTTTAAGGAGTTAAACTAAGTTTTTTACAAACCCGGTTTGATCATATCCTCAGCGCGGACAAACTTATCGAACTGCTCTTCGGTCAGCAGCCCAAGTTCAACAACAGCCTGTTTCAGTGTGGTGTTTTCCTTGTGTGCTTTTTTGGCAGCCTTAGCCGCGTTGTCATAGCCGATATGCGGATTCAGAGCAGTTACAAGCATAAGGGAGTTGCTGAGGTGTTTCTTTATCATCTCCGTGTTCGGAACAATTCCGTCAACGCAGTGCTCCGTGAAACTGTCGCAGGCATCCGCGATCAGTTTAATTGACTGAAGTACATTATAAATTATTACGGGTTTGAATACGTTCAGTTCAAAGTTGCCCATTGCGCCGCCGAAGTTTACCGCGACATCATTGCCGAATACCTGCGCGCAGACCATAGTCATTGCTTCGGACTGAGTGGGATTGACTTTGCCCGGCATGATTGAAGACCCCGGTTCGTTTTCGGGGAGGAGAAGTTCGGCAAGCCCGCATCTCGGCCCTGAGCCAAGCCAGCGGATATCGTTGGCTATCTTCATCAGCGAAGCGGCGAGAGTCTTAAGAACACCGTGGAACTCGACGAGGGCGTCGTGTGTAGCGAGCGCCTCGAATTTATTACGTGCGCTGACAAATTTCTTTCCGGTGAGTTCGCTTATTTTTGCGGCTGCTTTTTCAGCGAATTCGGGATGGGTGTTTAATCCGGTGCCCACAGCTGTGCCTCCCAGCGCGAGTTCATAGAGGCGTGGCAGGGCGGCGTCAATTCTTTCCAGTCCCGCGGTAAGCATCTGGACGTATCCGCCGAATTCCTGTCCCAGCGTAAGGGGAACCGCGTCCATCAGGTGGGTCCTTCCGATCTTAACGATCGGGTCAAATTCTTTTGCTTTTTTATCCAGCGCGTCGCGCAGTTTTGTAACCATCGGGATCAGCTGCGCGAATACCTCCTCCACGGCGGCGATATGCATAGCAGTCGGGAAAGTATCGTTGCTGCTTTGCGCTTTGTTAACGTCGTCATTCGGGTGGATCGGTTTTTTGCTTCCCATCGTGCCGCCCGTCATTTCAATCGCTCGGTTGGAGATAACCTCATTGACGTTCATATTGGTCTGCGTGCCGCTGCCGGTCTGCCATACAACAAGCGGGAAATGATCCGCCAGTTTACCCTCAATCACTTCATCTGCTGCTTTCACTATCAGGTCAGCCTTTTCCTTCGGCAGGATACCCAATTCCTGGTTGGTAAGCGCGGCGGCTTTCTTCAGGATACCGAACGCCCTGATCAGAGGTACCGGCATAGTCTCCCCGCCGATCTTAAAGTTCATCAGTGACCTGGCGGTCTGCGCGCCATAGTATTTATCAGACGGGACTTGAATTTGTCCCATAGTATCGGTTTCAGTTCTGTATTGCATCATTACTCCGGATTAATAAAAATTTATTCCGAAAATTTAGTTGAAAATTGAGAGAATAGAAAGAAAGAATTTATTTAGTACGGATATAATTTTTAATCTAAGCGCGAAACGATTAGCCCTGTCTTCCCTTGAGCTCTGTCCGCCTTAACGCAAGCCACGTCCGTTCCTCTGGTCATTGGCTGGTGAAAAGCAAAACAAATTTTGTTAATTCCAATTTTACTTTTATCTTAAGTAAGAATTATTCTTATTTAAGAATTGATATATGTATAACGACAAAAACAAATTATCCTCCAAAGGACTGAAGATCACGCCCCAGCGGGTGGCGGTTATGGATGCGTTAAGCAGTATGGTTTCGCATCCGACCGCGGATACCATCATTACATATATCCGGAAGAAGCATCCTAATATTGCTCCCGGCACGGTTTATAAAACGCTTGAGGCCTTTGTGAATAAGGGGATTATCAAAAAGGTTATGACCGATGAGGGGATTACCCGTTATGACCCGATCCTTGAAAACCACCACCACCTCTACTGCAGCCAGACAGGTGAGATTACCGATTATATTGATGAAGAACTTGATCATCTGCTCTCGGAATATTTCAAGAGAAAAAAGATCGCGGGCTTTAACGTAAGAGGAATTACACTTCAGGTTACAGGTGACCGGAAAAGAATTGACAGAAGTAAACAGAATAAACCACAAACTAAAAACAATAGCTAAACCAATAATTAATTGAAAGGAATAACTTATGTCCGAAGAAAGTAAATGCCCCTTTACGGGGAGAACAGGCAGCACCGCGGCGGGTAGCGGGATGTCCAACCGCGATTGGTGGCCGAACCAGTTGAACTTAGGCATACTGCATCAGCACGCACCGGCATCTAATCCTATGGATCCGGATTTTAATTACGCTGAAGAATTTAAGAAACTCGACCTCGCGGCGCTTAAGAAAGATATGTACGCACTAATGACCGACTCGAAAGAGTGGTGGCCGGCAGACTGGGGACACTATGGCGGATTGTTTATCCGTATGTCGTGGCACAGCGCGGGCACATACCGCACAGCAGATGGCCGCGGAGGCGGAGGAACCGGTAATCAGCGCTTCGCTCCGGTTAATAGCTGGCCCGATAATGGCAACCTCGACAAAGCACGCCGCTTACTCTGGCCAATCAAAAAGAAATACGGAAACAAAATTTCCTGGGCAGACCTTTTGATCCTTGCGGGTAACTGCGCTCTTGAATCAATGGGTTTCAAGACATTTGGTTTCGCTGGCGGCCGCGTTGATATCTGGCAGCCGGAAGAAGATATCTACTGGGGCAATGAAGATACCTGGCTGGGCGATAAACGCTACAGCGGTGACCGCGAACTTGAAAATCCACTTGCGGCGGTTCAGATGGGGCTTATCTATGTTAATCCCGAAGGCCCTAACGGCAATCCCGATCCTGTAGCTTCAGGAAAAGACGTCCGCGAAACTTTCGGCAGGATGGCAATGAACGATGAAGAAACCGTTGCGCTTGTAGCAGGCGGACACACTTTTGGCAAAGCGCACGGCGCAGGCGACCCTAAACTTGTCGGCCCAGAACCGGAAGCCGCTCCGATGGAAGAGCAGGGCCTTGGCTGGATAAATAAATTTGGTTCAGGTAAAGGGGTGCATACAACCACCAGCGGAATTGAAGGCGCGTGGAAACCAAATCCGACCAAATGGGATAACGGTTATTTTGATATGCTGTTTGGATATGAATGGGAACTTGTGAAGAGTCCTGCGGGAGCTCATCAGTGGCTGGCGAAAGACGTTAAGCCGGAGCATATGATCCCCGACGCTCACGATCCTTCAAAAAAACACCGCCCGATGATGACAACCGCGGATCTTTCCCTCCGTTTTGACCCTGTCTATGAACCGATTGCACGTAAATTCCACAAAGACCCGAAGGCATTTGCCGATGCTTTCGCGAGAGCGTGGTTCAAACTTACTCACCGTGATATGGGTCCAAAGTCACGCTATCTCGGTCCGGAAGTACCTTCAGAAGACCTGATCTGGCAGGATCCGATACCGGCTGTTGACCACTCGCTTGTAGATGCAAAGGATATCGCTGATCTTAAAAATAAAGTGCTGGCTTCAGGGCTTTCAGTATCGGAACTCGTTTCCACCGCGTGGGCGTCTGCTTCCACTTTCCGCGGTTCCGACAAACGCGGCGGCGCGAACGGAGCACGGATCCGCCTGGTACCGCAGAAGGACTGGGATGTGAATCAGCCTGCTCAGTTGGCGAAAGTTCTCGGAGTGCTTGAAGGAGTACAAAAAGACTTTAACAAATCACAGAAAAGCGGAAAAAAGATTTCGCTGGCTGACCTTATCGTCCTTGCAGGCTGCGCGGCTGTTGAATCCGCTGCAAAGGAAGCCGGATATAATGTAGAGGTCCCATTCACCCCTGGCAGGATGGATGCTTCGGCAGAGCAGACAGATGCAGAATCTTTCTCTGTGCTTGAGCCATTAGCTGACGGATTCAGGAATTACCAGAAAACAGAGTACACTGTTTCCGCTGAAGCGATGCTTGTTGATAAAGCGCAGCTGCTAAACCTCAGCGCGCCCGAGATGACGGTTCTCGTCGGAGGCCTGAGAGTACTTGGCGCTAACCACGGCGATTGCAAACATGGTGTCTTTACAAAACGGGCCGGTACTCTGACTAATGACTTCTTTATAAACTTAACGGATATGGGAACAACCTGGAAACCGGTCAACGACGCGGGAACTGCTTTCGAAGGGCGCGACCGCAAGACAGGCGAACTGAAGTGGACGGGCTCAAGAGTTGACCTTGTATTTGGATCAAATTCTCAGTTACGCGCACTGGCGGAAGTCTACGCTCAGGATGATGCCGGCGAAAAATTTATTCGTGATTTCGTTGCTGCGTGGGACAAGGTGATGAACCTCGACCGGTTCGATCTTCATCACTGAGAACAAAATGTTAATACCGGCTCATTAAACTGATGCCTGATTAATTTCTGAAAGGAGAGGCTGCAAATTCCTCTCCTTTTTTTATTTTAGGGAACAAAGCGGAAATTATGATCAGAAAAATTCCCGTTATGAAATGCCGCCATAAAGTCACTATTCCGGGTTTCATCTCAGATAAAATACTCATACTGATATTTGCACTTGCACTTAAGAATTATTTCTCTAATATTCCCCCTTCATTTTTTCATTTCAATAAGAGGCACAGCTATGTCAGCAGTAAGTACATATCTTAATTTCCCCGGCAACACCGAGGAAGCATTTAATTTTTACAAATCCGTTTTCGGCGGAGAGTTTGTTGCCGAGCCGGTCCGGTTCGGGTCAATGCCCCCGCAGGAAGGAATGCCGCCGCTTCCGGAGGATACTAAAAATATGATTATGCATACAGCGCTTCCCATTCTCGGCGGCCATCTCCTTATGGGCAGCGACGCGCCGGAATCAATGGGATTCAAAGTCAATTTTGGTAATCACGTTTATATAATGCTTTCCCCGGATACACGCGGTGAAACAAAAGCGCTATTTGATAAATTAGCCGATGGCGGAAAGATCGAAATGGATCTTCAGGAAATGTTCTGGGGCGACTACTATGGAAGCTGCACGGATAAATACGGAGTACAGTGGATGTTCAATTGTCAGGAGAAGGTATAATATGAGCACAGTAAACTCATCCGAACCTATTACAGTAGAAGTCAGAATTAATTCCGGTCTAGCTGATGTATGGGAAAAGTGGACTAAAGCGGAGCATATTGTTAACTGGAACTTCGCGGGCGATGACTGGTGCTGCCCGCGCGCCGAAAATGATCTGCGTCCCGGGGGCAAATTAAACTGGAGGATGGAAGCAAAAGACGGGAGTATGGGATTTGATTTTGAGGGGGAATATAAACTGATCGAGCCTCATAAAACAATTGAATATGAAATTGCCGACGGAAGGAAAGTTACCCTGAGATTTGAAACCGCGGACAATAAAACAATCGTCACGGAAACTTTCGATCCCGAGAGTATTAATTCAAGGGAACTCCAGCAGCAGGGGTGGCAGATGATTTTGAATAATTTCAAAAATTACTGTGAGTCTTAAATGCAATTGATTAATTGAGAAAAATTATGATAAAACATTAATGTTTAATCCCCTGTTGGTTTTACTCACAGGGGATTTTTTTGTTTGAGCAGCCGGTACGGGGAAATTCAGCAAACCGGAGAAGATTTTCATCCGGTATCATTCATCTGGTTTTAGTCCCTCCTTTTCTCAGATAATTGTATTCAAAAGGAGAGGAGGAATGGTGTCCCGCCGCGGTTCATTCAGGGGTTTACCTTAATCATTTCCACCACTAATTCGCGGGGTTATTTTATCAGGAAAACCCACTCTATAGTGAATGCCCGGCAGAAAATTTTTCTTCCGGGCCTAAACAGCGTTGGCTTTTTAGATAAAGTAATTTTTCCAGGATTACCTGTACTTTTTTCTTTCCCCCTTTCACCAATCATTTAAGCAGTGAGAATTTTTTCGTCTGAGAGAAACTGCCTGCCTGCAGTTTGTAAAGATATACTCCGCTGGCAAGTTTATCCGCGTTGAACTTCACTTCATAGTAACCAGGTTCCTTTTCAGCGTTCACTAGTTCCGCCACTTCGTTCCCTAACAGGTCATATACTTTCAGGGTAACAAATCCAGCTTCAGGTATCTGATACTGGATTGTTGTTCCTGGATTAAACGGATTGGGATAGTTCTGGTGCAACCGATATTCTGTTGGTCTGCCCGCGAGTTCATCATTCACTCCCGTTCCCGTCTGAATCACTGCCATATTACTGTTAGCGTACATCGAATCAATAGTATATGCGGTTATCATATAAGTGTAGAGTGTTGTCTGAAGTGCCGTTGAATCAAAAGCTTCGGTAGCGCCTGAGTCAAGCGTAGTCAGAATAACAAACTGATTTGCGGACAAAGTATCACCTGTCTTACGGCTAAGGATAAAACCAGCCTCATTTGAGGAGTTATCATTCCAGTGAAGTCTTACTCTTCCGCTCGCCAGCCAAATTGCCTGCAGATTTGTAGGAGCAGCCACGGGCTGTTTCTTTGTGGTGAAATTAAATATAGCCGAGTAACTCCCAGCGCCCCCTACATTTACAGCCTTCACTCTCCAATAATATTTTGTGTTCCAGTTCAGGTCTGAGGTAAGGCTCCTAGCAGTATCCGACATCACCGAGTCAAGAACCACAATATTTTGGAAGTTCTGATCCGCGGCAAGTTCAAAGCGATATCTTTCGGCAACCTGTATTCTGTTCCATCCGAACTGAGGCCTTAGAGCCTGATCGGTGGAGTTGTTCGCGGGAGAAACAAGAGTCACCTGACCCGGGCTGGATACAATTGTTTTTAAGGACCATTTATCACTCCAGTCACCCCAGCCCGCCTGATTCTTTGCTCTTACTCTCCAGTAGTAGGTCGTAAGGTTGGTTAAGTCATTAACTGTTACTATTGTATCTGCAAGTGTTGTATCGTTAATAACCGTCGCGGCAAAGAGCGAATCAGAGGACAACTGATAGTGATAGCCGAGTAAATCCTCTCTTCTCTCTGCCGGTTTGTTCCACTTAAAGACAAGTCCGTTTACAGGCTGATTGACCGACTGATTCGCGGGTGAAACAAGATTGCTTGCATAAGGATTGCCAAGCGTCCTGAAACTGAATTCACTGCTCCATTCACCTTCTCCGCCAACATTGTACGCCTTCACTCTCCAATAGTATCGAGTGAAGTTTGCTAAAGCCGGAAGTATTTTACTTGTATCAGTAATTGTACTGTCATTCACCAGAGTAGTTGCGAAGAGAGAATCCGCAGAAACCTGTAGTTTGTATCCCTCGGCCCTGAGGCTTTTGTTCCAGGTGGATGTAACCGGATTAACAAGCCCCTGAGCATTGTTCTGAGGAGCTGCGAGAACCACAACACCGGGTTTCTGAACGATCGTCCTGAACTTTATCCACTGGGAGTAGCCTCCCCAGCCTGTTTCGTTCTGCGCTTTCACCCTCCAGTAGTAATCTGTGGAGTATGCAAGACCGGAAAGATTCTTAACTGTGTCAGTAAGTGTGCTGTCGTTAAAAAAGAAATTACTTCCTGAAGTATCATTACTCACCTGCAGCCAGTACCTTAAAATATTCTCTCCTCCTTCAGTAACCGATCCGGATGAGCCATTCATTCTTGCACCTTTAGCGCTGCTGCTGTTTCTACTGACTGATGTTTCTTCTTCCCCGTCGCCTCTGGATTGTTTTTTGCTTCCCGCACCCTTCGATGTTATAAGTGTCTGCTCTCCTGCCTTTCTCCAAATGAAGCTGAGGCTGGCTGTAGGTTGATTTACACTGTTTTCTGCCGGCTGAACAGGAGTTACCGTAAGAGGCAATCCTAGTGTGCGGAAATTCCATACGGCAGAGTAATCACTTTCCCCTCCTGTATTTCGTGCTTTCACTCTCCAGTGATATGTCTGAGGAGAAACCAGTTGGGGCAGCGCTCTTGATGTATCGCCTGAACCCAGTGTTGTATCGTTAACAATAAGTGTTGCAAATGCAGGGTTATCACTCACCTGCAAAGTATATTTTTCAGATCTGGCAGACTTATTCCAGCTAACCGTAACCGGCTGAATCTGCATAGTGGAATTATTACCCGGCTGAGCGAGAAGAGGTAAAGCCGGCTTTTCTATGATCGTCGTAAATGACCAGCTTTCACTCCAGTCACCCCAGCCAGTTTCGTTCGAAGCTCGAACTCTCCAGTGGTAATTGGTGAGGTAATCGAGGTTACTTACTGTTCTCATAGTATCAGTCAGTGTGGTATCATTCACAACAATTGAAGCAAATGAAGTATCATTTGCCAATTGGTACTGATACCTCTGGATAGTTTCAATCCGCTCTTTGGCTTTAGTCCACATAAATGTAAGCGTATTGATTGGCTGATTTACCGAATTATTTACCGGTGTGACAGGATTACTTGCATAAGGATTGCCGAGAGTCTTGAAATTAAAAACGGCGCTCCAGTCTCCAACTGCCTCCTGGTTAATTCCCTTTACCCTCCAGTAATACTGTGTAAATCCGGAAACAGAAGTGATTATCTTTGATGTATCAGTAATCAGCGAATCATTGATAATCAACGTACTGAACAGGCTGTCTGAGGAGAGTTGCAGACGGTATGATTCAGTTTTTATACTCTTATTCCACGTCAGGGTAACAGGCGAAATTAAGCCTCTGGTTCCGCTCAACGGGAATAAAGGTTGCGGTACTCCGGGGTAGTCAATGACCGGGTCCACTTTCACAAAGACTGATTTGCTAATTACCGAACCGCCGATTTCCGAGACTGATATCCTGATGCTGTCGGTTCCGTAGTAATCGGGCGGCGCTTTAAGTTCAAGTAACCTTGTTTGTTGATCGAGACTAACAAGGATATTTCCGTTTGAAACAACACTCCAGGTCAGTGTATTTAGCGAATCTCCCGGATCAGTAACATAATTATCTAAATTCAATACCAACATTGAATCTTCTTTGAAACTCACAGAATCAAGCCCCGCTATCACTGGCGGGATATCCCCGAAGCTTCTGACATTTTCATTATTCGTCAGGTTAACGTCCTGCGGTTGGGTATTCACTATTTTAGCGCTTACAGTTACAGGTAACGCGGGAACGATAAAAGGAATTATGCCAGTGAAATTACTTTCACCCGGATTAAGTTGTATTGGCACAGTCTTAATCAGGCTTCTTTGCATCACTGAATTAATAGAATAGAATTCTACTTTTCCTGAGGTTACAACTTCTCCGGCATTGCGGATAAGCGCTTTCAGATTTACCTGTTGACCTGCCTTAACAAAAAGTATATCCGGTACGATGCTCCCGGATGAATCAATGGCAAGATCAGAGCCTGAACCCGTAACGAATTCAGTTGAGGCAATATTGTCGGATTTCGAGAGTTCCGCCTGATTCGTAAGGAAATCTATCCTCGCTAATGCTGTGAACGCACTCTGCATTCCGCTAATGAAAGGGGTAACTGACTGAATTACCGTTTCCTCACCGGCATTAAGTCCAGAAACCTGGATTACTGTTTTGAATTGAGTGCCGTTAACACTGAATTCGAGTTCAGAAGTCTGTGAGTTGACTTCTCCCTCATTTTTTACGGAGACACTGAATTTTATGCTGTCTGCGGCCCCTGGCCTTGGGGGCACCAGGGTTAGACTGCCTGGTTTCAAGACCAGATTCGGCAGCAAAGGTTTGATTTCTGCAATTCTTGCGAACCTGTTATTTAATTCGCTATCCTCACTTATCTGATTCTCAGAATCAACCAAAGCGCTGATAACAATATTCCCCTGCTGGCTTAAAGTCACAGATTGTTCAACTTCAGTTTCAATGCCTGCCCCAAGCTGCTGGATTAGAATAGGCCCAAAATTCTGACCGCCTGCCTGAAAAATCACAGAGAACGGAGTAGATACAGGACTGTTGCCAGTGTTTTTAATTCTCGCTCTTATTATAAATGGCCGGTTGATTTTCAGTATCGCCGGGTAACTGACATCCGAAACAACCAAATCAGGTAAAAGCGG
Source organism: Ignavibacteriaceae bacterium (assembly GCA_013360295.1). Lineage (GTDB taxonomy): Bacteria > Bacteroidota > Ignavibacteria > Ignavibacteriales > Ignavibacteriaceae > JABWCL01. The sequence goes on along the minus strand of JABWCL010000025.1, from coordinate 18,074 downwards.
CTCAACAGTAATTATTCCGTTCCGGAAATTGTTGTTTTTATTTATTTCTTCAATTTGATTCCGGGGATCTGCAACTATTCTTATTTCATTTGCACCGGTCGTTTGCACGTTAAGGGTAAAAGTTAATAACTGCTGATCTCCCTGCTGCAGAACTCCGGTAACCGAGCTGTCCCTAAGGATATTATTCACATAAAGAAAGACCGGTACGTTAGACAAAGTTTCGGTGCCCGTGTTCGATGTTTTGACCGATATTATCGTATTCTCTCCCGATACTGGATTTGTTTTGGAGAAATTCAGATCAGAGAGAGAGACATCTTTAAACTGATTATTGCCTCCTCCGGCATTCGGATTAAGTATGTCTACGTCACCGAATACTGTGCCGCTCAGAAAATTGTCAGAGATCACTGCTGAATACGGATAACTACCCGATGGCAGTCCCGGAATGTTCACGGAATATTTACCGTCAGAATTTGTATACCCAACATAATTTTTGCCATTCACCGCAACCGTGACCCTTCCACCCTTTACTTTTAATGTGTCATTCAACTCAAGCTTGTTGGAAATTCCAAGATAATAAGAGGTGCCGGTTATATCGAATCCGGTATTTGGCATCCCCGTGAACGGTACGGGATCGCCTCCGCCGGTCTGAGTAATATTTAAATTAACCTGATTGGGGCCGATACTAACCGTGGTTCCAGCTTCATTATCCCATTCAACTGACTCTTCAACAGCGTTTAAGACATCTGCCTTAACGGTGATGATCCTAACCCCTGCTGAGTGAGGTGTGTATGTGAATGTATGTTCCCCTGTATGAGAATATAACCCTGCAAAGACTACTTCATCAACAACATTACCATCAACATATAAACCAAATTTAACATCCTCGGTTATTGGTTGATTCGAAGGAGAAACCCTCCAAAAAAATTTGATTTTCGTTGGCATACCAACAGTGTTGTTTGACGAGGTTATGATGAGATCATCAGAGAAAAGAGAAATATTCGGCAAGGTTCTAACATTTGGACCTGCAAAATAGTTTAATAACTGCTGAGAACCGGACGAGGTGTCCCCATCAGTATCAACCGATTCAAATTTGAGTCTGTGATTATTACCAACCGGTAGATTTTTTTCAAGAATAAATATTTTACCATCTGCATAATTGAGGTCAAGTCTGTTCGCTTCCATCATCGTGAAAGCGCCTTCACCTTCACCGTATTCAATAACTCCGTCTCCGTCAAAATCAAGTACAACACGGGGAAAACCGATACGAGGAGGTTTGTTCTCATCGCTTTGATACATCACCTTGAATCGGAAAACTGTCGCGTTTGAACCCGATGGAGGATCATAAACCGGCTCACCAGCGGCTGCAGGTGTGATCTCAGGCCGGCTTGAGATAATCCTAAAAACACCGGGGGATAAAGCTATCAGATCAGGATTGTTTGTAGCCTGAATCCGTATAAGGCCTGCTGCTGTCTTTACCGTCGGAACGCGCCAGATAAATTTGCCTGACTGAGCCGGGTAATTCGCGGAAATAATCTGCCACGTGAGTCCGCCATCGAGACTATGTTCAATTCTGACCGTATCAGCTATTGACGGAAGCCACTTTATCTCATAATTTTTCTCTGAAAGAAGAGTATCTCCGCCAACAGGAGCTGTTATTTTGATATTTTCGACCGTGCTGAATCGGGAATAAGCACTCCAGTCACCCCATCCGGCGCCATTCAGCGCTCTTACACGCCAGAAATAATTCATACCATACAAAATAGTATTGACTGTTCTCATCGTATCGGGTATGGATGAATTATCGAAAACTGCGGTAGTAAATAGCGAATCATAAGAAATCTGAAGCTGATATCTCTGTATTGCCTCTATTCGTTCTCTTGGTTTTGTCCACTTAAAAATCAGATTTCGCGGAGACACATTAACCGAATTATTTGCCGGAAGGACAAGGGTTCCTGCGTATGGAACGCCGATAGTTTTAAAGTTAAATACCTGGCTCCAGTTGCTTGTGCCCAGTAAATTTGTTGCTCTGACTCTCCAGTAATATTTGGTGTAACCCGAAAGATTGGTTAACAGAAAAGTTGTATCCACAATAGTGCTGTCATTTCTTATACTACTGCTAAAGGTTGAATCGGTGGCAACCTGAAATTGATAATTGTCAGCCGGGACACTCCTCCAGATCAGACTTACCGTCAATGGCATCTCATTGACATTACTCTGAGGCCATGCCGGAACCGGAGCCGGGGGAAGTGATGTCGGCATTGTTGTAAAGGACCTTACCTCGCTCCATATCCCATTCGTGATCTCATCCCATGCTCTTACTCTCCAGTAGTATTTCTTCTGAGGTGCAAGATTATTCAGGCCTCTGATTGTTCCTGACACAAACTGTTGAAAAACAAATGTGCCCCAGGTAAAATTAGGTGTGGTCGCAACTTCTAACTCATAATTGACAATATAACCTGTGCCGCCTGCTATTACACTGTTCCACAACAAAGTCACTCCCGAAGTTGGCTGGCCCATTACTCCATTTGGCGGCGAAATCAGCTGAGGCGCCGCCGGTTGTGTTCTCGTGGTAAAGCGGAAGACTTGAGACCATTCTCCCGAACCAAGTTCATTCATTGCCTTAACGCGCCAGTAATAAGTCTTGCCACTAGCCCAAAAAAGATCATCAGGCATTCGCTTAACGGTATCTGTAAACATACTGTCATCAACAATTACAGTTAACGGATACTGATTCCTGAAAAGCGAATCATTGCTAACCTGTATCCAGTACCTGTTTGCTCCCGAAATTTTTCTCCAGTAAACATCAATGGGGCGCCATAATTCAGTCGAATAATTCTGAGGTCTCAGTAATACCGGCGGATGAGGTATGGCGATTTTTGTTGAGAATGACCAGACGGCGCTCCAGTCTCCCCAGCCGGCCAGGTTCTTCGCCCTGACTCTCCAGAAATGTTTCCTCGGGAAATCCAGTCCATTAACCAACTTCGTAGTATCGGTAAGTGTTGAATCATTTATGTCTATAACGCCGAATGATGAATCAACCGAAACCTGAAGTTGGTAACCCAGAATGGATTCTATCCTCTCAACCGGTTTACTCCACTTTAGTAATAAGCCCGAAGGCGGCTGCTGAGTTGAAGCATTTGCCGGGGAAATCAATGTAACGGGATAAGAATTCCCCAGCATCTTGAACTTAAATACTTCTGCGCTTGCCTCGCCGGAAATATTTTTTGCTTTTACCCGCCAATAGTAGGTTATGCCGTAATCAGGTAGATTTATGGAATATGTTGTATCTGCCGCGAGAACTGAATCAACTTTATGGATGTTGGAAAAAAGGCTATCACGGGCAATCTCAATTATATATTTTTCTGCTCTTTTCGATTTCCTCCATTTCAGATCAACCGGGTTCACTAATCCCTTCGAATTATTATACGGTGAAACAAGACGCGCAATTTCTGGGACACTCGGATTACCCACAATTGTAAATCTGTATGTTGGGCTCCACTCAGTGGCTCCGAGTGAATTGACAGCTTTTACTCTCCAAAATATTTTTTTTGTTCCATCGTAGAATGTTTCAGGAGGAAGTAAAAAAGTGGTGTCGGTAACCATACTGTCATTAACGACCATTATATCCGTTGATTGCGAAAGGAATAGTGAATCGGAACTTACCTGCAGCCAGTATCTTGATGCGCCGCCCGATTTTTCCCACTTTACACTAATCGGATTCCACAGGCCCACAGAATTGTTTAGCGGGGAGACCAATACCGGCGGAGTAGGAGAACTCCGGAATAACATTAAAACTGATGGCCTTTTATTTCTTGTATAGGCAAAACTAGTGGGAATAGAAACATTCGAATGATTGGAACGAGAGTACTTTGATGTGGAAGACGGGTTTACGTACCAGTTTGCTTCCCCATGCCCTATAGAATCAGATTTAATAATTAAAACACCTAAATTCTGCTGCGCATTGTAGTAAAAATGTTTTGTAAATGGAATCCAGTTCCAACCTTCGGTGGACGAGTAAGGCCCGTCGTAAACAAGCGTAAAACCGGACGTATCAAGAGGTTGGTTATCGGGATAACTTCCGGCATTAACTTGTTTCAGATACACTTTAATGTTATCATAATTATGGTCTCCGTTATAGCTGTTCCTTCCGAAAGCGATTCTTTCAATTGTACCTTCTCTCCCGATCTCTCCGCTTCCGTATATTGTTTCAAAAATCGAGTAGTTATGATCAGATTTCACGGGACCCTCAGGAGAAATCACGTTACTACCGGACGAGTTTATCCCTATAACCTGATACTGAGGGAATAACGACGATGATAGAAAAATTATAAAACAAACTATCTGGAAGGGTAAAATAAATTTGATTCTTAATTCTTTACCACTGTTTATCATATTTTGCCTTTGTTAATGATTTAATACCTATTATAAAGTCACTGCCATAAATAATTCAATACTGCCTTCAAAGGGGGCTTGTGAAATACAGTATCAATGAGATCAAATTGTTTAAAGTTGGGCTTGAGCACTAAAACACCTCCTTTTCCATTCAGGATAAATTTTAGCCTGAAACTCAGTAATTACCGGAGCGACTATGGTGCCAGCAATTTTGTCCCGGCTGTCTGATAGGAATCAGACATTCTAATGTTCAAGCTCAAAAAACATCATCTGTCAACCGCTAAAAATTTCAATAAATTTCAGTGGTTTGAAAGAACTATGCAATTTTGACCTATATAAAAACAGCTTTCAGACTGTTTCTATATCAGTTGTTATGTTGATCTTATCTAAAGTTAAAGGAGGGAATTATTCGTAACACGATGTGAAATTAAATAAAACCACATTTAATTCCAATTAAAAACACTGAAATTTTTTAGACAAAAGATTCCCACCAACAATTGTGACGGAAAGCACAAAAATAAATACCGGGAAATTGAAATAAATCGAAACAATTCGATGGGGGATTCGTAGTGATGAATTGATTTTTAACGTCCCCATAACCTAACAAGTTGCAGTGAGGGTGGAAAATTACATCGAAATCATTAAGGGTGAGCGGGATGGATTTGATGTGGAAATTACTCTGATACGGGCTGATCTCTTTCCTCCGTGTTCCCATCATATCGTACTGATTAAAAATCAAACAGGTGCAGTTTTCCTCAGCGGGGCGCGGTCACACCTGATCGTCTTATGGAACTGCTCAGAGCAGCAGTGTTAATAGTTTATTTAAGTTTTGTTTGCCAGGCAGCTTCTCTAACCTGTCTGCCTTTTTCCCTCCGTCATGCAGCGTTATTCCGGCATAATGTTCAGTGTGAGTCTCCTCGGTCCGGCATGATTGCGAAGGTGAGTATGGAATATGGCGGGTTTCTTGGAGGTCTTTAATATGGAATTTCTCAGGGATTTAATTCACCAAGATTAAAGCTGGCCGAAAACTCTCAGACTGGTGATAATTATTACCGCCGCCGCTTTCACCTTATAGGACAGATAATTGAGTACGCTCTCCGCACCTGGGTCGTCTATATTCAGCAATACAATGCTTTCGCGGATCACCATCCTGGCATAAGTATTTGCAGGCGAAGCTTGAGCAGTGCGCCTTGTCTCCAGGTTCTTTCTCTTTATTGCCAGAATACCCATTGTTCAGATAGAGTACTTTAAAGAACTCCCCCTAAAAAGCCTACGCTCAGATAATTAAACAGGACTGATCAGGAAGTGGCATAGTATCGGAAAGTGAACCGGTACAGGCCTGATGATTTTTGCATTATTTTCTGTAATACACCTAATCCGCTATCACAATTTTTTTTGTAAGTTTGAATTACAATCTTGTACTATTTTTGATGTTTTTAGACATACTACTCACTCTTTTTCTTGTTTCTCTGAACGGCTTTTTTGTCGCGGCTGAATTCGCCATAGTAAAAGTAAGAGCTTCCCAGCTTGAACTGAAGGCGCAGAAGGGGAACAGATTCGCCGTACTATCGAAACAGATTGTGGCGCATCTTGATAGTTATCTTGCGGCAACACAGCTGGGGATAACGCTGGCGAGTCTCGGGCTTGGGTGGATTGGTGAACCGGTTGTGTCGAAAATAATCCTTGATCTGATGCATCTTTTCGGGGTGGCCCCAAATCCGGAACTGGCGCATAAAATAGCGCTGCCGGTGGCATTTGCCTTCATCACAATACTGCATATAGTCTTCGGCGAACTGACGCCCAAATCACTTGCCATTCAGCGCTCGGAGAAAACCACGTTGTTTGTGTCATATCCGCTGAGATTTTTCCATATTGTCTTCACCCCGTTCATCTGGGTTCTGAACGGAATAGCGAATTTTATTTTGAGGAGCATAAATATTCAGCCTGCTCGCGGTTCGGATGTGCATAGCAGCGAAGAATTAAAATACCTTGTTTATCAGGGGCAGGAAAGCGGGCAAATTGATGAGAAAGAATACAAGATCATTAGAAATGCTTTTGATTTTTCCGAACACACTGCCAAGCAGGTGATGGTTCCTAGAGTAAACATTTTCGCTCTGGACGTAAGCAGCTTTAATGATAAAGCGCTGGAAGATACGATCGAAGCAGGTTATTCCCGAATACCCTGCTACGAAGGGAATAAAGATAATATCATTGGGCTGGTTTATCTTAAAGATATTCTTCTTGAACTGAGGAAGCAGGGGAAACCCGATCTGAAGCAGATAATGCGCCCGATACTTGTAGTTCCGGAGATCAAGAGCATAGGAACGCTGCTGACCGAGTTTCAGGCTAAACATCAGCAGATGGCGCTCGTTGTAAATGAATATGCCGGTACGGAAGGCATCATAACAATGGAAGATATTCTTGAGGAACTTGTCGGCGAGATACAGGATGAATCAGACAATGAATTACCGGCGGTTGAAAAGACAGGCGAAAACACGTATATCATAACAGCCTCCGCGATGCTTGATGACATAAACGAACTATTACCCCGCCCGCTGAAAAAAGAAAATGATTTCGAAACCTTAGCCGGTTATCTGATGGTAAAGTGCGGACAGATTCCCGGAGTGAAAGATAAAATTACCGCTGATGGTTATGAGTTCTCGGTTCTTAAAAAACACCGGAGCACAATACTGACTGTCCGGGCGGTAGATCAGGCAGTTAAAGCGGGGATGTCAGCGGAAAGCCTGGATTCCCTTTAGATTTTTTCCGGGGATACTTCTTTATGGCCGGTTGGCAGATTGTTTAACACGTTAAGTCAGCAGGCCTGCTTTCGTGATTTGTATGTTTGTGCTAATTATCGAGTGTTGTTAAGCACATTAAGTTTTTACGTGTTTGTTGAATTCTAGTTTAATGTTTACATTAAGATTTAGGAAGAGTAATCTGAGAAACATAAGTTTTGTCAGACTGCTAAAACTGATTTATTAATCGCTGATACATTTTATGATAACTCCCCTTATAATTGACAGAGTCAACCAACCGGAAATTGCTTAAGGGGGACATTTATACCAAAGATAAATTGCCGCCGGACCCCGGATGAGCACGAAAATAAAATAAATTATTCAAAAACATAAAATATGATACCCTGAGTATTATGGCAAACAAAAGGAAAACTAAAGAGCAGTTGTCGCTGGAAGCAGATGAACTCCGGCATAAAACAGATACCTCGGCTCGCACGCCAGTCCCTGATCAAACCGATATGACGGGGGGGCTGAACGCCGATGAGTCTGTACTAAGGGTGATCTTCGAATCATCTCCGGATATTATTTGTTTAAAGGACGGCAGTAGACGCTGGCTTGAGCTTAACCGGGCGGCCATTGAGTTATTTTCCCTTACAAATATTGATTATAGCGGAAAAACAAGTTCGGAGCTTGCCGCGATTGCCCATCCGGTTTACAGAGATGCTTTTTTGCTTTGTGAAGCGAGTGATGAAGAAGCCTGGCGCGCGGGAAAAGCTTCAAGGTTTGAAGAAGTTATATTTAAACCGGACGGCTCAACATTCATTTTTGATGTGTTAAAGATACCGCTTTTTAACGGGGACGGAAGCCGGAATAGACTTTTCGTAATTGGAAGGGACATAACCGGACATAAGAATGTGCAGGAAAAACTCCGCCAGACACAGGAAACTATGCTCAGCCTTATCAATAGTATTTCCGAATCCATATACGTACAGGATGAGCGGGGAGTATTCCTTGCGGTGAATGATGCAGCTGTTAAAACCTATCAAATGCCGCGCGAGGAAATATTGGGAAAAACACCCGATTTCTTATCCGCCGACGGGATGAATGACATTGAAGCTGTTGCCGCTATGCATAAGAAAGCGTTTGATGGAGAAAGCCAGGTGTTTGAATTTTGGGGAAAAAAAGCCGACGGTTCGGTGTTCCTTAAAGAAGTGAGACTGTCTCCGGGAGTTTATTTCGGGAAAAAAGTTGTTATCGCAGTTGCTGGTGATATTACCAGAAAGAAGATGACCGAAAAAGCTCTTCAGGAAAGTGAACAGAATTATCACAATCTTTATACGGTTCTCCGACTAATGGCCGATACTATGCCGGATATGATTTGGGCGAAGGATCTTGATAAAAAATATATTTTTGCGAATAAAGCTCTATGCGACATACTTCTGAACGCTAAAGATACTGATGAGCCTAAAGGGAAAACAGATCTCTTCTTTGCCGAGCGTGAACGGAATTCTCATCCCGAAGATCCGGATTGGCACACATTTGGTGAACTTTGTATGGACTCCGATACCCAGACTATGGAAGAGAGGAGGCAACTTCAGTTTTTAGAATATGGGAATGTAAAGGGAGAATTCTTGTATCTTGATGTACATAAGGCGCCGCTGTTTAATGATAATGGGGAATTGATCGGGGTAGTTGGTTCTGCAAGAGATATTACCGAGAAGAAAAAAGCTGAAGACGCGTTAAAGCAGAGTGAAGAAATTCACCGTAAATTGATAATGACCGTCCCCGATATTATTATCAGAACAGATCTTACCGGGAAAATTATTTTTGTGAATGATCCGCCGCTGCGCAAGTATAGTTTCCTATCAAAGGAGACCCTTTTGGGGAAAAATATTCTGTCCTTTGTAGATGCGGAAGACAGGGAGAGGGCTATTGAGAATACAAAACTGATGTTTGAAAGATCTTTAGGGCCAAGGGAGTACAGGCTTAACCTTAGTCCCGGCACTCCTTTGGTTTGTGAAGTGAATGGTGATGTCATTCTTGACTCAAACGGTCAGCCAAACGGAATTGTATATGTTATCCGCGATATTACTGAGCGTAAAGTTGCGGAAGATGAACTGATCAAACATTCGAAGTTAAGAGAACTTCTTATTGAGTTTTCCACATCTTTTATCAATCTGCCGCTTAAAGATGTTGAATCAGAGATTGGCAGCTCCCTCGAAAGGATTGGATTATTTGTCGGTGCCGACCGTTCATACATATTTGACTTTGATGAAAAGAATAAGCGGTGTTCGAACACTTATGAGTGGTGCAGGGAGGGAATAGAGTGTCAGAAAGATCTGCTGCAGAATATTCCGCTGGGAGATGATATGTATGAAAGCTTTATTAAAGGTGAGGCGTTTAATACTCCGGATGTTGGCGCTATGCCACAGGGTTACACTAAGAGTGTGTTACAGTCTCAGGATATTGTCAGTTGCTTCATTATCCCGATGATGATGGAGGGGCGTTTTGTTGGGTTCGTCGGATTTGATTATGTCCGCACACATCACTTTTCTTCAGAACTTGAACAGCAATTATTGTTTATTTACGCGAACATGCTTGTCAATCTATGGTCCAGAAGAAGTACGGAAAATGAACTGGTTGCGGCAAAAGTGAAAGCAGAAGAAAATGACAGATTGAAGACAGCATTCCTTCATAACATCTCTCACGAGATAAGGACTCCGATGAACGCGATTATCGGGTTCTCTGAATTACTGCACGACTCCGTATCCGCAACAGAACAGAGCCGTCGTTACACACAGAAAATTTCACAAGCTTCAAATCAGCTTCTTTCAATAATGACGGACATTATCGATATAGCCACAATCGAAACCGGCCAGGTCAGGGTTTATAAAAGGCGGGCAAACCTCTTTAATCTGTGTAATGAGGTCTATTCGGAACTTTCGCTTAAAGCCGGTGAAAAAAATCTCAGATTCAACTTCTCTGCTAAAGCGCCTCACGACAGGCTGATGATTGAGTCGGATGATATTAAACTGAAGCGGATAATAAAACATTTGGTTGATAATGCAATTAAATTCACCGATTCAGGTTACGTTAACCTTGGATTTGACGCTGAAAATAATTCGGTAAGAGTATTTGTTGAGGATACGGGAATTGGTATCGATGATGAAATGCGGGAAGTAATATTCACTCCGTTCCGTCAGGCTGATCTGAAAACGATGGGTCAGTACGGCGGTTCGGGGCTTGGATTATCAATTGTTAAAGCCTATGTCGAATTGCTGGGGGGAACTTTAACTCTCTCCTCGCAGCCGGGAAAGGGGAGTACGTTTAGTTTTATGCTGCCAGCCGGTAAAGACCCCGAGGAAATAAAACTTACAGAAGTGGAGACCGGCAAACCGGACACTCAGACGCTGAAAAATAAAATAGTACTGATCGTGGATGATGAAGCTTCTAACTCCCTTCTCCTTGAAGAGTATTTTAAGGGGCTGGAACTTCAGATAATTAAAGCTGTTAACGGGAAGCAGGCTGTTGAGTTATGTACATCGGTAAAAGGGATCAGCCTTGTTCTGATGGATCTTAAAATGCCCGTAATGGATGGATTTGAGGCAACAAGAAGAATCCGAGCGATACGGCGGGATTTACCGATCATTGCACAGACAGCCTATTCCGCGGTAGAAGACAGGGCAAAAGCATTAAATGCCGGATGTACTGATTTTATCAGTAAGCCAATTATCAAAGCTGAATTTCAGAAGAAAATACTCGGCTATCTGGCTTGAATTGAAAAGTGATCAAACCCGTGCCGGAGAAACTCGGCCGGATGTTAAATAAACTTTAAAATAAAAAAAGGATCATCAGTGAAACAATGGTATGAAACCCTGTTTGAAAACTATGCCAGAAAGTATGATAAGGAAAACTTTACCTCCGGAACTTTAGGGGAGTGTGATTTTATTGAGAAAGAACTTAATTTTAATAAGTCCCTCGCTATCCTTGACGTAGGCTGCGGTACCGGGCGGCATTCCATCGAACTTGCTGCGCGCGGCTATAACCTTACCGGAATTGATCTTTCCGGATCACAAATAAACGCCGCGAAGCAGAAATCCGCAGCGAAAAACCTTCCGGTAAACTTCCTCTGCCTTGATGCCCGTGAACTCCCGTTCGACAATGAATTTGATGCCGCGATAATGCTTTGCGAGGGAGGATTCCCCCTTATGGAGACCGATGAAATGAACTTCGAGATTCTGGGTGGCGTTTCGCGGGCGCTGAAGAATAAAAGTAAATTTATCTTCACAACACTCAACGGGCTTTTCCCGCTCTATCATTCCGTCGAGGAATTCTGCAGCGAAAACTCCGCGGAAGGGAATGCCACGTACCGGAGCAATACATTCGATCTGATGACATTCAGGGATCATAATATCACCGAAGTTGAAGATGATGACGGAAATAAATTATCTCTGAAATGTAATGAGCGGTATTATGTACCGAGTGAAATCACCTGGCTGCTTAAGAGCATTGGGTTTACTAAAATTGATATTTACGGAGCCAGGCTGGGAGAGTTCTCAAGAGAGCATAAACTCACAACTGAAGATTTCGAAATGCTTGTTATCGCGGAGAGATAAATGAACTCCGGAAACAAAAAAGTTTCGCTTGAAGAGAGTGTTGTAACCGCAATGGACGGAGCGGATAAGGGACTCTTTCCGTTTCTTCCTTATATACTGCAGGATCTTGAAGAAATCGGCAGTGATCCTGAGATGATACTCGAGATTGTTAAGAAGCACTTTTCTGATTACCCTGACATAAGAGTTCTTGATCTTGGCTGCGGCAAGGGAGCGGTATCGCTGAAACTTTGCGCCGCGTTAGGGTGCCGGTGCCTGGGCATTGACGCCGTAAAAGAATTCATTGAGCGTGCAGTCCGTCGCGCCGAAGAGATGAATATCTCACACCTGTGTGAATTCATTCAGGGTGATATCCGGGAAGAAGTCCATTCACTCAGGAATTTTGATGTAATCATTCTCGGTTCTATCGGACCTGTACTTGGGGATTACCGTACCACTCTTGAATCATTAAAGAAATGTCTCAGCACAAAAGGGAAAATAATAATTGATGACGGTTTCATCAGCGATGAGAGCAGCCTGAAACATCCGTTAATCCAACGAAAATCTGAAATAGCTCGTCAGATAACCGAAGCGGGGATGGAGGTAGCGGATGAACTTCTGATCAGGGGGGAGGAAATAGCCGGATCTAATGAAGATATTTTCAAAAGGCTTGTAAAAAGGTGTGAGGAATTGATGGTTCAGTATCCGGATAAAAGAAAAATGTTTGAAGATTACATCAAAAGGCAGGAAGAAGAGAATGAAATACTTGAAACAAAAATTGAGCTCTCCGTCAAAGTAATTGTACCCAAGCGGGATTGAACCGCGGAGAAAGTTAATGCTACTCCAACAACTAATCAGGTACCCGGACCGGGTTCCTTTCCAGCCTCAAATTTGCTCAATATGCTGTGGAAATTTCAACTTCTGAACTAAAAACAGATATTTAATCAGGGAATTCTTTGGATGGCGGCTAAGATTTAACGGCCAATATGATAATGAAAATAATTGGAGTTGGGATCATTTAAAAATAAAACGGGCGCAGCTTCCCTCCGCAGGGTGCGGCCACGCCCGGTCGTCTTATGGTACTGCTCAGAAAAGCAGTCTCAAAACTTTATCGAACAATTCCTTCCCAAGTAATTTCTCGAGAGAATCAATATGAGCGCCTCCGTCGTGCATGGTCAGACCCGCGTAGTGTTCAGTATGAGTCTCTTCAAGAATTATTTTATAAACTTCAGCGTTCATTGCCTTGTAGTCATCGTCGCTGCTGATATGCGGCTTAAGGCATTCATCCTGTACTTTAATCATTCCCGCCCACTTCGAACCCGGTTTGAACGGACCGCTCTTTGTGTTCAAGTCCAGCATTGTAAACCGGAATGGCGCGTTGATTGTTTTAGTCCCCCAGTATCCTGTTACCGTCAGGAAAGGTTCACCCGGCTCATAGTTTTTCTTGTGGCTGTCAATGACCGTGACAGAATCCACTTTAAGCAGGTCGGTAATCAGCTTTGAAATGCCGATGAAATAAGTGTTGTTGAACAGTTTCTTTAATGTAAATCCGCCGTTTATATAGATCACTCCGCGTTCTTTTTGTGCGGAAGTGATCGTATGGAGCAGGTTGTTTACATAATTGTACTTCGAGTCTTCGACAACAGCCTGCTTATTCCTCATCACTGAGTGGAAGTAGCAGTTGTCGCAGTCGAAGTTCTTGTCGCATAGTTTGTATTCAACAAGGCCGGATTTCATCCAGATGCACTGCAATCCTTCAAAACTGCTCATATTACTGTTATCGGCCATTTCAATATTCTTTCTGAAATAAATTATTTGTGTGCTGTTTCGTGTTCTGAAAACACCGGCAGGTATTTCACTGCAAGCTTAAAAGCGTACATACCAAGCACAACCAGCATAAGTGTTACGGAGATCTCGTAGAAGCTTGGGAAGTACTCCACGCCGGTCTGTGTTGTAATTGACGTGATGCTTACGTTCAGTCTGTTGAAAAGGAAACCCGCAATAATCAGCACTGAAGAGAAATAGAGCATGGTTTTCTTTTCCCTGTTCTCCTTGGAGAGAAGAATAAAAGCAGGGATGATACTTCCAATTATTATCTCGGCATAGAACCAAACCGCTGCTTCACTGAATGTGATCAGGTATTCCAGTTTATTGTTCCAGAGAAGATCGCCGACTCTGAGAGCCAGGTTAAGCAAGAGGACAACAACACTGGCAAATGCAACTTTTGAAAGAAGGTGCATTTCAATTCCCTTGTTGAAAGCCCTCGCGCTCAGGTACGATTCAAAGATTACCATTGAGAGTCCCGTCGCGATAGCGCTCAGGTAGAAAAATAACGGCAGATACGATGAATACCAGAGCGGGTGCATCTTCGTGGGGATTATCAGGAATAACGACCCAAGTGAAGACTGGTGAAGCGTTGAAAGTAAAATACCGAGTATGATCAAAGGTATAGTTACGGCTTTCATGAATTTTTGTAATTTCTGCCACTTAAGGCCTTCGAAAACAACCGGACTGAATTCAAGGAAGAGAACGGTTGTATATAGCATCACGCACCAGGCAACCTCAAACATTACGGAACGGGGGTTCCACATTATTATCGCGTGCCAGACATTATACGGCTTGCCAAGATCGAAAAGCAGGCCAAAGATGACCAGCACATAACCGAGGAATGCGGTCAGGACCGAAGGGCGTACGAGGGGGTGGTATTTTTCCAGATTGAAAATATACACCGCCGCGCATATAGTAAAGCCGCCGGCCGCAAGCCCTACTCCGCAGAGGATATCAAAGCCGATCCACATTCCCCAGGGGAATGCATCGCTCAGGTTGGTGGATACTTTGAGGCCCTGAGTGAACCTTACAACAGTTGAATACAGTCCAACCGCGACAATAATAATACCGATGATTTTCCAGGCGTTGTTAGTTATCTTATTCATTTTAGTTCTCCTTTCCGTTCGACTTTTCTTCGCGTGCAATTTCATTTTTACGTTTTGTCAGCCAGTACATTCCGCCGAGGAATACGCCGCCGACTGAAACAATAGCAGGGATTTTCTCAAGAGCTTTTGCCGTGTAATTTGGCAGCGGCTCCTGCGGAAGATTACGTGCGAATCCGAGTTTATCAAAGGGAACTGGTGAGATAACAAGTACATTTGTACCGCCGGCTTCTTTAAGTCCGTATATCTCGGGATAGTAAGAATCAGGCGAATCTTCAATCCTCTGACGCGCGATCTTAATAAGTTCATCCTTATCGCCGAATATTGTTGCTTCTGCCGGGCAGGCATCAGCACAACCGGTGGCTTCACCGTTTTTAACTCTGTCGTAGCACATGGTGCACTTACGTACGCGCGGATCAAAAGCCCTGTCCCACTCATAACGCGGGATGTTGTGCGGGCACGCCTGCATACAGTAACGGCATCCGAAACATTTGTCCTGGTCATAAATAACCGGGCCAAGTTCAGTCTTTGTGAACGCGCCTACCGGGCATACGCTTACACAGGTAGGTTCCACGCAGTGCATACAGAGTTTACGGCTGTATATTCCGTTGTGATCTTCCAGCGAAGTGTATGTTTCACTTGAAAGATGGTCTTTTAATGGATCGCTGTTTGTTTCCGGGAGTTTGTTAACTTCTTTGCAGGCGTTGTAACATTCACCGCAGCCTACGCAAAGAACAGCGTCGAATAATAATGCTTTCTGAGTTGTTGCCATGACGATTTTTCCTTATACCTATAAGACGAATTATTCGATATCGAGGAATTTCTTTTCGAAATCACTAACGGTTTCATCGTTGAAGTTATTGAGAACTCCCTCAACAATATTTCCGCCGTCAGCCATTGTAACACCGGCTAATTCGGGTTCACCTGAGTGGAAGCTTAAGAAATCCTTGAAACGGTTGAATTCATCTTTTAATATTTCGGTGGCTTTCTTGCCGCTCTTCATATTAGAGAAAAGCTGGTTAACGCCATCTATAGGCCTGAAGGAAACTGCCCAGTCGGTATCATAAGGATCAGTAACTTTTTTACCAACGAGGTTTTTGTTTATGTTTCCGATTGTGCCGTTAACGGGGGAGCGGAAAGTAACAGAGTGTTTTCCGAACTGAGCAACCATTAGGGGTTCACCTTTCTGAACCTGTTCGCCTTCTTTCTTCAGCGTGCTGAGGGTGAAGGGGCCGGTTGCCTTAAGAATGAATTCGTCAATGCCGAGGCGGACAAATCCGTCTTTTAATTGTTTAAGCCACATGTGGCCTTTTGCTAACATTGCGTCAGCCGGGAAGAAGATGCTGCTTCTGTCAAAAACGTGAGCTGACATAAAAGCCGGATGCTGCTTGCCCTGCGATTTCAATACAAAGAAATCAATCGCGATGAAAAGGATGAAAGTTAATACTACAAATAATGCGACCATGATAGATACTCCAAATAAAATGATTGTATGTTAAAGTTTACCCTATATATTCAAATTCCGTGCCGAAGTGTAAAAACGTTGATTTTAGCCTATTTTTGCGGTTATTGTTGAAAAGTTACTCGATGAGGATGAAATTATTGTTGAATTTCCTTACAGCGAATTTGGCGAAAAATTAAACATATTGTGTAAATGATTATAAAACAATGATTTATGAGTGTTGAAATTTTCAACTCCACAGTGATGGGAAATTCAACACTATAGCGCTGAAGAAGTGTTGAATTTATAAACAATTTTGCGGCTTGTGTTTAATTAAGGGTATGAAGGAACCTTCCTTATGGATATGAGTTTGTCACCTTCGAAAATGCTGGTATTAATTAGATCGTTTGAAAAATTGAACCCAAATTGAAAACCTCACCTGGGAAGAAAAAATATTTTAGGTGATGAACCTGAGGTTGCCGAAAAGTCCCCGTCGCTCCCCAATAGGATCCCCCGAAGGATATTCAGCTCTCAATTTGCCCGGACGTATCGAAGTGCCGGCATTACCCCAAACGTCAGTGATTCGTTAGTTTAAACTGGTTCAGATTTATTTAAAAGAATCAATATCCGGGTTAATACTTAGACCGGTGATTTCTAATTTCAGCCACTTATAATCACCATCCTTAAAACGCCAGGTAACCTCATTAACCGCGGGAATCCGGATTCCCTCGAAGACCTTGTACCCGTCGGGTTTGGCTTCCACTATCCAGGTTTCAAGTGTTGAACCCGTGTCGCGGTAATAATAGCGTTCTGCCTCAAGGCGGATGAAATCACCATCGGGAGAAAAAGTATATTTACCTTTTACATCCATTCCTCCAATATCCATATATCCGATAGCGGTAACTGAATCAACTTCTTCCCATCTAATATATGAGGCAAGTGCTGCGGAAGGGAACCACACCATTTCCCCCATATACCTGAGCATCGTTCCCTGGTCGACTTCCGGTCCTTTGCTGTCGGCAACCGGTGCCAGGGCCAGCGCTTTAATTAACATATGACCCCTGCCGTCTTTGAAGTAATCCCTGCCGGCAAGAAAGAAGCCCGGCATCATATCCACATCAACAGCCCAGATAAATGCCGGCTGCTGAACTGTAAAATATTGCTTAGCAATAAAAGGAATCCATTCACCTGCGGTGTCCGGTTTCATTTTTCCCGATTGGGTTAATAAAATACTGTAAGCAATCTCTTTGCCGACGGCGTTACTTTTTATAATCCACCTTTGAATAACAGGGGGGAGTGAACCGATTGACTCTTCCGTAATGACAGGAATCTTTTCAGGCAAGTTTACCTTAATTGCTTCAAAATCATTTTCAACCATTCTGTTAAATGACCAGGTGCCATAACCCAGTATCACTGCAAACAGCAGGATGACATTAAAAAGTGTGCCGAACTTAGCGTCGCTCCAAAAAACGATAATTAATACCTGTGATAAAAGAAGCGCCGGTATCGCGAGGATCCACCACCAGTCTACACCCGCGATAAAAGCAACAAAAGTAAAAAGGAGGAAATCAGATGCGACGAACCACAGCAGTCCCCCGGGGCGTGAAATACTCATTTTCACTTGCGGAAGCACATCCGGTTTAATTGCCTTCACAAAACCGACGATATGAATCAGTGAATGTATAAACAAAAAAACGGAAAAAATAGCGGATATCATAATATTAAATAATTTATTTTAAGAACGTATGATCAATGGTTTACATTTTAAATAGTATTAATAACAAGTTTCAATAAATTTCTGTACCCTCCAAAGGTATAAGCGTTAAAAGGTGATATTAACTCTTAACTTTTAACTACAAAAATTATTCTTAATTTTTAATTCTTAATTCATAAACCAGCAGAGCCGGTACCATAAGTGATTGCTTAATATTTGTTTCGATAACCCCTCCCGGCCTCCCACTTCGACGGGCTCAGTGCATCG
>JABWCL010000002.1 GCA_013360295.1 Ignavibacteriaceae bacterium | reverse complement strand
CAAATCAGGGGGATTCCGAATGTAAAACTATTTGTGAATGGTGAAGTGGCTGATGAGTTTTCAGGCGCGCTGCCAGAATCGAAAGTCAGGGAGTGGATACAGAAAAAGCTGCCGGAATCGGGCGAATTGAAATTGGCCAAAGAACTTTTAGCACAAGGGAAGGGAACAGAAGCGCTCGAAATTATTGAAAAGTTCCTAGTTAATGAACCTCAGAACAGTTCAGCGCTGCTTATGGCGGCTAAAATATACCTCTTCAGCGACCCGCTTCGATCTGCAGGTTTGCTCGGCAGGTTTGAGCCCAACAGTGAAGACCTGGAACTTTACGATTCACTTGTCCTGCTCGCGGAAATGCTGAGTTTAGCGGATAATCACGATAAGTTACCTGAGGGAGTAGTGAAGGGTGCCTTTACTGAGGCTTTACAGCTTTTAAAGAAGAAGGAGTTTGCCGGCGCGCTGGGATTGCTGATCGGTATCATCAGAGATGACCGGTATTTTTTTGAAGACGGATCGAGAAAATTGTGCATTGCGATATTTAAGTATTTGGGTGAGGAAGACCCGGTGACGCTTGAATACAGGCGTGAATTTGGCAGAGCGCTTTACTGATTATTTTTGGGTATCGGGGGCGGCGTCTGGGCCGTCCCCCAATCTGAAATCACCCCTCATTTTTCTTCATTTTTCCCTCTTCTCAATTATTAGAAAACTATTTTCACATTTAGCAATTATTCTCAAAATTCAGGGAACAATCCACAAAATTAGATGCTAATTCGCAATATTTCGCAGTTGCTGAATATAAAAAATGTGGCACAGAATATGCATATTAATTATTTGTTTAATTATATTCCTTTGCAATTATTTACATAGTCAATTATTAATGTTCGAAACTTCCTCCACATCAGCTATAAAATGTTATCACTGCGGAGAGGACTGCCCTGATGATAAGATTTCAATAGAAGATCATCACTTCTGCTGTGAGGGGTGTAAAATAGTCTATCAGGTGCTTCATCAGAATGATTTGTGTACGTATTATGCTATTGAGAGTACTCCGGGAACTAAGGTCAAAGAACTTCCCTCTACAAAAAAATTCGCATTTCTTGATGATGAGGGGTTATCCGCGAGCCTGATTAAATTCAGGGATTCAAAAATCAGCCGTGTTACTTTTTATATTCCTTCAATGCACTGCAGTTCCTGTATCTGGCTACTTGAAAATATTTACAAGGTTAACCCTGCTATTACCGAAAGCAAAGTAAACTTCCTCGCGAAGACCGTATCCCTGACATATTTACACAATGAAGTCAGCCTTCGGCAGGTAGTGGAGATACTTACCTCAGTAGGTTACGAACCCCAGATCACACTTGAAGATACCGAAGCAAAAAATGATTCCAAATACCTCAGAAGCCTTTATTACAAAGTAGGTATAGCCGGTTTCAGTTTCGGGAATATTATGATGCTCAGTTTCCCGGAATACCTGGCACTGGACGCGGACAGTGACAGCATAGCATACTTGTTCAGGTATCTTAATGTGCTTTTGTCCCTGCCGGTATTTTTCTACTGCAGCACAGAGTATTTTACTTCCGCGTATAAAAGCCTTAAAAAAGGTGTGATCAATATTGATTTCCCGTTATCGCTGGGAATCATTGCGCTTTTCGGAAGGAGCCTTTATGAAATAGTCTCCGGAACCGGAGGAGGATATATGGACTCCTTCACCGGCCTGCTCTTTTTCCTTCTTCTGGGGAAATTATTCCAGAGGAAAACCTTTGAGGCACTGAACTTTGAAAGAAATTACCGTTCATACTTCCCCGTAAGCGTCACTGTTATCCGTAAAAATGAAGAAACGACTATCCCACTGGCGAATATAAAATCCGGCGACCGGCTTCTCATCCGGCATAATGAACTCATCCCGGCCGATGCAATTCTGTTCAGCGGTGAAGGAAACATTGACTACAGTTTTGTGACAGGCGAATCAACCCCTGTGGTTAAGGTTCCCGGAGAAAGAATTTATGCGGGAGGAAAACAGACCGGAGGCGTAATTGAGGTTGAGGCGGTAAAAGATGTATCACAGAGTTACCTCACACAATTATGGAACGATAAGTCTTTCAAGGAAGAGCACAACAGCAATATCACAGAATTTTCGAATATCGTGAGCAAGTATTTCACGTTCATACTTCTGGCAGTCGCGCTGGGAGCGGCGGGATACTGGCTGACGGTTGACTACGGTACCGCGCTGAGTGTATTCACGGCGGTGCTCATAGTCGCGTGCCCCTGCGCACTTGCTCTCTCAACCCCGTTCGCGCTGGGGAACACACTTCGTATTTTCAGCCGCAATAATCTTTACCTGAAACATACGACAATTGTTGAAAGGCTCGCGAAAGCGGACACGATTGTATTTGATAAAACCGGCACACTGACAGAAACCGGGCAGATGACAGTCGAATATGAAGGTGAAATGCTCTCCGGTTATGAGAAATCCCTGGTGAAATCTCTCGCGACAAATTCCCTGCATCCTTTGAGCAGGCGGATTCTGGATATTCTTAACGGAGTGCGGGTTTTTCCTGTGAAGAATTACACTGAAAAGGCGGGACTTGGCATCTCCGCTGAAGTCGAAGGGAAGTCGCTTAAACTCGGAAGCATTAAACTTGTTAACGGTGTTGTGACAAAAGAGCATTTACACGAGAAAGAAGAAAGTTCCTGGAATAAGACCATTGTATTCCTTTCGATAGACGGAATGATCAAGGGGAAATTTGTATTCAGCAATGTTTACAGGGAAGGAATCGGCGGCCTTATCGATAAACTTAAAAAGAACTTTAAGCTTTTCATACTTTCCGGGGATAACGAAAGCGAAAAGACAAAGCTCAGGGCGGTGTTTGGAAACGATGATAATTTATATTTCAATCAGAGCCCGTTCGACAAACTTGAGTTCATTAAGAAGCTCAAAAACGAAAAGAAAAAAGTTATTATGCTCGGAGACGGTCTGAACGACGCAGGAGCTCTGGCGGCGGGTGACGTAGGCATCTCCGTGGCGGATGACATTTCAAATTTCACTCCGGCGAGCGACGCTATCATAAAAGGAACGAACCTTCCGAAGTTATACCAGTACATTAATTTTTCGAAGACTACCTTGAATATTATTAAATTCAGTTTTGTAATTTCTGCGATGTACAATCTTATCGGAATCGGAGTTGCAGTTACAGGCAATCTCTCTCCGCTTTTTGCCGCGATCCTGATGCCGGTAAGTTCAGTCACCGTTATCGTAATCACGGTTACGATGACAACATTCTTCGCTAAGCGGAGAGGATTACTTAAGTGAGTGTAATAGTAGTATTAATATCATTCAGTTTGCTGATCGCGATCGGCTTCCTGATAGCGTTCCTGATGTCTGTCCGTTCAGGTCAGTTTGATGATAAATACACCCCCTCGGTAAGAATTTTATTAGATGATAAGAAGACAGATAATAACATAAATAACAGTAACATCAACAAGGAGAACTCATAATGCAATTAGAGACTTTTCGTTACGATAATAAAATCGTAAGGCTCTTTACAATTGCTACGGCTTTCTGGGCAATCATAGGCATGATTGTCGGTTTATTAATAGCACTTCAGTTGCTGATCCCTGAACTTAACCTGGGACTGGCATACACAACCTACGGAAGATTGAGGCCGCTGCACACAAACGCGGTAATCTTCGCGTTTGTCGGAAACGGCATATTTATGGGAACGTATTACTCTCTGCAGAGGCTTACGAAATCCCGAATGTTCAATGATACGCTTTCGCTTCTCCATTTCTGGGGATGGCAGCTGATCATCGTACTGGCTGCTGTGACCTTTGTACTTGGATATACAACAAGCAAGGAGTACGCGGAGTTAGAGTGGCCGATAGACATTCTTATCGCGGTTGTTTGGGTGATTTTTGGTATTAACGTGATGGGCACTCTTATCAAGAGGCGCGAAAGGCACATGTATGTTGCCATCTGGTTCTACATTGCTACGATTGTTACTGTTGCTGTTTTACATATTGTAAACTCAATTGAAATTCCGGTGACCTTCTGGAAAAGTTACTCAGTTTACGCGGGTGTTCAGGACGCGTTAGTTCAGTGGTGGTACGGGCATAACGCCGTTGCGTTCTTCCTCACCACTCCTTATCTGGGACTTATGTATTACTTCCTGCCGAAGGCTGCGGACAGGCCGGTTTATTCTTACCGTTTATCAATAATCCACTTCTGGTCGCTTATATTCCTTTATATCTGGGCAGGCCCTCATCACTTATTATACAGTGCTCTTCCGGACTGGGCACAGTCACTCGGAACAGTTTTTTCATTAATGCTGATCGCTCCTTCCTGGGGAGGTATGATCAACGGTCTCCTTACGCTTAGAGGTGCCTGGGATAAAGTGAGAGAAAGCCCCGTTCTTAAATTTATGGTTGTTGCCATCACCGCATACGGAATGTCAACCTTTGAAGGCCCGATGCTTTCTCTTAAAAATCTGAACGCTTTAACACATTTCACAGACTGGATTATTGGTCACGTCCACGTCGGCGCGCTTGGCTGGAACGGATTCTTGACATTCGGTATACTCTACTGGCTGGTCCCGAAAATGTGGAATACGGAATTATATTCGAAGAAACTCGCGAACTTCCATTTCTGGACTGGTTTTGTGGGAATAGTTTTTTATGCTTCCTCGATGTATTGGGGCGGACTTACCCAGTCACTTATGTGGAAACAGTTCACACCGGAAGGGACATTACAGTATCCTAACTTCCTTGAGACGGTATTGCAGATAGTACCAATGTACATTCTAAGGGCTTTCGGAGGTTTCCTTTACATTGTCGGCGTAATCGCTATGATCGTTAATCTTATGAAGACAGCGAAAGCCGGGAAGTTCATTCCTGAGGAAGAAGTTCAGGCGCCCGCACTGGTAAAACCGGATAAGTCTGAAAAGAAATCCCACGCGTGGATCGAAAGCCGCCCGATACAGTTTACTATCTGGGCAACTATCGCGATTCTCATTGGCGGAATAATCGAAATAATTCCGACATTTGTTGTAAAAAGTAACGTTCCCACAATCGCGTCGGTTAAACCTTATACACCGCTTGAACTGCAGGGGCGTGACATCTATATCCGTGAAGGATGCAACACCTGCCACTCCCAGTTAGTACGTCCGTTCAGGTCGGAAACCGAAAGATACGGCGAATACTCAAAGGCCGGCGAATATGTTTATGATCATCCGTTCCTCTGGGGTTCGAAGCGTACTGGTCCTGACCTCCACAGGGTAGGAAAGAAATATCCCAATGTATGGCACTATCATCATATGATAGATCCACGCACAATGTCACCTGGTTCGTTAATGCCGCCTTACCCTTGGCTGGCGGAGGACGCTCTGGATATCTCAACGACTGCGGCCAAAGTGAGTGCTCTGAGAAGCATTGGCGTTCCTTATCCTGTCGGATTCGAGAATATCGCGAATGATCTTCTTACTAAGCAGGCTAATGAAATAGCGCTTGATCTGCAGCGTGCCGGTGTGCCAATTGACGCTGACAGGGAATTGATCGCGCTAATCGCTTATCTGCAGCGGCTTGGTACTGATATCAAGGCGAATAATACTTCTGCAAGGTAAGACTGATGATCAGGGACGTTCTTTCAACAATTAACGGTATAGAAGTTTATCCGATTATCGGGTTGATTTTATTTTTTCTGGTGTTTACCGGTTTACTTGTCCTGATATTCAGAATGGACAAAAATCTACTCACCAAAATGAGTAATCTTCCCTTTGAATCGGATAATGAAAACAAAGAAATTAAAAGGAACTAATAATGAAAAACTTATTTAATAAACTCGTTTTAATGCTGATGAGTTTTGTTCTCCTTCCGGCTTTAGTATTCGCGGAGGAGGCAGAAGCGAATCTGGTAACGATTTTCGAAATCGAAGTGATTATTCTCGCAATTCTAATAGTGGTGATATTCCTGGTGTTCCTGCTCTGGCATGATGCCGCGGATCCCTCAAGCGGCCTGAAGCGGTTTACATCCGCATTTATGCAGAAACTTACAGGAAGCACCCCTATCGAAAAGGAAGAATCAATAATCCTGAGCCACAACTATGACGGGATCAGGGAACTTGACAATAAGCTTCCTCCGTGGTGGTTGTATCTCTTTTATGTTACGATCGTTTTTGGCGTGGTCTATATGCTCCATTATCACGTGCTAAATACGGGGCCGTCATCTTCAGAGGAATATGTTCAGGAAGTAGAATTCGCTCAGGCGCAACTGGCTGCTTCAGCGGGAATGCGGGTTACAGAAGAAACAGTTCAGTTCCTCACCGACGCCGGAGCGCTTTCCAGCGGAAAAGATATTTATACAAAAAACTGCGCTGCGTGCCACGGTCAGAAAGGGGAGGGGCTCGTTGGTCCTAACCTTACTGATGAATACTGGATCCATGGAGGCGGAATTAAAAATGTATATAAGGTGATTCAAAATGGTGTAGTGGAGAAAGGAATGCTGGCTTGGAAGTCGCAGTTAAGCCCATCCCAGATGCAGGATGTGGGCAGTTATGTACTTTCACTGAAGGGCACAAATCCGCCAAACGCGAAAGCTCCGCAGGGCGAGAAATTTGTTGAATCAGATTCTGTAAAAACTAATCCAATGTAAACAGGATTAGATATTATTATATTTTTTTAAGTGATGGAAAATTTAGACACTAGCAGCGAAAACTTTCGTAATAAATTAAGTACAGTGAGCGAAGAGGGGAAGCGGGTATGGATATACCCAAAGAAGCCCTCGGGCAGGTTTTATAACGCGAGGACAATTTTCAGCTGGTTCCTTTTAATATTTCTTTTTGGTGCCCCGTTTATTAAAGTAAACGGGCACCCTTTTATACTGTTAAACCTGCTCGAACGCGAGTTTATCATCTTCGGAGTTCCTTTCGGTCCTCACGATTTTTATATTTTCCTGCTTGGTTTTATCGCGACCATCATTTTTATTTTTCTTTTCACTGCTGTTTACGGCAGGGTTTTCTGCGGCTGGGCCTGCCCTCAGACCGTCTTTCTTGAAATGGTATTCAGAAAGATTGAATACTTTATTGAAGGAGACGCGAATAAACAGCGGCAGCTGGATGAATCACCATGGAACACAGAGAAGATACTTAAAAAAGGGAGCAAGAATATAATCTTCTTTGCCCTCTCCTTTCTTATATCAAATGTATTCCTTGCCTACATCATAGGTGTTGATGAATTATGGAAAATAGTCACTGACCCGCCGCGCGAACATCTTGCCGGGTTAACCGCGATCACTTTTTTTTCAGGAGCCTTCTACTTTGTATTTGCCTGGTTCCGTGAGCAGGCCTGTACTATTGTATGTCCCTATGGCAGGTTACAGGGAGTACTCCTTGATAAGAACTCGCTTGTGGTGGCGTATGATCACGTACGAGGTGAACCGCGCGGGAAGCTACGTAAGGGTGAAGAAAACACAAACGGCGATTGTATTGATTGCGGGTTATGCGTGGATGTATGCCCCACCGGAATTGATATCAGAAACGGAATACAGCTTGAGTGCGTGAACTGTACCGCCTGCATAGACGCCTGCGATAATGTTATGGATAAAATCAACAAACCCCGCGGATTAGTGAGGTATGCTTCACTTAACGGGATTGAACAAAATCTCCCTTTCAGACTGACGCCGCGCATCGCGAGTTATACATTTTTACTTTTGCTGATCGTTGGAGTTTTTTCATTTTTCCTGATCACCAGGGCTGATTTTTCGGTTAACATTCTTCGCACCCCGGGAATGCTCTACCAGGAACAGCCGGGTAATAAGGTAAGTAATCTTTATAACCTGAATGTGGTAAACAAAACATTTGATGATGTTACATTTGAAGTAAAAGTTAAAAACCTTCCCGCAGAGATCAAGGTACTCGGTAACGATTACAAGTTAGGGCCTCACGGTATCTATGAAGGGAAGTTCATGGTAATACTTGATAAGGATAAGTTAACACGAATGAATACACCGATTGAAATGAACGTGCTTAGTAAGGGTAAGGAGATAGCCTCGGTTAAATCCACCTTCCTCGCGCAGACAGGAGTGAAGTGATGGCAAAAAAAATAAGCTGGGGAACAGGCATTGTAATAGCGATTATCATCTTTTTTATTCTGAACGGAATTGTATTATATATTGCATTCAGTAATAAAGTTGATCTTGAAACAACGAACTATTATGAAAAATCACTAGTCTATCAGGAAGAGATCGAGAAAGAAAAAAATGCGCTTCAGATGCCGCTTAAACTTGTTCAGGCTGACAGAGTATTTGATATCACTTTTCCGGAAAGCATATTGTATGAATCCGTGACCGGAAAGATTCACTTCTACCGCCCGTCAGACTCGGAAATGGATAAGTATTATAAAGTTTCTCCCGATTCATCAGGGAAACAGTATCTGTCACTGGAAGGATTCCGGAACGGGTTATGGCGTGTCGTTATAAACTGGAGTTATGAGGGGAAAGACTATCTTGAGAAAAAAGACATTTTTCTTAATTAATAACCGGAGTTAAATTGCATCTGATAAGCGGACTGGTGATGGGGTTATTAGGGAGTATGCACTGCATTGGTATGTGCGGACCGATTGCTCTTGCCCTTCCTATGAAAGAAGAGAGTAAACTTAGTTTTTTCACCGGAAGGTTATTATATAATCTTGGACGCGTAGTAACTTATATGATCTTCGGCGTTATTTTTGGTTACCTTGGGCAGGGGCTGCGTATCATTTCCTCCCAGCAGTTCATTTCGATCGCATTTGGGGTTATATTGCTGCTCTTTTTTATTACTCCCGCAAAATATAAACAGGCGATTTCCTCTTTTCCGCCAATCGCTCGTATTAAAAATTACTATACAAATTTCTTCGGCAGAGTTCTTCGTTACAGCGGTAACACCGGTATGTTTGTAATCGGAATCGTGAACGGTTTTATTCCGTGCGGCTTTGTTTATCTCGCGATTGCCGGGGCTGTTGCGCTCGGATCAGTTACCGATGCTATGCTCTTTATGGGTTTCTTTGGTATAGGTACTATCCCTTCAATGTTGTTGGTTTCCAGCCTGCCGCAGTTACTAAAGAACAGATTTAATTACCGCAAACTTGTCCCTGTTTTTTCTGTTATACTCGCAATTCTTTTTATACTCCGCGGGCTTGATCTCGGAATCCCTTTTATCAGTCCGAAACTTGAAAAAGTTACAAAGCCACAGATGCATATGAAAATGGATCAGAAGAAAGACAATCCGGTACCTGAACCAAATAGCGGGCAAAAGCCTGCCACCGAAGCAGAAGACTGCTGCTCCTGACCGGGCGGAGAAACCGGTTGCATCCTTACAGTACCCTCAATTTACACTTATAGTGTGAAATAATTCTGTTTATATTTATCCCTCAATTTGACAATTATTTAGAACCAAATGGAACAGAAAAAGATACTCTGGGTTGATGATGAGATTGAACTTTTCCGCGCCCATATAATACTTTTAAGTGATAAAGGTTATAACATAAGCACAGTAACAAACGGTACCGATGCTTTACACTTCCTTAATGACAACGAACCAGATCTGATATTTCTTGATGAAATGATGCCCGGAATGGGCGGGCTCGAACTGTTATCCAAAATCAAAGACCGCATACCCAATGTGCCGGTGGTAATGATCACAAAGAACGAGGAAGAGAGCCTTATGAATGAGGCTATCGGGAGCAAGATCTCCGACTACCTCACCAAACCGGTTAATCCAAGCCAGGTTTTTATGGTTTGTAAAAAACTGCTTGATTCCAAGAAAATCTCAAGCCAGTTCGTGGCGAAAGATTACCTGCAGGATTTTAACCAGATTTCTTTTCTTATTCAGGAACGCCTTGATTATGATGAATGGATAGATATTTATAATAAACTTGTTGCGTGGGATATCGAACTTGATTCATACTCTGAGATCGGGTTAAAGCAATCGCTTCTTGAACTGAAAAAACAGTGCAACCAGGAGTTCTCCAAATACATCGAAAAGCATTACAGTAAATGGGTTAACAGTAATGACAGGGCTGAACGCCCCCCCATGACAGTTGATTTCATCGGTGACTATATTTTACCCACGTTAAAACCGGAGGAGTCAAATGTTTTTTTCTTTGTTCTGGACTGCTTAAGGCTTGACCAATGGCTCGTGATGGAAAAACATCTTGTTGATTACTTCAGGATCAACAAAGAATTTTACCTTTCCATACTTCCCACCGCGACTTCATACGCGAGGAACGCTTTGTTTGCCGGGATGTTCCCTTCCGAGATTGAGCGTTTTTATCCTGACCTCTGGAAAGGTTCGGATGAAGATGAACGGAGTATGAATAAATATGAAAAGGAACTGCTTCAGCTGCTGCTTGAGCGGAAAAAAGTAAGGCTGAGGAATGAATTAAAGTATCTGAAAATAATTGATCCTGATGTCGGTAGGAATTTTGAGCAGAACGTCCATTCCTATAATTCCAATCATTTCGCGGCGATTGTCGTGAACTTCCTGGATATGGTCGCTCACGGAAGGTCGGATTCAGATCTGCTGAAAGAGATAGCTCCGGAGGAATCGGCTTACAGGTCATTGACGAACAGCTGGTTTTCACATTCTTATCTGCTTTCAGTTTTCAAGGCAATTTCAAAAATTAAAAACGCCAAAATAATCATAACTACAGACCACGGAAGTGTGCGCTGTATGCGAGGCGCTAAAGTGCTTGGCGATAAAGAAACATCGACGAACCTCAGATTCAAATACGGCAGGAATCTGAAAGCGGATGAAAAACACGCGATATTCATTAAGGATCCCCTTGAGTATAAACTGCCGCGCAGGGGGGTGACTATTAATTATATAATCGCGAAAGAAGATTATTATTTTGTCTACCCGACGGACTACCATAAGTATCTGAGTTATTATAAAGATACCTTCCAGCACGGCGGAATCTCGATGGAAGAGATGATACTTCCCGCGATAATAATGGAAGCCAGATGACATCGTCTTTATTGGCGGAAAAGAAGAGCCACTCGGAAGGGGATACCGCGAAAATCGCTGAAGAGTTTAATTCATATTTCCGTCAGGGCGACGTGGTCTCCGTCAACGGTAACCTTGGGGCGGGAAAAACATTTTTCGTAAAATGTATCGGGCACCTTCACGGGATCGATGATATTAAGAGTCCTACTTTTACTCTCGTCAATATCCACACGGGCGATACTGTAATCCAGCATCTGGACTTTTACCGTATCAATTATGAAAAAGAACTTACGGATATCGGAATAAATGAGATAATGGCAGCCGATTACGCAATCACTTTTATTGAATGGGGAGTGCTATTTCCCGCCGTTCTGCCGGAACAATACTATATTATTGAGATAGAACATTCTAACGAAACCAGGATATTCAGGCTGTATAAACATGAAAAATGAAAAACCTGTGCTGGCGATCGAGACTTCGGGTGATTTCTGCAATGTCGCCGTATATTATAATGAAAATAAATACGTGCAGACATCGGTAAAAATCGGAAGAAGCCATTCAAAACTGATACTAAGCATCATCAAACAGCTTCATAATCTGACCGGCACAAAAATTTCTGATGTCAAGCATATCGCTCTGTCAATCGGACCGGGCTCCTTTACCGGCCTGAGGATCGGTCTTGCCGCCGCAAAAGCGCTATCCTACGGAGCAGACTGCCCCATAGTGCCCGTTTCCACCTTTGAGGCGATGGCGAACCAAATTGCGCCGTTCATACCCGAAGGGGAGAGTTTCGGACTGGTAAATAAAGTAAACACCTTTGAAGTTTATTACGCCAGATTTCAAAAAACTAAAAATAGTGTTAAATTTGTATCTCAGGTGACCGTTGTTAAACAGAGTGAATTCCCGGCACCCGCCGGTGAGAGGGTTTTTGGGAACCTGGAACTGCCGGGCGCGCAGGTGGAGAAGATCGTGTTTTCTCCTTCAGCGGTGACAATTGCGGCACTGAGTAACACAGAAGATCCGGAGGCTGAATACGTTGATCCCGATCTGCTGGAGCCTGTATATATTAAAGACTTTAACATTAACATTAAATGATTGACTGTATGAGAAGCAAGCTATTTTATCTTTTATTCATCGGCGCATCACTCGTATTCGCCCAGTTGCAGGGGCCGAAGATCGCCGTCAGTTCGGACACGCATGATTTTGGTGATATAAAACCGGGTGAGATCGTAAAGCATAATTTCACGATAGCCAATAATGGCGGTGATGTACTGAAAATTGAGAATGTTATTACATCCTGCGGATGTACCGCGACAGAATTATCAAAGCGTGAACTTAAACCGGGAGAGTCCGTTCCCCTGGGTGTGGAATTCAACTCCACCGGAAGGTCAGGCCCTCAGGTCAAATATATTTCAGTGATGACTAATGACAAGACCTCCCCGCAGGTCAGGCTTACAATTAAAGGAAACATACTGAGCGGTGCCTCGCAGGGCGGACCCGCAGGACCTAAGATCACTTTCAATTCACTTCAGTACGATTTTGGAATAGTAGCTGAAGGGAAGAAAGTCCCATATACATTTACATATAAAAACACCGGTGATGAAGACCTTGTTATCTCGGATGTAAGAACTTCCTGCGGATGTACTGCTGCAGTAGTTGAAGGGAAAAACCTGAAGCCGGGCGAAAGCGGCAGACTGCAGATTGAACTCGACACCTCAAACAGGTCAGGAAGAATGAGCCGGAACATAACGGTCACGACGAATGAAAAAAGCAGCCCGATGAAGGTGCTGACAATTTATGCAGACGTAACTAAAAACGAAAAGAAATAATGGCCTGGTTTAGAAGAACAAAAGAAAACATTTCTCCCGAAACTCAGAAAAAGGACCTCCCTGACGGCTTATGGGAGAAGTGCCCTGAGTGCGGTGAAATACTTCATAAGAAGCAGATAGAGTCCAATTTCTGGACTTGTACCAAATGCTCTTATCATTTCAGAATTGGAGCAGATGAGTATATCAGGCTTATTCTTGATGAAGGCTCATTCAAGGAAATGAATAAGAAGATGAAGTCAGCGGATCCGCTTGGGTTTGTGGATACAAAAAGATATTCAGACAGGATTGAGCAGACTATCAAAAACACCGGGCTGTTTGACGCGGTGAAGACGGGAACAGGTACCATTAATAAAACTGAGGTCGCTTTCGGGTGTATGGACTTTAAGTTCATCGGCGGAAGTATGGGATCTGTTGTCGGCGAGAAACTCGCGAGGCTCGCTGATAAAGCAGCCAAAAGCAGAATACCCCTTATCATTGTTTCTGCCTCAGGCGGAGCGAGAATGATGGAGGGCGCTCTTTCCCTGATGCAGATGGCAAAAACCAGCGCGAGGCTCAGCGTTCTTGACAGGGAAGGGATTCCTTACATTTCAATAATGACCGACCCCACTACCGGTGGCACGACCGCGAGTTACGCGATGCTCGGCGATATAAACATTGCCGAACCAAAAGCGCTGATAGGATTTGCGGGACCGCGTGTAATTAAGCAGACTATCGGAAGGGATCTTCCGGAAGGTTTTCAGAAATCCGAGTTCCTGCTTGATCACGGCTTTGTGGATAAGGTTGTGCACCGCAAGGATATGAAACATACTATTTCGCAGTTACTCGAATTAATGACCTGAGGCGGCTATTAAAGTCATCAGTGATCTGAGGGAAATGCAGTCCTGGTCATCCGGGATTAAAAGAAGCGGCAAGAGGATCGGATTTGTACCTACAATGGGCTACCTCCACCGTGGGCACCTCTCTTTGGTGGAACGCAGTAAAAATGATAATGACTATACTGTGGCTTCAATATATGTAAATCCCGCCCAGTTCGGAGCCAATGAGGATTTTGGCAAGTATCCACGCGATCTTGGAAGGGATAAAGAACTGCTCATAGCTGCCGGCTGTGATGTGCTTTTTACTCCCGAAGACCGTTCAATATATCCCTCCGGTTACCAGACTTACGTGAACGCCGAACAGATAACAAAAACTCTGGAAGGTGAATTCCGCCCCGGACATTTCAGGGGAGTGACAACCATCGTCAACATTCTTTTCAATCTTGTGCAACCGGACTCTGCCTATTTCGGGCAGAAGGACGCGCAGCAGTGCGCTGTTATAAAAGCAATGGCCGATGATCTGAAAATCCCGGTGAGAATTATTGTGATGCCGATCGTAAGAGAAGAAGACGGGCTCGCGATGAGTTCAAGGAATAAATACCTCGGCGCCTCAGAACGATCAGACGCGCTTGTTTTATTTCGTTCACTTGCGCTGGCTGAGACGCTCATTAAGCAGGGGGAGAGGGACGCGAAACTGCTCGAAGAAGTGATAATGAGCCAATTGAAAAAAGTTAAGACCGCTTCGCCTGATTACGTGAGAATTGTTAATAGCAGAACGTTTGAAGAAGCGGAAATATTAAAGTGGGGAAGTGAATATTTTATTCTCATCGCCTGCCGTATCGGTGCTACACGGCTGATTGATAACCTCCTAATCAGAGTCTGAATAAAAATCCTATTATAAAAATTTCTCCGCCATCCGGTTCACGCCGTACAGCACAAGATTTTCATTTTCGATAAAATTGTACTTAAGCGATTTCCGCAGATACTGTGTGTTCCCGCCGGTGAGAAACATATTATAGCCGTTAAAATCCAGCCTCAGTTCGTTCACTATCCTGTCAATCAGTCCGACTGTGGAATTAACTATTCCGCTTTTTATGCACTCTATGGTGCTCGCGCCGATGAGCGGTACATCCCCTGCCGGGACAACCTCGGGCAGCTGTGCGGTATTCAGATTCAGTGATTTAGCCATTGTCATCATACCCGGCATTATGATGCCGCCGATGAACCGTTTACCGTCGAGTACATTTATGGTTGTCGCGGTTCCGCAGTCGATTGTGATGACAAATCTTTCTCTTTTGAGATTGAGGCTTCCTGAGGATTCAGTCAGTTCGAGAGCACCTGCTATTCCGCAGAGCCGGTCTATACCAAGTGTTTCCCTGGTTTTATATTCATTTGTGAAACCGTAATCGTTAGCAGATGTGAGCGTGGTAACAGGAACTCCCGCGGCTGAAATAACAGAGCGGATGCTTGCCTCGATTTCCGGCTGAACCGAACTAATTACGACTATCTCTATTTTGTTATTACCAAGTACAGGTAAAAGTTCATCCGGCTCCCTGATGATGCCCGCGATGCTTAGCGCGCGATTATCAAACAGCCCGAATTTTGTATTGGTATTACCTATATCGAGAGCGAGCCTCATCCTGACACCGAAACATCGCCGTAGCTTATGCGTTCTGTTCCTTGTTTAGTCCGTAAAATAAGATACCCGTCGCCGTCTATTTCGTCAAAAATTCCGTCAAGGGATTCCTCCCCACGCTTCACTTCAATTCTATCCCCGATCATTCTGCATTTCTTCGACCATTCCTTCAGAACAACCTCGGGAGCATATTTAACTTTCTCCAGAAGTTCTTCGTAACGCTTCAGTATTTCAGCAAGCAGTTTCTCCCTGTCAATTACAGTGTCAGTTTCCATCCTGACCGAAGTTGGTTCCATCATAAAATTCCCCTGGAAGTAAGCCTGATTAACATTCAAACCTATCCCCACCACCAGACGGTTGATTGTGGAGCCGGCATATCCTGCTTCCAGAAGAATGCCGCATATCTTCTTACCGTTGACGAGCACATCATTCGGCCACTTAACATTCGGTTTCAGGAAGTGAAGGGACTCAAGAACATTCGCGACGGCCAGAGAGGAAGCCAGGTTCAGGATGTTCGGGTTGAGTGAAAGTATATCCTTCTTCAGGAAAAGCATAGAGAAGGTCAGGTTTTCTCCCTCGTTGCTGTACCAGACGCGGTCAAGCCTCCCCTTTCCTGATGTTTGTTTTTCAGCCAGAACAACTGTTCCGTGCTTATTAACTTTATTTTCTTTATCCATCAGGTAGGAATTAGTGGAGGAAGTTTCCTCTGTATAAATAAGGTTTCTGCCTAGCCATTCGGTATCGAGGCGCAGGTAGAATTTCGAAATGTCAAATTGTTCGTCCATAGTAAGCTAAATATTATGTCAAAAATTCAGATAGTGCCGTGACAATATGTCTTATTGTCCGACATAATTACTCGCAAAGTTTGCCAAGTCCTTTGTCCTGAGCCCGGATATTAAGTAATTTGCATTAGTAAATAAAGTGCCGATAATATCCGGCAAATGTAACTGAGCATATCTCATAACTCATTAAATAAAAAGGAGTTATGTTGTGACCGGACACCGATTAATAAATACCGTTATTGCCGGGAAATATTTTAAGATTAAAATTTTTGGCATACGGATTGCTAATTAACTTTAGATAATTACGAGAATTAAGTTTTAAAAGATAAATAAAATTAAGTTATAGGAGAACCAGAAATGGGAAAAATTATTGGAATAGACTTAGGAACCACAAACTCTTGTGTGTCGGTTCTTGAGAACAATGACCCGGTTGTAATACCAAACTCGGAAGGCGGAAGGACTACGCCTTCAGTAGTTGCTTTCACCAAAACAGGTGAGAGGCTTGTTGGCCAGCCGGCGAAAAGGCAGGCGATCACAAATCCGAAAAACACAGTATCTTCCATAAAAAGATTTATGGGAAGGCTCATCCACGAAGTTACCGATGAAAAAGGAAAAGTGCCTTACGCGGTAGTTTCCGGCGAAAACAGTTCAGCCAGAGTGGATATAGACGGAAGGTTATATTCACCTCCGGAAATAAGCGCGATGGTTCTTCAGAAGATGAAAAAGACCGCGGAAGATTATCTCGGACAGGAAGTTACAGAAGCGGTTATCACCGTTCCCGCTTATTTTAACGACGCTCAGCGCCAGGCAACAAAAGACGCAGGTGAAATTGCCGGATTGAAAGTCCGCAGAATCATCAACGAGCCGACTGCTGCTGCGCTTGCTTACGGCCTGGATAAAAAGAATAAAAATCAGATCGTTGCAGTGTATGACCTCGGCGGTGGTACTTTTGATATATCGATCCTTGAGATCGGCGACGGAGTATTCGAAGTAAAATCAACTAACGGCGATACACACCTTGGCGGCGATGACTTTGATCAGAGGGTGATTGATTATCTCGCGGAAGAGTTCCTTAAGAGCGACGGTATTGATCTGAAAAAAGACCCGATGGCATTGCAGAGGCTGAAAGAAGCGGCTGAAAAAGCGAAGATTGAATTATCATCATCATCTTCAACTGACGTGAATCTTCCGTTCATTACCGCGACTGCCGAAGGCCCGCGCCATATGAACATTAACATTACCCGCGCTAAATTTGAACAGCTTATTGACGACCTCGTTGAGCGTTCGAGAATACCTTGCGAAAAGGCGATTAAAGATGCCGGCGTAACGACAAACGAAATTTCCGAAGTACTTCTTGTCGGAGGTTCAACCAGGATCCCGAAAGTGCAGGAACTCGTGAAAAAATTATTCGGAAAAGAGCCGAACAAAGGCGTAAATCCGGATGAGGTAGTGGCAGTTGGCGCTGCTATTCAGGGCGCAGTGCTTACCGGTGAAGTTAAAGATGTATTGCTTCTGGATGTTACCCCGCTTACGCTTGGAATTGAGACACTCGGCGGAGTTATGACGGTTATGATCCCGGCAAATACAACCATTCCGACGAAGAAGAGTGAAGTCTTCTCAACGGCAAGTGACAACCAGCCATCCGTTGAGATACATATCCTCCAGGGTGAACGTCCGATGGCCCAGGATAACAGGACGCTGGGAAGATTCCATTTAGATGGAATACCACCCGCGCCGAGAGGTATTCCTCAGATCGAAGTAGCGTTTGATATTGACGCGAACGGAATTATGCACGTCTCCGCGAAAGATAAGGCGACAGGAAAAGAGCAGAGTATCCGTATCACTTCTTCGAGCGGACTCAGTTCTGATGAAGTTGAAAAAATGAAAAACGCCGCGAAAGAACACGCTGCCGAAGACAAGCAGAAGCGTGAACTCGCTGACGCGAAGAATCAGGCTGATACCCTGATCTTCAGCGCGAAGAAACAGATTGAAGAACTGAAGGATAAGATAACTCCCGAGCAGCAGGCAAAAGTCGAGGAACAGATAAAGAACCTTGAAGAAGCGCTGAAGACGAACAACGCTGATACGATAAAGGCAGCGATTGAGAACTTCAATAAGGCGTTCCATTCAATAGCTCAGGATCTTTATTCACAGCAGGCGCCGCCGCAGGGCGGACCTACCCCTCCTCCGGATATGGGGCAGGAGCCAAAGTCTAAAGGAAAAGATGATAAAGAAGTACAGGATGCGTCTTACGAAGTAGTAGATGATAAATAATCCCTGACACGATGTTAAGAACAAAAGACCCGCCGCACGGCGGGTTTTTTGTTAATGGCTGATGGTAAATGGTAATTTGTAAATGCAATGATGAAGGATGATTATTCTTTTGCTGATAGATAAATGTTATCCTGCGGCGACAGGGAAATTCGTATCACGGATTATCCGCCCGTGAACAGTTCTATAAAGTTCGCATTCCTCTTATCTGACCTGACTTTTAGTACGGATATGGGCAATTTAAACCGTTCACGGGAAAATATCCCGTGTTACGGGTGCATACTACTGACCGCGGGTCATTTACTTGCGTGCAGATTACTGCCGGATGACACCCCAATAAAAAGTTTACTCTCAAATTCATCGGTTTTGGGGGTAATTTTTTTGCTTTGCTATTATTTTTTTTCTTGACTCATATCATTTTAATATATAGATTACTCCGGTACTTCTGATTTATATCACGTCATAGTTTTTTACCCCCAATTGATTCAAAAAGGCATTTAATTTTAGCGATTTTTTGCTTAAATTTGCGCTTCAAAAAAATTTGAGTATAATGCTAAGTTTAAAATCCCTCAATTCTGAACAGAAAAAGGCGGTGGAGTATGTTGACGGGCCGAGCCTTATTGTTGCCGGCGCCGGTTCCGGAAAAACCCGCGTTCTCACTTATAAAATAGCGTATATATTGGACCAGGGGCACGATCCGTTTTCCGTCCTCGCGCTTACTTTTACCAACAAAGCCGCGAATGAGATGAAATCCAGGATAAGGGAACTGATCGGTTCCAAAGCCGATTATCTCTGGATGGGTACCTTTCATTCGATTTTTGCCCGCATCCTCAGGACTGAGGCGCAGCATATCAACTTTACCAACAATTTTTCGATTTATGATACTGAAGATTCGCAGTCGCTCGTTGGCAACATCATCACCGAACTGAATTACGATGCTGATATTGTAAACTCATCAAGTTTCCGGAGGCGTATCAGTTACCTGAAAAACCAGATGGTCTTTCCGGATAAGTTCAAAAAGAAGATGATTAAAAATTCAATGGATGAAAAATTCTATAAGGTTTATTCGCAGTATCAGTTAAGGCTGGCTGAGAATAATTCGATGGATTTTGAAGACCTTATCCTTCGCCCGCTTGAGCTTTTTAAGAATGAAAAAATCCTTAAAAAATACAGGAAGCATTTTTCCGCTTTCCTGGTTGATGAATTCCAGGATACCAATAAGGCGCAGTATGAACTGCTTAAGATACTTTGCCCGGCAAACGGACTTATAAGTGTTGTTGGGGATGACGCGCAGAGTATATACAGCTGGCGCGGCGCTGAGATCTCCAATATGCTAAACTTCTCGGAAGATTTTCCGAAAGCGAAAACCTTTAAACTAGAGCAGAACTACCGGTCAACCAGGACTATAATTGAAGCCGCCGGGGGAGTTATAAAGAACAATCCCGAGCAGATCGAAAAGAAGCTCTGGACTGAGAACCCAAAAGGGGATTATATATCCCTGCTGAAATGTTCTGATGAAAAGGATGAAGCATACAGTATCTGCAGGCTGATCAAGGAAGAGATACATCATCACAAGTACCACCTGAAGGATATCGCGGTGCTATACCGTACCAACGCTCAGTCGAGGGTGCTTGAGGATGTGTTCAGGGTTGAGAAGATACCTTACCTTATCGTGGGAGGCATTGAATTTTATAAGCGTAAAGAGATAAAAGACCTGCTTGCCTATCTTAAGGTAATTGTTAACAAGCGCGATGAGGAGAGCCTGCTCCGTATAATGAATTTCCCGCAGAGGGGGATAGGACTAACCACCATCACAAGAATGATCGCCTTTTCCCGCAGGCACAACGTGACACTGTTCGAGACGATGGCTCGCGTATTTGAGGTTATAGATATTAAGGAGCGTATCCAGAAGAACGTTAAACATTTCAGGATACTGCTTGATAAGTATATCGCGCTCAAAGACAAGTTACCGGCCGGAGAGATGACAAGGGCGCTCATTGAAGAGCTCGGGCTTGTAGCGATGTTCAAGGAGGATAATACTGTTGAATCGCTGCAGAGGCTTCAGAATATCGAAGAACTTG
This sequence comes from Ignavibacteriaceae bacterium, assembly GCA_013360295.1. Taxonomy (GTDB): domain Bacteria; phylum Bacteroidota; class Ignavibacteria; order Ignavibacteriales; family Ignavibacteriaceae; genus JABWCL01. The sequence continues at coordinate 175,350 of JABWCL010000002.1, read as the reverse complement.
TATCGGCAATCTCGCAATACACGAAGGAAAACCCGAATGCCAGGCTGGAAGACTACCTGCAGCAGGTTTCGCTGATGACCGACCTGGAAAAGATGGACGGCAGCACAAACGCGGTTAACCTTATGACCTGCCACAGCGTTAAGGGGCTTGAATTCCCGGTGGTATTCGTCACCGGCCTTGAAGAAGATATCTTTCCTCTTTCAAACAAGTTCAGCTTCGAAGCTAACGTGCCTGAAGAGAGAAGGCTCTTCTATGTTTCGATGACGCGCGCGATGAAGAAACTATACCTCTCGCACGCAAGGTCGCGTTACCGTTTCGGCGAAGTGGCATACCAGAACCGTTCCAGGTTTATTGAAGAAGTACCGCCGGAATTCTTCTCGCCGAACGACCCCAACGCGGGAAAGAAGACGAACCGGAAGTCAAAAAAGGAATTGTATATGGAAATGTTCGGTTCCATTGATTACAAGGATTTCAGCAAGTCGGACTCGAATCTGCGGCCGGGAATGAAGGTATACCACGATATGTTCGGATTAGGCAAAGTGCTTAATGTGGTCGGTTCCGGAGACAACCTGAAAGCGACTGTTATGTTTGAGGGGAATAATCCTAAAAACCTGATGCTTAAGTTCGCAAAACTGAAGGTCTCCGAATGAGAAGTATGAAGCTCGTTCTCGTTTTGCTTTGCTTTATTGCCGGCGCTGAACTGGCCGCGCAGGAACTGCGAGGTACGTGGATAGCGCGTAATTCGCTTTCATCAAAGGATGCGCTTGCGGCGGCGGTTGACAGCCTCGCGAAAAATAACTTCAATGTGATTTATATAAATCTCTGGAGCAGGGGCTATCCTCTGTGGCAGAGCGATGTATTTTATAATGAGACGGGTTTGTATATAGACCCAACATACCAGACGAGGGATATCCTGGCAGAAACCATTGCAGAGGCTCACAGGCACGGGATACATGTCGAGGCCTGGTTTGAGTACGGCTTCGTCGGTGGCTGGACGGGCAATCAGCCGGCAGGGGTGAAGGGCCCGATTTTTCAGGCGCACCCGGACTGGGTCGCTAAGAAGAAAGACGGAACGGAGATTGACGGGAGTAATTTTTACTGGATGGTGCACACCCGCCGCGATGTTCAGGATTTTCTTATCGCCCTCTGTACTGAAGTCGTGAGAAAATATGACCTTGACGGAATCGAACTTGACAGGATAAGGTATTCAAGCCTTGAATATGGTTACGACAGTTACACCGACAGCCTCTACCGCGCGGGAAATAACGGGAATCCCCCGCCGGTAAATGTCAACGACCCGGTGTGGTTAAGGTGGCGGGCGGATAAACTTAATGATTTTATGGCGCGCGCTTATGATAGCATAAAAACGATTAATCCCAAGATTAATGTTTCCAACGCGCCGAGCCTTTACAGTTCATCATCCTATACTTCATTTAATAGCTTCTGCCAGGACTGGGCGTGGTGGGTTAATAATGACAAGGTTGATAATGTGCAGGTACAAATGTATGTCGGATCAGCGGCAACAATGTCAAACATTCTTGATTATCTTAATAATAACCTTACACCCCGTAAATCGAAAGTCTTTCCCGCGATAGCGATAAAACCGGGGAGTACAACTTTACCGCTCACTGAGATAGGAAATATGATCACGTTAACCAGGCAGAAAGGTTACGGCGGGAACGCAATCTGGTTTTATTCCGACCTCCCGGGCGTTTTCCCGTATCTCAAAGCAAATTTTTATCAGGCCAAGACACACCCTCCGTTTTCTCCCGCGGACTGGAGAGAGATAGTAAAAACCGTTCCACTAACTGATACCGCGAATATAAGATTGAACGGTACCTGGACGGTGAGTACGTTGCCCGGCCTTACGGGAACTTCGCTCTCAACTTCAATGCGCGACTCCGCTTCAATCGAGTATTATGTTAATGTTCCGGAGGACGGCTGGTATGAAGTGAATGTATATAATGTTATCGCGGTTAACAGGAGCGATTCTGCAAATTACCGTATTTATGACAAAAACGGACAGGTGAAGGAAGCCTTTGTGGATCAGTCCCGTTCTGAGAATCGCAGGTGGCTTAAACTTGGGGATGTACAGCTGCAAAAGGGGAGGAGTAAGGTAGTTGAACTCACAAGCCGGTTCCTTGATGAAGGGAAAGTATTAAGCGCTGACGCGGTTTATATAAAACTGAACAGGCGATTAAGTCCCGATGTAGTTTCCGGTCTTGAGTCTGAAAGCAGGGGTGAAAAAAAAAGTCCGGAAAAACAGATTGAAATAGGTCTTTTCCCGAATCCCGCAAAAGATTATTTTAAATATTCGGTTTTTCTGAAAAACGAGCCGCCGGCCGTGGTAAGCATTTCCGATCTGCTCGGGCAGAAGATATGGCAGGCGCTGATTCCGGAGGGACTGAAAACGGCAACAGGCCGTGTTGATATAAGTGATTTTGCCAGTGGCGTTTATTTTGTTACCGTAAATCAGGGTGACAAGGTAGGACTGGCAAAATTACTTATTCAAAAATAAACTTATAGTGAATCGGAGAAACATAAATGATAGCCCCTAAAAAATTAGCAATTCTCGTCGGCGGCGGACCAGCCCCGGGTATAAACAGCGTTATCGGCGCAGCCACAATCAGGGCGGCAGTGGAAGGCATTGAAGTCCTTGGGATAAAGGACGGATTTCAGTGGATAATGACCGGCGATATTACGCACGTAAAAGAGCTGACGATACAAAACGTAAGCAGGATTCACTTCCGCGGAGGATCCTATATCGGCATTTCACGCGCCAATCCTACAAAAGACAAAAAACATCTTGAAAACACCGTTACCTCTCTTTTGCGATTAAATGTAGATAAACTCATCACGATCGGCGGCGACGATACGGCGTTCAGCGCTATGAAAGTTGAGGAGATGGCGGCAGGAAGGATCCGCGTTGTACACGTTCCTAAAACAATTGATAATGACCTTGATCTTCCCCACGGCATACCCACATTCGGTTTTCAGACCGCGAGGCATATCGGGGTTGAAATCGTAAAATCGCTGATGGTTGACGCGCAGACGACCTCGCGCTGGTATTTTGTGGTTACAATGGGAAGAAAAGCCGGGCATCTCGCGATGGGAATTGGTAAAGCCACCGGGGCCACTATGACGGTTATTCCGGAAGAGTTTTCAAGTTCGAAACTCGGGCTGAAGCATATCGTGGATATTCTCGTCGGCGCGATAATCAAGAGGATGAGTTACGGTAAAACCGACGGAGTCGCCATACTTGCCGAGGGGTTAGTTGAGCATCTTGACGAGAAAGATCTGCAGGAACTGGTTGATGTAGAGCGCGACGCGCACGACAATATCAGGATAGCTGAGATCAACTTCGGCGAAATATTAAAAGCTAAAGTTCAGCAGAGGCTGAAAGACTTTAACATAAAAGTGACGATTGTTGCGAAGAACATCGGGTACGAACTGCGCTGTGCCGACCCGATCCCGTTTGATATGGAGTATACGCGCGATCTTGGTTTCTCAGCCGCTCAGTTCATACTTGACGGCGGAAACGGCGCGATGGTTTCAATCCAGAACGCTCACTTTGTGCCGCTCTACTTTAACGATATACTCGATCCGGTCACGAAAAAGACCCGGGTGAGGATGGTAGATCCGACTTCCGAGTCATTCTACATTGCACGCAGGTATATGCTCAGGTTAAATCAGGCTGACTTTGAAGATCCGCACGAACTGGCAAAATACGCGGCTACGGCGGGCGTTTCATTGGATGAGTTCAGGAAGCAGTTCTACTACCTTATGGAACACGATATGATGTATAAAAGCATTAAAGAAGGTAAGATAAAGTTAGGCGGGGCTGAAAGCAATCTAGCGCACATAAAAGGCGTGCCGGGCGATATCTCACCCGCTGATGATGATAATTAAACCGTAAAGGATATTCAGTTTATTCAGAATCCCTCCCTCTCAAAGGAGGGATTTTTTTTGAAACCCGGAGAGTTACTTCTTATTGTTCTGTTCAGAACGAAGCACTTTTGAAAAAGTATAAATCATAAGGACAATAATTATTCCTACTGCGAGTATCAGAAAAACCGTTCCGCCGGTTGTGAGTCCCATAAAATCTCCAATAATAATCTTATCTGTTAATTAATTAGTCAAAGTTAATATAAAATTAAATAAAAAGCGAGTATCAGTTTTAGCACACAGAGAAACACCTGTCACTGCTGTTGGAGCCTGCACGAAATTGGATGAAAATATTCTTGAGTAATCGCTGCTTCGTTGGGAAAATCGTCTGAGTATTTTCTTTTCGCCGGAAGTGATTTTCAACCGTCAGAATTGCCAGGAAAAACTTAGAATTATTTTCTTTCTATCCCTTATATATCCTTTGAATTGAGCAAAATTCTGAATAATTTTACAGGTTAGTTCATTGATTATGGAACAAAACCAAGGATTCCGGTGTATTACTGTTATGATTGCTAAGTCTTTATTTTTTATAGTTTTATTAGCTTTTGGGTGCAGTGAGATATTGCCCCAGAGCGATACCGCCGCCTACCTGAAAAACCCAAATTACAAGTATGAGCTTGAGTTCTACAAGATCTACAAAAAAAAGAGGGCAGATGTTGTCCTTCTGGGAAATTCGATAACTCACGGGGTTAACTGGAATGAGCTGCTCGGCAGGGATAATGTTGTCGAGAGAGGCATTCCCAGCGACAACCTTGAGGGAATACTCAACAGGCTGGAATTTGTGGTCAGCCTTAAGCCTAAGCTTTGCCTGATAAAGGCCGGGATCAATGATATCTATTCCTGGATACCGGTTGAGACGGTTTTTGCCAATTATAAAAAGGTGATGGAGGAACTGAAAAAGAATAATATCAGAGTGATCGTACAGTCAACGCTTTATGTATCTCAAAAGTATACGGCAGCCTCTGACAGGAATAATGAAGTTAAAAAACTAAATGTTTTATTGGAAGATTACTGCAGGCAGAATGGGCTTGATTTTATTGATCTGAACGCGAAACTTTCCCGTTCATTTGCCCTCAAAGATGAACTGACTCACGACGGCGTGCATCTCAATGCAGGCGGTTATAAATTATGGGGTGAAGAAGTTAATAAAATTTTACTTAAGTACGGATATTAATAATTCGAGGAGTGTGTTATAAAAATGAATATTCAGGAACGCTATAAACCTTTTCTTTTGATACTTTTTGCAGTCGTGTTTACGTTTATATTCAGCAGCATACCTGTTGACTTCGACCTTGGTTTTTACAAGGTTAAGGAGATGGACCTGCTCATTGATGTTAAACCTGATTCACTTATCAGCGCTAAAACGCATCCGGTTAGTCCCGTTTTTGCGTCGCTATTCACTGTGGGCCGTCCGGTAAATAATTATAACAATAACGGTTCGTTCTCTCAGCCTTCCGTCCCCGTGCAATCCAAGGTTCCCATAACGGGAAATACAGAACAGATGAAATATTTTTACGAAGCGTTGAAATCATCCAAAAGCAGGAAGGTCCGTATCGCCCACTTTGGCGACTCTGTTATTGAAGGCGACCTTATTTCAGCGGACCTCAGGAAAAATATTCAGTCCAAATATGGCGGTAACGGCGTTGGGATGCTCGCTATAAATGCACAGGATATTGCTTTTCGTGTCACTACCGAGCACTCCTTTTCCCCCAAATGGACATTCGGCTCGTTATTCGGCACTAACCCGGATAAACTGAAACTTGGGATCAACGGCACTGCGGCAAAGGCAGGAGAGGCTTCCTGGGTAAAATACGTCGCTACCGGAAGGTACGGCGTTAAGAATTTTTCTTCCGCAAGGATCTTCTACACAAGCGATAAATCCGTTAATGTAAATTATTCGTTTAATGATGAAGGCGCTAAAAGCGTATCACTCAAGCCTGCATCAGAAGTGCAGGAAAATGTGCTGACTTATCCGAACAGGGCAAAGTCATTAAAGCTTGATATCCCGGCTTCAGCCGGCACTGTTTATTTCGGTGTCAGCCTTGAGGATGGTAACGGAGTTTATATTGATAATTTCCCGCTGAGAGGGAACTCAGGCACCGGGATGAGAGATATGGACGAGGCGCTCCTGAAGCAGTTTAACAAAATTCTCGATTACAAACTGATCGTGCTTCAGTTCGGGCTTAATATGGTAAGCGCCGGCGGTGAAGCCCGTGATTTCAGCTGGTATGAAACAGCAATGGTAAAAGTTGTGAATACACTAAAAGCCAATTTCCCGAATACGAGTATCCTGCTGATCGGAGTTCAGGATAAGGGGCTGAAGAAAGGCTCAAAATTTGTTACTGATCCGAAAGTGCTGAAATTAATTGAAGCACAGAAAGGTATCGCGGAACAGACAGGCATCGCCTTCTGGAACCTGTTCGAAGCGATGGGGGGGCAGGAATCAATGAGCCAGTGGGTTGCGGACGGCCTTGCGGCGAAGGACTATACTCATCTGAATACAGAGGGCGCGCGCAAGGTAGCTGAATTAATCAGCGACGCGTTACTTTCTTCAGCTAAATAATTATTAAAAGAAGAATTAATATAATGACAGAAAAAACAATTTGGCAGGTCTGGACAGAAAACGCGGAGCGAAATCCCGAATCAGATGCAATAATTCACTGGAAAGCCGGGGAGGACCCGTTCAGATGGACGAAGAAGAGCCTGCTCGCGACAGCATTAAAGTTTTCCTATCTTCTTAAACAGAACGGAATAAAGCGGGATCAGGTGTGTGCAATCATCATCAGGCACAATCCTATGTTTTATCCTCTCTATATGGGAATCGTGGGACTCGGAGCGATACCGGCTGTGCTTGCCTATCCTAATCCGAGGCTGCACCCGGATAAATTCCGGCAGGGAATTATCGGAATGTCCCAGCGCTCCGGCCTCGATTATATTTTTACGGAGAAGGAACTCGAACCGATAATTTCGCCGCTTATACAGAGCAGCACAATTAAAGGGTTGCACTTTCCGCTTGAATGGGATCAGTCAGCAGAAATACCGCAGGCCGATTTAGAAGAGATCGAGCTTGCCAGGAGAGAAATCAAGCCCTCAGACCCGATATTGCTTCAGCACTCATCGGGAACAACAGGTTTACAAAAGCCCGTTCTTCTTTCGCACAGCGCGGTCATCAGGCACGTCGAGTATTATTCAGAGAGCATCAATCTTACCGCTGAGGATAAAATTGTAAGCTGGCTTCCGCTCTATCACGATATGGGACTGATTGCGGCTTACCATCTTCCGCTCGCATACGGTATTCCGACAGTGCAGATAGATCCGTTTGAGTGGGTGATTGCCCCGGTTCTGCAACTGGAAGCGATCTCCGCGGAGAAAGCCACACTCTGCTGGCTGCCGAATTTTGCATATAATATGTTAGCAGATAAAGTTTTTGATGATGAACTTGAGGGAGTATCACTTGCATCAATGCGGATGATCATCAACTGCAGTGAGCCTGTGAGGGCTGAAAGCCACAGGCGCTTTATTGAGCGGTTCACGCAGTATAAACTGAATCCATTATCGCTTGCAACCTGCTACGCGATGGCGGAAACGACATTCGGCGTTACACAATCCGCTCCCGGTGAAGTGCCAAAACAGGTTTACGCGGACCGTGAGATGCTGAAGCAGGGGAAACTTAAACTGGTAGATGATCCGACAAACGCGAGAGTTTGTGTTTCATCCGGTAAGGTGATTAAGGGGTGTGACGTTAGAATTGTCGGGGACAAACGCGAGACGCTTCCTTCTGATACATTCGGAGAGATCGCGATAAAATCCGTCTCAATGTTTGACGGTTACCGGAACTACCCTGAAAAGACTGCCGAGGTGCTGGAAGACGGCTGGTACTACAGCGGTGATTACGGGTTTGTGCTTGACGGCGAGTGCTACGTGATCGGCAGGAAGAAAGATATAATTATTGTTGCAGGTAAAAACATTTATCCCGAAGACGTGGAAGATACCGTTTCCCAGGTTGAGGGAGTCCTTCCGGGCAGGGTTATCGCCTTTGGAACCGATGACGAAGCGCTTGGCACCGAGGTGGTCTGCGTGATCGCCGAGTCGAATATTACCGACGAAAAGGAAAAAAAGGAACTAAGGATGCGTATTCTTCAGGCAACATTAGCGAATGACGAAACGGTGGGAAGGGTATATATTGTCCCGTCCCGCTGGTTAATTAAGAGCTCCGCCGGCAAACCGAGCAGGAAAGCAAACAGAGAAAGAATTGACGAACATAAAGAATATTTAGTGGTATAAAATGATATCTGACAAACTGAAAAAAGCAATCTTAACCGAACTCAAACTCGATGACTTCACTATTGAAGATGCCACAATGGCAAACCAGATACCGGGCTGGGATTCCCTCAATCATATCAACGTCATAACGGCGATTGAAAAAGATTACGGCCTGCGCTTCAAGGCGATAGAAGTGCTGAAATGCAAAAATATCGGGGACCTTCAGAAATTAATCGATTCCAAGCAGAACAAGTAATCACATAAACAAGGAATACTATTGTTTCACTATATAGAACTGACTAAAGTCTGGTCTTTATTAGAATATGATAAATTTAACCCGTTATATTTTTCATCTTCGCTCTTCCTCTTTCTTTTTCTCGGGCTCCTTTTCGCCATAACAGTCTTCAGCAACAGCAGGGCAAGAGTTTATATTCTGCTCCTCTTTTCCGCTTTCTTTTTTTATAAGAACAGCGGAACGGCGCTTTATGTCCTTGTTCTTTCCTCGCTTCTGAATTTCGGAGTCGGTTATGTTCTCCATAACGCGAAAGCGGAAGGGATGCGGAAACTGTACCTCTGGATTGGAATAATTCTTAATCTTGCCGCGCTCGGATACTATAAATACACTAACTTCTTTCTGAGGACAGTTGCTGATTTCCAGGGAAAGGAATTTGAAGCTCTGGATATACTCGTGCCGCTTGGTATCTCATTTTTCACCTTCAAGGCGCTGAGTTATCTTTTTGATATTTATTACGAAACATACACCCCGACCCGGAACTTTGCCGATTTCCTTTTGTATATGGCTTACTTCGGCAATATATCAGCCGGCCCGATTGACCGGGCGCCCGCGTTCATTGAACAGGCGAGAAATTACTCCGTAACGCGTGAAGATATATCCCGCGGAGTCTTTCTTATCATCTTAGGTCTGATAAAGAAAAATGTGATCGCGGATTATATCGGTTTGAATTACGTGGACAGGATCTTTGATGATCCTTTGAGGTACACGGGCGTTGAGAACCTGATAGGGATATACGGATACGCGCTTCAGATCTACTGCGATTTTTCGGGTTATACCGATATGGCGCTTGGTGTTTCCCTGCTGCTTGGCTTCAAGCTGATGGAGAACTTTAATTATCCTTACAAGGCAAAGAGCGTCGCGGAATTCTGGCGCCGCTGGCATATGTCTCTTTCCGCGTGGCTGCTGGAGTATCTGTTTACACCGCTGCAGATGGGTATGCGCAATATGCGTATGCTCGGTAATGCCCTTGCACTCTTAATAACTTTTATCCTTTGCGGATTATGGCACGGCCCAAGCTGGAACTTTGTTATCTGGGGAGGCTTGCACGGATTATTTATGGTTGTAGGTATCGTAACGAATAAACCGCGAACCGCTATTATTAAGAAGTTAAACCTTACAAATAGCAAATTTCTCGGGTTTTTCAGGATCTTGTTCACCTTTCATCTTGTTGCGTTTGCGTGGGTCTTTTTCAGGGCACACGATCTTAAGATAATTGCCGATATGTACAGCCAGATGGTGAACTTCTTTAAGCCCGGGGTATTCCCGCAGTTTTTACAGAGTTACCAGATGATCTCGGTGCTGATAGGGATAGGGTACCTGCTTCATTTTATGCCCGAAAAGTTAAGCGCTGCCGCGTATAAAGTTGTTGGTAAAGCGCCGCTTATCGTGCAGGCATTTTTATTAGCTTTTGCAATATGGTTCAGCTGGCAGTTTATGGCTGCTGATATTCAACCCTTTATTTACTTCCAGTTTTAATGATGTTTAAAAATTTTATTTACATTTTTATTTTTTTGTTTGCTTCTATGATCAATGCCCAGCAAACGGAGCTGATAGAAAATCTGATAAGCTCCGTTCAGAAGGAGTTTTCGCCGGATAAAAGAACTGTGTTGTTCAGTATCAGTTTTTCTTCCGAGGATTCAAAGGTTAAATTAAACGGAGAGACAACCTCCGGTAAAGCTAAAGATGCCTTATTGAAAAGGCTCACCGATGCAGGTCTGACTTTCAGCGACAGTATTATTGTTCTTCCCTCGGGTGAAGCGGCTCTGAAACCATTCGGTGTGGTGACGATATCCGTTGCAAATATGAGGACAAAGCCGGAACACTCTGCGGAAATGGCCACACAGGCAATACTTGGCACTCCGCTCAAAGTTTATAAAAAAGTTCGTGACTGGTATCTCGTCCAGACTCCTGATAATTACCTTGGATGGATGGATGACGACGGGCTAATGCCTATGGATGAATCCTCATTCAATCAGTGGAACGATACCGAAAAAATTATTATTACCTCAAATGCGTGCCTTGGTTATGAGAAGGCTGATCTGAAGAGCGCCATTGTAACCGATCTGGTGATAGGGAATATCCTCTCCAAAACCGGCACAAGCGGTGAATTTGCGGAAGCAAAGCTTCCTGACGGCCGTTTGTGCTATGTGAAGAACGAGGATCATATTCCTTTTACAAAATGGGCGGAAGGCATTGATGAAAATAATATTAAAGCAGGCGAGATAATAAGTACGGCGAAGCTTTTTATGGGTGTCCCTTATTTATGGGGCGGAACTTCTGCAAAAGGATTAGACTGCAGCGGTTTTACAAAAACTGTATTCTTTCTGAACGGTGCAGTGCTGCCGCGTGACGCTTCACAGCAGGTTCACGTTGGTATGCCGGTGGAGACGGGAAGTGATTTTGAGAATGTGTTCCCCGGCGACCTTCTCTTCTTTGGAGAAAAGGCAACCGACAGCACCAGGGAACGCATTACCCACGTCGCGATCTACCTGGGGGGGAAGGAATTTATCCACGCTGCCGGAAGAGTGAAGATTAACAGTTTCGACAGGAACAGTAAGATCTTCAGCGCTTACAGACTTAGAACCTTTATCCGGGCAAAAAGATTATTACCAAACCCAATCCTCCCGGGAATAATCCCCGTAAAAACCACAATACTCAACCAGGATTGATATGCACAACAGAAGAGATTTTATAAAGAATACATCGCTTATGATGGGCGGTGCGTTAGTATTACCATCATTAGATTTAAATATTTTCAGGAGATCCGGTACGACAATGCCATCATCAAAATTAAAACTGACTTTTAAGCCTTATACTCTCGAACTCCGGCACGTTTTTACGATTGCCGCGAGTTCGCGATCAACCACGCCAGTAATGTTAACTGAGATTGAATTTAACGGTATAAAAGGGTACGGAGAAGCCTCAATGCCTCCATATCTGGGCGAATCGCAGGAGACTGCGGCAGCTTTCCTTTCAAGGGTAAACCTTGAACAGTTCGACAATCCTTTTGAACTTGAGAAGATACTTGCTTATGTTGATTCAGTCGCGCCGGGAAATCCTGCCGCGAAAGCGAGTGTGGATATCGCTCTTCACGATCTCACCGGCAAAATTATCGGGCAGCCGTGGTATAAGATATGGGGTTTTGAAAAGGAGAAAACTCCGGTTACAACTTTCACTATCGGTATAGACACACCGGAAGTAGTCCGCCAGAAAGTAAAGGAGGCGGAAGAATATAAGGTGTTAAAGATCAAACTTGGAAGAGACACCGACCGCGAAATGGTTGAAGCGATAAGGAGTGTAACGGATAAACCGCTTACCGGCGACGCGAACCAGGGTTGGAAAGACAAGCAGCAGGCGCTTGATATGATCCACTGGCTCCACGAAAGGGGAATGGTGATGGTTGAGCAGCCTATGTCAAAGGAAGATCCTGAATCAAACGGATGGATAAGTGAAAGAAGCCCTGTTCCCGTTATAGCGGATGAAGCTTGCCAGAGGTTACCCGATGTGATCAAGGCAAAAGGTTATTACACTGGCATTAACATTAAACTTATGAAGTCAACCGGTATGCGGGAGGCGCATAAGATGCTGACCCTTGCAAGAGCACTGGGTATGAAAGTAATGCTGGGTTGTATGACTGAGACTTCCTGCGCTATATCAGCCGCCGCTCAGTTAAGCCCAATGGTAGACTTTGCCGATCTTGACGGCGCTCTCCTGATCTCAAACGATATATTTGAGGGTACAACGGTTGTGGACGGTAAAGTGGTCCTCGCCGATGGCCCCGGGATCGGCGTGAAAAAAATAAAATAAATTTTATTAAAAAAAGATAATGTTGAGGAAAACTATGTTAAAATATATAATAACTCTATTACTAATTATATTTATGAATGAATCATTTTCTAAAGAATCTAAGTTCTTTCCTTTCAAAACACACGAGGTTGTGCTCGAAAACGGGTTTAAAGCGATACTTATCCCCGTAGGAAATTCAGGACTGGTATCATATTATTCCGTTGTACGGACAGGGAGCCGCGACGAGTGGGAAGAAGGAAAATCCGGGTTCGCGCATTTCTTTGAGCATATGATGTTCAGGGGCACGGACCGCTTCCCGGGCAATGTATATGACAGTATAATTACCAGTATCGGAGCCAATGCCAATGCATACACCAGCGACGACCTCACTGTTTATCACCTTAACTTTGCTTCAGAAGACCTTGCACTGGTTATGGATCTTGAATCAGACAGATTCCGTAACCTGAAATACTCAAAGGAGCAGTTCCAAACTGAATCGGGCGCGGTTTACGGAGAGTACAGAAAAGGAAGGACCAGCCCGTGGTCTGTGGCTTTTGAAGAACTGAGGGATATGGCTTTTGACAAGCATACGTATAAGCACACGACAATTGGTTTTGAGCGTGACATAAAGGATATGCCAAACCTTTATGAATACAGCATATCATTTTACAACCGTTACTACAGGCCGGAAAATGTTACACTGGTGATAGTTGGTGATTTCGATATTGAAAAGACCAAAAAGATCATCGGCGAGTATTACAAGCCCTGGAAACCGGGATATGTAATGCCGAAGATCGAAAAGGAACCCGCGCAGAAGGCGCCAAGATTTAAGGAAGTTCAGTATGACGGTAAAACTCTGCCGCTTGTGATTATGGGATTCAAGACGGACGAATTCAGGGCAACGGATAAAAATTTTATTTCAACCGTATCATTTGCTGACCTGGCGTTCGGAGAAACCAGCGAGATATACAAAAAACTGGTACTGAAAGAACAGAAAGTGCAGTTCATATCCGCGAGTCCGGGGATGAACCGTGATCCTTATATGTTTGAAATATATACGATGATCAAGGATGAAAAAGATATTGACTACGTAATTGGTGAGATTAACAACACAATTGAGCAATTCAAGAAGGAAAAAGTCACCGTCGAAAAACTTGACCGGCTAAAGAAGAATAAAAAGTATTCATTCCTGATGGCGCTTGATAGTCCCGACGCTGTTGCTTCTATTCTTCCTCAGTATATTACACTGGCCAATAGCATTGAAGTAATTGACCAGATGAGTGAAACGATGATGAACCTGACTCCGGATGACATAGTCAAATCAGTTAATTTATATTTTACGGAAAATAACCGGAACACCATCGTGCTGAAAGGGACAAAGTAATGAAAAAGTTAATAATGTTTTTGATTTTCGGAGTGATGATGACCGGCTCTTTATACAGTATGGATGAAAAGAGGATTGTAAAAGAAATTGATAAGACCGATCCTTCGGTATCGCTCAGGATCTGGTTCAAAGCCGGAGCCAAAGATGATCCCGCGGGAAAAGAAGGACTTGCAATGTTAACAGCCCAGATGCTTTCTGAGGGAGGAACTGCCCGGAACACATACGAACAGATCCTGGAAAAAATGTTCCCGATGGCTTCTTCCTATTATGCCTCGGCATCAATGGAAATGACGATATTCGCGGGCAGAGTACATAAAGACAATCTCGACGATTATCTGAAACTGTTCTACGAACAGCTTCTCACGCCTGCATTCGGGGAAGAAGACTTCAGCCGCATCAAACAAAACTCGCTTAATTATCTGAAGACGACTCTGAAATATTCGAATGATGAGGAGTTAGGAAAAGCGGTCCTATACAATAACATTTTTGCCGCAACTCCTTACGGGCATATTACCTCAGGAACGATATCAGGACTTGAAAGTATTACTCTCCAGGATGTGAAGGATTTTTACGCGAAGTATTTCAACAGAAACAATTTCGTACTTGGTATTGGCGGCGATGTCAGTGAGAATCTTGTGAAGCAGGTTTGGGATAACCTTATGAAACTACCGGAAGGGAAGGAAAATACATTTAAGGATTTTGCTGTTAAGGAAATTAAAGGCAAAAAAGTCACTATCGTTGAGAAGAATGCTTCGGCAACCGCCATTTCAATGGGTTTCCCTATGAACCTGTTAAGAGGAAGCCGCGAATGGTACGCGCTTGCGATTGCAAATTCGTGGCTTGGCGAGCATCGTAATTCATCATCCCATCTGTATCAGGTCATCCGTGAACAGCGTGGGCTGAACTACGGTGATTACAGCTACATCGAAAACTTCCCCAACGGCGGAAGATACCAGTTACCACCCGTGAATGTTGCAAGGAATAAACAGATATTCGAGATATGGATAAGGCCGGTACCTAACGAGACTAAGCATTTTGCTTTCCGCGCGGCAATGAGGGAGTTTAAAAAACTGGTTGAAGACGGAATGGCTAAAGAGGATTTTGAACTGACCAGAAAATTCCTTAAAAATTACGTGCTCAATTTTGCAACCACCACTAATGAACGGCTTGGTTACAGGCTTGACGATAAGTTCTACGGAATCAGCGGAGGGCATCTCCTGACTTACAGGAAAATGATGGATGAGATAACCCTTGAAGAAGTGAATTCCGCGATTAAAAAACACTGGCAGTACGGCAATATGGAGATAGTATTCATTACCGATAACGCTCAGGAACTTACTGACGCGCTCGCTTCAGACAAACCGTCGCCGATATCGTACGCGACTCCTAAATCGCAGGATATACTTGAAGAAGACAAAGAGATCATCAACTTCCCGGTTAAGATCGATAAAAATTCCATTAAGACCGTTAAAGTTGAAGACCTATTTAAATAATTAAACCGGTATAAACTTGCAAAGTTATGAATAACCGGGTATTATTCAGATACAGAAAGATTTTAGTGAGATTAATAATTGCTGTGTTATTAATGATCGGAGCCGGAATTACTGAAGGATGTACCCCTTCGGAGGCTGTGAATGTATTTATCAGGATAAATCAGAACGGCTACCGCCAGGATGATGTTAAAACAGGTATCGTTTTTTCTGAAAAGGTACTTGATGGGGTAAATTATGTCGTGATCAATACTCAAAACAACAAGAAGATAATAAGCGGTAATCTCGGGCAAAGCCTCGGAACCTGGGGACGTTTTAAACACAACTATGAGATTGATTTTTCTGCACTTAAAGATCCCGGAACTTATCAGATTCAGATACGGAATAACAAGTCACACGATTTCAGAATAAGTAACGATATCTACTCAGGGGTGACCGAGAACCTGATTGATTTTTTCCGGGTACAGAGATGCGGCCCGACAAATCCGATGCTCCACGGTTTGTGTCATAATTTTGATTCTCCATATATTGCCGGTGACAGCCTGTTCGGAAAAGTTGATGTTACAGGAGGATGGCACGATGCAGGAGATTACATTAAATTTGTAAACACCGCGGCGTTTACAACATATATGCTTCTCTTTGCTTACGATTTTGATCCGGTTCGTTTTGGCTTTGACCGCGATAACAGCGGTGCGCCGGATGTGCTTGAGGAAGCGCGTATCGGGCTGGACTGGCTCTTAAGATGTAACTACAAACCGGGGGGCCTGATCACACAGGTGCAGGACCTTCGCGACCACGAAGTCGGCTGGCGCCTGCCGGAAGATGATCCGCTTCGATATGAAAGGCCGGCGTTCAAAGGAATCGGTAAAAACATTATCGGTATTTACTCCGCTGCTTTAGCGCTTGGTTCCAGGATATGGAAAGCCAAGTTTTATGATGATGATTACTCGAGGCGTTTACTTGAATCGGCAGAGAATATCTACAGGCTGAAAGGAAGCGCGCCGGATCTTGACACTGCTCCTTCCGGAATGTACCAGGATCAAAAGTTTGAAGGAAAGCTGGCTCTGGGCGCGTTTGAACTCTTCAGCGCGACTTCCAAAGGTTCATACCTTAAAGATTCGAAAGATTATGCTGCAACCGCCGGTCCCGATTACTGGTGGAGCTGGGGAGATGTTAATTCGCTGGCCCACTACAGACTGGCAACGGAAGATCCAAAGTATCTCGGATATATTGAGAATAACCTTACACACTGGAATCATCTATCTGACAGCACTGTATACGGTGACATAGGTGTTTACCCCTGGGGAACCACACATCTCTTGTTTGGTGTTATACTTAATAACATACTTTATACAAAAGTTACTGGTAATTCACAATTTGAATCGCTTGCTCAGAAGCAGATGGATTATATCCTCGGTAAAAATCCCTGGGGCATCTCCTTCGTTTCGGGCGTTGGAAAAACATATACAAAACATTTCCATTTGCAGATTACATATCTGAAGGGGATCGGACTTCCGGGGGGGATTGCCGCGGGACCTACTTCCCAGGATGTTCTGAAGAATTATCAAATTGAAAGGAAACCTTCAGGACTGGACCTTTTTAACTCGGATAACGTAAAATATTTTGATGACAGGAACGATTATATAACCAATGAGCCAACCATTGTCACGAACGCGACGGCAGTTTTTGTTTTTGGTATGCTCAACCGTAAATAAATCATTGTTATCTATTATATGTACCGGAGTCCATTAGATTAAAACCTTAAGCGAACCGGGTATCTTACATATTCTCGTGTCTTTTTTTGATACATTGTTTTTTTTAGATGTCTCAATTTGAGAAAAGTCGTGTTGTATAAATCACATAAAAACAGTCATTTTGACTCAAAACACATGTTTCTTATACTTGGAACGATTATTGTATAATTATATAGAAGTTTATAGTTTGGTAGTATTATGAGAAAAAAACCTAATTTAGTTAGTACTGGACTCTCCCTCGTGGATAAAGCGTGGGGGGGATTTTATAAAGGCGGCACCTACATTTTGATAGGTCCCCGTAAGTCCGGCCGCACACTTATAAGCCTTCAGTATGCAATGGAAGGTGTTAAAAAGAAAGAGGTCACTCTCTTTTTTACGGCTATGCGCCCAAAGGATTTAATGATTCATGCTTCTTCGATTGAATTCGATCTGCAGGCGGCTATGAATCAGAACCTGGTTATTGTAGTCCGGGTTGCACCGCCTGTTGAAATGTATGATGCGGATAATCCGGATGAATTCCTGGTTGAATATCTGAATGACATCGTAACCGTTGTTGATCAGTATCATCCTGACCGTCTGGTATTTGATGAACTTACCCCGTTTGTAAGCTTTGAAAACTTAGGTTTACTTCAGCAGACATTTCTTTCCACACTTGAGGCAATTGAAGAAAAGAATGTAACAAGCCTTCTTGTTCTTTCCGAGCCCGCGACTTCGTTTGCACAGACAATCGTTGACAGCATGGCACAGTATTCAACCGCTATTATTTACCTGCAGAAGAAAAGTGAAGATAATCCGCAGCAGGGGGGAAGAGCAACGATTACTCCGAACATTGGCCATACCGAAGGGCAATACTTCTCAGACTATTTTATCGAGCCTTATCACGGCGTAAAATTCATGTTTGAAAACGATAAAGCGGCTGAGACCGAACAAGCGCAGACAGCCCAGCAGCCCGCGGCTCCGCCTCAGCAGCAGATCTATGCTCCGCCTTCAATGTCGTCAAAATCCTCATCCAAATATAAACCTCTTACAAATGTGGACAGTACAGCTCCGCAGATGTCGTTTCCGAACGTGTATGATCTTAATGAGTTTACACTTATACTTAATAACCAGATCGCGCTGTTCAAAAGTACTGGTCAGGGTTTTGCCCTAATCTCGATGAAACTTGATCCTATCGCTGTAAGTCAGAATATTATTAATATACCACAGCTACAGAACGCTGTTAGACTCTCAACTGATAAGAAGGACAAGATCTGCGTTGTAAATGATAAGATACTGGTGTTAATGGGAAAAGGCGACGAGAAGTCACTCGGGATACTAGTCTCAAAAATGAAATCTAATCTACCAAATTCTGATCCTGTTTATGTTACCAGGGTGATGCAGTACTTATACGCGTTTACTTATGAAGTAAGCGATAACACCGAGAACGCTGAGACAATCTTAAGCGAGATCTTAGAAGATGAACACATAGGGTAACCCATTGCTGCTTATGAGAGTTTTAATCCTGATATTCTTTTTGGCCGGCTGGACTAACCCTCAAAGCAATGTGGATGCTCTTAAAGCGGAAGCCCAGAGACAGATGTCTATCGGCAGGTATGGTGAGGCAATAGACCTTCTGAATAAATATATTGCTTCACGCCCGAGCAAGGCTGACGGACTGCATCTCAGGGGCTTGTGTTATGAAAAGCGCGGACAATATGAGTATTCCGTATTTGACCTGCGCAACGCCAGAAAACTTGAACCTAAAAACTCGGAAATAAATAAAGATCTCGGGCGTGTTACCTCAACGTGGCACCAGCTGTTACGGAAAAAAATCTCCGGTCATAAAAGAGAAATCGCGATAAATCCTGCCATTCCTCTGAATTACCTTGAAATTGGAAAATCACATAAGCATCTTGGCGAGTGGGAGGATGCTGAATGGTGGTATGATGAGTACATCAAACGGGAAGACCCGTCTTCGGATGAAGTGATACGTTATACTGAAATACTCGCTCACAACAACCATATTGAAAAAGGGGAGAGGATCCTAAAAAAATATGTTGAAAAATTCCCGAAGGATCACCGCCTCTGGAGCAGGTACGGATACTTTACGATGTGGCTTGGTAAAAAGAAAATTGCAATAGACGCGTTTACCACAGCACTGAGTTTCCGTCCGTTCTTCCGTGAAGCACAGGAGGGCCTTGAACAGGCAGAAAACCGGCCTTATATATATACGGTTGTTGATACAGTCGTAGACCTGAAAAAACTGCAGGAACAGCAGACTGAAAAAGAGTATTATATAGACAGGCTTTACAGGGAAATCAGACAAACTCCCGGTGACATTGAAAAGAGATATGCCCTCATTGACGCTCTTATCGGTGTCAACAGGTTCGAAGAAGCATACCAGCAGCTTCAGATTTTATCCGTCGAGCATTCCGGTACGGAAAAGTTTGATACTTTGTGGGAATTTGTAACAAGTAAAAAGGACAGCCTCGCCCGGTTCAATATAGACAAATACAAAGCGTTGTATGATGCGGATAAAAACAACAAAGCCAACGTAATGCGTCTTGCTGAGTTGTACGCCGCTACTATGGATTTCGATTCGGCGATTGAAATCCTGACCCTCTTTATAAGCACGAATAAAATGGAGGGTAATAATGACGTCAGGTTCATGCTTGCCAAGTACACGGCTTTTAACCAGCAGTTTGAACCCTCTATTGAACAGCTCAATATACTCCTTAAGTCTGAACCGGAAAATTATGAGTATAAACTGCTGCGCGCGCTCGTGGCGGTCTGGACTACCACTGACCTTGACCTGGCAAAAAGCCTGCTTGAGGAATACCTGGTAAAGTTTCCGGAGAGCGTGGAGGCGATTGTTGCCTATGCAAACCTGATGGTTAAGGAGAGGAAGTTCACGGAGGCGAAATCGCTTATTGAGAAGGCGAGAGGCATCAATCCCAACGCAAGGGAAATTGAATCAGTTCAGAATTACTACGATGCAATACTTGAACTTGAAGAGGACCGGAAGGTTTTTAAGATCCTTGAGGAAGCAAGGGAACTCGCGGTTGCGCAAAATTGCCCTGACGCGGTTGTGAAATATGATGAATACTTCAGCAAACTAAAAAGCCCGTCGCGCTTTGAATGGATTGAATACGCGGATGTTAACTCCTGCGCGCGGAATTTTAATAAGTCCATCGAAGTTTATGACAGGCTTCTCGAACAGGAATATGATATTGATATTGCCATTTTGCGCTCAAAGAATTATTTATGGTCCGGAGACAGCATTAAAGCGCTGAATGAATTCACCCGGCTTGTAGCGGAAGACAGCACAAGTTTTGACGCGAAGTTTTATCTGGCTGAGACCTACGAGGTATTAAAGGATTTTAGTGCTGCTCGCGGAATTTACAACCAACTCCTCACAGAAACAGTCGACAGCAATAAAATCAGAATTATCAATCTCCGGCTTGGGTGGCTTCCAAAAGGCGGAGGAGATATTTTCTCTCTTGATATTCCAACTTTTGTCAGGATTGCTCCGGTATATAATTTTTACTCGGATAACCAGAATCTGAAATATAACAACACCGGCGGACAGATCGAGTTTGGCCTTTTAAGTTTTCTTTCGGCAGGCGTGTCATTCAACCGGACAACAATTGAAACCCCCGGTTTAATCAGGTTTTATACGTCGATGAAATGGAATCTTCTGGCAAACTTCGATAACAAGCTGTATCTGAACGCGGGATACGGAAACCTGAATTACAGGAACGTGAGGATCAGGAAAGTAAGTGACTTTGGTATAAGGTACTTCTTTGACAAACACAACAATCTGAGCTATACTTTTGAAAACACTGATGCGGCGATAGTATTATATTCCGCACGGCTCGGCTTCCAGAATATTAACGCTAACTTTCACCGCTTCTTTTGGAATTTCCGGACAAAGAATATGCTTTACATAACCGGATTTTACAACTTTTTGCAGCTTAATGACGGAAATTCCGGTAAAGATATGCAGCTACGGATAGGCCGCAAGTTTGATTATGATATTCTTGGCGGGTATGAGTATTTATCAACTGATTACGCCAGATACTCCGCCTATTATTATTCGCCGCAGGATTTTTCAGCGCACTCAATCTGGGCAGAGTGGGAACAGAAATATGACTCAACGCTTACTTACACTTTAGGCGCCAAAGCCGGATACATTCCCGCGAGCGATTTTTTTATCAGGGAAGTCAGCGCGGCGGCTATATATCAGCCGTTCAAAGTACTTTTTATTTCTGCCCGAATCTCCTACGGAGGTACATACAGGTATGACGGAAGTTACGAATTCCTCTCAGCCTATGTGTTGGCATACTGGAATGTTTTTTAACGATACTTTTATAAATCATTAAATAATACCGGAACGCAGTTCTTATATGCGGGACTGCTCTCCGCCCCGGATCATCAGAAGCATTATTGTTTATCAGATAACTTTTTTATTTACTATTAAGAGAAACTGAGGAAGCTTACTCTTTCTATGTTCAACAGAACTTTTATTTTAATTTTATTTTCGATTTTTACTTTTATAAGTATAGAAGCGCAGGCACAGACACGTGTAGATATTTTAAAAGTTGAGGCAACCCGCCATATGGGCAATGGCAGGTATGGCGAAGCTATAGATCTGCTTAACAAATACATCGCGGCAAGGCCAAAGCAATCTGACGGGCTTCATCTCAGGGGACTTTCTTATGAGAAGCGGGAACAGTATGAATATTCTGTTTTTGATTTGCGGCAGGCGAGAAAAATTGATCCGAAAAATCCTGTGATTGCAAAAGATCTCGCGCGTGTAGAAGCAACCTGGCATAAATTGCTGCGCAAGAAGATCGCAGGGCATAAGAGAGAAATAAAAATTGATCCGTCCATCCCGTTGAATTATCTGGAGATAGGTAAGTCGCATAAACACCTGGGTGAGTGGCTCGACGCTGAATGGTGGTATGATGAGTATATTAAAAGAGAAGATCCTTCACCGGATGAAGTAATAAGATACTGTGAGATCCTGCTCAAGAACAAGCATATTGAAAAAGGGGAGAAGATATTAAAGAAATATGTCGAACTGTTTCCTAAAGATCACCGCTTATGGAGCCGTTATGGTTACTTTACTATGTGGCTCGGGAAGAGAAAGATAGCTCAGGAGGCTTTTAAGACGGCGCTCGGCTTCAGACCGTTCTTCAGGGAAGCTCAGGAGGGGCTTGAGCAGGCAGAGGAACGCCCGTATATTTATACAAATGTCGATACTTTCCTTGACCTTGAAAAATATAAAAGGGGAATCGTACAGCAGGAATATTATATCGACAGATTAATCCGGGAAGTCAGGAATTCTCCTGATGATGTTGATAGGCGATACAGCCTCATAGATGCTTTACTTGGCGTGAACCGTATTCAGGAGGCTTATGAAAACCTACAGGTATTGTCATCCAGCCAGACAGGCACTGAGCGTTTTGACCCGTTATGGCAATATGTTACCGGAATCAGAGACAGCATCAGGAACGCTGAAATTGAAATTCTGAGAGCCAGATATCAAAATGATAAAAATGATAAAGAAGCAGTCATTTGGATGGCAGAAACCTACGCTAAGGATTTCGACTACGAAAATTCCATAAGCATTCTGACCACATTTCTTAATAATAACAGGAATGGTAATAATGATGTCCGCTACCTCCTTGCAAGGTATACTGCCTACAATAAGGACTATGAAACATCGATAGACTACCTCACATTTCTTATTAAGTCTGAGCCCGAAAATCTTGACTATAAATTGTTACGTGCGATGGTGGCGGTGTGGATGTCAAGCGATATTGATCTGGCAAAGGCTTATCTTGAGGAATACCTTGCTAAAGATCCGAATAAATTGGATGCCCTGATATCCTATGCGAATGTGCTTCTCAAGGGGCGGGATTTTACATCGGCAGCGGGTTACATCGAACGTGCCCGTGCGGTTGCACCGGATTCCCGCGAAATAGAAACAATACAAAACTATTACGACGCCCTCCTTGAACTGGAAGATGAACGGAAAATAAATGATATCCTTGTTGAAGGACAGCAGCTCGCGATGGACCAGAACTGCAGTGACGCTGTCTTAAAATATGATGAGTATTTTGAGAAAAGGAAAAGCCCTCCGCGGAATGAACTGATTCAGTATATAGATGTCAATATGTGCGCAAAGAATTATACAAGGGCAATTGAGGTTTGCGATCAGCTTTTAGAGCAGGAATACGACCGGGATATAGCGATTATGAGAGCGAAGAGTTATCTCTGGTCGGGGGACAGCGTTCGCGCAAGAGATGAATTTAATAATATCATAAGCCTTGACAGCACAAGCTTCGATGCTAAACTGTACCTCGCTCAGAGCTATGAGTCATTGCAGGAATACGACAGCGCACAGGCGGTATATGAAAGACTTCTTACGGAGACTGTAGATCCGGAACAGATAAATCTGATCAATCTGAGAATGGGCTGGCTTCCGAGGGACGTAAGTATGCCGTTTACTTTTAATATTAATGTTCCGTTATACTTTAAACTCGGGCCAACAGCGGACTATTATTCCGATTCACAAAATCTGCTTTATTACAATACAGGCGGGATGGTGGAAGCAGGAATTACAGAAAATTTTTCAGTCGGCGCAAATCTGAACAGAACCATAATAGAGACAATCGGATTTATCAGGTATTACACAACACTGAAATGGAACCTGATCGCTAATATCAAACGGTTTTATGTCAGCGCCGGTTTTGGCAACCAGACATACAGGTTCGTGCGTACAAGAAAAGTCAAAGATTTCGCGGTCAAATACTTCTTCAACAAGCTTGATAATATCAGCCTGACTTATGATAACACTGATGCCGCGACTGTTTTGCTCTCGGCCAGGCTCGGATTGGTTGATATTGACGCGGACGTTTATCGTTTATCAGGAAGGTACAATTTTAGTTCCGGCAGCCATATCTCCGGGTATTACCGTTTTCTGGCGCTGAGCGACGGAAATAGAGGTTCAGATATTATCTTCAGGTTTGGAAGAAAATTTCAGCATGATATCCTCGGCGGTTATGAGTATCTGTACGCGAATTATCAGCGAACATCAACTTTATATTACTCCCCTCAGAATTTTGCGGGACATTCGATTTGGGCTGAGTGGGAGAGAGCTTATAATACGGAGCTAACCTATACACTGGGTGTTAAGGCAGGTTATATCCCTTATCTAGATTCATTTATTAGGGAGTTCAGTGTTTCCGCTATGTATGAACCGTTGAAGAACTTTTTTCTTTCCGGCAGATTAGGTTACAGCGGAACTTACCGTTATGACGGCAGTTACGAGTTCTTTTCGGGATATATTCTTGCCTACTGGACAATTTTATAAGCCGGATTTTATTTATTAACTTAAATATTCAGTTAAGTTGTTTTGAATTTCATTTTTCTTTTCCACATTTATTATAGTGAGACATGATCAGCAAAGTTATGAAGATTAATCTGAGAATTATTTTCTTGGTTGTACTGGTGTTTTTATCATTTGGATTTTCACACAATTATAATACCACAATCGCGGTTTACAACGCAATGGTTCAGGGGAAACAGGTTCCAATAGAAGGAAACACTGCCCAGTTAAAACACTTTTTTAATGCTTTGAAAGAAGCAAAGCAGAAAAAGCTTCGCGTCGCTCACTGGGGGGATTCTATAATTTTGGGTGACATTGTTACAGAGGACATCAGGCTTAATTTACAGCAGCGTTTTGGCGGAAGCGGTTCCGGTTTTGTCACTATGAACGTTGATGACTTTGGGATGAGATTTTCCACCAGAGTCACTTTTTCCGAGGATTGGGAAGATGCCTCGGTATTTAAAAGAAATCCGAATAAATTGAGATACGGAATCGGAGGGGCGGTATACCGTCCTGCTGAAGGGAGCTGGGTGCAGTACGAGATAACAAAATACTCCCGTGGTGTGAAAAATGTATCCAAGGTTTTCCTTTATTATTCTAATGGCAACGCTAACTGCCGCGTAAAATATACAATTAATAACGGCAAATCCGATTACCTGAAATTAACTTCCGGAAAAGGTGTTCAGTGTACGATGATCCCATCGAACATCCCGATATCATCCATTAAATTTGAATTCTCAGCTTGCAAAAATGTGGATTTTTATGGAGTAAGCCTTGAAAATGAGAGCGGAGTTTATGTGGATAATCTTCCGCTTCGCGGAAATTCCGGAGTTGGGATTTCTGAAATTCAGCCCGATATCCTTAAGGAATTTGATGACCATCAGAATCTCAAACTTGTATTGCTAAATTTTGGCGTCAACATACTTTCTCCTGAACATACCGACTACAGCTGGTATGAAAACAGGATGGAAAGAACGATTAATCATCTTAAAAGCGCGCTTCCGAATACCAGTATTATTATCATCAGCGTTAGCGACAAAGCCGCAAAAAAAGGTTCACGTTTCGTTTCTGAACCAAACATTGATAAACTTATCAGCGTGCAGCGCAGGCTTGCTGACAAGACAGGCATTGCTTTCTGGAACCTCTACGAAGCTATGGGAGGTGAGAATTCCGTAGTGGAATGGGTGAACGCAAAAGTCCCGCTCAGTTCCAAAGACTACACGCATTTTACTCCTGAGGGAGGTAAAGTTGTCGCGGATTTGTTTGTTAAAGCACTGATGGACCTGTACGCAAAATCCAAATAATGTCTCAATTTAAGACCCTTTTAAAAAAATCCTTCTCATAATGAGACGGATTTTTTTTAGTACCGTGTAAAATAGCGCACAAATAACGGTTTAGTATGGCACGATTGTTGCTAACTAATTATAGTTTAATGTTTTAAGGAAATGAGTTCACAACAGAAGATAAGACAAACCTCGATAACCGTTCAAAATACTAGATCGAGTAAATCCCACTACGAGGATCCGAAGAAGAAAATCGTTCGCCGGATCACCTGGTCGGGTATTTTATCCGGTATTATGATCGGGATTATCGCGCTTACGCTGCCTTTGACGGTATTGTCGATAAGTTCTCTGATTGAATACTCCACCTTAGTATCATTATTTCTTTTCTTAACGATACTTCTCTTCAGATATTTTGCCGTGCTCCTGATGGCTTATCTTTATATTACCAAATACACATTTAACAATACAAATGGATTTTATCCTTTCGTATCTGTTATTGTACCCGTGTATAATGAGGAGAAGGTAATAAGGCAGTCTATTGAGTCATTACTCAGGCTTGACTATTCAAACTATGAAATAATCATCGTGAACGACGGTTCAAAAGATGATACCGCTGAAGTTGCCAAGACACTCGTTGGTATTCAGCGAGGCCGTTACTCTGACGTCAAGGTATCTTTGATAAATAAACCAAACGGCGGGAAGGCACGCGCTCTAAACGCCGGCATCAGCTATTCAAAAGCTGAAATAGTATTGTGTATGGACGGTGACTCACAGCTCTCTGAAGATTCGATAAGAATGGCTGTAAGGCACTTCAGCGATCCGGAAATCGGAGCTGTTGCCGGAAACGTAAAAGTATTAAACAGGCGCAAGCTCTTCACGGATCTTCAGGCGCTTGAATATATTGAGGGATTGAATATGCCCCGTGCCGCGCAAGGCTACTTAAAACTGGTTAATATTATCCCTGGGCCGATAGGGCTTTTCCGGAAGAAAGCGATTGAGGATGCCGGTTACTATTCAAGTGATACTTTCGCGGAGGACGCGGATGTTACGCTTAAACTCCTTGCCCACGGATGGAAAATATATTATGAACCGAGGGCTATCTCTTACACCGAAGCACCTGAAAAATTATATCAGCTTCTCAAGCAGAGATACAGATGGACAAGAGGGATTTTACAGGCGATCAGAAAACATAAAGCCCTGTTGTTTAATCCTACAATCAATTTCGGTGATACGTTTGTTCTCTGGTCAATGTTCTACGAAGCTTTGATCTGGCCTGCGATGAATATTTTCGCGAACATATTTTTTATAGCCGTCGCGTTGATTTACGGATTCTCAAGCCTTATCTTTTTCTGGTGGGCAGGCCTTGCTTTGCTTGACCTGTCGTCCGCGGTGTATTGTGTCGCCGTAGAGAAAGAGGAATTCAGGCTTGTACCTTACGCTATTGTATACAGAATGTTTTTTATATTAACAATTGATATTTGTAAAGCCATGTCAACCGTAGAAGAGTTTCTTGGATTAGAGATGACATGGGGAAAACTTGAACGAATTGGAGCACCTTCAGCATGATTTATAGAAAGGTAGACACATGGAATTAATTCCGATCCTTGCCACAATTATATTGATGGCAACCATAAGCACTTTTTTCCTTGCGATCGGCGCGTATATTTTATATAAGATACGTGAACGTCGTGGAGTTCAGGCTGCTGCCGAGGTACCTGAAACTATTAAGGCTGAACTGGTTACCCCGGAATCCATTGCCGCAGAAATACAGGCTCAGGTTGCACACCGTGCCCCTGCACAGAGAGTTGCCCCTGCTTTCGAACGTCCTGTTGCACCCGCATACAGGGGGCCGGCAGAACCGATTTTCGTTGCAAAACAAGCTACTGCTCCCGGTGTTGTTGTTGCTCAGCAGCCGGTTCAGGCACAGGCTGGTCCGGCGCCACAACCTCAGGCTGCGCCCAAAGCAGGCCCTGCACCGGGTCCGCAGAAGTTTATGAAATACACCGCCGAAGGTTATGTTTCCACTAAAGAAGACAAAAAGGTTCAGGGAGCCGTTAAGTGGAGGTAATCAACAAAAAAGGGCTTCCTATCAATACGTTCTGGTTGATCGTATCCGGAATTGTATTGTTATTCCTTTCGGTAGTTACCTATTATTACGTACTGAGAGGTGTATACGGGAACTTTAACTTTTTTGGCGATTTAGCCGGGCTGCCGGGATTCTCGGAATATTTCCAGGAAGAAGGCACCCAGGTAGCAATTCTCTATTCCGGATACACGGAAAATCTTCTTGCGGACGGAAGCACGTGGCTTAATGATAACGTAACAAGCTGGAAGAAAGTACTTGATCAATACAAGATTACGTATGATGTGCTTGCTGACAGCGACATAGAACGCGGCAGGCATTATAAATATAAACTGCTGCTGCTCCCCGGGTCTAAATCCCTGAGCGACAGGGAGGTCGCGAACATTAAGACTTACATTGATAAAGGTGGTTCCGTTCTTTCCACGAGCGGTACTGCGTCCTACTCCAATAACGCCAAATGGCGCGGCTGGGAGTTTTTCTCTGAAGTCTTTGGTATGAAGTTCGTAAAAGAAATTCCGAAAGATCCGCCTTACAGAATACTTACGCTCCGCGGAGGATTCCCTATCACGGCCGGTATTCCCGCGGGTTACCCTATGAAGATAGCTACATGGGACTTGCCTATACAAATGGAAGTTCTGGAGCCGCGCACAAACCAGGTGAGTTTCTGGTTCAACTATAAAGTTGACCAGGGGCTTGTGCTGGAAGGGCTGAAGAAAAGTGCCGGCATAAGTTATGGCACTTACGGAAAAGGACGGTTTGTGTGGTGGGGATTTGAACTGAACGCTCTTATCGGTATGCAGGAAGATTATATACTATACGACCGTTTTATAAGCAACTCACTGAACTGGTTGTTGTATCGTCCCATATCATTTGTAAAAGATTGGCCGGGTGATTACCAGGCAGCCGCAATTGTCACGCCTGTCCTCGGCGAATCTCCGGAAAATATTGAAAACGTGCTTCCGGCTTTGACTTCAAGGGGTATTAAACCTCTAATTTTTCTGGATCCGCTCCTCGCGGAAACAAAACCTGATCTGGTTAAAAAAATTGGCTCGGCTGGATATCTCGGTGCTTTAGTTGATGTGGGTTATCTCAGTTCGGTCAACGATACCGTCAATAAACTTTTTGAATACGAAACTCAATTCGCGAAAATAAAGAGCGCGAAGGATAAACTCAGGGCGATAACAAAGGCTGAAGTAATCGGGCTGAATACGATATACGGCTTCCACGACAACCGGACTGTAAAAGCGATGGTTGATAACGGATTTTACTATCTCTACAGTGATTCACTTTCAAACAGAAGCATTCCCCGTACAGTTCTGATGAAAGAAGGGTCCATCATTTCCGTAGGAAGAACTATGCGGGATGACTATGAAATCATCAGGGATAATAATCTTACGAATCCCGAGTTCCAGGTTTACACTTACGAAGAGGATATTCAACGGGTAATCTTTGAATCAGGATTGATGGTATTCAAGTTCCACTCAGATTTGCAGTGCCTGCCTGAAAATGCTTCAGTAGTTGGCGAGGTTCTGGATTTTGCCAAAGAGCAGAAAATATGGATTACGGATGTTAAGCAGTTATATGAGTGGTGGGCGAAAAGAAACCGTCTTGAAATGCGTGTGGAAGTCCGCAGCAGTAACAGGCTATCGGTTACAATCTCGAATCCGGGTGAAGAAGATATAAAAGATTTTACTATTTCTGTAGACCTTCAGAGGAAGGTGCAGAATATTCGTGTGAGTTCAGAAATAATCGGAACAAAGCTGCCGACATATAAATATGATCCGGCATCAAAGATTATTTATTTAACTGTTAAAGATCTTGAACCCAAGGAAAGCCGTATTTATTACATTGACTATGATCTCCTCCCGATATAAATATTTCAGAGCAGTTCCTGTTTTATTTTTCCTTTTCCTGTATTTATCAGGATGCTCAGATCAGTTAAGCGGACCAACGGATACGCTTAAACCGAGCGTTGTCCTTTATTCCCCGGTATCAAACGATACGATCCTTTATGGTCAGCACGAAATAATAGCTGATATGGATGACGATCAGGGGATAAAATTTGTTGACGTTTACGTTAATGATATAATGATCAGCAGATTTAATACGCCTGAGAACCAGTACAAACCCGCGGTCTACCTTATCTTGGATTCCACTTACATCGGTAAAAAAATCAGTTATTATATAATGGTGTATGACCTGAATAATAACGGAAC
Source organism: Ignavibacteriaceae bacterium (assembly GCA_013360295.1). GTDB lineage: Bacteria > Bacteroidota > Ignavibacteria > Ignavibacteriales > Ignavibacteriaceae > JABWCL01. The sequence goes on along the minus strand of JABWCL010000002.1, from coordinate 145,476 downwards.
AAAATCAGATGTTAAAAGCAATATACTTGTTCTGGATAATGTTAATCCTCCGTTAGCACCGTTCGGACTTGATATAAGGATAATTACGAGCAATCTTATCAATATATTCTGGTCAGATACCAACAGGTACGAAAAAGGTTTTGAAGTATGGAAGAAGGAGGGCCTTACGGGAACATATTTCCTATGGAAGACCCTGGGAGCCAATACTTTTAATACTAATGATGCATCGGTTAGCCCCACGCAGACTTATTTTTATAAAGTCAGAGCATTTAATGATTTTGGAAGCTCACCATATACATACGAAGTGACAAGCGCCGGTTCAGGCGGTTCCCCTAATCTGCCTCCGCCAACAAATATTGTTGCAACAGCACTCGCGGTGAACATAGTTTACCTGACATGGCAGGATAATACATCGAATGAAACTATCTTTCAGATTGAAAGAAAGACCGGGGATCAGCCATATTCAATAGCCGGAAGGGTAGGCCCCAATACCACATCCTTCAAAGACAGCGCAAACGGTCTTACCGCAAACACCGAGTATAAGTACAGGTTAAAAGTTTATTCGGAAACTGATTCTTCCTGGTCCCAGGATGTTCCCGTGAAAACTTTTGCACAATCGCTCAATACTCCTACTAATCTTGCCGCGGCACAATTCGATTCGGTAACCGTACGGCTAACGTGGAAGGATAACAGCCCGTTTGAAATCGCTACTTTTGTTGAGCGTAAAATTGGTGACGGCGGTACTTATATATCACTCGGGCAGGTTGGAACCGATATAACAAGTTTTGACGATCAGACCTACACACCGAATGTTAAAAATATTTACCGTGTGAGATCTACGGATGGGCAGGGTTCCTTTTCTAATTATTCAGCAGAAGCCTCAATTATACCGACCAGGCTTGGAGGACTCTCAACACCGACTAACCTTATCGCCTCGCAAACTGATGTGGGAAAGATAAGACTAACCTGGGTTGACAACAGCACTACCGAGACATTCACAGTGATCGAGTGGAGAACGGCGCAATCGGCTTATACGGAAATTAAGTACGTCCCCGCCAATGATGTTCAATATATTCACGAAGGTTTTACTTTTGATGTTCAGAACTTCTATCGTGCCAGGGCATATGACGGTGTATCCTTCAGTAATTATTCAAATGAATTCGTCATTACACCTTCGAGTAACTTCGGTCTTGGGATTCCGACAAATGTAGTCCTTACGAACCTGACAAACCCCACGAGAGTTCAGATTTCCTGGGATGATAACAGTACAAGCGAGACAGCCACGCTGATTGAGTGGCGTATTGATACAACGCCGAACTTCTCGGAGATCGCGCAGGCAGGGCCAAACCTGAACGGTTACATACATCTTACACCTCAGCCCGGTATTAATAATCATTACCGTTTGAGAACGACTAACGGAAGGGGATATTCCCAGTATTCACTTGTTGTCTCAATTACGCCGACACCCTGAGGAACGTTATGATAGTTGAAGAAAAAAATAAAACCGGTAAAACCGATCCCCTCATTGGCGGAAATGACCAGCCCGCGCTGCTGCTGGATATCAATTTTGGATTGAAGTCAGTAAACGCCGCAGCGAAACGTTTTTTTGGGTATAAAGACCATACCATTTCTACTACTTCATTGCTCCTCAAAGAGCCGGAGATTAACAAACTGGTGAAACTAACTGAGGAGATAAAACTTGGTGAAACCAAAAAGACGGATCTTAAATTTCAGACAGTGAACGGCGAGACAAGCCGTGAAGTAAACGTTAGACTGATCGCCGAAGGTGACGAAGCGCTCCTGATGCTCCTGATAAACGCGCAGAATAACGGTTTTGCGGGTAATCTGCCGCTGGGATTAAAAGTACCTACAGTCGAGATCGATGAATTAATTGACGACAAAAAGATCCTTGCGATAATTTCTGAAATCCAGTCCTCATTTCCGTTTACTTTTCTCGGGAAAACTAAAATTCAGAACGAGATTAATAAACTTCCTGAGCCTTTCTGGATAAAAGACATCAATGATAAGTATATCCTGGTAAATTCGAAGTACGCGCAGTCACTCGGTTTGCGACCGATGCAGGTTGAAGGGAAATCAGAAGTTGATTTTATTCCTCAGTTCTATAAAGCGCTGTATAATTCTGTTCAGCAGTTTATCAAAGACACGGCGAACGTTATTATCACCGACGGCATACCGTTGAAAGGCGGGTCAATCAGTCACGGAGTGAAAAACATCCAGGTCCCGATTATTGACGCTGAGAGAAGAGTAATCGCGTCAATCTCATTCAGTCAGCCTGAAAGGTCAAAGTTAACAGACGCAATCTTTTCCAAGGCGGCCAATTTCATTGAACTGGTTTTTTCGGAATTTCACGTTCCTGCTATGATATTTGACTCCAGGGGAATAATTACTCAATTGAATAAAGAATTTTGTATATTGCAAAATGTTGATTTGGATGATAATTTAGGGGTTCATTTCAGCAATCTCGTTGAAGCTGATTACACCAGGGGGATTGAAACCTTTATAGATTCGAATCAGAATGATCTGCTTTTTAATTACACGATCAAAGCCGGCGCCTCAGATGAAGTTATCTTTCAGGCGAGGCTAAAAAAAATTAAATTATCGGAAGAGGATTATGTTGTTTTCTTTTCTCTTGAAAAGATACTCTCTTACGACAATCTTGAAGAATTACTTAAAAACCGCGGTAGAATGTTTGATATATTAATAAGATACAATCCCGAGGCGATTTTCATTTACGACGCTGAAACCCTGAGGTTCATTGAAGTCAATGAAGCCGCACTCCGTCTTTATGGTTACAGGCGCGAAGAATTTTTGCAAATGGACCTGACGGATCTGTATTCCCCTGAAGATATACAGACCCTGCTGGATCCGACTTCTTCGAAAGGTACTCCTTCCGGTTATGCCGGCCCGTTTAAACATAAGAGAAAAGACGGTACCATAGTAATGGTCGAACTGAGCAAGACCCCCTTCCAGTATGAGCATACAGAAGCGCATTTTAACATTGTTAAAGACGTTACCGAATTAATTGAAAAGGAAAAGCAGTTCCAGCTATTTAAGGCTGCGTTCGAGCATACTAGCGATATGCTATTTATTACCGACTCGGTCGGTTTTATTAAATACGTTAACAGCAGCGTAAAAAGCGTATTGGGACTGGATAAACACGAACTAATTGAAGCGTCATTCGTGACCCTGGTTAATGACGACGAGCGCGGCACGCTAAACTCAATGATCTTTTATTCAAACCTTAAAGAACCAACGGAATCAGATGTTTCGCTGAAAAAGACCCCTGAGGGTGAGGTTAAATGTAAGATCTATGCTACCCCGATACTTAATACTTCAGGTGAAATTGATTCTTTTAACATTCTTGCTATTCCGGAGATCGAACCCGTTGAGATTATCAAAGAAGTACCTAAGGTTGTTATTAAAGAAGTCATTAAAGAGGTATATAAGGACAAGGGAATTTACAGCGATAAAATACCGGCTGTCAGTTCCGGCCTTGATACTGCCCAGATATCGGTCATGTTCCACGACCTTTTGACCCCGATAAATGTCATATTGGGCTTTATTCAGGAAATTAAGGAGAGTATTGATACTCCAACAGATGAACAGAACGAAGCGCTTGAGTATATCAATCAGAACAGAGATAATCTTCTTGAAATTATGAACTCCATCGCGGAGTATTCACAAATAGGGGCTGACGTAAATCCACAGGATACAGGAATTGTTGACTTAGTCGAATCTCTTGAAAAAGAGGTCTCTCAGTCGCGTGAAAAGTGGAAAAAAGAACTTGTAATCTCACGGGTATCTTCATCGCTTTTCATTAATACTGATGCCGAGAAGTTTTCTTCTTTCCTTATCCTTTTATACAAACTTTGTTCTAAACTAACCATTGAAAGCCAGCTTTATCTTTCCGCCCAGTTATCGGATGATGATAATTTTATTCTTTCAATAAGAGACCATTCGACTAAGATTACTGACCGGCTTAACGATAATTTTACAAGTATAGTCTTGAATAAAGATTTTGGTATAGGGAAAGCGCTTGGCATATCCAAGTTCGCGGTCATGTCCCTTCATAAGCTTCTGACCGTGCTGAAAGGCGAATCCGAACCTGTAACCAAAGACGGATACGGATTTGAAATCGGATTCAGGTTCCCGGTACGGTTAAATACGCCGGATGAATTTACGTCTCCGGTAAGTGAGTCAATCACCGAAGAATTGCCTAAACCGGAACCCACCCGCCCGCGGACTACCAGGATAGTTGAGCCACCGGAACCGGTACCAGCCGCTGCACCATTTATGCCGCCTGCACCCCCTGTTGCTCCTCCGCAGATGAGCCGTCCTGAACCGGTTCGGCCTCCGGTTCCCGTAATTCCGGACCCTGTTGCGCCGCCTGCAAAGAAGGAACTTGATCTCGGTTCACTCAGATGCCTCTACATCGAGGACCAGGTTGACAGCCAGATCCTCTTTAAGGTTCAGATGAAAGAATTGAGCGAGATTAAATTCGCGGTAAGTTTCGAAGAAGCGCTGCCGATGATGTCTATGTACCAGTTCGACTTTATTGTAATGGACATCAACCTTCAGGGTGAATACAACGGTCTTGATGCTCTGAAGATTATCCGTACAATGCCCGAGTTTCATAAGATACCCGTGGTTGCCGTTACCGCCTATGTTCTCCCCGGTGACAGGGAAAAGTTTATCGCCGCCGGTTTCAACGATTTTATCTCGAAACCGATTTTCAGGGAAAAAATGATAGACGCACTGCATAAGATCTTCGCGTAATAAAAAGTCAGGGGATTATTGAGTAATACCTTGACATTTAAAATTAATTAGCATATTTTAATACCATACAAATGTATGGTATTTTTTTATGTCTAAAGAGCTTACTGAAACTCAGAAAAAGATTTTGCTCTACATAGTGGAGCATATTAACGCCAAAGGATATCCGCCGACACTTTCGGATATCGCCCTCAACTTTAATTACCGCAACCGGGCTACGGTTCAGCAGCATCTGAAAGCGCTGGAGAAGAAAAATTATATCACCCGGACGAGAAATCTTTCGCGTTCAATCGAAGTCAATGACCGGAATAATCTGTATGTATCGCGTCCCGTGGTCGGCGAAGTAGCCGCGGGGAATCCCCTGCTGATATATCAGGATGTTGTTGATTCCGTTGATCTGCCCGCACTGGCGAACCTGCCAAAAAATTCCTTCCTGCTGCGTGTGAAGGGGAGCAGTATGAAGGATGCCTTTATTCTGGAGAACGATGTTATTATTGTTAAGCCTGACGGCGTTTACAAACAGGGGGAGTTGGTAGTGGCGATAGTTGATGATTCCGCGGTCATTAAACGGATATATGAGGATGACGAATATATCAGGCTGGTTTCAGAAAATCCTGAATTTACCCCCATAATAGTTCACAGAAAGAGTAAAAACTTCAGGGTTATCGGTTCAGTCCTCGGACTATACAGAACTTTGGAAGCGGGCCGCAAGAGGCGGTTGCACAGGAGCAGTTAAGAATTGATGCCAAAGTATTATATAGGGACTGCCGGCTGGTCCTACGCGGACTGGGTAAATGTCTTTTACACCGGCGAACAGAGCCAGGATTACAACTGGCTTGAATACTATAGTAAATATTTTAACTGTGTTGAGATCAACACTTCCTACTATACCTATGTTTCACCCACGCTGATCGGCTTGTGGGTAAGCAGGGTGGAAGGCCGGGATGATTTTCTTTTCACCCTTAAGCTGCACCAGGACTTTACGCATAAAAGAGACTACGATGATGAAAAGATTAAAAAGGTACGCTCCCAGCTCGAAGTGCTGAACTACAACGGCAGGCTGGGAGGGTTGCTGATACAATTCCCGTACTCATTTATCCTCAATAAAAATTCGGGCATTCACCTTAAAAAACTCGTGGATACATTCGGGCAGTTTCCCTGTTACGTGGAGTTCAGGCACGATTCCTGGTTTAAGGACGATATACCGGAAAGGGTAGCCGGATTGGGGGTTACTTTATGTTCTATTGACCAGCCCCAGATCGGAAGTTCTATCCGCTTTGAACCGAAAGTCTATAACGGGCGGGCTTATATCCGGTTCCACGGCAGGAATGAGGAGGCGTGGCTTCATTCGATAAGGCACTTCAATAAAAAACAGACCTATGAACAGCAGAATGAACGATACAGGTATTTGTACTCTCCGGGCGAACTGAAAGAAATCCAGCTCCAGATAGAGAAGGCAGAGAGCAGGGCGCGGGAAATCTACGTAATTATGAATAATCATCCGGGAGGATACGCGCCCGCGAATGCATTGAGGCTGATCCACCTCCTGGAAGATAAAGAGACAGTTAGTGTCCCGGATACTCCGATAAGGCGCCTGAACGCGCTATTCGATATCGCGGATAATTGATCGGCGGAAAAGCCGTACAGTCTCGAGCACAAAATAAAAGAGGGGATGAAGCCGTATCATTTATTAGTGAACCGGGATTATAGTTTAAACTTAAAGAATTGTAAAAAAATATTTATTGCCGGATATGAAACATTGAGGAATATTAAATATTTTAATTTAAATTAGATCAAAGAAATATTTTCTTTATTTAAGGTATTGCTAATTGCTTTACTAAGGGGAGAAAATATATTAAATTTAAGTTCACATTTACTCCTAATATCATTAACGAGGATCGTATGATAAAAAAGCTACTACTTTTTTTCACTCTTTTAACTTCTCTGGTACTTGCACAGAATTACCAGGGCGTTCAAAACTGTCAGATGTGCCACAGCGGCGCGCTTCGCACATATCCGGGATTCACAAACTGGCAGGCTACGCTTCATTCAAAAATTCATCTTGCACCATCAGCCGAAACGATGAAGGGAAATTATTCTTCAACAGTCAGTATGGGCGCTTCATACGGTAATGCGACGGTGACATTCAGAGTTGATGGTTCAAACTACTTTGTACAATTAAATCCGGTCGGCGCCAGCCAGGTGGAATACCCCATTGCATATACATATGGCGGCGGATGGAAACAAAGATACCTTGTTAAAATTGAGAACAGTTATTATATGCCTCCGGTCCAGTGGAATCTGAATAAATATAAAGATAACACTTCCGGTGCGTGGGTAAGTTACAATCCACAGAATTGGTTTACATCAACCGGCGCATTAAAACCTCTGGATAATGCTTTCAGGACCAAATCCTGGGATAAAAATTGCGCTGGTTGTCACGTAGTTCCGGGAAACCATACCAATACCGTGAACAAAGTTGTTAACGGAAATGATACTGCGTGGGTTTATTCGTGGGCAAATTCTAGCTCACTTTCCAATATCGTGGTTGGCTGCGAGTCGTGCCACGGACATCCTTCGGCATTTGCCGGTGCAGGCCACGTAAATAACCTGACAAGTCTTAGTTATGACAGAAAACTTGAGGTTTGCGGACAGTGCCACTTCCGTGGTAAAAGCAGCGCCGGTACTCACGAATTTCCGTATGATGAAGCTACCGGAAAGACATATAAAGCCGGTGAAGTTCTTGCTGGTTACATCATCGAAGCCCCGGGCTTGTGGCCTGATGGCAAAAGTTCAAAACAGCATCATCAGCAGAATCAGGACTATAAATATTCCAAACACTTTAATTCTAATTTTGGAATAACCTGTGTGACCTGCCACGATCCCCATCAGGAAACTGCTTATCCTCATCAGTTGAAAGAGGATTTCAATTCTATGTCAGCAGGCGTTGGCTGCATTAAGTGTCACGGTGACAAAGCCGCTGAAACCAATGGCCGCAACAACCACTCCAAACATTTACAGTCTATGTCACAGTGCGTGAACTGCCATATGCAGCAGACAGCGGTAACCGCAAAGAGTTATGATATTTCTTCCCACTCCTTCACTGTAATTCGTCCGAACGCAACCAATAATTTCAGTACAGTTACAAACGGTATGATCAATACCTGCGCTGCTGCTTGTCACAGGAACGGACAGGGAACCAGAGGTTTTGGACCTAATTTCTCAATCACCGATGCTTCCCTTACCAATTGGGCAGAAGCGACTGACCTTGCGCTTGCCGACACACTTTGGAAATACTACCAGGTAATGTACGGTATTGTGGATGTTAAACAGGAAAACTCAAATATTCCTTCTTCATTTTCTTTGGAACAGAATTATCCTAATCCTTTTAATCCGACAACTACAATCAGATTTGCCGTAGCAAAACAATCAAACGTCAGATTAGAAGTTTATTCTGTTGACGGGCAATTAGTTAATATCCTTATCAATAAAGAACTTGCCCCGGGTACCTATACTTCTGTTTGGGATTCCAAGTCGGTTACCGGATTAACAGTTCCCAGCGGTATTTATCTTTACAGATTAACCGCCGGTGACAACGTGGTAATGACCAAAAAAATGGTTCTGCTTAAGTGATTTTAAGCTTTTAGTTTAAGGAAAGGCTGTCTCAAAAGGGCAGCCTTTTTCTTTTATTTAATCAGAAAATAATTATGGAGGATTGTTTTTGAATTTTCTATCAGAACAAAAAACATTATATTTAAAATCTTGACTAAAAATGCCGGAGTGGCGGAATTGGTAGACGCGCTGGACTCAAAATCCAGTGAGGCTCAAACCTCGTGCCGGTTCGAGTCCGGCCTTCGGTACATTTAAGCAAGCCCCGGTTTCACCCGGGGTTTTCTTTTTCTTTCCCGTCAGTTTTCATCTAATCCATTCGAATTAATTTACTTCAGCTTAACTTCAGGAATTTATTTTTCTAAAAAGTATCATTTTATATGACACGGCTTATTTGACTTTGAATGATATTTTTACTATCATACCTTTCAAACTGAGCAGAATCTCTTAATATGGCGGGTTCTTATGTGGGCAGGTTTTTCTGTTTGGGAATTTGAACAATAAAAGTGGATCATGGAGTTGGAAAACAGTTCTCTGGAAAAGAAAAAAACACAGGATCAATTTGCTGAAGAAAACTTCGGCGAGTCTTCTGTAGTCGACCTCTATCCGCAAAATCAATTTGTTGTTTCCGCGGATACTTTAGGTTCTGTGTTTGAAAGGCTGAATATTCCGGCAGTCATTCTTGGGAGTGACGGCAGCATTTTATACGCCAACAGCAGATTACATTCCGTAATCGGAAGGGATGCGTCTAATTTCATCAACCTTCCTATCTCAAAACTGCTCCCCGAAAGTAAAAACTGGTTCGATAATATTTCTGAAAAACCGGGCACCGGTCATTTCGCTTTTCAAATAAAGAACGATGCGGGAGAATCGAAAGTAATTTCCGGAGATACTGATCACTTTATTTCAGGCGCTCAAAGAAACACTTTAATTACTTTTGATGTTTCGCCTGAATCAGCGTCCCGTGATGCCTACGCCGGGTCAGAGGCGCTCCTTGTGTCGTTACTGACTTCCATACACGAACCCGCGATAATTATGAATCATACACTAGTGCTTTATGCAAATCAGAGCGCGGCGGCATTGTTTGGTTATGCTAATATTTCTGATTTCACGGGTAAAGACCTCAGGACACACATTATTTCCGGGCAGGGCGAATTACTTTCGGGTATGGTTCAACCTACTAATTTTACTATCCGGAAGAATGATAACAACGTGGTTTCAGTATCACTTGAGAACAGAACTTTTCATTCTTTGCCGGAGGATATGAGGCTCTTTGTTCTTCACGATCTCAGTCACAGAGATGAAATGAGGAATAAAAGTTTTCAGTTCTGTTCCATGATACACCACATCGGTGACTTTTACGTGGTGCTGAACAATAAAAATGAAATCGAATATATAAATCCTTCTCTGAGAGACTTCCTTGAATATCACGAAGATGAGATCCTTCTCAAACCATTCTGGTCAATATTTTCTTCTGCATCGTCTGAGGAAAAATGGAACGAAATGCTTGAAAAACTTGAAAAGTACGGGGATTATCCGGAATCAGTGCTGTGCAAGAAAAAAAGCGGTGAACTTTTTTATTTCAGCCTGAACCTTGGAAAAATCAAAAAGTCGTGCAGGCTTTCTTCAGGATATATAATCGTTGGTGAGGACGCTACCGGCTGGATGTGTGAGGAGAAGGAACTTCAGGTAAGAGAACAGCGCTTTGGCCTTATACTGGATAACATCTCTGATATTATACTCCTTGTAAAGGGGGACGGATCCATTGAATACATCAGCCCTTCCGTAACGAAATATCTGCATTTCTTGCCTGAAGAGGTTGCCGGCAGGGAACTTTTATCTCTGATTCCTGAGAACCGCAGAAATGAAATCACAAGCATGCTTTTCAGTATCTCTGAACCTGACATTGTATCATTCGATTTTGAAGTTGAATTATGCGACAACAAAGGTGAATGTCAGTTCTATCACGCGGTAGGAAGAAAGTTTTATGAAGCCGACGGCATTCTCAAATACCTTCTTGTTCTTCGAAATATAGATCAGCAAAAGAAATTACTTGACGAATTAGAGCATTATAAGGATAATCTGGAGAAACTTATTGAGGAGAGAACAAACTCTCTTGCTGATTCGAATGCGAGGCTGAAAGATCAGGTCAGACTGCGTCTGAATGCCGAGGCGGAATTGCTTGCCAGGGATGAGAGGCTTACGCTCGCGCTTGAAGTATCTGCGTATGGTATCTGGGATATCGATTTTGAGACCAATGACATTTTTTGTAATGACAGGTTGATGGAAATATTCGGAGAAGCAGCTGATACCGTCAGAACTTTTAATATCGAACGGTTTGAGTCTATGATACATCCGGATGATGCCGCCGCGTTTAATCAGAAATTCAATGAACATCTGGTTGGCGTTTCAGACTTGATTGATGCTGAATTCAGGATTGGGACGGGAAACGGAATTACGAAATATATTTCACTCAGAGGCAAGGTTGTTAAAAGGGATTCCGTCGGCGCGCCCGCCAGATTTGTCGGAAGGTTTGAAGATGTTACGGGAAGAAGGAGAATTGAAGAGAAGCTGCAAAAAACACTGGACAGCGAACAGGAGTTGCTGGATCTGAAAACTCACTTTATTTCTATTGTTTCACACGAGTACAGGACTCCGCTTGCGACGATTTTATCCTCCGCGGAAATTCTGGAAATGTATGACAATCAGTTAAATTCCAAGACCAGGCTCGAACAGATAAAAAGAATCGAAAAATGTGTTGAGGATATGAGCAATCTGATAGAGAGCGTTATTGTTTTGAATCGTTCTGACGCGGATAACATACGACATACTATTGTTGAGTTCGACCTCATTTCATACTCAAGGAGCATCATTAACGAGATATGCAATGTTTTTGAGAATACCCCCACAATTAATTTCAATCCTATGATTAATAGGTTACCTGTAAAATCATCGCCAGTATTATTTAAACAGATATTCAGCAACCTGATATCAAATGCCGTTAAGTTTACACCTGTGGGAAAAAACGTAAACGTCTCCATCTCAGTACATAATCCTAATCTTTATATTGAAGTGCAGGATGAAGGTATAGGTATCAGCGTTGAAGATCAAAAGATGCTGTTCAACTCCTTTTTCCGCGGTAAAAATGTCGGTAGTATACCGGGTTCAGGGCTTGGCTTGCCGATAGCAAAAAAATCTATTGACGCTCTTAAGGGAAAAATGAGTTTCATAAGTGTGTTAAACATCGGTTCGACTTTCAGAGTTGAATTACCTTTGGAATATATTGAATAAGGAATTGGACGGGGATGAAAAAAATTCTTATAGTCGAAAGTGACGCAGATCTGGCAAGAAATCTGGGTTTCCATCTCGAGCAGAAAAAATACCAAGTACAGATCTGTTCAGACGGAGATGAAGCATTCAACTCGGCTGCATCCTTTCTCCCCAACCTGGTGATCTCCGCCATCAATCTGCCAGGAAGAGATGGTTTAACGCTTTGCAGGCAGTTTCAGGAGACCGGACGCGCAGTGCCGGTTCCTTTCATATTTCTGACAAGCAGTTCCGAGTTTTATGATTTAAAGAGGGCGGAGGAATACGGCGCCAATGCTTTCCTGACCAAACCGGTAACCATAAAGAAACTGCTGGCCGAAATCAATAAACTGATTGGCATCAGTGTGGAACTCAACCTCAGAATTATAATATATACAGAGCATCCTAATGAGCATAATGAATTACGTGACTTGCTTTTCCGGGAAGGTTATGAGGTATTCTTGAGTAAGGTTTCACGGAAAGGTATGATCTTTCAGGATGGTAAGCCTGATTTAATTATCGCCGATGAAAAAAATGATCCCGCAATACTTGAAAAAATACTCGCGAAAACCGGGGAGGCGGTCAGGTCCGGGGATATACCGGTCGTATTAAGCGGGGGTGTGCGGGATTACGCTTCGTTCCGGAAAGCGATTAGCTCCGGCGCAGTTGATTATTTCACGGGGAAGGATGACCAGGCTATAATCTCTAAGGGCTTTAGGAATGTAATTGAGAGATCCCGTTTCAGGAACGTGATAGGCAATCCATCCTTCACTCCGCGAAAGGATGATCCTGAGGAATATGTAAAATCAGTTAACACTCTCAGAGAAGTCAGCCGGAGAGAACAAAAAGTTATTTTAATAATTGAGGACGACTCCGCTCAGACAGATACACTTCGCCTGCACCTTGAGATGAACAGTTTTTCTGTTGTCATTTCCCAGAGCGGTGAGCGGGGTATTCAGGCGGCTTCAGAATACCTTCCGGATTTAATCATTTCAGATATTATGCTTCCGGGGATCTCCGGATACGAGGTCAAGGAGTTCCTTAACAATTCATTCGTTACGCGGCATATTCCGTTTATTTATCTCAGCGCCAAGACCAACTTCGAGGACATAAGGAAGGGTATGAATTTGTGCGCAGATGATTACATTGTGAAACCCGTGAGCATGAAAGAACTGATGAAGGCGATCCGGCGTTATCGTCCTGAGACTGCTGATCCGTCTCAAAAAAATATTAGTGATTCCGCTAACTTAGAGTCAAGTTTTGAGGCCAGAATGGAAAAACAAATCCGGGAGGCCGGCGGGAAGAAAAAATTTGCTGCGCGCTTTAAGAAAACCAGTGAAGACGCGGATAAGCCAGTCATTCAGAATCAGCCTCAGGAGAAAAAGCCAGCCGAAATACAGGACGAAGATGTCTACAGGGTATTAAAACCGTTCTCGGAAAAGCAAAAACCGTCGGATGAATACCTCTGTTTTTCATACGGTAGCGGGCTATTAATCAAAGTGAATATCGCGTGTGGTGTAGAGAAGGAGACACCGAACTTCAATGCCTTCCTTAGAATGGTGAGTAAAAAACCGGTTTCCGCGTATATCGTGGACTTAAAAGCAAGCGAGTTTATGGACGCGACATTCCTGGGTGTGATAGTGGCATTCGAGAAAAAAGTAAGGTTGCACGGAGGGAAACTGAAGATAGTCGTAAACAGGGAGCAGGCTATGGGTAATATAGTCTTCATTCACGGAATTACCAGATTAATGGAGGTGCATTACTCCCTGGTTGATGCCATCAAAAGCGCTTAATTGCACGAATTTTCTGAAGGTTCTCTCTCCATCTGAGGCTCTATAATTAATGGTTCAGCCTCAAAACCTCTGTTTATTTCCAATTAAAAATTATGGAGAATTCATTTTCCCCATCCGGTATGCCGAAATTTCTTTATTAATCTGGCCAAATTCCGTAAATTTAAATTTATCAATTTTTGAGGTTTTATGTGCGGAATAGTAGGGTATATCGGTTCTAAGAACTGTATTCCTGTCATTCTTGAAGGGCTGAAAAGATTAGAGTACCGAGGCTATGATTCTGCAGGAATCGGATTCATTCAGAACGGATCCTGTAATGTTATCAAGAACAAAGGTAAAGTCTCCCTGCTCGAAAAAAAGATCTATGAATCCTCCTATTCCCCTACAATAGGCCTGGGCCATACACGCTGGGCAACCCACGGTGAACCGAATGAAATTAACGCACACCCTCATTACAATACCGACAGATCACTTGTACTCATCCATAACGGAATTATAGAAAATTATCAGACCCTTAAGATCAGCCTTCAGAAACAGGGTTATAAATTTGTAAGTCAGACCGATACTGAAGTTCTCGCGCATCTGATTGACAGTTTTCTTAAAAAGGGAATTAACCTCTTTAAATCCGTCAGGCTTGCTTTAGCCGAAGTTGACGGTACATACGGCCTCGCGATCCTGTATGATAAAGAGCCGGAAAAACTGGTAGTAGCGCGTAAAGGTTCCCCACTGGTAATTGGGATAGGCGAAGGAGAAAATTACGTCGCTTCCGACGTTTCCGCACTCATCGCCCACACAAGCCGTGTTGTTTATATCGAGGACGGTGAAGTAGCTGAAGTTTACAGTGACCGTTTTGTCGCAAAAACGATACTTGACGAAGATATCGTGAAGGAAGTTCACCAGGTTACAATGACCCTGGAAGAGATAGACAGGGGAGGTTATGAAACCTTCATGCTGAAAGAGATTATGGAACAGCCGGAATCTGTTCTGAACTCAATGCGCGGAAGGCTTATCTATGAGGATGGTACTGCGAAACTTGGCGGCATTGATCATCTTCTTGACCGGATATCAAAAACCAAAAGGTTTATCATCACCGCGTGCGGCACCTCCTGGCACGCAGGTTTAGTGGGTGAGTATATGTTTGAACAATTTTTACGCATTCCAACTGAAGTCGAGTACGCGTCTGAATTCCGTTACAGGAATCCGATAATCCAGCCGGATGATACCATATTATTTATTTCCCAAAGCGGTGAAACTGCCGACTCTTTAGCCGCGCTGCGTGAGGCAAAGAGGAAAGGGGCGCTGGTGCTTGGTATTTGTAACGTGGTAGGCAGCTCTATCGCGCGCGAAAGCGAAGCCGGAGTATATATCCACGCTGGACCGGAAATAGGCGTTGCTTCCACAAAAGCCTTTACGAGCCAGCTTGTTGTGCTTGCCCTTATTACCCTGGTACTGGCGCGTAAACGCGATATGAGCCTGGTGGACGGCAGGAGCATAGTAAATGAATTTCTGAAGATCCCGGAAAAAATAAAACGGATCCTCGAACTGAATAGGGATATCGAGAAAGTCGCGGAAAACTTTAAGGATTCAAAAAATTTCCTTTACCTCGGAAGGGGATATAATTTCCCTGTCGCGCTGGAAGGCGCGCTTAAACTGAAAGAAATTTCATATATCCACGCGGAGGGATACCCCGCCGCGGAAATGAAGCACGGCCCGATAGCACTCGTTGATGAGAATATGCCGGTGGTCTTTATCGCGCCCAAGGATTCAACCTATGAAAAAATTATTTCGAATGTAGAAGAAATAAAGGCAAGAAAAGGAAAGATTATTGCCATTGCAAGTGAGCAGGATGAGCATATCGGAAATCTTGCCGATTATGTAATTAAAATCCCTGATACCATCAGGATGCTTATGCCGATACTTACTGTAATTCCATTGCAGTTACTCGCATACCACATCGCGATGAAGAAAGGGCTCAACGTAGATCAACCAAGGAATTTAGCTAAAAGTGTAACAGTCGAATAACAACTAACAGGAATCTTTATGACTCGCAAAAACGTATTGATTATGGGCGCCGCAGGGCGTGATTTCCATAATTTTAATGTATTCTTCCGTGATAAGGAAGAGTATAATGTAGTAGCTTTCACCGCAACTCAAATCCCCAACATCCAGGACAGGCTCTATCCACCGGAACTCGCCGGTAAGTTTTATCCCAAAGGAATCAAAATATATGATGAAGGCGATCTCGTTAAATTGATCAAAGAGCTCAATGTTAACGAGGTTGTTTTCTCTTATTCGGATATTACTTTCAATTATGTGATGACAAAAGCATCAATTGTAAATGCTGCTGGTGCCTCTTTCCGTTTACTTGGTGCCGAAGAAACAATGATAAAGAGCACTAAACCGGTCGTTTCTATTATAGCAGTAAGGACCGGGTCGGGTAAATCTCAGACCTCAAGAAAGATTGTCCAGGTGCTTCGCGATGCCGGGAAAAAGGTCGTTGCTATCCGTCACCCTATGCCTTATGGCGATCTGAACGCGCAGAAAGTTCAGCGCTTTGGTTCGCTTGAGGATATGGATAAACATAAATGTACGATCGAAGAGCGTGAAGAGTACGAACCGCACGTAGTGAGCGGCGGCGTAATCTACGCAGGAGTTGATTATGAAGCCATTCTCAGGGAAGCAGAAAAAGAGGCTGATGTAATTATCTGGGATGGCGGTAATAACGACATTCCTTTCTATAAATCAGATCTTATTTTTACTGTCGCTGATCCTCACAGGCCGGGAAATGAAATGACTTACTACCCGGGCAATACCGCGATGCGCCTTGCTGATGTGATCATTTTGAATAAAGTTGATTCAGCTAATCCGGACAGCATCAGGCTTGTTAGAAATAATTCCCGCGCTATCAATCCTAAAGCTCAGATCATCGAAGCTGCCTCGCCGATTAAGGTTGAGAACCCTGAACTGATCGAAGGAAAGCGCGTGCTCGTGGTTGAAGACGGCCCTACGTTGACTCACGGTGAAATGGAGTACGGCGCCGCGATGATTGCAGCCTGGAACTACGGCGCCGCTGAAATTATAGATCCGCGTCCTTACACCGTCAGTTCCATCACGGCAACATATAAGAAGTATCCCGGTATCGGTAAACTTCTCCCTGCTATGGGTTATGGTGATGAACAGATGAAGGATCTTGAAGTAACCATAAATAATACCGATTGTGACTCGGTGCTTATCGGAACTCCGATTGACTTAGGTAAACTCCTTAAGATCAACAAGCCTTCAACGAGGGTTATGTATGACCTGCAGGAGATAGGCGATAACACGGTTGAAAGTGTACTGAAGCGCAAAGGAATTATATGAAAAAGCTCGCGGTGGCTGCCCTCGGGGGGAACGCGTTAATCAGAGGCAGCCAGTTGGGAACGATTTCCGAACAGGAGAACAACGCCCGCCAGACTTGTGAAGGATTAATAGCCCTTGTAAAAAAGGGCTATGATCTTATCATCACACACGGCAACGGTCCGCAGGTTGGAAATATTCTTCTGCGGAATGAGGCGGGTTACAGTACTTACAAAATTCCCAAAATGCCACTCGATATCTGCGTTGCAGATTCTCAGGGGGGCATTGGTTATATGCTTGAGAAGGAATTGAAAAACCTTCTCTTGAAAAACAAAATTAAAAAGAATGTAATTACAATTATTACCCAGGTGGAAGTAGATCCTGATGACCCCGCGTTTAAGGACCCGACAAAACCTGTGGGCGGTTTCTTCCTGAAGGAGGAGGCCGATCTCATGGCGCGCGCAAATAGCTGGGTCTTCAGGGAAGATCCGAGGAAACGCGGCTGGCGAAGAGTTGTTGCCTCTCCTCATCCGGTGGATATAATGAATAAAAAAATTATTAAAGAACTGGCACGGGAAGGCAATATCGTAATCGCTTCCGGAGGCGGCGGAATACCCGTAATGAAAAACAAAGACGGTTCTTATGATGGCATTGATGCGGTTATTGATAAAGACCTTGCCGGCGCACTCCTCGCGATTGAAACCGGTGCAAGCGAGTTTTATATACTTACCGATATTCCAAAGGTATATATTAACTTCCATAAACCGGAGCAGAAGGCGATTGATAAAATGTCCATCCGCCAGGCTCTGAAGCACTATAAGGATGGCCAGTTCGCATCAGGCAGTATGGGACCAAAGGTGATGGCAGCAATTAATTTTACGAAACACACAGGGAAGGATTCGATAATTACCGAATCGAACAAACTGAACGATATTAACAGCGGAACAAGAATAACAAAATAACAGGAAAATTTTTATGGCAGTAAATATGAAAGGCAAAAGCCTTATATCAATTAACGACTTAACTCACGAAGAGATATGGCAGATTTTTGAGTTAAGCCAGACACTAAAGAAGAGGCGCCTTACCGGCGAACCTCACCGCCTGCTCGAGGGAAAAACCCTGGGAATGATCTTCGCGAAACCTTCCACGAGGACGAGAGTTTCATTCGAAGTTGGTATCTACGAACTCGGCGGAATAGGAATGTACTTCGGCCCTAACGACCTGCAACTGAACAGAGGTGAAACCATCGAGGATACGGCTAAAGTTCTTTCCCGTTACCTTCACGGTATTATGATCCGTACATTCAGCCACCAGGATGTTGTTGACCTCGCCAGGTTTGGTTCCATCCCCGTGATTAACGGACTGACCGACCTTATGCATCCGTGCCAGGTGCTCGCGGACCTATTTACCATACTTGAGAAGAAAAGAGAACTGCGCGGATTGAAACTTGCGTACATCGGCGACGGCAACAATATGGCTCACAGCCTGCTTGAAGGCTGCTCCAAAACCGGAATGCACATTTCCATCGCTTCCCCTTCAGGTTATAAACCGGATGCGGCAATTGTTAATGAAGCGGTAAAATGCGCGAAATATTTCGGCAGCAGCGTCAGTATACTTGAAGACCCGGTAGAGGCTGTCAGGGACGCTGATGTTGTATATACCGACGTCTGGGCTAGTATGGGCCAGGAACAGGAAGCCGTGGAAAGAAAAAAGAAATTCATGAAATATCAGGTGAATCCGGAACTGGTTAAACACGCTAAATCCGATTACCTGTTTATGCACTGCCTACCTGCACATCGCGGGGATGAAGTAGTGAATGAAGTCGCGGACTCTGAAAACTCCGTCATTTTTGATGAAGCGGAGAACAGGCTGCACGTACAGAAAGCCATAATGGCATTGGTAATGTAATCTTTTTTGATTTGTGAAGGCCGCCGCGGTAATTAATTCCGCGGCGGCTTTTTTATTTTTATGGATCCCTGTCCGAGTGTTATCTCTGCGCGTCGTAATAACCCTGAAAGCAGATGGCGTGATTAAAAAAAGAATTCAATTATTTCCCGGAAATTACTTTTATTTGAGTGTGAAGAAAATATTTATTACCCGATTATATGTCAGCCGGTAATCACCGCTTGTCCGGATGGCTGGACTTTCTGTCCGGCAGAAAAGTCATTCCGTTTACAATCCTTGGTTTGGTTTTCATCTCAAAAGGATGGTTGCTGTTCACCGGGTTTATGAACGATGATATTCAGATCATCGGGACAACCCGACCTGAGAGCCTTGCTGAAGTATTTTATCCTTTTATTTCGATCAATGTATGGGAAATATACTGGCGCCCGGTCACGGAATCACTATTAAAATTTCAGTTACTGATTGGGGGACTTAATCCCTATCTCTTCAGGCTTACTACACTCATACTTTTTTCGTTAGCTTCATACCTTTTATACATCACAGCGTTAAAGGCGGGTTTACGGGAGAGGGGAGCAGGGATCGCGGCAATACTTTTTATCCTTGTTCCGTCACACGAACTTAACGCGGCGTGGATTTCCGCGAACGGTGATCTTCTGGCAGCAATCTTTCTGATGCTTTCTTTTATCTGCTGGAGAGGAGCGTTTGATAAGGTAAAGGGAACAAGCCTCAGCGCAGGTTGGGGTGCGCTTTCATTTCTTCTGGCAGCATTATCAAAAGAACTTGGATATGCAGGGGTGTTGATTCCTCTCTTAGCCTTGATTGCATACGACGGAGAGAAAATAAAAAAAGTCCGGTTGACAGTAATGGGAATCGCGTTTCACTCAATCTTGGTGGTTTTGCTTCTTGCTTACCGGTACGCTTTTATCGGGAGCGATCTCTTTTCCGCTCCGCATATTCAGGGTGTTTCAGTAAAAGCTTTGTTAATTAATTTTCTGCTGTATATACCGGGTTCATTCCTGTCACCGGAACTGATGCAGATCTCGGTTGAGGGATTTCTTTCACCGTTGAATTTGTTTTTCATATTACTTACTGCAGCGCTGGTAGGGTACGCGGGGTACTCCGTGATAAGGCACAATGATAAACGCGGGAGATTTGTTTTATTCTTTGGGGCGGTGTGGTTTATAAATTTTATCTTTCCGGTACTCCCTGTTTTTATGAGATGGTATCCTTTCACTGCATCCGCCGGATTAATAACAGCGCTTTCATATTTCATTGATAAAGCTGTATCAGAAAAGAAACTCCCCGCAGTCATACTGGCGCTACTGATAATTTCATCAGGTGTGTACAGTTATTTGAATTCTGATAGCTGGCACAGGGCAGGAGTGATTTATTCAGAACAGGTGAACCTATTAAAATCTGAATCAGAGAATATTTCCCGTTTGGATACGTTATACCTTTTTGGAGTTCCTGATAAGGCTGAACGGGTAGCAGTGATGAAATTAGGCATAAATGAAACAGCTGAATTTGCGCTCGGTGCTGACACGCCGCCACTCCGGGTTATGCTGAGATGTGAACTATTTGACAGCAGACAAAAGATCGAAAGGCAATCATTGAACGGTTATGAAGTACTAAAGTTGAAGGAAGGCAGATTTATGCTCCCCGGTATGCGGTCCAGCGCTGTTCTAAAGAGTGAGACAGCGAATTATGAGGATTCAATTGTGACTATTATGGTCAGTACGGCAGAAAAGGGCAGAGGGGAATTTATCTCTATAGCTAAGATTTATTATAAAAATCCCGCTCACGTAAACAATAGTATTTTCTTACTGCGCTGATCAGAGCAGCGGAGAAGCAGTAAACAAAGGCGCTATATGCGAAAAATTATTAATTTGTCAGTACAAAAAGTAAAACCGCGGCAGATACAGCAACATTTAGAGATTCGGCATCGCCTTTCCCGGGGATGGATACAATATCATCCGCCACACAGAGAATTACCGGGTCAGGCCCCCGCGATTCATTATTCATAACAAGAACGGTTTTCCCGTGCTTTTTTAATTCATTAACATCCTTTCCGTTCATATCACTGACACAGATCCTGTAACCCATTTCTTTCATTATTGCAATCTCTTCAGGGTGCTGCTCATAAAAATTAAGTTTGAAGAGAGCTCCCATCGCAGAACGGACAACTTTCGGATTGAATATCTCCACGCAGTCGCCGCTGAGTATTATGTCTTTAACACCAAACCAAAGTGCAGTGCGGAGAATAGTGCCCATATTGCCGGGATCGCTGATATTATTCAGTAACAACACCAGAGGGGTATCTATTTTTTTCAGATCTTTCTTTTTTATTCCCGCGGAGTTTACAACCGCGACAATCCCCTGCGAATTGACTGTATCAGTCAGTTTCCTGAACTGATCCGAGCGAAGGTCTTCAAAGGGAATTTTCTTTTTCGCAAGTAACGATAAGAGTCCGGGGGATATGTCAGTACTCAGCTGTTTCATCACGATTATTATCTCTGTGCCCGCGGAGAGCGCTTCATACAATAATTTCTCTCCCTCGATAAGAAATTGATTTTCTTCCTCCCGGAGTTTTTTCCGGAGGAGTGATGAATACTTCTTCAGCTCTGCGGCGGTGATCATATTAATTTATCATAATCCTGTTTTTTGCCTTCATCCTGTCCTTCAAGAAGGGTCTGGATATAGTCCCAGGAATATATCCCCGTATTATGCCCGTCTTTCCACGCGATCTGTACAGCGTATTCTCCTACGGGAGTAATTGAAGCGATTTTGTAAGAATCGGGGGTAATAACTCTGGGTCCGGATGGTTTGAAAGTCCGTAACAAAATCGTTTCCCCCTTGCATCCCGCGCAAGGGCACTCATCCCGGAGGTACTGAAGAGTTATATTTTTCTCTGTTCCGTCAGCATAGGAGAGAATTAAATTTCCTGATTGTACTTTTATTTTAGCCGGTTTCATTTATCTGATTAATATAAGTTTGTTTTGAATTGTGTGATTTATAGAATTTGCTCTAATGAAATACGTCCCATTACTTAAACCGCCGGCATCGAAATTAAGTTCGTTTCTTCCCGCCTTCAACTCAGTCTCAGCAATTGCAGCGACTTTTTCGCCAAGCATATTGTAAATGTTGATTGTTGTCTCCCCGGCCTGAGGGAGGATTAACATTATTTTTGTTTTACCATTCGACGGGTTGGGATACAAAGCCATTACCGGCTTTTCAGCATTGACATAATCTTCAACACTAATGGTATTGGAGTAGCTGTACTTACCGTCGTAGTCTGTTTGCCTCAATCTGTAATGAGTTGCATTGTCAATTACGGCGGTAAAGGTATAACTTCTAGACGAAAGAGATGTGCCTGAGCCCGCGACAAATCCAATATCATTCCAATTGATTTTATCAATGCTTGATTCTACGTAGAAACCGTGGTTGTTCACCTCGGTGGCAGTTTCCCATTTCAATGAGATATTGATGCCGGACTGCTCCGCGTAAAATGATGTCAGTTCAACCGGGACAGGCGCCAGTTGATTCAGGAACACCACCACAGGGGAGCGCGCGGTTCCTATTGCTAGATCAAGCCTGCCATCGCCGTTTACATCTCCGAAAGAAACGGATGTGGCGGATGTGCCCGCAATATATAACCACGTAGGGTTTGTGTCAAGAATACCGTTCCTGTTCTTATAAACTTCTATTCTTTTTGTCCCGAAGTGGACGCAGGCAAGTTCAGGGTACCCGTCATTATCAAGGTCGCCGGAGATAAGTTCCTGTGCGGAAGGATTCACCGAATTTGAAGCCCACACAGGCGTTGTCTGGAGCATACCGTTGAGGTTTTTATAAATGTAAATTGGTATACCGCTTCCGGCAATTGCGAGGTCTGAAAAGCCGTCTTTATCGAAGTCATCCCAAACGATTCCTTTCTGACCGTTTGTAATTCCGGTGACCCAACCGGGTGAAGTGCCGAGAACGCCTGATACGTTATTGAAATAAACAGCACTCGAGTAGTTAACCCATTTGGATCCGGCGAGATCGCCTTTGCTAACGTAGCGGTACTTAATTGTTATTTGCGCTCCCGCGGCAGGCGCGGATGCGAATGAAATCCAACCGCCCGTCTTTTCGAAGCACCAGGCATTATCTGCTATTCCCTGGATCAGGACGCTGTCAATGGTATACAACGGAATCATTGAAAGGTGAAATGCTTTTTTTACACCGTCGCCGGTAAAAGATTGTGACGTGCTTACCAGACGGGAATTATCAAGGTCACCGAAAGCGACGGTGTTTGTAATCATCTGATCAGCGGAAGCCCAGTCAGGGGAAGTATTGAATGAGCCGTTATTATTAAAAAACATATTTATCGGTTTTGTCGGGATAACGGAATTACCCTGATTACCAAACGCGAGGTCAAGATCGCCGTCTCCGTCAACATCTCCAAACGCGGCTCCAACGCTCCACGCAAATGGTGAAGCAATCCAGGATGGGGAGGAGGAGAGCCCCGTTTCACTGTTCATATAAATTACTGAAGGGGCAAAGCTGTTATCACCGTTACAGGCGAGCAGGTCAATTCTTCCATCACGGTTAATGTCGGCGAATTTAATATCAGTTGTTGAGCGCATATCTGTTGAAATCCAGGCAGGATTAGCGGTGAGCAAACCATTATCGTTCCTGTAGATCAGCACCTCATAATTGGGTATTGGCGGGTAAGAGTTGCTGAAATAGCAGCCTGTCGCGAGATCTAAATCACCGTCTCCGTCATAATCAGCCCAGGCCATTCCGCCTATTTGTCTCTCCAGCGCGCCGGTCCAGTCAGGAGCGGTGGCGAAGGGGATATCGAGAGAATTTTTCAGCACAGTTCCATAGGAAGATGATGACGGAGCATAAATATTAGTAAGTATCCCGTCGGGGGACTTATCAATAATTTTCCGTTCCTTATCCTGAGCGTGAAGAGTCAGGACGGAAGAGGCAATAAAAAGTACAAGAAAGAGGCGCATAAAGTCACTCAAATAAAAATGATTAACGGGAGTAAATTAATAAATTTACCGGATTTATGGCATTAAAGGAATTTGTAAAAATCAGAGAAACTTATTAAATTACAAAGCTAAATATAAAATGCTGGGATAGCTCAGTTGGTAGAGCAGCTGACTTGTAATCAGCAGGTCGAGAGTTCAAGTCTCTTTCCCAGCTCAGAAAAGCCTTGATTTTGGTTCAAAATCAAGGCTTTTTATTTTTGTGGTTTGATTCAATTCACACCCAAAAGTAAAGAAAAATGAGATTTAGTTCCCACTTTAGTGCTCACTTTTTTTATTAAGCTTTCAGGGAATAAACGGAGCCAGAAAGGAAAGATTCTCAATGAGTGATCTGGATCGGTTCTATCTCTCAAAACCAAAAGACAGCCCTTATTATATAATCCTTCACGTTAAGAGTAACGGGAAGCGAATCAAGAAAAGCACAAAGCGGAGGCTTAAGCACGAAGCTTTCACCATCTGACCCTGTCCTATTAAACAACAAAAAAATCTTTCTTGAAGTTGACCTCAACTTAGTCGGAGTACGGTATCGAATTCGATACAACCCTTGCCCTGGCAAATAACAAAGCCGTCGCCAGACTCGAAGGCATAATCATCAGTTAACTGATCATCCGAGTCCTCCCCTCGTAATAAAGGGGAGGATTTAGGAGGGGTTTTTTCACTAACATTTAAAGGAGTATTCGCTTGACCATACCCCCTCTTATTCTTTTCTCTGTCATTACTCCTATGATTTGCTGGTTTGTTTTCAGCTTATAAATTATCCGCCATTTTATTTTTTAAAAAGTTTTAAAATCTCGTCATAATCCGGCTTTTTCTCCGTTTTTAAATTGAAAAATGGAAAAATAGATTAATCCTCCACGCACCGCACACTAAAACCAAACT
The DNA here is from genome assembly GCA_013360295.1 of Ignavibacteriaceae bacterium. Taxonomy (GTDB): domain Bacteria; phylum Bacteroidota; class Ignavibacteria; order Ignavibacteriales; family Ignavibacteriaceae; genus JABWCL01. Next base: position 120,824 of record JABWCL010000002.1, on the reverse strand, counting down.
CCTTATAGTAGTAGTTGAAGGTGATATTCGCGCCATTGTAGTCCAGGCCTATGAACCTTGCGTATGGTGAACTGTACTCCGTAGAACTCCAAAAGTAAGCGAAGTCGCTTAAACTGACGAAGTAGCCACCGTAGTAGCGGTAGCCCGCCAACAGGGCCGAGAACCCGCTCGTGTTAGTTCCGGCGCCGCTGCCTGTACCCTGTCCTACTGCCTTTAATGCATTACTGTTATTACTTACTGAAGAGGCAAGCGTTTGGAATTCTGCATTCGTAGGTATGTGCCAGCCCTCCGGACAAATTCCCCTCACCCCTGCAGTGGTGCTGTATCCCATCGCCTCATTCCACGTATATAATCCGCCGTAAGTATTACAGTTCGCTTCATTATCATTATAACAATATTTCTCTACTGTTCCATTGTTTGATGGATTTGCGGCACCATTTATTCTGGTACCTACATTAAGGTTTTCTTTTATCCAACACTGCTCTCCAATTTTCACCATTCCATATATCTTCCCCTCATATTCAACAACCCCGTTACATGCGTATGCTTCTATATTAACTTCCCAAATATCCGAAGTCGTTTCTCCATTTACTCTGTTATACCCCTGTACTTTCCAATAATACTTTGTATTACCTTTTAGTGTTTCAACAGTGTCACTCGTTGCAGTTAGTCCGGATTTTTGATAATATATTGTATCAAAATTGCTACTCTTCGCAATCTGTAAAGCATAGTTAACTGCTCCCATACTTTGGTTCCATTCAAAAACAATCGGTCTGCCTGTAATACTGCTTCCATTTATTGGCTTAGTCAAAGTGAAATCCTTAGGCAATAAATAAATATTGCTTACTACGTTAGAATAGTTCGAATAATAGTTCCCCTTTTTTGCTCTCATCCTGAAACTATATTTCGTGTCATATAGGTGCTGCCACAAAATCCTCACACTATCATTCTCAGCCCCTGTTTCTCCAATTACTTCATAAATACCTTCATTTGCTTTTGCTTCAAACTCGTATTTCTCTGCAATATTTCTATTTCCCTTCCATTTTAGCCATACTTCAGTTTCATTAATTTTAATCACATTTAACTCGTTTGGAGTTTTCATCCTCCTGACAATTGCAAACAATATCTCGGTTGTTGTTATATTCCCATCCGCATCATATGCCTTAAAGTATATACTATGTTTACTGCTATCCTCTTGGTTCGTTAGTTTCCACAAATATTCATAAGGTGGTACTGTCCATGTTTTTAATATAACATTATCAACATAAAATTCCACTTTCGTTACCCCCTTATTATCTGTCGCCTCCACTTCCACCATCACAGAATCAATAATCTCAGTCGTACTGGTTGGCGATATTACTTTTATGACAGGTTCTTCAGGCGTAGGAGTTACTGGGTTGCTCGTATCCTCTTTGCAGGACATCAGTGTTAAAGAAATGACAAGGACAATAATTAGGGCTAATGTATTCCGGACCATTGCTATCTCCCGTTAATTATGACAAAATTTATTCTTTAATATATCTATTAGCCATCAGTCCCGTTCCACCTGCCGTAAAATATTTTGCTTTTATCTTTCATCCCGCTGCATTAACTTTAAAGGCTAAATATTTCTGCGCCTTATAAACACCACCGTCGTAATTACCCCCATTTCTAAATTGTACATTGCAGATACCTGCAATCATTAGAAAATCTTTTTTCTCCAACCCAAAATGGAGTATACAACAACGAGGCTTTAATTTATAACGGACAACATTAGTAGCGCAGTCCCACGGGCGGGGGAATCAGAAGGCCGAGTGATGGAATTATTTCCAAGAAAATTGACACCGGAATAATTGTGCCTGGGAAATAACCAACAAAGCAACATCAGGTTTAACTTGTAAGAATGAATACTTCTCATTAATTTTCAGTGGCGCTTCGGAGTTTATCCTGAAATTATTAAATGCTGATAGAAATTCGTTATGTTCGCCGTTAAAGAATTTATGTTTTAATTTTATAATATTTTTCAGGAGGCTCTGTGTTTGTTGCCCCATTGAAAGTTTTCTTTCCCGCTTTGCTTGTTTGCTTACTGCTCACCTCCTGCGGAGGTGAAGAGAATGGCCCTTATTATTTCCCGCAAGTTACTATTGTTAATCCAACTCCCACATCAGAAATATTTGATTCCACCGAGATCTTAGTTTCAGTAGTGTCCGTAGAAGATATTAAAGAAGTAATTCTGAATATTGGCGGCGGGATTATGAAAACCTGGACGGCGCCGCCATATAATTATATCTGGGATATCAGCCGTTTTAAAGATACTATCAGAAACTTTATTGTTGTTACTGCTCACGCTGTTGACGGCGGAACAGGCAGTAGTAGGATTGATGTTGTTATCAATAAGGCAAATCCCCCTACAGAACTTGAGGCTTTTGATGCAAAAGACAGACGGGTTCAGTTACAGTGGAAAGATAATAGTCGGGTTGAGGAGGGATATATGATTGAGATGAAACAGGGGAGTTCCGGTTTTGTCATATTTGACAGTACCGGTATAAATGAAAACAAATTTATATATTCTCCGGCTGACTCAACTAATATAAACGAATACAAAATAAGTTTATTTAAGAAAGGGAAGCTTCTTGAATCCACAGGAATAACCTCAGTGAAATATTTCCGTGCATTTGAGAAGCATAGCTTCGAAACCGACATCCTGGACGCGATGGAGAACATAAGACGTGTACTTTTTACTAATAAGGTATATAACGTAAGCCGAAAGGTAACAGAGTTTATTCTTACGAACCACGTAAAATTCTCACCGGATCTCGTTCATTTCATCCAGGTTGACCCCACAGCGAGGGCTTTCCGTTTGATGAATATGGATACCTACGATCTGCAGATTACTCCACAGATTCATAATTCCGCAATATTAGATTTTGAGTTTAACAGCCGGGGTGACAAACTTGCAAGCTTTGATTCGTCGAAAGTCCTGATCTGGAATGTTACGGGAATGAACATTGAAGACGATCTGAACATAAAAATTAATAGACTAAAGTTCATTGATAATGACCGGCAGATCGCCCTGTTCCACGAAAGCGGAGAAAAAATTTATCTCTATAATGTTGATGGGAGGATGGTGACTGACTCAATCGTGACCCCAGATCCTGATGAATTTGATCTGATTGAAATACTTAACGACGGTTCCGCCTACTATCTGGATGATACCGGAAAGCATATAATAAAAGTGATAAGACGGAGCGGGGGTGCAGTGATAGGTACTATGGTGTATAACGGGCCCGAACCCGTTGTATTATCTAATACAAGCCGTTATGCATTACTTAATTCGGGAACAGGGGGGCAGTATCAGTTGCTGAGCAGTGATTTTTCTCAATTGTACGCTAATCTTACGGGGCTGACGAACCCGCGTTTTGGGCATAAAGACACGTTTATAATGAGCGGGAGAGAATTAATATTCCTCGAGGGGAAGTGGATTGGTCAGTAAAGGGGATAATTCTGAGTGAGGGGAAAAGAATTCTCCTTTTTACTCTTGACACGTATCTGAAATTTTTCGTATGTTTCAATCAGATAAAAGAGTCTTTTATCCGTTAATCCTATGATATTTACAAAATCAACCAAATACGCAATCAGAGCAATCATTTTTATCGCCGAGCGGTGCGAAGCGAAAGAGAATTGCTCCATCCGTGATATCTCCGGCACTCTTGAGATCCCCTTCCATTTTCTGACCAAGATACTTCAAAAGCTAACTGAAGCCGGGATACTTATTTCAGCTAAAGGAACCCACGGGGGAGTGAGACTGAACCGGGAGCCTGAAGATATTCTTTTGAAGGAGATCGTGCACGCAGTTGACAGCGAATACTCAACCGAGGAATGTATACTCGGGTTTCCGCAGTGTGATGAAAAGAATCCCTGCGCGCTCCACTATATGTGGCAGGAGCCCAGGCGATATATAGAAAGGATTATCGGGGAGACAACATTAAACGATATCTTGAAAAATAACGAGATCCATAAACTCTAAAAAAATTTTAAATATAATCGGATTATTTTATCCGAATAATAATTTAACTAAATCCGAAAGGAAGAATATGAAAATGACACTAAGACTACTTTTCGCAGGTATTTTATCAGCATTTCTGATAGGCTGCGGCGGCGGAGAAAAGAAAGCCCCCGTGGATCCTAATAAGCTGACTGAATTCCAGCTTGCAAACGGCATCGGACCGGTTATGAAACCTCTTGAACTCGGGCCGATTGATAAAGCTAAAGCAGAAGCAGGCGCGAAGATCTTTGAACAAAAATGTTTCTCCTGCCACAGGATGGATCAAAAACTTGTAGGGCCTCCGCTTCACGAAGTACTCTCAAGAAGATCGCCTGAGTTTGTAGTGAACATGATTATGAATCCGGAAATAATGATTGAAAAGCATCCGGAAGTCCAGAAAATGCTCGCTCAGTATATGCAGAAAATGACCTACCAGGATGTAAAACTGGAGGAGGCATTCCAGATTCTTGAATATCTCCGTCTCGAAAAAGAAACACCAACACCAACTAAATAACTCAGAAAGGTTCCCTAATGAAAAAAACTGACCTGAAGAAAATTTTTGCCGGACTCGGATTTATAGTATTGTTCGGTATCATTTGGCTTGGATGCCCAAGCGAAGATCTCACAAAAGGAGACGCTGCCGAAAAAGTCTTTGTAGAACCCGGAAAGTACGATGAATTTTATTTTTTCACTTCCGGAGGCTTCAGCGGGCAAGTGGGAGTCTACGGGCTTCCGTCGGGACGGCACTTTAAGACTATCGGCGTTTTTGCACAGCATCCTGAGACAGGATACGGCTATAGCGAGGAAACCAAAGGAATGCTTGAGACATCATTCGGTTTTGTTCCGTGGGATGACGCTCATCATCCTAAACTCTCTCAGACTGACGGTGTTCCGGACGGGCGATGGCTTTTCATAAACGGAAATAATACACCCCGTATCGCCAGGATTGACCTGAAAACATTTGAGACCGCGGAGATAATTGAAATTCCAAACGCCGGAGGCAATCACGCCTCACCTTTCCTTACCGAAAATACGGAATATGTGGTATCTTCTACGAGATTCAGCCTTCCGATTCCACAAAGAGATGTTCCGATCAGCACCTACAAGGAGAACTTTAAAGGTACGATCAGCTTTATTAAAGTCGAACCGAAATCAGGTGAGATGAGCGTGGCATTCCAGATCCTTGTTCCCGGTTTTGATTATGACCTCGCCCACGCAGGTAAAGGCCCTTCACACGGCTGGGCATTCTTTACCTGTTATAATACTGAGCAGGCAAACTCGATGAAAGAAGTTAACGCTTCCCAGAAGGATAAAGATTTTATCGCGGCTGTTAACTGGAAACTTGCTGAAAAATACCTGGCTGAAGGAAAGGGAAAAACGCTTAACGGAAATTATGTACACAATGTTTTCGATGAGCATACACACAATACCGTATCAAAACAGTTGAACGGAGTAAAGGTTCTTGATCCTCTTGAATGCCCGGGCTTGATATATTACCTGCCGACTCCAAAGTCTCCGCACGGCGTGGATGTTGATCCTTCAGGTGAATACATCGTTGGAGGCGGTAAACTGGCGGCAGTTATACCGGTTCATTCATTCTCAAAGATGATGAAGGCTATTGAGTCAAAAGCATTTGACGGAGATGCGTACGGCATTCCGGTACTAAAATACGACGCAGTGATTGCGGGAGAAGTCCAGAACGCGGGCTTAGGGCCATTGCATACAGAGTTTGACGGTGAAGGTTATGCATACACATCAGCTTTCGTTTCTTCAGAGATCGTAAAATGGAAAATCGGTACGTGGGAAGTAGTGGACAGAGTCCCGACTTACTATTCCATCGGACACCTCACTATACCCGGCGGAGACAGCAAAAAGCCGTGGGGCAAATATGTGATCGCACTTAATAAAATTACAAAAGACAGATACCTGCCGACCGGACCTGAGTTAACACAGAGCGCGCAGCTTTTTGATATATCTGGCGATAAGATGCAGTTACTCCTTGATTTCCCGACGGTTGGCGAACCTCACTATGCACAGGCTATTCCTGCCGAAATTTTAATGAAGAACTCACAAAAGATCTTCAGGCTGGATGATAATAAGCACCCGCAGGCAGTTAAGAGTGAGAAGCAGGCCAGGGTTGAGAGAAAAGGTTCTGATGTACACGTTTATATGACCACAATAAGAACACACTTCGCGCCGGACAATATTGAAGGAATAAAAGTCGGAGATAAAGTATATTTCCACATCACTAACCTTGAGCAGGATTGGGATATTCCTCACGGTTTCGCGATCAAAGGACTGAATAATTCAGAATTGCTGATAATGCCAGGACAGACAAAGACAATATTATGGACTCCGAAATTTGAAGGTGTCTACCCGTTCTACTGTACTGATTTTTGTTCTGCATTGCACCAGGAGATGCAGGGTTACGTGCGCGTTTCCGCAGCGAACTCATCAACTCCGATTTTATACAATATTCAGAAGTAACTAATAGGATCTGAAAGGAATTCTAACAGGCGGAGGGAGGAGCGAAAAACCTCCGCCGTCTCTACAAAATGGAAAAGCAGTATCGAAGATTTTTTTTAGTATCTGTGCTTATTATGAGCGGCATGTATTTTTTTCCGATCTGGAGCATTGAACTCGGAGCGCCTCAGTTCCCCGAAGGCCTGGGCTTCTATATCTGGCTTGATAAGATGACAGGCTTCAATGAAAATGACCTCAATAGTATCAACGGATTAAATCATTACATCGGGATGCAGGCAATCGAACCGGACTCGATAGCAGAATTGAAATATATGCCTTACATTGTAGCGGTTTTAATTGTACTGGGTGTCGCAGCGTTCCTGATAAATAAAAAATCAGTTTACTGGTCGTGGCTGGTATTGCTCGTAATTGTTATGCTGGCAGGACTGGTTGATTTTTACTTATGGGAATATAACTATGGGCACAATCTTGATCCGAGGGCAGCGATTAAAATACCCGGTATGTCCTTTCAGCCTCCGCTGATAGGGTACAAACAAATACTTAATATGAAGGCGATCTCTCTTCCTCATATCGGTGGGATCCTTCCCGGAATTACTTTGTTAACAACATTCTATCTCTTGATCAAAAGCAGGAAGCGGGCAAATGCGTAAACTGGTAATAGCTCTGTTTGCTATTGTAATCGCCGGATGCAGCAGCGGACCGGAGAAGATAAACGTGGATCTGGACACCTGTGCATACTGTGAGATGAAGATAAGCGACTCCAGGTTTGCGTCGCAGCTAATCACCTCGAAGGGGAAAGTCTTTAAGTTCGATGATCACTCCTGTATGGTTGAATTTCAGAAAGAAACAGAAACCGCTACTGATGCCCGCTTATATGTAGCCGGATTTGACGCTAAGGGGGAGTGGCTTGATGTAAATGAAGCCTTTTTCGCATATGGTGAAGAGGTAAGGAGCCCGATGCGAGGAAATGCCGCTGCATTTAAGAGTGAGCGGGAAGCTTTGGAAATGGCTTCGCGGGTAAAGGGTGAAGTTATTAAATGGGCTGAACTGGTCAAAAAATCTGAATAGGAAATGCTTAGAGCCGCTTTTTTATTCCTATTGTATTCATCCTTTTTGACGAGTGCTGCTGTAATTGAAGTCAGCATACAAGGAAGAGTAAAAAGTATCAGCGAGGCCGTAAAGCACGCCACTGACGGTGATACTATCGTTGTCAATGAGGGAAGGTATGCAGAATCGGATATAATAATAACCAAACGCATTGTTCTGACCGGCATTAATTATCCGGTAGTTGATGCCGAAAATAAAAAAAGTATTTTTGTTATCAGAAGCCCGAAGGTCGTTATCAGTGGTTTTAAATTGCGAAACACTCCGGTAAGTTACACAGTAGAGTACTCGGCAGTCCGTATTGAGGACTCAGATTCCTGCGTTATAGTTAATAATGATTTTTACAATAACTTTTTCGGCGTTTACCTTCTGGGATCTAATCACTGTCAGGTAAACAACAATAAATTTATTTCCTTTGGTAAAAGTGAAGCAGGGTCCGGTAACGGGGTACACCTTTGGAAATGCAACAATATCTCAATAAACAACAACAGGATCGAAGGGCACAGGGACGGCATATACCTGGAGTTCGCACGGGATTGCTATGTCTCCGGAAATTATTCGACTAATAACCGCAGATACGGAATGCACTTTATGTTTTCCAATAATTGCACTTATAAGAACAACACCTTCACGCATAATTCCGCCGGTGTAGCTGTAATGTATACCCGCTATGTAACAATGACTGAGAATAAATTTCTTGATAACTGGGGCACAGGCTCATATGGTTTACTGCTGAAGGAAATTTACGAAAGTGAAATCGAAAAAAACCTCTTCCGTAACAATTCCGTCGGGTTATACAGTGAAGGGTCGAATAAAATTACCATAAGAAATAATACTTTTACCCGGAACGGGTGGGCTGTTAGAATTATGGCGAATTCGATGGACAATGTTTTCAGGAATAATGATTTTCTGCTTAACACTTTCGAAGTATCTACCAACAGTTCACAGAACTTCAATACTTTTGAAAACAATTACTGGAGCCAGTATAAGGGTTATGATCTTAATAAGGACGGAAGAGGTGATATCCCTCATCATCCCGTAACTCTCTACTCCATTCTTATCGAGAAGAACTCTACAGCCCTGCTCCTGCTGAGAAGCTTTCTTATTGAAATCCTGAATTTCTCCGAGAAAATTTTTCCGATACTGACGCCTGAAAAACTTGCAGATAATTCCCCAAGTATGGTGAGAATAAATTGATAAGTGTTACAGGCTTAACTAAAAAATTTGGCAAGATAAATGCTCTGAGGGATTTTTCTTACGATTTCCGGAAAGGTCAGGTTACTACGATCGTTGGCCCCAACGGGTCAGGCAAAACTACTCTTATGAAGTGTATACTTGGATTCCTCAGGACGACAGAAGGGGATATCTATTTTAACGGGCGGAGCATAAAAGGCGATTCAGTTTATAGGCAAAAGATCGGATATATGGCACAAAAGCCGTCTTTCCCTGAAAATCTTTTTCCGATTGAGATCATTGATCTTATCAAATCAATGCGCAACGGCAGCACAGAGTATGATGAAGGGCTAATATCTGAGTTTGAGTATTATTCTGAACTCGAGAAACCCTTTCATTCACTCTCAGGGGGAAATAAACAAAAACTGAACGCGATCATTTCTTTTTTATTCTCTCCCGAACTGATCATACTGGATGAACCTACGGCAGGTCTTGATCCTCTTACGAGCAAGATACTCAAAGAAAAGATCAAACTCGAAAGAGACAAGGGGAAGACGATACTCCTTACCTCGCATATCATTGATGAGATTGAGGAATTGACAAATGACCTTATTATGCTTTACGAAGGAGAGCTGAAGTTCAGGATAAGCAGCGAAGAGCTGAAGGAAAATGAAACACGGGATATCTCAGGGATGATAGCCGATCTTTTCAGGAAGGCGCAGAATGAGTAAACTGCTCAAGATAACCGGGTATGAACTGAAAAACCTTACAAGGTCGAAATGGACTATACTGTTCACGGTTTTTTATTTTGTGATTTGTGAAAGCCTTTTCCTTCTTGAAGATAAGGGCGAAAAAGTAATTTTAAGCCTCTTTAATTTCATTTTGCTATTCATACCTGTCATTTCTTTGTTTTTTGGCATTACTTTTATCAATAATGAAAAACCGTTTATAGAGTTGTTATTATCCCAGCCTGTCAGGAGAAGAGATATCTTTAACGGATTATATTTCAGCCTGTCTCTTTCATTAACTGCCACGATGCTGATAGGAGTTGGGCTGCCTGTTGTGCTGCATTATCATTCCTACAAGGTCGCGATAGAGCTGTTATTGATATTTTTCGGGACTTCAGTCTTACTGAATCAGGTGTTCATCGGGGTAGCGTTCCTTGCGGCATTTGTTTTTTCTGACCGGTCAAAGGGGCTTCTTTTCGTCATTGGATTTTGGTTATTCACCTTCATAATTTATGATATCGCTATCCTGATAATTTCCTATGTCCTGAAGGATTACCCGGTTGATAATCTGATACTGTTCATCACAATAATCAATCCGGTTGATGTTGGAAGGATACTTCTTTTGCTCCAATTTGATATTGCGGCGCTGATGGGTTACACGGCGGCAATTTACCAGATGTCGCTTGGCAGTTTTCTTTCTTCACTGGTCTTAAAGTTTATACTTCTTCTATGGGCGTACCTGCCTTACTTCATATCAAAATTAATCTTCAGGAAAAGAGATTTCATACTCTGATATCTTATTAGAGTCTTACCTCTTTCTTGGCTCTGTCTCTTGCATCACATCGGGTTATTGTAAATTGTAATATATTTGGGCGTATTAAAATATTCTTTATGCGATTCCCAATCATACATTCAGCCCTCATCTTATATCACAAACCACAGGTATTATCATGAAAATTTTTCAGTATTTGCTAATTTTTTCGTTGCTTCTTTTTGTCAGCTGTGATGAAGAAAGTACAACAGGTTCGGGTGATCCGGCAGGTGTCACTGCAATTTCCGGTAAACTTGAAAACTATACCCTTGGTTCAGGTAAAATAGTGAAACTCGGATGGTATAATGGCCCTTCCAGTTTTGATGAAGTTTCCCGGGCGACAATAGGTTCAGACGGTAGTTTCAGCCTGCAGTTAAATGTACCTCAGTCCTTTATGCTTGACTCGCTCATCTCTCAGCGAGGCGGCTGCACTGGCAATATGACATCAACGACCCCGGGCGTGATGGTTGCCGGGTTTCAGAACCTTTTCATCTATGAGGGGTCTCAAATCCGTGGTGTCGCGCTCCTTATCAACAGGAATATTTCGGGTGACTCACTATATCTCCCTGCGCTTAATGATGCACTGCTCCAACTGGTTTATTTCGATAAAGCAACCACAATTAACGGTTCTGAAACGTGTCCTGAGGACTGGGACAGGAACGGCAGCGAAGAAATGATGGTTACGAGAGCAGTAAATAACGTTAAAGTAACCGCAGGATGGAATAAAATTTATTCCACTATCACTGCCAGAACGTCAACTACCGCTACGTATAGCACTACAACAACTGAACCAAGCGGATTGAAATGGTACTATATATCTTTTAATTAATGATCATTAAAGCACAATATTTATCAAACACAGAAGAAAATTTTATAAACTAATTCTCAGAGAACAGTTATGAAACACTTAACATATTTATTTCTATTTTCATTTTTATTTTTCCTTGGCTGTGAAGAGGAGAGTACTACGGGTACCGGTGATAATACGGCAATAACGACCATCACAGGAAAACTGGAGAACTGGACGCACGGTGCGGGTAAAACTATCAAGATAGGCAATTATATAACTCAGACTGAATATCAGATCGTAGGTTCAGGCGCAATTGCTGCTGATGGCAGTTTCGCAATTGCACTTTTAACCCCTCCCGAATCGTATCTGAATTACATTCAGAGTCCAGATTCCGGCGCTCCTGCCGGGATTACTTCCTCTGACAGAAATGCAAGGGTTTATGGTGCGGGAGGATTTATGATATTTGACGGAAGTAATTTCTTTGCGTTTGTACTCTGTATGAACAGGGACTTTCGTGCAGATACTTTTTGGGTTCCCACAGTAAATGATCAGATTTATCAGCCAACTTATTTTACTGCCAGAACAACTCTTAATGGCTCTGAAACCGAGGAAGAGGACTGGGATCCGAGAGCTACGACACCTACTTATATTACAAGAGTTGTAAATAATGTTACAGTAGCCGCGGGATGGAATAATGTTATTGGCACAGTTACAGCTAAAACCACTAATACTGTTACATTTAATATGACGCTTGCCGCTCCTACCAATCTCAAGTGGTATTATCAAAGAGTGAATTAGCAGCGACCAAACAAATAAAATTTCAAAAGCAGCGACTAGCCAGACGGGTTTCCTCTTTTGGCCTGCGCTGCTTTTTGTGTATTATACCGTTTGATTTTATTGTGGTTTAGTCCCGGGGCAAACTGCAAACAAATTCATGCGCTATGAGATTTTTATTATTTACTTTTATATACTTTATAATCATATTCTGGGCAGGTTGTGACACAAACCCGCCCACATATCCTGAACCAATTCCGGAGATTGATCAGATGCAGAATAAGTTATTAGGCAGGGGAGTGAACATAGGTAATGCTCTCGAGGCTCCCAATGAAGGAGAATGGGGGGTAACTATTCAACCGGATTATTTTGAAAAAATTGCTTCAGCGGGTTTCACATCGGTAAGGATCCCCGTTAGGTGGTCGGCACACTGTTCCCCGAATTTCCCGTATAAAATCGAGACATCTTTCTTAGAGCGGATAAGAGAGGTGATTGACCAGGCTCTGATGAACCGGCTGGCTGTGATCATCAATATGCACCACTTTGATGAATTGTATTCATCGCCGGAAGAGGAGAGGGTAAAGTTTCTCAATCTCTGGCAGCAGATAGCGGAGTATTTCAGCGCTTATGATAACAGGTTGTTTTTCGAAATACTTAATGAACCGAACGGAAACCTGACCCCGGTAAAATGGAATACTTTTCTCGCGGATGCAATTAATACTGTCAGGGTAACTAATCCCTCAAGGACTATACTGATCGGTACACCGGAATGGGGAGGACTATCATCAATCGACGAATTAATCCTGCCGGCCGGGGAGAAGAACATTATCGTTACTGTTCATTATTATCAGCCTTTTAACTTCACTCACCAGGGCGCGGAGTGGATTAACGGAAGCAATAACTGGCTCGGAATAAAATGGAGCTCTTCAGCGGCTGAACTCTCTGTTATGGAAGAGCATTTCCGGATGGCAAGCTTCTGGGCAAAATCACAAGGGGTTGCGCTCAATCTGGGAGAATTCGGCTCTTATCGTAAGGCCGATATTCAATCACGTGTGAACTGGACGGCTTCTGTCCGGAGTTTTGCTGAAAAGTACGGAATGAGCTGGCATTACTGGGAATTCTGTGCCGGATTCGGTATTTATGATCCTGTCACCGGCGAATATGATGAAAGGCTATTGGGAGCACTATTACCTCCGGCGTGATAAAAAAAAGTGAGTTTTGGTTAAACCTCTCAACGCCGGAAAACATCTAATAGAGAGTAATTGAGAAAACATTGAAAAGATTAAATAGTTTTTTAACTGATGAATTAAAAGGGCGTGATGCCGTTCCTGATCTGCTTCGCGGAATCGCCGTGATCAAGATGGTGCTGGTTCACATCCTTGAAATATTTCTTGTAACAGGGACTTTTACTCTTATCCTAGAGAGTAATTTCTTTTATATCAGCGGTTCTACAGGACCAACGGTATTTATGATGGTGATGGGATATTATATCGCCAAAAGCAAAAAAGATAACAGGGATGGGCTAACGCGGGGACTGATGCTCATTTTCGGCGGAATACTCCTGAATATCCTACTTAATGGCTCACTTCTATATCATTTTTTCATCGGAGAAAGTGATCTGAATCCCTTTCATTACATTTTCGCGGTTGACATACTGATCTTTGCCGGCATAAGCCTCGTTCTGATCTACGGGGTCAGATTAACCACTAAATTTAGCCTGATCGTCCTCATAATTATGTTTGCGGCGGTTGTACTATTATCAGATTATCTTCCTAAAAACTATTTCGGTACAGATTACCTTATGAGATATCTGGGGGCTGTATTTTTCACCAAGGAGGAGTGGTCATTTTTCCCCGTTATCCCGTGGCTGGTTTATCCCCTTGCCGGGTATTTATTTGCAAATTTCGAGAATAAGATCAAGCTCAGCGTTTCGCAGGAGAAGGGTATATTAGTGATTTTTATTTTATTTACCTTACTTACTATACCCGGAGTCTTCAGTGGTTTAGCATCTCTTTCTGATTATTATCATCACGGCTCACAGATCATTGCCTGGAATCTAATCTTCCTCACAGGATATATCGTTGCAGTTAAGTATCTGAATAGGGTTGCGGGGAATAACTCATTGTTTTACCTGATCAGGTGGATTGGTAAAAACGTTACTCCGGCGTACGTTCTTCAGTGGATAATAATTGGCAACACCGGTACTTTTATTTATCGTACACAGTCGGCAGAGTCGCTATTAATATGGTTCCCGCTGATAATTATCCTCGTGTATGCGGGAACATATATATGGAATAAAAATAAATCCCGGTTGATCAGGGACTAACAGCTTCCTTTTCTAACGGGATTCTGATAAAATAACTTTCGGATAATTAATTTACAGTCGGAAGATCATTCCATTCCGTTAAGGACAAACGCTGACCAGTAAAACGGATGTGAGAAATTCGGTGACCGGATCATATCCGTCTGCGCTTTCTGCAGCGCCACGCCTTTGGAATTTCCCTGCGATAAATAGGTGTAAAATTTAACCATAAGTTCATAGGTTCCGGCGTCATCAACTTTCCATAGTGATGCAATCACTGAGGATGCCCCCGTATAGAGGAAGCCCCTGACCAGCCCGATCATATCATCATTATCTTTTATTTGAGAGAGGGCAGTCTCGCACGCCGATAATACAACTAACGAAGTTCTGTTCATATTCAGATTATAGATCTCATGAAGTTCAAGCCTTCCGTCATCCTGGTTATTTCCCGCGAGAGCAAGGCAGGAAAGCAGGGGATAATCATAATTGAATAAACCGTGGCAGGCAATATGTACAATTTCTCCTTTTGATATTTCTTTTTTAACAGATGTTTCCTGTGCGTTCTCACGTAAAAAGCTGTTATTATTTTTGAAGATCGCCTGTATTGCTTTTACCTCAGACTCTGCTCCGGGCAATGGTGATGTATAATCATTAATAGGGTTACCGATTGCTATCATCGGGGAACTGACAGTTACCGGGGGTTTCTGCCGTAATAATTGTAATGAACTCAGATTCGGCAGTACGGTTAATATATGATCCTCAACAAGAAACCGTCCATTATTATTGAGAGCGCCGAATGGAAGATTATTTAACTGTCCTGAAGGGATTATTATCAGTTTTTTATCTTTAATTCTTTTGTCTACGGGGGAGATAAGTTTGGAATAAAGAAGTTCTGAAATCCGGAGATGCTCTTTATCCAAGGGGTTTTGGAGATGCTTCCTTACTTCCTGGATATTATCACGAAGTGTGTCTTCGGCAATCTCGATCATTGCAAGTATGATCGTATCCTTTTCTATGCAGTATAAATAAATCGATTCCTTGGAAACAAAATAATTCAGGATCACCTGATCAGGCGAAATAATTTGCTGTACTGCAGGCAGTGTCAGGGTTGATATTGAGACAAGTTCGGAGGCCTTATGCTTATTCTTTTTAAGTTCTTTCAGTATATCGTCATACTTATTCTGAAGTTTAAGAATACTTTTCGTGGTGTCTTTAATGACTTTGATTCCGCGAACCTGGCCGGCTCCTGCAGCGGAAGACCCGTTCACAGTCAGTAGATCCCTGGAAGAAGTTTGTGCTCCAGAGCTCAGTTGTCGTGAGAATGTTGTTACCTGCTGCAATTCTTTATCATTCAGTTTTTCTATCAGGCTGCTCCCCACTTCAGTGATAAAATTCCTGGATCTTGATTGTTCGCTGGTTTCAAAAGATTTATCGAGGTACTTACTGTCTCCGGTCTGAAGATAAAGAGTGACGGCGATATCAACAAGCAGCCGGTAAGTCTCGAGGTAACGAAGCGAATTATCATCATCTTTGGAGCCGATCAGCTGGGTAACAAAATAGTCATTACTCAATTCGGCTGCTTTGGCGGCTTCCCTGTAAGCGAGGAAGATCAGCCGGGTATCATTCTTTAATAATCCTGACGAATAGTTGTTTGACGCTAGTTCGGTCAGGGAGAGAGTATAAAGATAGATATCTTTCAGGTTGTTTCCTTTAACGGTCAGGTAATCTTCTTCAGTTTCCCGAAGGATACTCAGATTGTTTTTAAGAATCTGGCTTGCAAGATCATACTCCCTGAGCACATAATGACATTTACTAAGTTTAATATTCAGTTTGATCAGTTCAGAGGTATCTCCTGAGTTCCTTACAAGCGGGAGGAATGAATTGTACAGATTTTTTGCTTCCTTTGCGTTACCGGCTAATAGATAGGTATCTCCTAACTCACCCGCCAGATACAGTTTTAGATTCGTCAGGTTAAACTGTGTGGCAAGTTTGTATGCCTGACTTAAATAAATTATTGCCTGTTCTGAATTATCTCTGCTCCTCTCATAATTCCCGATTGAGGCAAGAATATTGATCTTTTCCTGCGGGTCTTTTACCTGTGTTACAAAAGTTTTTACTTCCCGGAATTTTTCGGAAGCAAAATCATTAAAACCCTGGTTATAGTAGACTTCTGCCATCCTGATCCCCGCGAGGAGATTAAGCTCAAGGAGATTATTTTTCTGCGCGGTCTCCTGTGCTCTCTTAAATCTTGCGAGTGCATCCGCCATCAGTTCGTCTCTCATAAAAACAATGCCGGCATTCAGATCAGCCTGCACTGCAAACCTGATAAACTGCTGTTCCGCAGCCGATGCAATCAGTTTATCAAATGCTTTTATGCTTTCGCTTCTTCTGTTATTTTTATAGTAAGAGAGTCCGAGATTATTAAGCAGGGAGTAAAATTCCCTCTGAGACAGGCTTCCGGGGCTTTCTTCAGCTCGTTCATAATAAGTTATCGCATCATCAAAATCACCCTGGAGATACGAAATGTCTCCTCTCATCCTGAAGAAGTGTGGATAAAAATCAGGAGTAACACGTTTGTCAGCGAGCGCTTTTTCAATGAAAGTAATTTCGTCATATGATTTCTGGACATACCCCAACTGAAGATTTCCGATAATTATAAGTTTCAGAAGTTCGAGCATACCTATATTGAGTTCGGTGGAATCGTTTATCTGGTCATTGCGGATTTCTGAGAGGCTTATAATTATCTCTTCGGTTTTGTCCAACTTATCCGCCAGTTCCATCCGCTTCTTGGAGATCTCCGAAATGACATCCCATTTGAGCGCACGGTACTGATCGGGCTTAATGGAAGATAGCGTATTATAAGCCTTGAGGAGGTTGCCGGTTTTCTCCGCGTCAACAGCCGCGAAGATCAGCAATTGTACCGACTGTTCCGGGGAGAGTTCTTCTACAGACGTGGCAGAAGTTTTACCCGCTTTAAGGCTGAGTTCAGCGCTAAGAACATTTAGTTTACTGATGTCGGGGTCATCGGGTTTGCCTTCCTTCAATTTACCAATGAGCTGCTGAACCAGAGACAAAGCTGAGTTGTATCTCTCATTTTTTCTTTCGGTTTCAATACGGAGCAGCTGCACACTTTTAATCAGCTGCAGGTCGCCTGTCTCGTTAGCGTAATTAAAACAATTACTAAGCAGAGTGTTAACGGTAGAAGCAGGCATTGCCGGATTTGACCGGACGGCATTGTAGAGACTGGTAATCTGAATCCTTGTCAGCTCTGCATAGTTCTGATCTAGTCCGGCTTCTTTTGCTTTTTCTTTTGCCTTATTATAAGCATAATCGGCTCTTAAATACTCACCCGTTTGTATCAGCGTATTACCATAGTGATAATAACCTGCCACGAGCTTATCATTCAACCCGGATTTTTTGAGTTCGTCAAGAAAAGACGGGAACATCGTCGACGCGCGGGTGAAGTCGCCGGCTTTTATGAGACTGTCAATGGATTGCCATTGCTGAGTCAGGTCCTGCGCTGCGGCAATACCGGTAAAAATATAAAGAAAGACGATCAGCTTTTTCATTATTTGCACGACTCTACAATTTAATTATTTCAGCACTAACGGTGTTAAATATTTCGTTAAACTTTTTTAACTGTTCTTTTGCTTCATTTTCGGAATTGTGAATTCCGAGAGTGAGGACGTAATTCATCTTATTATCCTTATTGATAATAAGGACAGAGGCTGAAGGGAAGTAGTTTTTATACAGTTCCTTTTTCTCATAAACTTCTTTTGAACTGCCGAACGTTCCGAGTGATACGACGTATCTGGAGACAGCATTATCGTCAGTTTCAGAGAGTGACTTTCCGGCAAGAACAATAAATTCGGTTCTTCTGTTCTTTTGCCTGTTCTCTTCGGAATCGTTATTGGCTAACGGGAACTGGCTGCCGTATCCGCGTGTAGTCAGCCTTGCAGGATCAACACCATTGACAACCATAAAGTTCTTTATAGCTTCCGCCCTGTTAAGGGAAAGAGTGAAATTAATGTCATCACTGCCGGTTGAATCGGTGTGTCCTGCAATCTCGAGCAATAAATTAGGCTGATAACGAATATAGTCAATAACCTGATAGAGATTCTTTTCCGCGTCCTTGCGAATCGTAGCTTTACCGAGATCGAAATTAATGTTGTAGAGAGTAAATACTTCCGGCTTCTTTGTTAAAACCGCATAGATACCCGGTGAGGCATTTAAAACTTCGAATCCTAACGCGCCGAGATTCTTTTTTGTCTCTACCGGAATGAACTGTGTGTTCTCCAACCGGTATATACCGCTGCCCGGATTTGTGAGCAGCCCGCTGTTTACCCACTCCTTCTCAATCGTTAATGATAATTCCGGAATCGTCCCTTCCGCGGAAGGAAGAATTATCTGGTACATTGGCCCGATAACAGGGAATTTCGCGCGCAATTCTTCATCATTATAAGTTCGAATTACTTTGTCAGCCGCGGTTAATGCTCCCGTTCCATATGAACTGTTTATAAGGGAAACTCCTTCCGTACCTCCCACTCTGGTTTTATAGTTATTCTCATTTTTTAATAATTCGTTTTTTAGTTCCTGCCGCATCATTGAATAAACCTCGCGGGCAGGAATGATAGCGCCGGTTAGGAGCATAGCCGGAATCATTTTAATCTGTGCCAGTTCGCGAACTGAAGGAGAGGAGGCGGTCAAGGCGAGATCTTTATAAGAATTGACCGCGTTCGGGTAGTCGGCGGTTTCATAATAAAGATCAGCCATTTTTAATTTTGCTTCCTCCATTATTTCAGCAGAGGGGCTTGATGAAATGACCTGAGAATACAGACTTATTGCCTGAGGATAATTCTGATTCTTTTCTTCAAGTTTCGCGAGTTCCATTTTCGCGAAGACTGAATTTTTACTCTCCGGATAATTATTCAGGAGTTCATTCAGATTGGTTTTGGCTTTACCCAAATCACCCATCGAAAGACTCAGCGAAGCGGATTGTAAGAGCGCCTCGGACGCGAACTCAGTGCCCTGATACTCAGAGATAAGGTTAGAGTAAGTATCAAGAGCAAGCGAGTAGTTACCCTCGGAAGAATATGATTTTGCCAGGTCAATCATTGCTCTCGGACGGGCGGCACTGTTATCACCCCTCCTGAGTATCTCCTTGTACTGCTTTTTCGCGAGTTCCATCTGTTTAGCCTCAGAGAGAAGCTTTGCCTTCTGGACAAGGGCAGGGGAGTACGCTGAATTAAGAGTGTCGCGGAGTATCCTGTTATAAACCGCCAGCGCCCTCGAAAAATCATTTCTGCGGAACCAGTAATTACCAAGAAGTAATTCGGCGTCATCCCTCCACTTTGAACGGGGATAAGAAGAAATGAAGTTAATGAAATTGGCCAGATCTTCTTTACCGATGCTCTGATAGTATAAAAGATTATAATACCCGATCTTCTCACCGTCAACAGCGAAGTTCTTTGACGAACTGCCGACGTAGTTACTGCCGAGGGTAAAGTTTATGGTGTATGAGGACTGATCAACAATTTCAGCCGGGAAATTGTACGTTATCCTGTATTGTGATTTAAGTAGCTTTATCAATGACTCATATAATGAGATCAGATCTTCAGGTTTGGTTACAAAGAAGTATTCTCCTCCGGAATTAGAAGCGATTTTTTTAAGTACCGCGTTTTCCCGAGTGTTAAGGTCAATAGCATAAATGGGGATATCATATTCAGTCGAGTACTGCAGTACGGTTTCCGGGTTAGCGACTGATCCTACATTTATTCCGTCCGAAAAGAATACAATAACTTTTTTACCAAGTGACTCCACCTTATTGGTCATAGATAGCCCGTACAAAAGGGCATCATACATATAGGTTCGCTGGGTAAAGTTTTTATTTTTTACCGCTTTGTTCAGGAATGCTTTTGAAGAACTAAAGCCCTGCCTCTGCCTGGCATAAATCGGTTCCTGGAATTCACTTATCTTGACTCTTTGTGTTTCATTTCCGAAGTCGAAAACCGCCGCGAAGTCCCCCTTATCGAGCCCCGCGACAAACCGTTCCGCGGCTTTTTCAAGGAGTCCGATCCTGGGGGACATAGATTCAGAGTTATCGAAGACAAGACCTATATATAGTTCGCTCTCTCCCCGTTTCTTAAGTTCATAGACCGATTGTATCGCCTCCGGACGTATTTTATACCTGTCCTGCTGCAGCGATATGACGTTAACATCCGTTGTATCAAGTGTTAGAATTTCTCCGCGCATATCAGTCAGGGTTACATACAAATCACTTTGCGGAAATCTTGAAAAGTCGAGAGCATTTAATTTCACAACCGCTCTTTGATTTTGCGAAAAAATTACGGCAGTTAAAGACGCAAATATTAAAATTATAAATAAGTTTTTCATATTACTTAACCTCCCTGAGATTCAATTCCGGGCCGGAAACCAGGTGTACAGTTTCGAACCGGATTTTCTCTTCTGTTAATGATTTTTCTATTTGTTTCAGCATTTCTGTCACGTTAATCATTCTGTCTCGGTTGAGGTCTGAGTCAGGTCCATTATCTATACTCTCAATCGCGGAGATATAATCCGAAACCAGATCTTCGAACGAGCTCTGGCTGCTCTGTGAGATGAACATAACGTTTACTCCCGGCGAAGTTGGGGAGGGTTTCTGTGCTATTGCGCCGGGTGGTATCGTGTATCCCTTTGGCATCAAGAGAATCAGAAGTTGATTCTTCGCGGGATTTATCCTCATAAAATTCATTATGTAAGAAAAGGTGACGGAAAGGTTTTCTGAATTTGTTAAACTGTACTCAGCATTTCCCATAGGCCGCCAGGCACCTATGATTGTATAGATGCCCAGATCATTTGAATCCGCCCTGGAATCAATGAGTTGCAAAATCTCGAAAAGGTTTTTGGGATTCTTTGACTTATCCCCTCCGATGTTTAAGCTGTATGATCCGGATTTATTCATAGCTTCCAGGAAAGCATCATTGACCTGATTAACCAGCTTTTCGTTAAGAGACAATTCGGTTTGATTGGTGACGATAGAAGCACAACTAAAAGCAGTGAACGACTTCACGTTTTGAGCAAATGAGTATGCCGCAAAGAATAAGATGATAATCACTAATTTTTTCATTTTAATTTCCTCCCGTTCTTAAATTATATTCATCAATCTTTATTAACAAATCTGCGAGTGACAGATCATTCCTTACAAAACGTGAAATATCGTTATACATTTTCCAGTCTGAGCAGTATGTTCTTATTTTATCAGCCTGGGGGGCTAGTACTTTGTCGTTTTTCAGCTTAGACTCCAGCAGTATCAGCATATCACGGTGCACGCGCAATGCCTTCCCTGAAGGATTCTCAATGATAGCGGGCATTCCCTTCGGACTAGTGAAGATTCTGATTGAAGGATCAGAAGTGGATAGAGAAGCGAAATCAAAAATTGCAGGCCCTGGTTCGGAAAATCCTGCGGCCTCCGGTTTGAGCAGTGAGTTAATGACAGACTGAGTAAGGTCTGCACGGTTACCAAGGATTATCGCTGCAGGAAATGGAGTTTCCGCAAGCAGCTTACTGAATATAACCTCAGCTTTTTCGGGATGATCTGTTTCCCCTTCAAATATTATCAATAAACCATCCGACATTATTCTAAAAGAAGAGGAAATGTTCTGAAGTATATCAAACATATTTCCGTCGGCAGACCTGATGCTAACGGAGTTATCTGTTACACTAATCGGGCTGCTGAGATAGACGAGGGTGCGTGACTGAAAATTAGTAGATTTCAGCAACCAGTCATCATATACTCTTCTGAAATTCTCGGAACCCGCATCTTCAAGCAGAATCGGCTTGATATTCTTTTTGTCCGTAACGCCGATCTGCTCTGACGACAGCAGATCATACCAGAAAACAGCCTTCTGAAAATCAGTGTAGTCTTTCACTGCCGGGCTGAATACAATAATATTTGTGTTACCGTACTTTACCGACTTTGTAAAATCTCTTGGGATGAAGCTGTTTAGAAATGAGATGCCCGCGTACAGTGAATCGGAATAACTGCTTCGCCACGATGCATCACGGTTAAAGTTCAGTCCCAGGAGATACAAATCAGTCCTGGCCGTAAAGCCATACAGGTCTGTCGCTTTAATTGTGATTTTTACCGGTCCAGCAGGGATGTTTAACTTATGATTGAACTCGCGTGAGAAAGCCTCACTTTCATTCTCTTCTCCGGAGGAGGAAAAAAGTATCTCATCATTAACTTCCACGAGTATTACAGGACGCGAGTGGTTAACTGAGAACAATACAGAAGTCTCCCCAAAGACCGAACTGTTGTTCTCCGGAGAGAGGACAGTCATCTGCGGAGACGGGAAATATTTTATGTACTTATCAGGATAAAAGGACTTATAAAATGAAGGGATCAGATTCGTGACTGTTGCACGTCCTCCCTTATAGAGCTGCGAATGAAGAACAAGAGCATCCGAGTCGGTGCCCGGATAAAGATTAAGCAACTGATCATATATCTTTTTTGCCAGTTCTTCGTTGCCCAAACCGAAATATGAGAAGGCAAGATTCATCAGTTTTGAATTGTCAGGCTTCATCAGGTAACTCATTTTTATTTCTTTCAGGGCTCCCTTAAAGTTACCGACACCAAGCAGAATTTCGCCTCTGTACCTGTGAACATCATCGTTGTATCCCTTCTCTTCAGAAAAATCAAGAAGTTCGAGCAGCGCCATTTCAATTTCTGAGTTTCTGATATACTCTTCAATCAGGAATCTCTTTGTATCCGGTCGTTGATTATCATAGGATAGTAACTCCTGAAGGGAATCAGCCGCAGCGGATATGCTGAGCGTTCTCTCTTGGGCCAGATGCATCTGAGTAAACACTGTAAGAACCAGGAACAATATAAATGTCCCCATACGGGTTCCGAACATAATACCTCCTTAAAAGTACTGTATGATCAGTTAAGTTAGATTGAGTTTTTTTAATAAATTCAAAGCAGCAGGATCATCATCCCTGCCGCTTAATATCTGTCTGAGTAATTTTTCGCTTCCGGTGTGATCACCCTGAATAAACAGGTTAAAAGCTTCCGTGTAGAGATTATAATATTCCTGATCTTTCGCTGGGATTTTTTCAGAGGCGTACCCGATTACTTCATAAACGAGCACAGCCTGTGATTTACCTTTTACCGTTAGTTTATCAAGGGGCCTGATGATATAATCATTTTTGTTAATGTACGCCAGAGTAAATTCCGAGATAAGGATTTTGGAACCGTATAGTTTATTGGCGCCTTCGAGACGCGAGGCTAAATTGACCGGGTCGCCGAGCACAGTATAGTCAAAGACCTGTTCCGATCCCATATTTCCGGCAATCACATGTCCGGTATTTATACCAATTCTCACTGATACCGTGGAAAGCCCTTCCGCCTGCCAGCGTTCGTTTAAGTGCGGGAGCTGCTGCTGCATTTTGAGAGCGGCTCTTAAAGCTTTTTCGGCGTGGTCATCAGTGAAAAGCGGCACACCGAACTCAGCAAGAATTCCGTCTCCGATATATTTATCTATTATTCCTCCCTGTTCCAGCACTATCCTGGTCATCTCAGTAAGGTAACCATTAATGAGTCTTCCCAGCATTGCAGGGGAGATATCCTCTGAAATTTTTGTGAAGTCCTTTATATCAGAAAATAAAATTGTTACAAGCCTCTCTTCTCCTCCCAACTGGAGTTGTGAAGGATTGTCAATAAGTTTATCCACGACTTTTTCCGGTACATATTTAGAAAAAGCGTTTTTAATGAAAACCTGTTCCTGGTTGCTGAGTATCTGAAGAATGATAAGCGTCCCAAGGAAAGTCGTGGTTATGCCGATAAAAAGGGTGGCAACCGGGATGAGATGATGGGCAGTGAAAAAATGGTTTGTTACGGCAAAAAGAACAATGACAGAGAGGATGCCCAGACTATAAAAAGGAATATTGCTTTTCAGCAGTGAAGATGCGGTAAATAAAAATCCTGCAACAAGCAGGATAAAAAAGACAAGCATTTCAGGTGTCTTTGAGAAAAAACCATCATTCAGGAAAGCGTTCAAAACGCTAGCGTGAATAAGTACAAGAGGTACATTGTCCTCAAGTTGGGTCTGTCCAAGATCAGAGATTCCCTCCGAGACATCACCAATCAGCACAAATTTTCCTTCGTAATAACTCAGAAGGTCGCCCTGCATGTCCGGATCTTGATAATATTTGATCAGATTGTGCGCATCCATCATCCTTGGGAAGTCTGACCAGTAAGAAGGGTAGGGGATGTATGTCTGGCCCTGTACGTCAATCGGGATGACAATATCTTTGTCAACATACCTTGATAATCCGGACTTAATTGTAATTGACTCTCCCCAGTTCACTATTACTGAATCCAGTGGTACATCGAGGTAATCGAGAAACATTGTAAGAGAGATTGAAGGGAAGAGCGTAGAATCAATCCTAATCAAGAGAGGAATATGCCTGAACACGCCGTCTGCGTCTGCTACCACTGTAAGATGCCCGGAACCGCTAGAGAGGGTACTAAATCGGTCAAGCTGAACGAGCGCGCGGGCTCCCCGGAAAGGACTGCCTTCATTGACTTCCTTCGGTCTGAAATTGTAATCAGTATTAAGTTTCTGGTAAAAGTCACCGTTTCCTTTTCTGAAATTAACCGGTGCAGACGAGGGTTCAATACCCACAGGGAGGTATATTTTTTCGAGATTCTTCAGAGATTCTTCGAATAAACGGTCTCCCTCATCTTCTCCTTCAGCCAGGAAAATAACATCATACATCACCGCGGCGGGGGCGAGTTCGGCAAGTACATTATTTACTTCAGCGAGGGACTCTCGTTTTAGTATATTCGAGCCGAAGTATTTATAGGATTCACTTGTTACATTAAGAAGAATAACATCGTCACTCTTCCTGATAAATTCCGGATCATCTATATTGTAACGGTATAGAAAATCGAGAGCCTGATAGTCAAGTCTGTTCCACGCCGTTCCGAAAAAATAGAGCAGGGAACAGACTAATAAAACTAAGAGTGAATTATAAAGTAAGAGCCTCGGAAGTAATCCTTTACTTTTTAATTTCAACTTCATATGATTTGTACAGTTTATCCTTTCCTGTATAAAGCTGAAGCTTATTCAGAAAATCATCATTTGCCGCTCTGACGTTCCCCGCGATCTGGAATGGCTTATCGGATTTGTCGTTCAGATCCTTAGCAGCGGATTTTGCAATCTCAGCCTCGTAAGACACCCAGTTAGCCTTGGGAATGCTTTCAGCGGACTGAAACAATTTCTCAATCTGGGCATTTTTATCAGCCTCGCAGATTATCGAAATCTTGCAATTGGTAGATAAATTGTCAAATTCATAGAATTCATTTTCAGAAGGGAGTATAATCAATTTGTCTTTCTGCAATTTTTTACCTTTAACTTCTGATGAGAGGAGAGTAGCCTCTTTATCGTCAGTGAATACTACATAGACGTGTGAGGATGAAAGAGGCTGAACGAAGATCCGGAATTTATCTCCGGGTTTCAGCCGGTCTTTGGACTTTAGCCTGGTAATTTTATTATTGTCGGAACTTAATAATATGCCAAGTTTTGCCTGGACTTTTGTCTGAGCATTAATTGTGATAAAAGTCAGAGCGAAGGAGAAGATCAAAATGAAAGAAAGTGCGCGATTCAACATCTTGGTTCCAGTATTATTTTTTAATATTTAAATTTAGCCCTTTAAAGATTTAAAGTCAATATGACAAAATCAGTAAACGTTAATGTTGGTTAATTCTCATTAAATTTATGTCTGAGAAGATCGGAACTTATGGCTGTCTATTGCCGGAAGTGTCAGTGCTGAACGGATTTGCAGACAGATCAACAGGGATAAGGAGTCAGACTATTTCGTTGCCGAAGCTAGTGAACCGGAGCATTTGAATCAAAGCAGGCATAAGTCTGGTAATCCGTTACCGCATCGGAAGATATCTACTAATATAGTAAATAATAAAAAATAAGAAAGTAAAGCCGATCGCAAGAGTTAATCCCGGAATAATTTTTGGTAATATTTCGCCTTTAGTTTTCCTGTCCGGGGGATAAGGACGATTAACTCCAGTCTGTGTGATATTAGTTCTTGACTGAGAGTCCCGAAATGAATTTGAGAATCTTTCCATCAATACACCTAATTGTATTTATTTTGATTTGCTGTCTCAACTTAAGGTTAAACTCTTCTATCGAATATGGTTAATCGACGAAACGGCTTATTTATCGACGAACGGGAGCCCATCGAGATTTTGTCGATTGATATGGCTATTCGTCGATGAGTGAATGTAATATCTTTCCTCGTTTTGTTGAATAAAATAAGAGAACCCTCCCGGTTGAGACAGTCCTTTGAAAGACAAATTTTAATTCAGCTTTTTCAAGTGTGAGTTTCCTTATGAACGATTTTTCAACAGAATTACTTCCGGAGGGGAATACATGAAGTACTTATAGTTAAATACCAGAAGAAAAATTTTGCGGAGAAAACTCTGAAATAAGTATCATTCTCCTGAACCGGTCCTCTTTGATAACCGCAAGTTTTTTTCTCGGAGATCTTGGCCACTGAATGAAATGTTTGAGTCAACCGGGGGGATGAATGAAATATTGGTTAACAGATTGAACGGATTAGGATAATTTTGCGAAAGCTCAAATTGACCGGGTGCAAGATGTCCGTCGTAGAATACAAACACGATTTCTCAGTATGAAAAACTTCCTTCAAAGTCGATAAACCCCTGGCAGTAATGTATTTGACCGGAGTACTCCAAAATCACTGATTATGATAAAACCGCAGAGAAAACAACAAGAGTAATAACAAATGGTCCGGGTGAAATTCCGGGATTTCCAATCTAATGTTCCTGACAATATCCTGCTGTCTGAAGCAGATAATATTTCCTCCCCTGTTAAAGATTATCCTGTTGCCCGGCTTTATGTAATGAACATAAGGTGTTTCAGATATTTACAGTCCTAAGTGTCACTTTAATTTAGGGTGAATGCGGCGAGAAATAAATAAGACGAAAGGCAGGACGGGAACAGAAATAAAAAGGCTGCCATAAAATGAATTATGACAGCCTTAATAAGAAGGGGAGCTAATTAAAAAGCGTAGCTTGCGGATACGAATGAGAAAGTATCAGCGTTGTTGGAAAGGTTCCCAAGTCCTGCGCGGATAGTATTTGCTGATACAACACCATCAAGTGCAAAGGTACCAAAACGTAATCCAAGTCCGACTGTGGCGGAACCGGGAACAAACATCGTCTCAGATTGTTTCTGTTCCGGGGTCAGTTTTGTTGTTTTGCTCATTGAATGAGTTTCAGCAGAATAACCGCAGCGGGCGATCAGCCAGTCGGTTGCATACCACTCAGCACCTAAATTCCATACCGGGAATTTCATAGCTGATTCATCAATATCTGCGACGCCGTTATAATCTTTTGTTTCGCTTTTGGATTCATATATAAAGGCGGGCCCGCCGATAAGGCAGAAATCGTCTCCTTTATACTTCATTCCTAATCCGAAATAGAGTTCAGTCATTCCGGGGACATCGCCAGATTTTCCATTAATATCCCAGGAGCCTCCCACATTGGAAAATCTCACAAGAGGAACCAGAGACATTTTTGATGTCATTGGATACGGTACTTTTGCGTAAATAGAGAGAATCGAGTTCGAGATCTCTGTTTTCTTTCCTCCGTTTGGCTCATATAGACCGCTAACAGTCATAAAAGTAAGACCTGCATCAAGTTTGAGATTAGACGGAAGACTCATTAATACACCTGCGTTAAGTCCCAACTGGGATGCGGAACCAGTTGATACACCTGTACCAGGATCATCTTCTTTACCGGTACTGGCATACGCAACACCAAGACCGATTACCATATCGCCCATTTTGTATGAGCCAAACAGTTCCAGGTTATTATTTAGTCCAACAACCTTACCGGCACCAACGTATGAGTTGACCGCGGAAATTACTCCACCCGGATCTAAGGTTGAAATACCAGTATGAAGCCCTGCAAGATTATCACGTGTGAGCATTGCACCGACAGTGATCTGGTCGTTAATGTAGAAATTAAAAGCCGCAAATTGATCCGTGTTGCCTGCTGATCCCAGATCACCCCAGATCATATTGGAGTATTGGGCTGCATAAGCTGGATTGTACTTGATGAGTTCGGGGTCTGCTACATATGGGTTGTTACCAAGGCTCCATACTCTGGCATAACCGCCGGCTTTCAGATTTCTTTCCTGCGCGTAAGATGACAGGTTAAAGAGGACTACTGTGAGGACGAACAATAAAAAGAGCTTTTTCATATTATTCCTATAAATGTGTATGATTGACAAAGCAAAACTATATAAAATTGAATTTGTAAACAAAATAAATTTTCTCTTAATCCGGAGCTTATAAATTAGGCGTACACCCCGGCCTCTCCTTATAGTCATAACCAAATGGATCCGTGAAGTCCGAAATTACCATAAGGTCCGGAAAATACATCCTATAATTCTTATATTAACAGACCAAATATTTTTTCAAATTCAGTGAATGGCAAGAACGAAACACAAAAAAGTCGCGGAAGTGAACAGTCTTCCGAATGTCTATAGCAGGCGAATTCAAGGGTCTTTAGAAGAACTAAAAATAAGGATTTCAGACGCGAATGATGTGACGCTCGAGTTGGCTTGCGGTAACGGAGAGTATACAACCGGTCTGGCCGAGATGTATCCCGAAAAATTTTTTATCGGGGTTGACAGGAAATCAAACCGGATTTGGCGCGGAGCTAAGACAGTAGCAGAAAACAACCTCACGAATGCGGCATTTCTTATATCATATATTGAGAAGGTCGAATTAATATTTCAGGAACCTAAGGTGACGAATATCTGGATACCTTTCCCGGAGCCATATCCGATGCACGGGCACAGAAAGAAGCGTGTGATACATCCCAGGTATCTTACAATCTATAAGCGGTTAATGAAGCCGGGGGGAGTGATGCATCTCAAGACTGACAGTGAACATCTTTACAATTACGCGAAAAAGATTTGCGGACTGATGGGTTTGGCGATACTGAAAACAGTCCCTGATCTCCGCAATTACCCGGAACTCACGCCTGAAGAAAAAATAATGACGCGGTTTGAATCCGATCATCTCCGCGACGGAAGAAAAATCTATTATATTAGCTTTTTATTAGATAACTTCGACAGTACAAAAATTCCAAAATATGAATGAGTGAACGAAAAAAAATATTTATCTGGACGCTGTTTGATTTTGCCAACACCTCCTTCTCATTAACGATCGTGACATTCGTGTACGCCGTTTATTTTAAGAAGGTGGTCAGCCAGGGCGAACCGATCGGAGATTTTTATTGGAGCATCAGCACCAGCGCGGCGATGCTTGTCACAGCGCTGATTTCTCCTATACTTGGCGCCATCGCAGATTATTCGGCGGGGAAGAAAAGATTCCTGCTCTTTTTCACACTGATGTGCATCGTAGCTACTTGTTCTTTATATATGGTAGGGGAAGGGGATATTTTCAGCGGGATGCTGATATTTATTATAGCCAGTATCGGGTTTGAAGCCGGACTGGTCTTTTATGATGCTTTTCTTCCGGAAATTACCAGGCCTAAAAACTACGGAAGGGTCAGCGGATACGGGTTCGCCGCAGGATATTTTGGTTCTATTGCCACTCTTATCGGAATTTATCCGCTTCTTACAAATAATATGCTGAAGGAGGCGTTTGTATTCTCAGGTATCTTTTTTCTGATCTTTTCAATGCCACTCTTCATTTATCTCAAAGAGACCAGGAACAAAAGCACAGAAAAAATCAACTTCCTGAGTATTGGTGTAAGCAGAGTATCTTTTACTCTGCATCATCTTAAGACCTACAAAAATCTTGCGTGGTTTCTCCTGGCGTATTTCTTTTACATAGAAGGGGTTAACACAGTGATTTTCTTCAGCGGTAATTACGCGAGCACGACTCTTGGATTCACCGAAACGGAACTTTTATTTTTCTTCCTTGCGGTTCAGACAACCGCAATTGTCGGTTCTGTTTTTCTGGGAATAATAAGCGACAGGATAGGGCACGCACGGACTATAATTATCTCACTGGTGATGTGGCTGTTCACTGTCGCGCTTGCCGCATATACTTCTGATAAAAACGGGTTTTATCTGGTTGGTCTGCTTGCGGGTGCCGCTATGGGGTCAAGCCAGTCTTCGAGCCGTTCGCTTATGTCAAAACTAACCCCTCCGGATAAAAAGACGGAATTTTTTGGTTTCTATTCATTCTTTGGAAAAAGTTCAGCGATAGTCGGGCCGCTTGTTTTTGGGTACCTGAGTTACGCGACCGGGGATCAGAGGATAGCTATTTTATCTCTGAGTTTCTTTTTTATTGTTGGATTAATTCTATTATTAAAAGTGAAGGAAGATAAACCGGAGCCGGAAAACTGAACCGGCCCCGTTTATAAGTGCTTTTATAAAGTTTTAAGTAATTGCACTATTTCGGTTTCGACAGATTTGCCTCTGTCTCTGCCATACCAGAGATGAAGCCTCTCTTTTAACGCCTCTTTGCCGGCACCTTCTGCTTTGGCTGAGTCAACTACCTTTTGTGCTTCAGCAGGACGAGCACCCCATTGAAACAGTTCTTTCCCCTCACCATCCATCACGACAAGTTTGGGGATACTTCTCGCGCCGTTTGTCAGATATAAGTCCATAATCTCAGGGTAAAAGTCCCGAGGCATAAATTTTAGCTTTATTCTTGGATTCAATTCCGCGAGTTTTGAGAGAACCGGAAGTATTTGCGCGCAATCTCCGCACCAGTCTTCAACAAGTACCATCCATATCATATCATTATCTAATGACCGAAAAATATCAATTGTTTCGGGCTCAGGGGAGAAAGACTTCAGACGGTTTGACATCCGCTGATTATTTATCTTAAGATATATATATTTATTCTCTTCGGTTGCAACAACCCCATTTTCTTCCAGGTTTTTAAGTTTGCTTTCCGCACGGTTGAAATACTCATTGAATGATAATCCTTCAACCAAAACTTTATCCAGAAATTCTCTTTTCACATCACTCCAATTTTTGTTTCTATATTTGATGCAGATCACGGGAGTAGGATTCCAGGTGTATAATAAAGTATACATTTTCCGTTAAGTGGTAACAATCCTGGTAGCCTCAGATGAAAAATCTGCGAAATTTCGGGGGACAAATGCCTTTCTCCGCGATATCAATCAATGGCACGCAATTTGTACTATAAGAAGTGAATTAAATTTTTGAGGTATGTGATGAAAACGAAAGTATTATTGACCGCGATTTTGTTTGTTATGCTTGCAGGGTTCTTCGAGCAGGTAAATGCCCGGCCCGGCAACGTCTATTTTGGCTATTTTTATGAGAATCTCAGAGGACACGGCAGGTGGTTAGTCCTGAATGACGACCTAGTCGTCTGGAAACCTTACAGGGTTACGGGTGACTGGGCACCCTATCAGCGAGGCACGTGGATCTGGAGCGATTATGGCTGGTACTGGAGTTCATACGAACCATACGGCTATATAGTCTACCATTACGGCAGATGGCACTTTGATGATTATTACGGATGGATATGGGTCCCTGATTATGAGTGGGCTCCTGCGTGGGTAGAGTGGAGATATGACAATAATTATATCGGCTGGGCTCCGCTGCCTCCTTATGCTACGTACAGGCACGGATATGGGATCTATTACTCGATAAATTTCACGATAAGCCATATTCACTTTCATTTTGTAAGCTATAAGAATTTCTGTGCGCCGAATATGTACAACTACTATGTCCATTCCAACTATAAGTATCGTATCTATAATGATACCCGCAGGCAGGATGGAAGTATCTACTATGATAACGGAATAAGGAACAGGGGTGTTGACAGGAATTTTGTTGAACGGAGAAGCGGCAGATCATTCTCCCAGAGGGATTTGGCATTTAATAATAACGATGAACGGAGGCCAGGCGGTAATGAAAGGATCAGAGTTGAAAAGGTCGACTTTACACGCGAACGAACCATAAACGCCGCTGAACTCAATCTTGAGAGGGGAAAGGTCAGAAGTACTTTACGGACTGAAAAGGTGGAGATCGGCGCAAGGGAAACGGCAATGACTGGTGAAAGAGAACGAAAACCCGAAGTAAGGAAGGATGCGGAGGTACAGAAAATCCAGAGCGGTGAAAGAACAAGAACTGAAGTACGCACGCCTCCAGCCACTAAAGATGAAAGAGCTGTGCCAATACAAAAGGAAATCCGCTTAGAAACAAGGAAAGACACAGAGACACGCACACAGATAAGGGAGGAAAACCGGAGTATTAATACAGAATCCAGGAGAACGGAAACTCAGACTCCGGTAAGAGAAAACAGGGAAAGAAGTGAACGGGTCGCAACGCCTCAGAGGGAGAACAGAGATACAAGGGGCACCACAGAGCTCAGAACGAGAAGCGGAAACACAACGCCTTCACCTGTTGTGAGGCAGGGAGGTGACTCTAATAATAAGGACAGGAAGGCAGTAACTCGAGACACTGACAGGAATAACACAGGCACAAAAGAAAGGGAAAGGCGTTAACCGAGTTTGTATAAGCAAAGAACGCGCAACCTATCCAAAACAAAAAACCCCGGGAAGCCGGGGTTTTTTGTATGGTACTATTTAGTCTTCATAATAAATACGCCATCCCAGTCGGCTCCCGGCGGGTTATCCATAAAGTAGTGACAGCGTTTTACGTAACCGGGTGCGACGGTATCTTCCGGATTCACTTCGCTTACTTTTTGAAATACCGCGATAGCTTCTTCAAACTTCTGGTGGCGGTAAAGCGTTAAGCCCTGCTCGTAGAGTTCTAAACCCTTCAAGACTTGTTCAGGGAGAACGTCAGTGGCAAAGCCAAGCAGCTCGTAAACCTTCATCGGTTTCGTTTTTCCCTTTACGACAAGATAGTCAAGTTCCCGTGTTATAAAATCATCTTTCACGAGTTCGTGTGTGGTATCACTGATCATAATAAGTGTACCGTATTCTTTATTTGCTCCTTCAAGACGCGAAGCAAGGTTTACGTTATCACCCATCACGGTATAATCAAAGCGCTGAGTGCCGCCCACGTTGCCCACAACCATATCTCCGGTATTGATTCCCATCCTGGCGTGGATTTCCGGTTCGCCTTCTTTTTCCCAGCTCTCTTTAAGGACTTTAAGCTTCTCCTGCATCTGAAGAGCGGCTTTACAAGCGAAGAACGCGTGCTTTTCATTAGGAGTCGGGGCGCCCCAGAAAGCCATCACAGCATCGCCGATATATTTATCAAGCGTGCCGGCATTCTGGAAAACGATGTCAGTCATAGCGCTGAGATATTCATTAAGGAATTTTACAAGATCTTCCGGTTCCTTCTTCTCGGAGAAGGTAGAGAATCCGGCGATATCGCTGAAGAATACAGTAAGGACTTTTTTCTCGCCGCCGAGGGAAAGTTTATCGGGATTATTGATAAGATCATCAACAACAGCGCCGCTAACATACTGGCTGAACATTCCTTTGATAACGCCTTTCTGCCTCCTCTCACTGATGAAGTGATAGGCAGTGCTTCCGATATATCCAAAAACGACCGCGAAGATCGGGCTGAGGTAAGCCACCACAAGATTGAAATTATCAAAAAGGAAAAATGAAACAGCCCTGATAATGAGAACAAAGATCAGTATGATCACCAGATTCAGCATTTCGATCAGAAGTCCGTACTTTGTTTTGATTCCCTTCAGCATTGATGAGAGGAAGAAACAGAGTGTGGTGAGAATTATAACTTTAAGAATATCTGCCCACCAGGGTTCTTTCACAAGGAACTGGTTACTGATAATGTTCTGAATTGCATTCGCGTGAACTTCCACTCCGTAGATCATATTATCGCCGGTTCTTTCGCCTCTCGCGAAAGCGATCGGGATAATGTCCTTATCCTCTGGCATTGTAGAGCCAATAAGTACAATCTTATCCTTGAAAATCCCGCTGTACCTGAAGCCGTTCGGTTTCCCTGTCAGATCATTCATTGTGCTGTCGCTCCACAGATTGACATCCATCTCAAAATCAATTTCGTCGGATGTCTTGAACTCGTGGTCATCAACTACGTTCAGAAGATCAACATACTTGAAAGTACGGCTCGGGCCGTAGAAGTTGATAAGCATAGCGGTGTTGTCATATTTCGGAATTTCCCTGCCTGCGAGAACAAAATAGTTTGGTTCACGTTCGGAGATATTCTGACTTGGTAATCCGAAGTACTTGTTCAAAACCGCGAAACTGAATGTCGGAATGAGTTTATCGGTGGATGACGCGTACTGGAACGGAAGGTATCTGCGTACAACCCCGTCATTATCGCTGATTACGTTAACAATACCGACTGAACTATCAGCTTCGAAGAAAACGCTTTCGTAATTTTCTTTTTCGGAGGTGATCTGAAATGACTGTCCGCCTTCGCCGCCGGAGATCACTCCTTCGCGGTGAATGATCTTTCCGCCAAAAATGATATTTCTGTATTTACGGGTCGCGTTTATCACTGCTGTATCATTGGCAGGTGACTCCCTGTCAGGAGTGGACATAACAATATCTATTCCGATCGCTTTAGCGCCGGCTTCATTGAGATTTTCAATTACTTTCGCGTAGACATCGCGTGGGAATGGGTAAGGATCGGGTATCCCGTCAATTGTACTCTGAGTAATCTCCAGGACGATAACATCTGCAGTGTCCTGCAGTTCTATCACACCGCGTTCCAGGAACCTCTCATCTATATGTTTCAGTTCGAGAGACTTGAGCGGACCGATTGTGAAGAACCACTCCTGCGTGAGGAGAAGTACAATAAAAGATAAAGCTAGCGAGAGCGCTAGCTTTATCCTCCAAGAACTTTGTTTCTTAGTGCTTTGCATTAATTAATATTTTATTTAGAAAGTATATCTTGTGGAAAGCCCTACTATTAAATCGTTTGATGCTGGGATCCCGCCTGAGGCAGAATTCGCGATAAATCTTGTCTGGAACATCAGGCTTAAGTTACGGAGCCAGAAGTACTGAGCATAAAAGTCTGCATATACGCGTTTGAAATCACCAAACGAAGGGTTGATGGATGAGTTCAGAACGAGTTTATCATTCATCATATAGTAGCGGCCTCCAAGCGAGAGAGTCACGTAGTTAAACGGCGTACCTTTCAGGTCGGTCTGGCTGAGAATGAAACTGAAGTTCGACGAAAATTTCTCTGCCCAGGCTGTAGAAGCAGATAAATTAAGGTTCAGAGAAGTTACGTCATAATCTCCCGGACTATCATCCTGCCTGTCAGTGTAGTTAAACGATACTGAAGTCTGATGTTTGTACTTGAAGAAGAAATCATATCCAAGCTGGAGATAGTATTTATCAGTAACGTCATTAATAACAAGTGATTTCTTCGTCGGATCATTTATGATCAGAGCGGAAGTAAGCGTATCAAGCCCGTTTTCAGTAATAGACTGGCCGATTGACGCGATCACATTAGGAAGATTGGTCCTGGGATAATAAGAGATTGATGTGTTCCAAGTGGTAAAGTTTGTTGTTGCAAACTTAGTTTCCTGAAGGTTGTCTGAGAGGGACTCAAAAGTACCTGATAGGAAAAGTGTATTTTCAAATAACCTTAACCGGTCATAGATAGTAAAACCGGCAACGTCATTCCTTAAGAATGAACTTCCGAAAGAAGTATATTCGTTTCCTCTGTACTGATAGGAAACTTTAAGGAAGTTGTTAAAATAGCTGAGTTGAAGGGCAGCATCTCCCGCAACGGTTGGCAATTCCTGAGGGTTCAGTGGGCCAATGAATTGGTTGACCGTGATAAATTTTGATGCAAGATCTCTGGCACTTTTATAAGTATCGAGGTCTTTAAGCATTGTGGAGTCAATACCCTTGATAAAACTTTCGAGCTGAGCATCTGTAAAATTCCCGCCCGAAATATCATTATTGATCAGGTTAAATGCTCCCTGCGCCGTGAACAGAACTTTCTGATCATCGAAGCCGATCATAAGGTCAGTGCCAAGAACAATGTTTTCTTTCGGCTTTGCGCTGAATGCAATGGACTTAGGATCATCGCTTGAGTGCAGGTAGGTGAGTCCCCACTGAAAGTTCTGACCTTTTCCGAAAGAAGGCCTGATCGCGAATACGTCTCTTTCGTAAGTTCCGAAGGAGGACAAAGATGCCCTTGGGAAACCGTATTTGGCGGAATCAATTTCAACAATACTTCCGCCGATAGTATCGCGGATAGTGATATAGTTTTGAACCGTTCCTTCGATAGGTCTCGAAACCTGACCGGTTGTGAAGTCAAGATTGAAGTATCCGAGATACAATCCACCTGTAACACCGCGGACTCTTTTACCGCTCATTATAAGAGAAGGGAAGCGAGGGTTATGATCACCGAAGTTAAGATCAAGCCAGCTTGAACGGATATTCAGGGAGTACCTGTTATTCGGCTGAAGGTGCTTCTTCTCTTCGGAAGTAACGTAAACATTACCGCTGAAATTCCAGTTCTTGAACGATCCATCAGAAGTAATTCGCATATTGTTGTACCAGGTATCAACGGATCTTACGTCTTCACGACGGGATTCAGCATTTACCTCACCACGGTATTTGAATGCGCCTGCGGCCAGTTCAAGAACTTCGCGCTGGACGACAGAAAATGCCGATTCAACCGTATGATAAAGATTTCCCTGGGTATCATAAAGTTCGATCCTGAGGTTATGTCCCGCAAGGCTGATCTTCTTACCAAAGTTTTCAGGTACGTAGATAATAATATCATCGGCGAAAACTGCCATTTCAGTAACGTCAGCCCCGTCGATGAAAATTTTAGTTTTGGATTTATCAACGGCATCGGATGCACGGAGAAGTGAGATTGAGACAAAAAACTCATCGAGTGAAACAGAGCTGTTTTTCTCTGGCGCCATTACGATCACTTCTTTGTCTTTTGGCGATCCGGCCTGTACGATCAGTTTAAGCGGTTCGACTGAAAGCCCGGGATAAACATCTTCTCCCTGCGCGGTCTGCACAACCACGTAGTATTCTACGTAGGGGAGTGTAACATCTTCACCGGGAATGATACATCTCGCGGCCATACCCATCAGTTCCATTTCAATTTCCGTAAATTCGCTTTTCGCAGAATTGCGGTAATAAAAATTGATGCGGTTGATTTGTTGATTTTGCAGGAGTTCAACTTCGACGGAGACATCTTCACCCTCCTTAGCGGGTCCGAAATTGATCTTCGAAATAGTATTGCTGACCTGAGCTTGAATGTCCTGAGAACCTGCGACCAGGAACAGGCAAAGGAAAAAACTTAGGTTCAAGAAAGTGCGTAGACTATAATTCATTAGTACGTCCTCTTAAGAATAGGCAAATTAATATTTGTTTTAACTAATAAGTAAAATATAATAAAAGTCACAAAAAAAATAACCCTCCCAAAAATAATTTTCGGGAGGGTTAAAAACAATCAATACAGTGTCCGGTACTAAGTTTACTCTTCTACCAGGTACTCGATCTTCATATTGAATAGGTTAGTCCTGATCGTAATGCTCTTGGTAACAGTTTTCTTGATGCTGTTAGCCTGGTTTTGGAGCTGCGGAGTCAGGTTACTAATGGTAATGGAGCCATTGGAAGTAGCAACGGCAAATTGCCCCGCTCCCACTGAGCCTGTCTGCTGAAGGCCGAGAGAGGCGAGAACATTAACCAGTCCCTGTGTAACAACCAGAATACTGGAAGTATCGGAAAGAACGCCGATGAAGCCCTCTGTTCCGCGGATAGACGCCACCATAGTCGGGGTGGTAAATTTGAATTCTTCGTTTTCCTGTTTTGATACGTTGAAACCAACAGTTCCTTTTTCCACGTATGTATTTTTGGAAATAGACTGCTTCTGCTTATCAGCGTATATTTTCAGAGAAGAATTCTCTCTGACCCTGATAACCGAATTATCGGTGAATTTTATGAGAGCTATTGACTGATCGCCTGTCTTTACCTCATCGCTTGTATTGAGCGTAGAGCCGACTTTAGCGGGCGTCCAGTTGGCATCGCCGCGTTTGAAGCTGACATCCTTAACAGTTTTCATTAAGATGGCAACGGGGGAATCTTTAACCGGAACGCTGCCCGCGAAAACGAGATTAGCCGAAACTATGATTGTAAATACTAATAATAATTTTTTCATCTTATCCTCGCGCTATCAATTATTAGGTGTAATAGTGATGTTAACAATACTCTCCGGATTCATCTGAAGATAATTCAGAATCTGTGTCAATTCAGTAGTGGAGAGCATAGAGCCGTCTTCACGGACAATACCTGTGAGCTGCAGGTTAGTATTGGTCAGGTAAGGCCCTAACTGGTTCAGAATCGCGGGCGGCAACTGAGAAATGAGCTGCTGAAGCGCTGTATTCTGAGCCTGCAATGAAGCATTGCTTGAAGCGTTAACATAGAAATTCACAATCGGGCTGAAAACATTAGTTCCGCCTCCGGGACCCGGAATATTAGCGAAGACCTGAACGACAACTTCGTTACCGCCCTGCCATTCTCTGTCGAGAAGTGTACGCAGGTTAACAGTAGTAACACTTCCTACGGTTTTATCATTGATAAGGGGGTTTCCCTGAGCAAGTGCATCTTCAAGAGACTGGTTGGGATTTGTGCGTACGTTTGCTCTGATCTTATAGCTGTTAACGCCGGTCAGACTGGTCCAGGTAGCAATAACAGTACCGGGATCAAAACTGGCACCTTGCAGCGGCTGGATAAGGTTCAAAGTCTGAGAAGGGTTGAAGAAGGTCAGCCTTCTCTGTACTGTGTTAAAAAGTGTCCCGTTGGCATAATATAACTCCAGGGTCAGTTCGTACTCACCTACAGGTTTGCCTTTTGCAAGATTATTTTCGATTGCAACACTATTAACATTAGGTGAGCCCTTAACACGAAGGTCACCGGTTCCAAGCTGCCGGTTAGTGAATGTACGGGATGTAAACGGTATGGTTTCAAAAGAAACCAGGTCAACAAACGAAGTTTGCCCGACATCTCTCCACCTCATACTGCCTTTCAGGAATACGTTGACTCCTTCGGGTTGAATGATCACCCTGAATACCTCAGGGGTATTTGTTAAATCATTTGTGACAATAAAACCTGCAAAATCGAGCGCGGGCAGGGGCTCATTAACTGTGAAATCAAAAAACGCTAATTGCGCGTTCACTTCACGGGCTCCTAACAGCAACACAAATGCAAGGATGAAAAACGTTTTAGCGGTTTTCATGCACGCCTCCTAATAATAAATGAATATAAATTAATTATCAAAATCTTAATCGTATAATATTACGAAATAAATGACTAAACTAAAAACCGTTAATTTCTTAACCGACACATCGTTTAATTCCTCTTTTCAAATCTAATAATTATTAGACTGATTATTTGTGATTTCCACACGAATTACCGATAACTTTTTGCTGGTGTGAGCGAACTCACACTTTTTATTCCTTCAGTTAATCTCCAAAATATCGTAGATATTATCAGCATCCTGTGTCTTTTTGCCACCTCCGTTCCATTCGCTCCTATTTTTGTTTACAAGCCTGAATTCACCAATGCCTGCTCCTCCGTGATCATCCTGCGCCCCTGATAAAATTGTAACCACTGATCCGGTTGATAACTTCCCAATCAGTTTCTTAGGGACCGCAAATGAAATTGTTTTTTCTTTTGTGCTGCCCAGAGGATTTCTGATATCACCCGGCTGAGGAATATAGGAGGCGATGATCTTTCCGGATGCATCCTTTATTTCAAATCCTCCGCCTATCATAATCTTACGATCGAATTTTCTCTTACCGCTTAACTGATAACCGCTGTTTTCACCTATGATGTCTGTCCTGCCGGAGGTTGCGTCGGTTGCGATGCATACTGCGAGCAATGTCAACTGGAAGCCGTATTCAGGATGCCAGCCGGGATCATTCAGATTCCGCATTTTTATTCTGAAGTAATAATCTTCTTTCCCTTCGGATATCTCAAACCTTTCAATATCCAGAATTCCGTCCGCGAAGTTCTGGTTCGCTGGATACTCATATTTCTCATCTTCCGGTTTATCCGCGGCACTGATTATGACTCGTGTCCCTTTTTCAGTTTTCTTAATGTCATTT
This sequence comes from Ignavibacteriaceae bacterium, assembly GCA_013360295.1. Classification (GTDB taxonomy): domain Bacteria; phylum Bacteroidota; class Ignavibacteria; order Ignavibacteriales; family Ignavibacteriaceae; genus JABWCL01. The sequence goes on along the minus strand of JABWCL010000002.1, from coordinate 80,522 downwards.
AAATTCAATACCGGATAGTCAGGCGGGCGAATGGACTTTATACCCTGAGGGAGATCCAAACGGGATATCTGAATTTTGTCATACAAGTTTTTGTTAGATACCGGATCGAGATAAAACTGGCTGGCTACTTCAACCGGTTTATCATTCTTCATTGCTCTGAAAGCAGCCGAATCGGTTGCGTAGGCAGGTACCTCAAAGCTGAGTTTTTCCTGTTCTGTAATTGCAGTCCTCATTAGGTAGTTCGCGCCTGCTTTATTAATCAGTGATATCGCAATATCTATTGAATTTTTTATCGAGAGCGGGTCCACTTCAACAGAGAACTTTTTATCATCTGACTTGTAACGGACCCGGACCTTATTTGCTCCAACTTTTTGGTTGAATGAAATTTCTTTCAGCGAAGAGGGGAGATATGGAATAAGGTAGAGTACGTTATTAGGAGCGTCTGGGGACACTCCGAGATAATCCTGATAGAAGTTTCTTATATATTCCGCGAGGCTCCAGGCTTGAGAGAAGGTCCCGCTGAGCCTGATCTCCGTCTCACCTGCCCTGGGAAACGCTTCTGAAAGTTCAGCAATGGTTCCCGCGGCGCCGCGTGTTAACAACTGTTTTGTAATTTCTGAGGTAAGCACCCACGCAGTATCCTGCAAACCAAAACTGCATAGAGCCTGAACGACAGGGCCTGTATTCCATTGCCATATTATACCGTTATGATATGCCGCGTCTTTTGGGTAGTAGGGCGGATATTCGTGGAACGGGTGGAAGTTTTCATCTTTATGGCTGAGCGATAAAACTCCGTAAGGTAATACGAGATTCTGCATCGCGGTTTCGATAATATTCAGCCTGCTGCGGAAATCGTCGATCAGAGAACTTTCATTTAATGCGAAGAATAAGTTTGGACGAATTGACGGATCAGGCGAGCCATCCTTTTTCAGCCTGTCATATATCATTGTTCCCGCCGGATTAATGAAAAACTTCGCGAAATTCTCTTTTAGCTTAACCGCGAGGGAAGCAGCCTGAGCAGAGATAAGCGGGTCATTCATTAAATCCGCAATATTGACCGTACTAAGCAACTGACGGTACCAGAGGGCCTGGATATCAACTGCCCTGTTTCCGCGCAGAGACCAGGGGCCTTTTGGTCCGACTGCATCCATCCAGGTTTCAGCGTCTTCGTGAGTGAGAAAACCATTCCCGTCAGTGTGCAGAGAAGCGAAGCTTGTGAAAGCAAGCTTCACCTGGGGATAGATGCGCCTGAGGAAATCAAGGTCGCCGGAATACTTATAATAATTGTATGCCTGGATAACAAACCAGGGAGTCCCATCCACGGTGTTATATATGGTTTCATTCAGAGTAATGCGGTTAGGAATGCGTCCGTAATACCTGCTGTCAGGATCAGTATTCTGGTATGACGCGAAGTTCAGGAGAATCTCCCGTGCGTCTTTAAAGTTACCGGATACAAAGGTGGCTCCGGGGATAGAAATGAAGGTATCTCTTCCCCAGTAATTATTGAACCAGGGAAGCCCGGCAAAAATTCCTGTAACCTGCTGCCTTGTTATCAGTGCGTCAAGTGACGCGACCGCCCATAACACTGCTTTAGTCAATTCGGGATTATCCGTCTCAAGTCCCAGTTCAGTTAGGAGAGAATTAATTCTGCCCCTTTTTGCATTCATCGCTATTTCGTAACTGTCGCGAATAGCTGAAGAACCTTCACCACGTGACAGTGACAGCATAATAAGTGTATTATCTGTTTCACCGCTAAAAGTAATTTTCAGTTTATCGGGCTGAATGTTGAAGGAATTAATCTTCTTTTCCGAAGAAATTGTAATGAGTGAGTCTTTCCCCGGAGAAGCCAGGCTGAATGTAACGCGGTTGTCACTTTTGCTGAGTACTGAACTGACTTTAATTCCCAGCAGTTCAATAGAAGTTAGGTTACCGTTTTGAATTTCAAGGTATAAATCGTCTTTGTTATCAGGCAGGAGGAGAGTTTCAGCCGCGCCGCCGGGATACTCGCGGTACAATTTATAGGGATAGACAGTGGCCTTCGCTGAAGCTCTGTCAGATTCGCTGTTATCCAGGGAAATCGCATAATCATTAAAGATTTTTTGTTCCCAGGAAATCCATCCTTCCCAGCCGTTTTTGAACCTGGAGTGAGTCTGGCCGGAATACTGTCCTGCGGATTTGTTCGTGAAACTGAAAATTCTGCCCGGTGCACTGACGTTAATCGCGATATCATCGACAATGAACTTTGCGTCGGAGAAATTACAGCCTCCAATAACCAGCATAAACATAAAGACAAGCGCAGTTTTTGAAAATCTCATAATACTTTTTTTTGACTATTTCGGAATAGGGGAAGATTGTTATTTATAACCCTAAATTAAATATTTTTGTAATCAATTTTTGAATAAAAATAAAGGTTATGATGAGGAAATCTATTTTTTTACTGGTTCTGCCATTAATATTGATACTATCCGGGTGTGAGAGCAAAAAGGACAGTGAGTACCTGGCTGAAGCGGAGAAACTTGTTAAGGAACAAAAAGTGGAAGAAGCCCTGGACGCATTCCAGCAACTGAAAGCTAAATTCCCGGACAGCAAACTTGCTTCAAAATCACTGCTTGAAATGGGTAAAATTTATCAGGCAGGAATGCTCAAAGAACTTCCGCGTAAGGAATCGCTTGAGTTCGCGCTCCGCTACTTCAGGGAGGTGAACGAAAAGTACCCGAAGAGCACTGAAGCGCCTGTCGCCCTCTTTATGACGGCTTTTATTCTTGCGAACGAGATGCAGGAATTTGATGAAGCCAGAGCGAAATACGAGCAGTTCTTAAAACTGTTCCCCGCGCACGAACTGACGCCTTCGGTTCAGAGCGAACTCTCGACTTTAGGCATGACACCCGAACAGATACTAAGCCAGAAAGACGTATTTGGGAAAAAGTGAAAGTCACTCAGAGAATGATTTTGGGAAATATCTTGATCCTTTAGTAATATCTAAAGTATCATCCTTTGAACTCCGTGCGCGGTTTATTGTGGAAGGATTTTTATTAGGACTTCATAAAAGCCCTTATCACGGATTCAGCATTGAATTCAGTCAGCACCGCCCGTACATGCAGGGTGATCCGCTGAAAGATGTCGACTGGAAAGTATACGGGAAGACTGACAGGTATTACGTTAAGCAGTATGAAGAGGAGACAAATCTGAAAAGCTACCTGCTTATTGATAACAGTAATTCAATGTCTTTCCGTTATTCCGGCAGAGTGACAAAATCCGAATACGCGATAATGCTTGCGGCAGGGCTGGGGTACCTTATGATTAATCAGAAGGATGCAGTGGGACTCGGGATCTACTCGGATAAAATCGAAAAGTACCTTTCACCGAAGTCGTCCAATATGTATTTCAGGGAGGTGCTTACTGCGCTTTACCAGATGAAACCCTCCGGGAAAACCTCTACATCCTCGAGCCTCGGTTACTTTTCTGAACAGATAAAAAGGAGAGGATTGGTTATTGTCTTTTCTGATTTGCTTGATGATGTTGAGCAGTCTCTTGTCTCGCTTAAGAAAATCAGAAATGCTAAAAATGAAGTGATAGTCTTTCATATCCTTGATCCCGCTGAGAAGAATTTTGGCTTTGGCAGGGATTCGATCTTTGTCGATCTCGAAACTGGGGAGGAGATGGCGAGTCAGCCTTACCAGGTCAGACGTGTATATTCTGAGGCGGTGGAAAACTATATACACAAAATTAAAAAGGGATGCCTGGATGCGGGCATTGATTATAATCTAATTGACACATCCACTCCTTTTGATAAGGCGCTGATCGCTTATCTGCAAAAGAGAAGCCGGCTTCATTGATTATCAATTAAGAATTAAAAATTAAGAATTAAGAATTAAGAATTAAATAATAGAACAGATATTCTCCTCACTTTTCGTCGAAGGCGATACACTGAGTTCTTTGAGGGAACGAAGTGGGAGGTTGGGAGGGAGTAAAGTTTTGGCAGAAGTGTTCAGGGCAGAGAGGATGAAGGGTTTACTTCTAAATCCTGTCTGCCCTAAATGCAATTACAACAAAACTTAATTTTTCGCGAATTCATTGATCTTAGACATATAGCCGTCGATCAGTGTTTCGGAAAGTTGCTGCTCCGACGATTCGGTTATGATCCTTATGATTGGTTCTGTGTTTGATTTTCTGAAATGGACCCAATGATCAGCAAAATCAATCCTCAGACCATCCTCAGTATTGATCTCACCTTCGGTATAAAAGGTTTTTAGCTTTTCAAGTATCGGGTCGGGAGAAGAATTTTTTAATTCAATTTTCCTTTTAGCGATATAATAAGCAGGGAGTGCATCTTTCAGTCGAGAAAGTGATCCGTTAAATTCAGTAAGGTGCTGCAGCAATATCGCAATACCGACCAAAGCATCCCTTCCATAGTGAAGCGCGGGAAGAATAACTCCGCCGCTGCCTTCACCGCCGATCACAGCATTCACTTCCTTCATCTTTTTTACAACATTCGCTTCGCCTACCTGGGAGCGGAATAGTTTTCCGCCGGCAGATTTCGTAACGTCATCAACACCCCGCGTTGTACTCAGGTTAACGACGGCATTTCCTTTTTCTTTTGATAGCAGAAATCTGACTGCCTGAGTGATGGTGTTTTCTTCAGAAAACGGTTCCCCTTTATCAGTAATCAGGACGAGCCTGTCGACATCCGGATCAACAACAACGGCGAAATCAGCTTTGTGTTTTCGGACTGATTCCATAGTTTCCGTTAGATTTTCCGGCAGCGGTTCGGGCAGCCTTGGGAATATTCCGGTTGATTCACAGTTTAATTCAATTACATCACAGCCAAAATCGCGGAGCAGTTCGGGTATGATCTTAAAACCCGCGCCGTTGACACAATCCGCAACGACTTTGAATTTTTTTGATTTAATTTTTTCAATGTTCAGGAACGGAAGCGCCAGTACTTTATCTTTATGATTTCTTAATCCTTCTTCGTATGCGGTATATTTACCTAATTTATCCCACGGTGCATAGGGTTTAAGACCTGACTCCAGGATGTTTTTTAGTACAGCAAATTCGTCAGGTGACAGGAACTGCCCGGTGGAATTTAATAATTTAAGCGCATTCCATTCGTTGGGATTGTGGCTTGCTGAAATAGCGATCCCTCCGCGGGCATCAAGAATTTTAACATTAAACTGCACGGTTGGAGTGGGGCATATTCCGATATCAACCACATCAATCCCCTTTGCAAGGAGTGTACCTACAATCACGGATTTTACCATCTCGCCTGAGATACGGGAGTCCCTGCCGATGACAACTTTTCCCGATCCGATTAAGTCCGCGTATGCTGAAGTGTATTTTACAATAGTTTCGGGTTCCAATCCTCCTCCGATAATTCCTCTTACACCGGAGATACTAAACATTAGAGTAGACAAAATGATTTCCTTTTTTGGTTTGAAGTATAAAACAAATTATTAAAGAAGGGATAAACTACATTCTCGCGATTCTGTAGTCTTTAACCCCGAGATAGATTTCTTTTGCCGCTGTTTTAATAACTGTGGCGAGCGGGACCGCCAGAAGCATTCCTATTATTCCGCCGACCTGGCTTCCGGCAACAATAAGAAGTATGATCATCAGCGGGTGCATATTGACACTCTTTGAAAACACAAATGGCTGAACAAATCCGTTATCGGTGATGTATACAATCAGAAGAATAAGTATAATCAGGGGCAGCATTGAAAAATTTCCGTACTGTATGGTAGCAATAGCGATCGCAGGGATACCACCGACCAGGGGGCCAAAGTAGGGGATCAGGTGGCCTACTCCGGCGAGTATTCCGAGAGCAAGTGCATTATCGAGGCCGATAAACCAGAAGCCAATCCCACACGCCGCGCCAACGTAGAAAGCGTCAAACAACCAGCCTCTGACGTAACGTCCTAACTGGCTTGTGATCTTCTTAATTACCCAGTATGACATTTCGAAATACTTATTGGGAGTAATATTAAGGAGCGCTTTTAAGATTGTGCTTTTATCTTTTACGATGAAAAATGTTGTAAACGGAATGATAACTAATATTCCAAGCAGAGCGAAAATATTTGTTGCCATCGACGCAAGCTGATCGAAAGTTGAATTGACCGCTGAACTGATAAACGCTTCAAACTTTTTGCTGATCATCCCGGCGGGGAGAAAAGGGATCGCCGTAGAAAATTCTTTATCAACTTTCGCTATGTACGATTTAATGGATATCTGCCCGAGTATTTCGGTAAGAGAGTTAACCTGAGAGAGAACGCTTGGAATAAGTACCGAGAGCGAGAGGTAAAAAACTATTGTAAGGGAAGCGAATACGATCAGGGATGAATTGGATCTGTTGAAATAACGCCGCTCCAGGAACGTGACGAGCGGGTTTAATATTATTGCCAGAAGTATGGAAACGGAGAGGAGGATGAAGATATCTGAAAAAAGATAGAGGATAACCGCCAGCAGTATTACGATGAATACAGAAACTGTCAAATTAAATGGGGTTATCCTCGCCATCCCGGTAACTTCCGCTTAAAGTACTGCTTCCACCCGTCTGATGCCGGGGACTTCGCGGATGAGGGCACGCTCAACACCTGCACGGAGAGTCATCTGCGACATTGGGCAGGAACTGCAGGCACCCACGAGTTTTACCTTAACAATTCCGTCTTCCGAGACGGAGATCAGTTCAACGTCGCCGCCATCGGCTTTAAGATAAGGCCTTACGCCATCAAGAGCTTTCGCAACTCTTTCTTCAAGTTCTTTCATTAGTCACCTATTTCGATTTCAAGTTTAGGGGATGAGGCTTTATTGATATTAATAATACTAATTTGCGCTGCCATATTCTGGGAAATCTCAATAATACTTGCCGCGTGTTCCGAATCGGGGAGATCATAAACAATCGGCACTCCGTTATCACCGCCTACACGAATTCTCGGATCAATCGGCATAGCGCCAAGAAAAGGGACGGAAGTTTCTGCTGCAAGTTTTTCACCGCCGCCGTTTCCAAAAATATCATACTTTGTTCCGGTATCCGGAGCGATAAAGTAGCTCATATTTTCAATTACACCTAGTATGGGTACATTCACACGGGTGAACATATGAAGAGCCTTTCTTGCGTCCAAAAGTGAAACATTCTGCGGTGTTGTTACGATAATTGCACCGGTCAGAGGAATAGTCTGACAGAGAGTAAGTTGTATGTCCCCGGTACCTGGAGGCATATCGAAGATGAGATAATCTAGTTCCTCCCACTGGACATCAGACATAAACTGTTTTACCGCGCCGCTTGCCATTGGTCCTCGCCAAATAATGGGTGCGTTATCCTCAACAAGGAATCCAATGGACATCAGTTTAATACCAAAGTTTTCGAGCGGTATCATTTTCATTGTTTGTTTATCCTGATAAACACGGGGTTTATCTTTTATACCGAGCATAAGAGGAATACTTGGCCCGTAGATATCCGCGTCAATCAACCCGACCGAAGCGCCCTGCTTAGCAAGAGCGACTGCGAGATTCACCGCGATGGTACTCTTTCCAACTCCCCCTTTACCGCTGGCGACAGCGATGGTATTTTTCACACCAGGGAGAATAGCGCTTTTGATCTGGTCATTATGAGCTGTCACATTTGCCCCCATTATAACGTTGATATTTCCGGCTTCGGGAAAATCAGCTTTGATCTCTTCAATACAGTCACTTTGTATTTTATCCTTAAGCGGACATGCTGGAGTAGTGAGAGTAACTTCAACCGTAATATCGTTTCCGTCTATTCTGATTTCTTTAATCATATTAAGCGTTACGAGATCCCTGTTTAGATCGGGATCATTAACGCGTCGTAATGAGTTTAGTACTTTTTCCCTTGTAATTTTATTCATTTCTTTTCCTTTATTAAAAATTTTAAGACCATAAAGATAAATCAGATCCTTACAACAATGTATTAATTAAAAAGTGTCTTTTTCCCCGCGGCCTGAAGAGCAAAGTCGATAAAACTTTCCTGCGAGCAAACCGGCTTATCGCCGTTCATTGGCTGAAGCAGGGAATAGGTCATATCCTGATTCAGAATGCGTGCCTTGATATTATCCTGCAGCATAACATTGAGCACTTTATACCTGATGTGATTTTTTATCTCAGGATCTAAGACCGGAAAAGCAAGTTCAACCCTGCCTTCAAGGTTTCTCTGCATAATATCCGCACTACTTAAGAAGAGGTCTTCGCCGCCGTTATTATAAAAATAAAAAATGCGGTGATGTTCGAGGAACCGGCCGACGATACTGATCACGGTTATGTTTTCGCTTAATCCGGGTACTCCGGGTTTAAGGCAGCAGATACCCCTGACGACTAACTGGATTTTAACCCCGGCGTTTGAAGCGGCGTAGAGACAGCCAATCAGTGTGGGATCAACCAAAGAATTTACCTTGATGATGATCCTTGCTTCAAGTCCTTTTTTGGCGTTTTCAATTTCCTTCTGAATATGGCTCGCAATGCTTTCCCTTAGGTTTATCGGAGCAACATAAAGTTTCTTGAACTCGGAAAGTTTGGAATATCCGGTCAGGAAGTTAAATATTTCTGATACATCCTCGCAGATATCTTCATTGCAGGTGAACAAACCCATATCCGAATAAAGTTTGGCGGTTGATGCATTGTAGTTCCCGGTGGCAAGGTGTACATAGCGTTTTACACCTTCTGGTTCCCTCCGGACAACGAGCGTCATTTTTCCGTGAGTCTTAAGTCCCACTAGTCCATACACAACGTGTGCTCCGACTTTTTCAAGTTCCTGAGCCCAGTAGATGTTATTCTCTTCGTCAAAGCGTGCCTTCAGTTCAACAAGTACCGCAACCTGTTTCCCCCGTTCAGCGGCTTCTATAAGGCTTCGGACAACCGGGCTGTTTTTTCCGACCCTGTATAGTGTCTGTTTAATAGCCAGTACATCAGGGTCTACAGACGCCTGTTTAATGAAATCAATCACCGGATTAAAGGAATCGTAAGGGTGATGAAGAAGAATATCCCGCTCTCTGATCACTGAAAAGATATCCGGATTCTGTTCAAATATTTTGGGTAATACCGGGTAAAAAGGCTTCTCTTTTAAATTTGGGAAAGGAAGATCATACAGAGACATTATACCACTCAGGGCAAGGGGGCCGTCAATTACGTGAACATCCTGTTTGGATATTTCAAGGTTTTCGATGAGGGTTTCAAGCATATATGAGGGAATGCTTTTTTCAACTTCGAGCCTTACAACATTTCCGAACTTACGCTGTTTAATATTTTCCTGGATGATCTGGAGCAAGTCGTCGGCTTCGTCTTCCTGTATTTCAATATCAGTATCCCGTGTGAGACGGAAATTATGTGACTCAATCACTTTCATTCTAGGGAAGAGCTGGTCGAGGTGAGATTCGATAAAGTCCTCAATCCACAAATAGTTATGCGTACCGTTAAGCTGCTCAGCCGGAATACCGCCTTTCTCCAATATCTTATTTATGGGTAATAGCCGCGGTAATATTGTAGGAACCTTCACCCTGGCGAAATGCCTCTCACCCTTAGGGGTTTCGATCAGGACTGCAAGGCTGAGGCTTAAGTTCGATATGTAAGGGAATGGCCTTCCGGGATCGAACGCTAAGGGAGTCAGTATCGGGAAGATTTCCTTTTTGAAATAATTACTCAGAACAGTTTTTTGATTTTCAGGAAGTTTTTCGAGTTTGGTAATAAATACAGAATTATTATTCAGTTCAGGCAGGATGTGCTCCTGCCAGTATGAGGTGATGGTATTTATTAAAGGCTTTACCTTTTGTTCGATTCTTTTTAACTGTTCAAACGGGGTGAGGCCATCCATCGAGGTCGTCTGGATCTTCTCAGCAACCTGTTCTTTCAAACCCGCGACCCTGATCATATAGAACTCATCGAGGTTCGAACAGAAAATGGAGATGAACTTCACCTTATCCAAAAGCGGAAGGTTAGGGTTAAGAGCTTCGTCAAGAACCCTGCGGTTAAACTCGACCCAACTCAAATCCCTGTTAAAGAAATTCGATTTATCCAGGTATTTCTTATATTTTACCGGTATTGCCATCTAAAATTTATTCTAAATTAAAACGCTAAACCTATAAAATATAAATAATTAGTGATAATTATAATGTAATTAAAATCACCAGACAGATGGATCTTTAAGATATTCATCGATGGCTCCGGCTGCTTTTCTGCCGGCACCCATCGCAAGAATAACCGTAGCTCCGCCTGTGACAATATCTCCCCCGGCGAAAACTCCCTTTTTGGAAGTCTTCATCGTATTTTCATCAACGACGATATTGCCGCGTTTGTTGTGAGTTATATCCGGTGTAGTCTTCTGAATCATTGGGTTAGAACCGTTCCCGATAGCGATAACAGCCATATCAAGGTCCATTATATATTCTGAGCCCTGGATTGGAACCGGCCTTCTTCTTCCGGAGGCGTCAGGTTCACCTAATTCCATTTTTTGCAATTTCGCGCCTCTCAGCCATCCCTGTTCATCTCCGATGAATTCCAGCGGGTTAGTGAGCATAATAAATTCAATGCCTTCTTCTTTAGCGTGGTGTACCTCCTCGACCCTGGCAGGCATTTCAACCTCGGAGCGCCGATAAACTATGAAAGCGTTTTTTGCTCCGAGACGTTTAGAAGTTCTCACGGCATCCATTGCGGTATTACCGCCGCCAAAGACCGCCACATTTTTCCCCTTGCAATCGAATACAGGGGTATCAAATTCAGGGAACCTGTATGCCTTCATAAGGTTAACGCGGGTCAGGAATTCGTTGGCAGAATAGACGCCGTTGTAATTTTCACCCGGAATGTTCATAAAGTAGGGGAGTCCGGCACCGACACCGATAAATATTGCATCGTAACCTTCACCCATAAGTTCATCTACCGTATCAGAGAAGCCGATAACGTTGTTTGTTTTGAACTCTACACCGAGGTTTTTCAGCGCCTCAACCTCAGCTTTAACGATTTCTTTTGGAAGGCGAAATTCCGGGATTCCGTAGATAAGTACACCGCCAATTTCGTGGAGGGCTTCAAAGACAGTTACTGAATGACCGCGCTGTACCAGGTCTCCGGCACAACTCAATCCTGCAGGGCCGCTCCCGACGATGGCCACTTTTTTTCCGGTAGGAGCACCGACCGTGGCAGTACGAATCCCTGTATGAGTCCTTTCATAATCAGCCACAAATCTTTCAAGCCTGCCGATGGCGACCGGTTCACCCTTTACACCCGTAACACATTTCACCTCACACTGTTCTTCCTGCGGGCAAACTCTGCCGCATACAGCCGGCAGAACGTTGTCTTCTTTAATCTTCGCCGCCGCGCCGAGAAAATCTCCTTCAGATACAAGTTTGATAAAATCCCTTATCTGTACTCCGACGGGACAACCCTCCACACAGACCGGTTTAGGGCACTGAAGGCATCTGTTTGCCTCCATCACTGCAAGTTCTTCCGTAAAGCCCAGGTTTACTTCTTTGAAGTTACTTCTTCTTTCTTCAGGATTTTGTTCCGGCATTACCTGACGGGGGATTTTCATTCTTTCTTTTTTAGTCAGCTCTGGCATAGGATATATGGATTTTTAGTTTCTGAAATTTAGTTTTGTTCTTTAACTGCGGCGTCAAACATCTGATGCGTGTGGCATGAGAAATGTTCCAGCGCGGTTTTTTCAAAATCTCTATAAGTATTGTTTCTTTTCATTAAAGTATCAAAATCGACGAGGTGCGCGTCGAACTCCGGTCCGTCCACGCAGACGAAGACAGTTTTATTGTCCACTGTAGCCCTGCAGCCTCCGCACATTCCGGTACCGTCCACCATAACAGGATTCAGGCTCACAACGGTTTTGATCCCATACGGCCTGGTGAGTTCAGCAACAGCCCGCATCATTGGCAGAGGTCCGATTGCGAGGATAAAATCAATTTTTGTTCCGCTATCAATCAGATTTTTAAGCTTTGTGGTAACGAATCCGTGTTCGCCGTATGAACCATCATCGGTAGTCACATAGACCTCATCACAGACATCTCTCATTTCTTTTTCAAGAATTACTAATTCTTTCGTCTTAGCGCCTATTATTGATATCGTATGATTGCCAGCCTCTTTAAGGGCCACCGCGGTAGGGAAGGAGATCGCCGCACCAACACCTCCGCCGATGCTGACCGCTGTACCAAAATTTTCTATATGAGATGGATGTCCCAGAGGGCCGACAACATCAGTAAAGTAATCTCCGGAATTAAAAGAATTGATTTCCTTTGTTGACTTTCCGATTCCCTGCACAATAATCGTAATTGTGCCTTCAGTAGAGTTGGAGTCAGCAATAGTGAGTGGGATCCGCTCGCCGTGTTCAGTTGTTCTAACGATAACAAATTGTCCGGCTTTGCGTTTACGTGCAATTTTTGGGGCGCTGATAATAAAGCGTTTTATATCAGGAGCTAAGAAATCTGCAGAAATAATTTTATACATTAACCTATTATTTTCGTGCGAAAAAAAACTTAATCTTAAATTTACACCAAAATAAGTGAAATTTCGAGTAAAAAAATAAAATTCATTTCATGGGAAGTATTTTGGCACTAAACCCCGGGAAAGCATCAGGATTAAACTACAAATTAATAACTTATGATTGTTTAATATCATCAGCGGGCTATTTTTTTTAATTTCAATGAAATATATTGCAGAACTCATTACGCGGATTATTACAAATGACAATTTTTCAGAAATCTTATTTTTGGTATATCTTCGCCATAATATTCACACTTCTGTTCGCTTATTACCAGCGAGTCACCGGGCCTACTTATCCCAAAACGGGAGATATTATAATTGCCGATAAATCACTTACCTATAAATTGCTTCGCTCAAATGACAGCCATCTGCCTGCAGAGATAACTGTCAAAGGGGAGGTGGACGGAGTGAACGGTTATATTGAATACAGGCGATTCAGAACCAACGAGCCCTGGATTAAAGAGCTGATGGTAAATAAAGAAGGGAAACTTATAGGTTATCTTCCGCCTCAGCCGCCGGCAGGAAAACTGGAATACAGGACTTACCTGGAATACGATGGTAAAAGAATGAGCCTGCTGCCGGTTCCGGTTGTTATAAGGTTTAAGGGTGCTGTGCCAATGTATGTACTCATTCCGCACGTGATCTTTATGTTTTCTGCTATGCTTTTTTCAACGAGGACGGGAATCGAAGCGATGAGACGGGGGAAGTCTGTCCTTTCATTGACTTGGATTACTGTATTTCTTCTTGGGGTGGGAGGGCTGATTTTAGGTCCGGTCGTGCAGAAATTTGCATTTGACGCATTCTGGACAGGCTGGCCCTTCGGACACGACCTGACGGATAATAAAACACTTGTCACATTTTTATTCTGGGTATTTGCATTAATTAAGGTCAGGAAATCGGAAAATAACAGGAAGTGGGTTTACATTGCCGCGGCAGTGCTTTTAATAGTGTTCCTGATTCCGCACAGTATGTTTGGTTCAGAACTGGACTATTCAACGGGTGAGATAGGTACAGGTAAGTAGTTTGATGGTTTTCTTTGATTTTGACAGGCTTTGCCGTTAAGAGTCTTAAAAATTTTTAGTAAGTTAATGATAATTTTATATTAAATTTTATGATTATATGAAAAAGGCTTTAATAAAGCCGGTATTGGTGATATTTTTCCTCCTTGGATTGAGTGACCCGTGTGTCGCGGGTATTTCTGATACAATGGTAAATAAAATTACATTCCGAGTTACGGAAAACAGTCTTATAGTGCTGGATTCCCTGGGGGCTGTAATCTTCTCAAGGGATTTTAAGAGTGTTAGCAACAGCTTCTTTCTCGATTTCGACGCTGACGGAACAGATGAACTTTATATTGAAGAATCTGAAATAAAGAATAGTGAAACATTCTATTCCTGCTATTTTATTCGAACCTTGGATTCGGTGTACCTTATTGATTCAATCGGGTCAGGGGTTACAAGGCCATACCATGAATTTAACGAAGACCTGAATTCACTCGTTTTGGTGACGGGCGATGCTTATGTTGATTCGCTGATCACGCTATCCCGGAATAAGTTACTGGTTACACCGAAAGTGTACTGGCTTTTTGACGGCACTGAAGTCTTCTCAGTAGACGAAGAGATGTACGATGTTTATATGGCTGAGAATGATGACCTAATGATACTGCTCAATGACTTTAAGAAAGCAGTAAAAGATGACTGCAGGCTCTCTGATAATTACCGCGGTATTATTATTACGGTTTTTATCAATTATCTTTTCGCGAAAGAGCAGGTTCTTGCATACAGGTTTATTGAGGAGTTCAGTGACTGCCGTGAAATTAAAGATATTCTTGACAAATTAACTGAAATCTATTAGGAGCTGATGTTATATGAAACTGGACTGGAATCAGTTTAAGGGGAAAAATATAAATGTAACTATGCACGAAAATTACGGGATCGTGATGGATGACAAGTCCGGCACTCCCATTTACGAAATAGTCTTTAAATCTGGTGTACTTACGGGTGCCTACGATGAAGGCCTGCTTATTGATTCGCAGAGGGACGGAACAAATATCAGGATATTTATTCCGTATCAGTCTATAAAATGTGTTGAATTTTTTTAATTACAGGTGTCTAATGCAAAGATCTTATAAATATTTTTTAGTCTCCTTCCTTATCATTTTAGTTAGCGGCTGCAGCATTTATAAAACAATGATGAACGTCAGCAGGCTGAAGTACCGGTTGAATAATGTCTCCGGCATTACTGTTTCCGGTATCTCTATTTCCGGGAAAAACCGTATAGCTGATTTTTCGATGCGGGACGCAATGAGCCTGACGGCCGCTTTCACAAAAGGGAGCCTGCCAATCTCTTTTACCCTGAATATTGCAGCAGTCAATCCGAATGACGGTACAGGCGGATATGCCCGTACTGACGCGACAATCAAAGCATTTCCATACAGGCTCGTTATTGACAATAAAGAAATACTGTCCGGGAACCTCTCATCTCCGGTCGTAGTGCCGGGTACGGGTGAACAGGTGGTAATACCGCTTGCCATTAACTTCGATCTGATAAAGACTTTCAGGGACAAAGGTTATGAAGGTATTCTGAATCTGGCGCTCAACATCGCCGGACTCGGCGGAGGCACAACTAACGTGCAGTTATTTATTAAACCAACGATTAATACAATAATCGGAGATCTGACTCCGCCTTCTGAGATCAAAGTGATCGAAAAGGATTTTTCAGCTCAATAAGTTTGCGGAAGGCGGAATGTCAAAATAGAGATTCCGCCTTTTTCTCTTCCGTTTCCCTTCAGAATCTTTCGATAAAAAGTAATTAGTGTGTAAATTTCGCTATGTATTTCAAATATTTTTTTAATTGGTAATTATATGCCCAGGAATGAACAGTACGCCATCGGAGTTGACCTAGGTGGAACATCCATAAAACTCGGAATCGTTTCAAGAAAAGGTAAGATAATTAAGAAGGTTTCAAAAGATACCAGAGCCGCTGAAGGCCCCCAGGTGATAATCAAACAAATGCTGAAAGGAATTACGGCATTACTTGAAGGAGAGAAATTCAGGATTGAAGGAATTGGTATAGGGGCGCCGGGAGTTGTATCCTCAAAGAAAGGCACTGTTGAGAACGCTCCTAATTTACCGGGCTGGGGAAAAGTACACCTTGGAAAGATCATATCGGATAAAACGGGTTTGAGGTGTGTCGTTGAGAATGACGCGAACGCCGCGGCAATAGGTGAGATGATATTCGGCAGCGGAAAGAATTATGACTCATTCGTAATGGTAACACTCGGTACTGGCGTCGGCGGGGGGATAATACTGAACAAAAAACTTTTCAAAGGGGAGTTTGGCGCGGCGGGAGAACTGGGACATATTACTATTGACCACGCAGGTCATAAGTGTAACTGCGGCTCTTATGGTTGCATCGAAGCATATCTTGGGAACAGTTATCTGATTGAAAGAGTGAAGGAACGGCTTGAAGACGCACCCGAATCAATGATCAACAGGATAATTAAAAGCGGTTCCAGGCAGCTATCGCCGGAGGTCATATCTGAAGCGGCAGCAGCAGGCGATCCTTTCGCTGTTGATTTTATACGGGAAAGCGGCCGGCTTCTCGGTTACGCAATGGCATCGGTCAGTAACCTGCTCGATGTAAGTACAATAATCATTGGCGGCGGAGTCGCGGGATTCGGGAAGACTCTGACTGATAGCGTTAAAGAAGGTATGACCCAACGGGTTCTGAAATCGCTTCAGCCACGCGTGAAAGTGCTCAGAGCAAAGCTGAAAAATGAAGCGGGAATTAAAGGAGCTTCATCTCTCGTCTTTTATAAGTAAAAAATGTTTTCCGGATTAAGAATTAATATTTTTCTGCTGGCAGCCCTGTCGCTTACACTCGTCACGGCGGGGTATTCCTCGGAACGTCTTTTTATCTTCGCGGATTCTACAGGGAACGGAATCATTCAGGGTAATGATACAACATCTTTTTCTGATACTGCCGTGAAGAAAAGGTATGACGTTGACTCGGTAATTTATACTACAGGAACTGATTCCATTATTTTCAGGATACGGTCAAAGAAAATGGAAGTTCACGGTAAGGGGGATATCCGTTACAAAGAAACTAAACTGAAGAGCGGCAGAATATACATTGATTTTGAGACGGATATGATTGAGGCGTACGGGAAACCTCCTGATTCAGCAACTGGTAAGACATCTGACCTCCCGGTATTGAATGATAAAGGGGAGGAGTACACCGGAACTCAGATGAGATACAACTATAAAACCACCCGTGGCTTTATAACCTATGCCAAGACTGATGCTGAAGATGCTTCATACTCCGGAGCGAAAATTAAAAAGGTTGACAAGACTACTTTGTTTGTTGAGAACGGAGTATATACCACTTGCGAAGCAGACGAACCACATTATTATTTTTTCAGCAGCCAGATGAAAGTGATACAGAAAGAACAGATGATGGGTAAATGGATCTGGCTGGCATTTGGAAACGTCCCTTTCCCAATACCGCTCCCTTTTGCTATCATACCTTTACAGTCAGGGCGCCGCTCGGGTATACTTGCTCCCGCTTACGGTGAAAGAGCCGGTTACGGAAAATATTTTTCGAGGTTCGGATATTTCTGGGCGATAAGTGATTATATGGATCTCGCTCTGACAGGAGATTATTACACCAAAGGCGGATACGCGGCGAATTCGCGATTCCGGTACGCCAAACGATATGATTTTACGGGAAATCTTGACGGTAATTATTCTGACCTTGTAAGAGGCGAAGAGACAGATCCGGACAGGGAGGAGCAAAAGAACTGGAGCTTAAGCTGGGTGCACAACCAAGCGATCACTCCGACTTCAAGGTTTGATATGAACCTTTTCTTCATGTCCTCAAATTACTTCAGGGAGAACTCAATTGACTATAATCAGTTGCTCACAAACGAAATTGTTTCAAACGCTAATTACTATACAACCTGGGAAGAGTCAGGTGCGAGCCTGAGCCTTAACTACAAACGTAATCAGAATCTTTCAAACGGAAATATTACGGAATACCTGCCTTCATTAAGTTTCAGCAAGTCCCAGTTCTACCCTTTCCGCGGAAAGTCCTCGATCGGTGATCAGAAGTGGTACGAATATATCGGTATAAGTTACAACGGACAGTTGCAGAACCGGCGTATAAAAGAATCAGGTAACTTTCAATCACGGGGTGGTATACAGCATAGCGTAGGTTTTAGTGCATCTCCTAAGTGGGGATATATTACGATTACCCCCTCGGTCAGTTACCGTGAGTTATGGTATAATAAGCGGATCGAAAGGAAAGTGGTTACATCTTCAACAGGTTCGGATTCTGTGGTAACAAATGATATAAATGAGTATAATTTTGTAAGAACATTCAGCACCGGAGTTGGTGTGGGCACAAAATTATATGGCATCGCACAGGTAAACTCGATGGGAGTCGCTGCTTTAAGGCATATCATTCAACCCTCTGTATCGTTCAGTTATACACCCGATTTCTCAAAAGATTTTTGGGGTTACTATGATAAGTACCGGTTGTCAGATGGTACTGAAGTAACATACAATAAGTTTGAAAGGGAAATCTACGGGGGGGCATCATCGCGGGAAAGCAGGGTGATGAATATGAGAGTAGATAATATTTTCGAAATGAAGACGCTTGCTGACCCGCGTGATACAACTTCCAAAGAAGAAAAAATCCAGCTGCTCAATTTATCTGCTGATGCAGGTTATGATTTTAACGCTGACAGCCTGAAACTATCCGATATCAGGCTTGGTTACCGCACTCAGGTCGGTCAGTGGCTTAACCTTTACGGCGGTTCAAGTTATACCATTTATGATTCCGATGAGAACGGCAGGCCTCTCAACAAAATTCTGCTTGATGAGAATAAAGGTTTTGTCAGGATGAAATCATTTTCGTTTTCTGCTTCAACAAGTTTATCAGGGGACAGGATACAGGAAAAGAAATCTGATTGCCAGGGTGAAGGGTGTGAAGACGAGGAAACGGAAGAAGCGGCGTATGCGCCGGCGATCCCCACAAGAGGAGGTATATACAAAGGTATCTATGACCGAGAGGAAGTGGATTTCAGTATTCCGTGGAGTATATCGTTAGGGTATAATTACTCTGTTAACAAAATTGCCCCCGGAAAATTTTCAGAGTATTCAACGATAAACGCGAATTTTAATTTCAGCCTTACCAAGGCCTGGAAAATAGTAATGAGCGGCAATTATGACTTTAAACGAAAGGAATTCAGCGCCCCTCAGATAGCAATCAGCCGCGACCTCCACTGCTGGCTGATGAACTTTACTTGGAACCCGATCGGTTACGCGCGTGGATACAGGCTTGAGATAAGAGTAAAAGCATCACAACTCCAGGACCTAAAGGTTACTAAATCGGATAATTTCTTCAGCGGAAGACGCTACTAAAATGCCGCACTACCTGATTGACGGGAATAATCTTCTCGGGAAACTCTCTAGCCGGGATAAATCATACAGAGCCGAAAACCCCTTAAGCCGTGAACTGCTCCTGATGAAGGTCATCAGCTATTTTCAAAACAGGAAAGATGAAGTAACCCTTTTTTTTGACGGTTATGAAAGCGATAAACTGAGAGCCGGTAAAATCAAAATTGTATATTCAAATAACAGGCCGGCAGACAAGTTGATCCGGGAACGGATCGAACAAGCCAAAAGCCGCTCAAATCTGGTTGTCGTATCCTCAGACAATGAGATAAGGAACTACGCGCGGGTTTGTTCCTGTTCTGTAATAAAATCCGAGGAATTTTCGGTTAATCTCTTTGAACGGAAGGCTCCTGAAAAAGAGCACTATAACGATGAAAAAACCACTTCTGAGGATAAAGAATTTTTCTTAAAATTATTTTCGCAAGGAAAGTAATAATGACATTTCACTACCGTTACCTGATAATCAGTTTGACATTTATTTTTCTATTTTCTGTTTCTGCATCTGCACAGGAGTACTCGGTGCACAAAGAGCATTCCGAAGCATTTGGGATCAAAGACAATCTTCCTTCAGAATTCGATGAAAAGGGGGCAGGAATAATTCCTCTTCAGTATGATAAAAGTAAGATGACCGGAACGATTATTTACGGGTACTTGCCTGACTGGGAATACCCCTCAACGAGGCAATATTTAAGGTACGATATACTTACTCATATCGCGGCATTTGATTTTACTGTCAGTAATACCGGCGCGATCACTAATCCAAGCGGCTGGCCGTGGACAGATGTTATAAATACCGCGCACGCTAACGGCGTTAAGGTGACTCTCTGTGCTGTGAACTTTGAGGCCAGCGATATTAATACGATTATGACGAACTCTACGGTTAAACAGACTTTTTTTAACAATCTGAAAAACCGGATTCAGCAGTACCAACTGGACGGAGTTAACATCGATTTTGAAGGTTTGAATCAGTCAGACAGGGGAACTGTTTTGAATACTTTTATGGCTGACCTGAAAACATTTATCAATACACACTTCCCGGGGATGGAAGTGAGTTTTGCCGGGCCTGCAATAACAACTAACGGATGGAATGTAGCGGGACTCGCAAATGCGTGTGATTTTATTTTTATTATGGGATACGCTTTCTACGGAAGCTGGAGTACAACGACGGGCGCCTGTGCCCCACTTACCGGAGGTACCTACAATATCACCAATACAGTTCTTACCCAGTACGCGACTGTGACCAATTCTAACCCGCAGAAACTTGTACTCGGTGTTCCTTACTATGGACTGAGATGGACGACGCAAACACAGAATCCTCACTCACCGGTAATAGCTTACATCAATTCAACGCGGTTCAGGGATGACGCGCTGTTGGTTCAGCAATATGGATTATTGTGGGCAACAGACAACCAGGTACCGTGGTATCGTTATCAGAGCGGTAACACGTGGTACCAGGTATGGTATGATGATGATTCGTCACTTGGCTTAAAATACGCTCTTGCACAGAGTAAAAATTATGCAGGCGTTGGTATGTGGGCGCTGGGATATGACGGCAGCAGAAATGAGTTGTGGGATGAACTATACAGAAGATTTTATCAGCAAATTCCGGTTGAGTTACAATCTTTTACTGCCGTTCCCGAGGGATTTGTCGTTATACTAAAATGGATTACCGCGACCGAACTGAACAATAAAGAATTTATCATTGAGAGGAAAAGCAATTCGGACAATGAAATGAATTCCGGATGGAAAGTCGCAGGCAATATTACCGGCAGGGGAACAACCACCGCACCAAATGATTACGTTTATTTTGATGCAGTAACAGAGCCGGGAGAATATACATACAGGCTGAAACAAATTGATCTTGACGGGAGCCATAAGTACAGCCAGGAAATTAATGTTACAGTATCTGACAGCAGGAGTGGGATAGTTCTTGAACAGAATTATCCGAATCCGTTTAATAATACTACCCGGATAAAATACTATCTTCAGGATCAGGGGAAAGAGTCGCCAAACGGAGTCGTGACACTCAAAGTATTTGATGTGCTCGGGAGAGAAGTGGCGCGACTTGTTGACGGAACTGTCGCGACCGGAGTTCATCAGATTGATTTTAGTGCCGTAGGATTGCCGAGTGGATTCTACTCCTATGAGTTGCGAACGGGGAAAGAGAGAATTGTCAGGAAAATGAACGTGTTGAGGTAGAGAAAAATCCGGAAACTTTAAGTGAAGCAGTTGGTATTATTACTATTTTTTCTCCTGCTAAGCCTGCCTTTGGCGGCACAGGCTAAATATGAACCCGCGGACGGTGCATATATCGGAGCGTTTATTGTTAATGATCCGGTAGTAAACGGCAGCATAACAAGCTTCGAAACCTTCACCGGGAAAAAACACTCTTCTTACTTTAGCTACGCTGTCTTTGGACAGCCCTTTCCGGTTAGTTGGGTGACGGATTACGCTTCGAAGGGGAATATTGTGCAGATAGCGTTTGAACCCAACAACGGACTCGATGAAGTGATAGACGGAGATTATATCAGGGAATGGGCAAGAGCGGCGAGAAGAACCGGAGCAATGATCTTTCTCCGGTGGGCTTGTGAGATGAACGGGAGTTGGGTAGCCTGGTATGGTAACCCTGAAAAATACAAAGAGAAATTCAGACTAATGCACCATATAATGAAAGAAGAAGCCCCGAATGTTGCAATGGTCTGGGCGCCTAATGATGTCCCTAATGACCCATTAAATCCGCCGAATTATGTCCATTCCTATTATCCCGGCGATGAGTACGTTGACTGGGTTGGTATTGATTTTTATGGAGTATACTTCCACACAAACGGTGCCCCTGAACGGAAGCCTCCCGGAGAAAAATTAAAAATTGTATATGATGTTTATGCTTCACGCAAACCGATAATTATCTGTGAGTGGGCTGCTGCGCATTACACTAACAGGGTAACTCCCGCTGTCAGTTGTTCAACATACTGCACAGAACAGATGGATTCGCTCTATGGAATTTCTGCTTCAAGGTTTCCGCGCCTCAAATCCATAAACTGGTTCTCTATGAATTCCCTTACTCAGAACGGGTGCAATTTCACGTTGACGGAAAATCCGGTAGTATTGAACCACTATAAATCTGTCATAAGCAGTAATTATTTTTTGAGTCAGCCTTTCAGAAATGTACCATTGGTGAAAATTAATTCACCTTCATCCGATTCCGTGGTCAGGGGAGTTACCACAGTTAGCATCCGTGTGGATTGTGATACACCTCTGGATAGCGTCAACCTTTTTCTGGGAGAAGGAAAGGTGCAATCGTTCACCTCCGGCACAATTGACTGGGACCTCAATACGGCATCTTATATCGACGGCATTTATGAACTAAGAGCAGAAGCATACTCATCCTCAGGATACCATAATTATGAGAAGATTAAGGTAATAATTGATAACAGCAATCAATACACGAATGTGATCATTGACGATGTGGTCGGAACATCCTTCTCTCTGGCAGGTTCCTGGAATATCTCCACTTCCCAGCCTGACAGGTTCGGTCCGTATTATCATTATTCCATTGCCGGAAACGGCAGTAATAAAGCATTCTGGAACGTGAACATACCGATGTCTGGGAACTACAACGTTTATGCTTACTGGAGTGCCCATCCGAACAGGGCTACTGATGCCCCTTACGTGATCCACTCAGCTATGGGAGAAGATACTATCAGGGTTAATCAGGAGGTAAATGGCGGGAAGTGGAATTCTTTAGGCAGATATTCATTTCAGCAGGGTGATGCGGTCATTGAACTGAACAACAATGCAAACGAGATCGTGATAGCGGATGCAGTTAGAGTTGAATGGTCATTTAATTTGCCTGTACAGGCAGAAGAATTAACGGAAGTAAAATTGCAGGTATTGAATGCAGTAGTGTTTCCGAATCCGGCAACGGAACAGAGCCGGATCAGGATAACCGGAGCGACTGGCAAGACGGTTAAAATTGTTATCTATGACCTGACGGGGAGGGAGTTATCAGAGAAAGTGTTTCCGCTTAATGCTGACGGATCTTCTGAATTCGGATTAATAAATTCTTTCCCCCCATCAAAACGCCATCAGATCTCAGCAGGAGTATACTTACTGGAGGCGAGAACTACTGATCAGCGAGTCATCACGAAAATGGTATTAATCCAGTAAGATCCGGTTTATTTATAATTTACGAACTGTACCGGGAAATCGAATTCGCTTTCCTTTAGTACTTTAATAATTGCTTGCAGATCGTCGATCTTAGGCGCCGTAACCCTTACTTGCTCATCCTGAATCTGCGCGTTAACCTTTAGTTTTGAATCCTTGATCAGTTTAGTAATCAGTTTAGCATTATCCTTTGAAATCCCTGACTGAAGATTAATAATTTGTTTCAGTGTACCGCCTGAGGCAGTTTCCGGCTCTCCCGGTTTCATTACTTTAACTGACAGGCCCCGTTTAATGAATTTTGTCTGAAGGATATCTATCGAAGCTTTGCGGGAATAATCGTCTTTAGTATGGATTGTGAGCAGTTTATCTTTTTTGTTCAATTCAATTGTAGTGTGGCTGTCTTTCAGATCATAGCGCTGCTGAATTTCTTTAAGCGCCTGATTTACAGCGTTATCAACTTCCTGTAAATCGACTTCGGAAACCACGTCAAATGAATGATTCTGTGCCATACTGCTCCTGAAAAAAATGTGTAGATGAATTGAATGGTAAATAGATAAAGAAATCTACCTTTTGTCGGGGTGGGGAGATTCGAACTCCCGACCTCTTCGTCCCGAACGAAGCGCGCTAACCGGGCTGCGCTACACCCCGAAAAGAGAACCATAAATATAGCAAACAATAACTTAGAATTAAAGTAAAAAATAAAAATTTTTGGGATAGCATTTGGAATTGTTTATTTTTTATAATATCTTACAGCCGGTAAATAAAGTAAAGTTTTAAGTGACGGCTTATTTTACTATATTTTTAGTAAGCAACTATTGAAAACCATTGCGAAGGTTAACATTATGAGAAAATTATTACTGTTGTTTTTTGTGGTTTCTACAATTTCCATCGCACAGACTTACAAGAGCGGATGGGCCTTAGGTTTCAGTGCAATTTCACCCAGGTTAATGGGGGATACTCCCGCGGAAGCGCTTGATTTCGGAGGCGGTTTCACAATCAATTACGATTTTGATGAAGCTAATACAATAAGACTGCGTTCACACTACCTTATGTTTACCAGTATGCCTTCAAAATTTACCAATAATACTTATGCCGGTGGTATTGATTACCTTCGCAAATTAGTTTATTGCGGTGATATCCATATTTTCCTTGGTGTTGGAGGGTCAGCGTTGGCCTTTGATAATAAAAACTCAGGAAATGTTCGTGATGACTTGATTATTGGAGAGTTTGGCGCACATATTTGGTTTGGCGCTACTTACCAGATGGACTCTGACCTATATTTCAAAGCTGAAATGGGTAATACAACTATTTCCACGGATAAATTTGACGGCACTAGAGCAGCCGGAAACGGCGGCCTCTTTGGCGGCAGCCTTGATTCTTATATCACTTTAGATTTTGGAATCTTATACTATGTCGACAGAGGAGAAGAATCAGACATTTGTAATCTTCCTTCAGGGTCTATGAAACCGTCAGGTTCCAGCCAGCCGGTTCAGGCGAACATTGATTATGACAGGATTGAAGATATTGTCAAGCGCAATGTAAATAACGAAGCTTCGATAGATTATAACCGTATTGGAGATGTTGTTAAAAGAAGTGTGAATGAAGCTTTCGCGGATAACAAAACACCGCTGTTAAAGAATATCGAGGAATCAAGAGCTAACTGGGTGCTTATTGGAATTAACTTTGAGTCAGGCGCATCTACCATACCGGGCGAAGCATACCCGATACTTGCTAACGCTGCCCAGATATTATTAACTAACCCGGAAATCAGGGTTGAAATTCAGGGGCACACTGATAACGTCGGTTCAGCCTCAACAAATCTACAATTGTCACGCACACGTGCTGAGATGGCAAAAGCCTACCTCGTATCCAAAGGTGTTGCGGCAAACAGGATAACGACTGCCGGATTCGGCGATACAAGGCCGATTGCTGATAATAAATCAGAGCAGGGAAGAAAACTTAACAGAAGAATTGAATTTAAAGTACTTAACAAGTAATTACACCGGATAAATATTCCATAAAAAAACCCGCTTAACCGCGGGTTTTTTTATGATCATAATTTCTTTAATTATCCGAAAAGCATCTTCACTATGAACAAAGCTCCGAGAAATCCGGCGGTATCCGCGATGAGTCCCGCGGGGAGTGCGTGACGCGTCTTTTTAACATTTACCGATCCGAAATAAACTGCAAGCACATAAAAAGTAGTTTCGCTGCTGCCGAAGAAAGTTGAAACCAGGATACCAATAAATGAATCCGGCCCGTGTACTGACATAATTTCAGCCATTACACCGAGAGAGCCGCTGCCTGACAAAGGACGCATCAACGCCATAGGTAGCGCTTCAGCGGGCATTCCGATCGGGTTAGTTAGGTAACTCAAACTGTAAATCAACCATTCCATAGCGCCACCGGCTCTGAAAATTGCGATGGCAACCAGCATAGCAACAAGGTACGGAATTATCCTGATCGCGATATTAAAACCTTCTTTAGCGCCTTCCACAAAAGTCTCGTATACTTTAACTTTCTTAATAAATCCGTATCCTACGAAGACGATGATGAGAACCGGAATCGCAAGAGTTGAAACTACCTGGATCACAGTCTTTACGGTTTCTGTGCTGGGAAGGGGGACGTTTTTTCCGATGAGGCTGAATAATCCTGTTAATACTCCGATCAGGACGAATGCAATCACGCCCGCAATTATTGAAAGAGGCTTTCTTTTCGCTTTCAGTAAGGATGGGAGAGCGCCTGCCTTGACAGGGAAGTTCTCAAATATTTTTGCAACAGTCACTCCAACCACAGTAGCACAGAATGAACCGAAGATCGAAGTACCGATAATTATTGCTGGTTCCGAACTTCCCGCTGACGCCCTGACTGCTATTGCAGTTGCGGGAATCAAAGTCATTCCGGCGGTATTGATCGTCAGGAAGGTACACATTGCATTAGACGCAACTCCTTTATTCGGATTAATTTTTTCAAGTTCATCCATTGCTTTTAACCCGAAGGGAGTAGCCGCGTTTCCAAGCCCGAGGAAATTCGCGGAAAAGTTCATAATCATTGCGCCGATAGCTGGATTATCAGGCGGAACATCGGGGTACAAAAACCGGGTTATGGGGCGTAACATTCTGGCAAGAAAATTAATGATTCCTGCTTCCTCGGCAATTTTCATAATTCCCAGCCACATTGCCATTATCCCGATTAATCCTAAAGCAATTGTTACGGCCGTTTCAGCAAATCCAATTGCCGCGCCCGTAATTTCCTTCATTTTTACAAAAGAAATTTCTTCGAAATATACGAATCCACTTAGTGTGGAATCAGTACCGGTTTTCTTTATTTCAATTTTCCCGAGAAGATCATTTTCCTTTCCGTTTATTGAAGCAATTTTTTTGATAATCGCCGGGGTCTCATCGTTAGTCAGAAGATAGAGGCTTCCCTTATTTGCATCTTCCTTGAAAGTGACTTTACCCTTAAGGATAATATCGTTACTGGTTTTCTCAGAATAAAACTTTTCGAAGTCCATTCTGTTAATCTTCAATTCTATTTCACTGGTGGCATTGGGTTTATAAGAACTGTTTCCGATTATTTCCGTTTTGATAGGTTTGCCGTTTTTGTACTTATCAGCCAGCCTGTCATTAAAATCAGAGGATAATCCGGCGGCCAATCCCAGGACGATAAGGGCGAACCAAACATAATTTAGCATACAATTTTTTCCGTTAGGTTATTTTTCAGGGTAATTAAAATGAAAGGGGAGTGCAAAATTTTTATTTTTATTTGCTGCTATGATTCTAATGTAGGATGGTTTGTCTTCACTTACTCTCATCCTGACCTCCTGCGTTTTCGGAGAATAGCTGTAGTTTTCTGTTTTTACTGAATCAAGATAGACGGTGATGCTGTTTTGCAGAATTCCCACCGAGTCTCTCAGGATGAAGGTTAATTCTGATTCCCTGTTATTTATTTTTCTTGCACCGGAGAAACTTATCACAGGGAAACCCGCACGATAATAACGGCTGACTCCCCTGAAGATTCCCCACGCCTGTATGCGGTTATACTCATCAATTGCGAGCCTCTGTTCTTCAGCGGGATTGGTGAAGAAACTGCACTCAACAAGCACCGCGGGTATAGTGGTATTCCGGAGAACCGCGAATCCTTTTCCGGGATAAATGATATAATCTGAATAAGTACCGTCGAACGAGCCTAAGCCACCTGACTGGCGCATTGCATAAGCCATATCCCGTTGTATGAACCGCGCTAGATCCTGTTCCATTGGTTCATATTCATAATCAGTTTCTTTCGCGTGGTAGTAAGTTGATACATAATTGATCCAGTTATCAGCAGAACTTCCGGGAGCATTATGATGAACGCTAATAAAAATGTCGGCGTTGCTCTGGTTTGCCATCATTGAACGGTCATTCAGTGAAACGGTAGAATCTTTCGTTCTTGACATAATGACATTCGCCCCTGCCATAGATAGAAAATCGCGCAGGTAGAGAGCAACACGAAGATTAACATCAGCCTCCACAACTTTACCTTCAGGCCCTTTGCTTCTTCTGTCTTCACCGCCGTGCCCTGGGTCGAGGAAGAACGTTTTTCCGGTCAGGTGCTTTTTGTGCTGATCAATGAAATCAGTCATCTTTTCCGGTTTCCTGAATTCTACGGGGAGTTCATAATTCACTACGAGGGTGGTTGTGCACCCGGGTAAGATTGCTATAAGAAGGAGAGGTAAAAAAAGAAGGCGAAATATTTTTTTAGTCATTTATGGATACGCACAATTATTTTTTTGATAATATCTGCAAAATTTACAATGCAGGGTATTCTTAACAAAATTATCAGATCTGATATCTTCTATTATGCCTTTTACTTCGGCGCCAATACCGTCAATATCTTTTCTATTTACCTGAACAATGACAGGGGAATCAGGTTTCTTTACGGGCAAAAGTATTAATTCGAAATTTTCGATTAATGGATATATTCTACCAACGATAAATGCATAAAACCTTAACTGATCGGTGTAAAATCGTATCTTCTCATCATCTCCCGTAAGATCACCTGTTTTGTAGTCAATTATTAAGGCACGATCCTGAGCAAGTACCAGTTTATCCAGCCTGCCGAATAATACAAAATCCCCGGCTTTGACAGAGAGGGAGTACTCATTAAAAACATTATCTGACGACGAGATACGGGAAAACACCTGAGAGGAGTGCACATTGCCGGCGAGTTCCTTAATATATCTTTCCAGTTGCGGTGCCGGCGAATGCTCGAGTGAAAGTTCGGAGATGATTATTGATCTCAGTGTCTCGTCCGTAAGGTCAACCGGCTTTTTCTCCAGAATCCTGTGCATAAGATTTCCCAGTACCTTTGGTTCCGGGAATACTATCTCATCGTCTCTATTTATTAGCACAGTATCGGATTTCTCTTTTTTCATCAGTTCGAACTGGTCCAATATATCACCATACCCGAGCCGGTATGTCAGATAATATTTTACAGGGCAGCTTTTGTATACCGCATAGATTGTCGCTGAAATAATCTCACCGCTTTGTTTATCGGGTATGGACGATTCATAGTCTGATTTTCGAGCGATTATTTCCTGATGGAAGGGCTGTTTCTCAACATCCTCAGCGCCGCTGAATAATTTGAAGTCCAGGGTAATATTCTTTTTTTCAATCCGGTCGCGCTCTATATCCACAAGCATCTCGAGTTCACCGGATATCGTCATATTATCGAAAACACCGGTTGTACTCTGTAATCCGTCACAAAGGAGAGAGAAGTAAGAATTCCTTTCCGGCAGGCGGTTGAATGCGGCAATTGCCAGATAATTCTTTGCCCGTGTGCAGGCGACATAAAGCAGTCGTTTATGCTCTGCCAACAGTTTCCTGCTGTTTTTCAGAGAACTGAAATTTGCAACTGAAGGCGCGGAATACTCGCCCGTGTAATTATTTTGAACAGGTAATTTTGTGAGGATCCCGAATTCTTTATCAAGAATCACTTCCCCCTTTTTTAAGCTATGGGTGTTATATGTTTCATTAAGGTCGAACAAAAGAACCGCTTCGAACTCAAGGCCTTTTGCCTGGTGGATTGTCATTATCTTAACTTTATCGTCCTCTTCCACCAGTTCAGCCTGTGCTTCATCTTCGATGTTATCCACGGCTTCTTTAAGATAAGTAACGAAGTCGTATAAATTCCTTTTTCCCACGGAGAAGAAATTCGTTGTAAGAGTAATAAACTTCCTGAAATTCTGATATTCCTGTTCTCCGTTGCGCCTTGATGCTATCACAGCGAGATAACCGGTATCCCTGCAAATCATCCGTATTACAGAAAGCGCGCCTGATGACAATGAGAGTGAAATATAAATCTGAAGTTTTTTTAGTGCAAACGACAGCTCCCGGTCAGTATTTGCTAAGAAAGCGGCCTTGTCCCAGAGGCTGTTGCCTGGAGATTTCGTGATTTTAAATAGAGTCGTATCCGGTATCATAAAGAATGGAGACCTAAGTAAAGCCGCCAAAGCGTGGTCATTTTCCCTGGAAATGAGAAAAGAAAAAAGATTGTAAAAATCAAGAATCAGCTGGCGCTGAAAGTAACCGGTACCTCCGACAATTGTATAGGGAATACCCTGCAGCGCAAGTTGCTTTTCCAGCGCAGGGAATTTATTCCTTCTTCTGCAGAGGATGGCGATATTTTTATACGAGAACTTGCCTGTAATTTCTTCCCGTCCCAGAAAATTTATTATCCACTTTGCGGTAAGCGCTGCCAGGATTTCGGTTTTCTGGGCTGTGGGAGGCGCTTTTTCATCACTACTCCACTGCGGAATGAGAAACTCAACTCCGCCTTCGATATCTGTTTGCTTCGCGCAGATGATGTGCTGGTGTCCCACCTCGTTGAAGTTTTTATCAGGATTCTGTAAGATGTGTTCAAATACATAGTTGTTAAAGAAAGCCAGAGGCGGTGACATCCGGAAGCTCTCAGGCAATGAGAGGATCTTTCCGTTATTTGCGCTTATTAGTTCCTTTGTTTTTTCGAAGACCTTTAATTCAGCATCCCTGAACATATAGATGCTTTGTTTATCGTCTCCGACGACAAAAAGGTTTCCGTTCTGTAATTCTTTTAGGATTGGGAGGAATATCTCGTACTGTAAATCGTTTGTATCCTGATACTCATCGATCATAATGTATTTATACCTGTCAGCCAGATCTTCCAGAACACTCTCTATTTTCAATACCCTCTGGGTGTAAAGCAAGATATCTTCAAAGTCGAGATAGCCGTGGCCTCTTTTTCGCTTTTCATACTGCCTGAGAGCTGAATCGAAAAGCCTGCAAATTGTAAGGCTGAATTCAGAAAGCTTTTCCAGTTTATCTTCATCGTCCCCCGGTACCGCCGATGAGAGTGCTACCCGCAGTGTGTGAATAGACTTAATTTCACTTGTAAAGAGAGCCTCGCCAAGATAATTCTTCCGGAATTCTCCCTTCTCTGTCAACATAGTTTCAGTCAGTCTGATAAAACCCAAAATGCACTCCGATGCACCCGCTGATCGAAGGGCTTTAATGTTTTTATCAATGTCGGTAACTGCTTTTGCTTTTGGGTTATTACACCTGACATATTGGTTTACTTCAGCCATTATGGGGAAGTATTCATTTTTGATAATCCCTGCCCATATATCAGCGTTTTCATTTTTAGTCTTTTTATAAAAATCAAGTATCTGATCGTAGCCGGTTTTATAAACCCGATCGTAAAGATCCAGAAAGTTTTTTCTGTTTTGTATAAGGTTGATTATCTGTTTCTTAAGATTATTAAGTGAGCCTAAGATCCTGACGACTTCTTTCAGTTTATCAACGCTTCGAACATCAGCAAAAGCCTCCTTGATCATAGCCTCTACCGAAAGAAGGATCAGTTCATTAGTTTGATTTTTATCAATGGCAGCAAAACCGGCGTCGAGCCCTGCTTCAACGGGGTACCTCCGGAGCAAAGAAATGCAGAATGAGTGAATAGTTGAGATATTTGCGGAAGAGAGCTGCTGTCTGAGGGATTTGAGCCTGGCTTTTTGTTTCCGGTCTTCTGCAGCTTCAATTTCCGATTCGACGCGGCGGGATATCTTTTCCTGAAGTTCCGCGGCAGCCTGGTCAGTAAATGTTATAGCGACTATCTCTCTGAGGCTGATATCGGGACGAAGGGCAATATTAATGAACCGGTTCGTCAGAACAAGTGTTTTCCCCGATCCCGCGTTTGCCGTCAGAGAAATATGATGTGAATAATCTAGGGCTTCGTTTTGGTGACTGGTTAACAATTAAAGCTTTTCCGCGACTAAAGTTTTAGTAATACAATCAAACTTAAGAAAAATCCGCCGATAATTGAAATAGCTTAATGATCCAAATCAGCTGATTAAGAATCCTGACCTGCCCTAATCCTTGATATTTTAAGAGAATACGGAACCGGTTACTGTTCATCTCTCTGCAGTTTATTTACCCGCTTTTTGTGAAAAATCACCATTGTCCCTTTCATATGTTAAAGCCGGGTAAGATTATTAAGTAAGGTTAAATAGAAAAAGTTTTTTAATTTTGACATACGAATAATATTTTATAGCTATTTATGCAGAATCCAATTAACCCTCACGAGAACTACGAAAACACTCTTCGTGAAATAGGGTATGTACCTCTGAACAAAGCCACCCAGGAAGATTACGACAGGATCGGATTTATGTCCGGGCTTGAAGTCCACCAGCAACTCTTAACCAAAGAAAAACTGTTCTGCCACTGTCCCGCAGGAGTATTTCAGAATAGTGACGACTACGACGCGGAACTCATCCGGCATATGAGACCGACTCTGAGTGAGTTGGGAGAATATGACGGTACAGCGCTTATGGAGTTCAGAACACGGAAAGAAATTATCTATCACATTAAGAATGTAACTACCTGTACATATGAAGTTGATGACACACCGCCTTTTTCGATAAACAGGGAAGCTCTGGGGATCTCCTTAAAGATTGCAATGCTCTGTAAAATGAATATCGTGGGGGAAGTCCACATAACCAGGAAACAGTATCTTGACGGAAGCATACCTACTGGATTTCAGCGGACTGCAATTATCGGAGTTGGCGGCGAACTTCCTTTGTCACACAAAAAAATAAGGCTGATACAATTAAGCATTGAAGAAGATTCCTGCCGGGAAATATCGGATATCGGCCACGTAAGAGTGTATAAAACTGACAGGCTTGGTATGCCGCTGATCGAAGTAGTAACACACCCCGAATGCGTGAATCCAAACGAGGTTGCTGAAACTTGTAACTACATCCGTTTCCTCAACAGGAGCACCGGCAACGTGCGTACTGGCATGGGGGCTTCACGGCAGGATGTTAACGTTAGCTGCGCGGGCGGATCAAGAGTAGAGATAAAAGGAGTATCACGAATCAAGTGGATTCCTAAACTGACTCATAATGAAGCCTTCAGGCAATGGGCGCTGCTCGCGATCCGGAAAAAGCTGCTGGACAGAATAAGTGACTATGCTTCCTGGAAAACCGATTGGAGTTATATTGATAAAAAAGTCCTCCGCCTCCAACTTATGGAGAAGGAAGGGGGACAAAAGTACAAGGTCGTAGCAGTGAATCTTCCCGGATTCGCGGGGATACTCTCCCATTTTCTCCAGCCCGGAAAGACCTTCGCGGATGAACTGACCAACCGTTTGAAAGTGATTGCCTGTTTAGAAAAACCTAATATGACTCATTCAGAAGACTTTATGCAGATGATAAGCCCGTTTGAATGGGATAAAATAAAGGAAATACTTGGTGTAAAAAAAGGTGACGCGCAGTTAATATTCTGGGGTCCTGAGGAAGATATCACTACCGCTCTTGAAACGATCAGCGAAAGATGCAGGATGGCATTTGAAGGAGTACCGAAAGAAACAAGAAAATCTTACCCCGATGGTACAACAATTTTTGAGCGTGTCCTTCCAGGGGCGGACAGAATGTATCCCGATACGGATTCTGCCGCGATTCCTCTCTCAAATGAATATATCGAACAGATAAGAAATAATTTGCCGGATGATGTGATAATTTTTTATCACAGACTGAAGGAGTGGGAAGTACCTGAGGACACATTTACATACATCTTCAGAAAGAACCTTTTTCCGGTTATAGAAAAGATACACACTCAGCTCAGAGTTTTCCCGAAGTTTACCGGTTTATTTTTTGGTCACAGGCTAAAGTATGTTGAAGGGCATTATACTGCTTCGCCCGACTTCAATTATGATTTGATCTTCGATCTTTTTTCTTTCCTAAAAAAGGAGAAACTGCAGTTTGATCTGGCGGTAAGGATGCTTCCTCTCATCTATGAGCACCCGAATATGGACTTTAACTCCATACTTGAGAGTATCCGCTTCCGAAAAAGCAGCAAGGATGATATCGCAGCGAGAATAGGTTTTCTTAAGCAGCGCTTTATGAAAGATCATAAATCTGAATCCCCCGATGCCTGTACAAATTGGATAATGGGCCAGTTGCGCAGGGTCGCGGAGGGGAATGTTGATCTGAGAGAACTACGGAAAAGAATTATTCAGGTTTAAGAACTAAAATCATGAATTAAGAAACGGGTAAAATGTTTTTGAAAGTACGGTCAATATTTAATCAGTTTGGGAATCAAGATTAGATTAAGCAGTATCAGAAGTAATTTTTATAGAAATATTAAGTATAGTAATTAAATGGCAGATGACATTTTTCAAGGTTATAAAGGACGCGCGCTTGAAACTCTGATGAAGTATAATATCAGGGTTTGGGGTCAGGTGGAGATTGATTCCACAAGAGGAAAGTTTTTAGGAACTGTACTTCCCAGGGCCGAAAATGACGATGATTTACACATTGTTGTAAAGATCCCTACAGGCTACAATATCGGAATAGACATTGATACAATAACCGGTATTATTGAAACCGGATATAAAAAGGCGGTATATAAAATACCCGAAAAGGAATTTCCGTATACGAAGGGATTGCCAAAGGTAAAACTTCTTGGTACCGGCGGAACAATCGCTTCAAGGCTAGATTACCGTACCGGAGCAGTAATACCCGCATTCTCTCCCGGGGAACTTTACGGCGCTGTTCCTGAACTAGCTAAAATCTGCAACCTTACGACAGAAAAACTTTTTGCTGTGTTCAGTGAGAATATGGGGCCGGAGCAGTATAAAAAACTTGCTGTTGCGATCGGTAAGGAAATCGAAAACGGAATTGACGGCATCATAATCGGACACGGAACAGACACTCTTCATCATACAGCAACGGCTCTTTCTTTTATGGTGCAGAATCCGCCGGTTCCTATCATTCTTGTTGGTTCACAGAGATCTTCGGACCGTCCCAGTTCCGATGCCGCTCTCAACCTTCAGCACGCTGCGTATGCTGCCGGTCACGGTGATATCGCCGAAGTGATGGTGAGTATGTTTGGCCCTACATCCGATGAATACGGTTTGCTGCACCGAGGCACCCGCGTTCGTAAAATGCATTCCTCATACAGATCCACTTTCAGAACTATCGGCGACACGCCCTTAGCAACCGTAACAACAAAAGGCGTCAAACCGATAAAGAAGGAGTATAACCACAGGAGGAAAGACAGGAAAGTGGTTATTACGCCGGTGTTTGAGGAGAAAGTCGCGATGGTTTACTATTATCCGAATATGTTCCCGGATATTATTGACTCTCTGGTCGACAATGGTTACAAGGGAATAATTATCGCGGGTACAGGATTAGGGCACGTAAATAAACCGATTTACCCGGCGATAGAACGCGCGGCTAAGAAAGGTGTACATATATATATGACAGTTCAGACCTTATGGGGATATGTTCATATGTTTGTTTACGATACCGGACGTGACCTTATGGCAAAGGGAATTGTTCCTGCCGCCAATATGCTGCCTGAAGTAGCTTATATCAAATTAGGCTGGGCTTTGGGGCAGACGAATGTGCCGGAGGAAGTAAAACGGATAATGCTTACACCTATATGTGATGATATTACTAAACGCGAACCTTACAATGGATACCTGGTGTATCAGGGAGGGCTACCTGAGGTGGAAGAGTTCATAAAGAAATTTCATAAATAGTCATTGGGAATTTAATGAAATATGGGTAGCACTATTGGAACAGGTTCCTTAATATACTGTGTGAAGTTCTTACTTATTATCTAAAGTCTGATCAGGTATTCCCGTAATGATTCGCGGCGTTGGTTTGTAAAAAAGCTCCATATATTGTCACGGAAGAGATAAAAAGCTAAGTGAGTATTTATTCTTTACTTCTTCAAGGACAGCCTCACGTACGACCATAACCAATTTCCTGTTGGGCTGCAGATCTTTTATGATTTTTGTGAGCGCCGGTTCATATCCGGAATCTCTCAATTCGAGTATCCCGACCTCATCAATTACCAGCCATTCCGTATCCGTAGCCAGTGCACAAAGCAGGTTCATTCGCGCCTGGTCAAAGGAGTGTGCACTGAAGTTATAATTTTTTGTTCTTATTATATCTGCTTCCTTTGTCCCGCTATCTGCCTCCAATGGAATAAGGGTTTTATTGTGAATAGAGTAAATAAATCTCTTGCCGTCAATCACCGGCGCATAAAGTCCGGAGATATTTTTTTCTGTACGGAAATATGACATAACCGAAGTTGTTTTTCCGGAGTGCACCTGGCCAGTGACGAGATATGTCTCTCTAACCTGGTTCGCCTTCATAAAGTACAAGTATTATTAATGTTAGAATAAACGTCTGAATCCGTAAATATACTTTATTCTGCAGGGAATATCTGAGGGAAAAAAGAGTATAAGATTTTATTTTTCCGAATCGTGAAATTACATTTTCAATTTCCTCTCGTCTCACCAATAGCAATACGCGCGATCTTAGCAGATATTTCAATAGGGGGGAGAGTATGTAAAGCCAGACAATAAGAATAGCTACGGTTCTGATTAACAACATTATTATCCACTGAGTGCTTTCCTTTGACAGCAGAGGAATGGCATAGGTCAGGGCTGCAGCAATAATAAGAACCAGAAAGAGAATCAACCTTGTTTTTAGTTTCCTTGAATCAAATTTGTCAGGATCCTTGGTGGATTTTAACAATCTGAATTTTCCGAGTACTTCTTCTTTTTTACCCTCAACCAGATGAGGAACAGATGAAGCAAAGAGTCCGGTAAATATCCCGACTATTAAATATATCAGCAGATACAATATTACAATCAACAGGAGTGCGGAAGATGATTCGCTCTCCCGAATAGAAAAAAGGGGAAGAATTGTGGATGAAATAAAGTGATCAAAAGATCTCCAGAAGTCCATTCCAAACAGAATTGTTGCGGTTATCAGTTTTTGGAAAGCGGAGTAGACAAGAGCGAAGGATCCGTGCAGTGCTGTTGAAAATTTGCTGCAGCCAAACAGAGAGTAGATGACATAACCGGCTATTCCCTGAATTAGTACCGCGAAATGAGCCGTAACCGGGGAATGCGGGCTGACGATAAACTTGACCGCGATCACTATTAATGTTGAATTTATTATCTGCTTCTTATCTCTGGAGGTAAAGGCAATAAGTGATATTAATATTACTGCAAGTGAGGCTATTATCAGCCCTGTAAAAGGAAACCTGATCGCGTGTAATATTCCTCCGAGGGCAGCTTCATTGAATGCCCAGAGAACCGTCAGTTTCCTGACCGCATTTATATCTTTAACAGTTTCTTGCCGACTAATAATATTAACAGTACAATTTATTTGTATTAAATAAATAAATATGGAAATAATATCCGGTTAAGATAACTCTTTTTGGTAAATGATATCTATAAAAATGCAACATTTCCCTTTTAACATGGAGGGATGTTTAATTGGATCATAACACTATTGTTTGGATAGTACTCGAAGTGATTTTTAAATAGGGGGAAATAAACTTTATTAAGAGCGGTGTCACTCCAGCCTTTTTTTGAAGCGGAGTGAACTAAGCAGCAGAATAAAGACGCCCATTACCAGGAGTATAAGCGCTTCCTGCCATAATTCTCCAAAACCGAGTCCTTTGAGGATGACACCGCGAATGATAGTAAGGAAGTACTTTAAAGGAATAATAACACTCAGGGACTGGATCGTGTCAGGCATATTTTCAAGAGGAAAAGCGAAACCTGACAAATATACCATTGGCAGCAATACTGCGAAGATTGCTATCATCATCGCCTGCTGTTGGGTCTTAGAGATGGTTGAAATGAAAAGTCCAAGTCCGAGCGTGCTGAGGATATAAAGAAACGAGGAAAAAAATAGAAAACTTACACTGCCGCGGATTGGGATATCAAAAATGAAGCGCATTCCCGTAAGAACGAGAGTAACGGCAACGAAACCGAGTATGGCAAACGGAATTAGTTTACCGAGCACAAGCTGATAAGGTTTAATTGGAGTAACGATAAGTTGTTCCAGTGTCCCGATTTCCTTTTCTTTTACGATAGCAAGCGAAGTTAGTAAGAGAGTTATGATACTAAGGATTAGTCCCACGATAGCAGGCACCATAAAATATCTGGTCTTAACGAACGGGTTGTACCAAATTCGTGGAACTGCCGATATTGAACCGAATGGTTTTACTTTCATTCCCGACTTGTCGAAAAACTGCAAAACAACTTTCTTCGAGAAACCTGCGATGATGCCCGAAGCATATCCGGCGGCAATGGATGCAGTGTTTCCGTCTGATCCGTTGAGAAGGATCTGCAGTGAGGCCGTTCTGTGACTTTCAACAGAACTCTCAAATCCCCGCGGGATAACAATTGCCAGAAGAATTTCTCCTTTATCTATCAGTTCTACAATCTCACTGCTTTTCGAAACGTTATGCTCCAAATTAAAATTTGCGCATCCCCTGAAGTCGTTTATCAATCTCCTGCTGGTAACTGAGTTATCCTGATCCAGCACTGCTGTCCGGACACTGTCAACATCAAGGTTGACCGCGTAACCTAAAATGATCAGCTGAAGTATCGGGGCAATGAGTGTTATGCCAAACATCTTCGGGTCGCGCCTGAACTGAGCGAATTCCTTTTTTATTATACTGAGAAGAAGTTTCATTAAAACTCTACACCTTCGCAGCCTTCTTTTTATAAATTTTTGCCGCGATCAGTAGTGTGATAATGGAGAATATCAGCAGGTAAAGCATATTCACCCAGATTGCTTCCAGACCAACACCTCTGAGTATAATGGCTCTCAGAATATTAATATAAAATTTCGCGGGTGTTATATTTGTGAAAACCTGAATTATCGGGTGCATTCCTTCAATCGGGAAAATAAAGCCCGAAAGCAGCAGTGAAGGGAGGAGAGATATAAGCGTAGCCATCATGAATGCCACCTGCTGTGTATCTGCTATCACCGATACAAGTATACCAATCCCTGTACCCGAAAAAAGAAAGAGGAGAGTAGCCACAAAGAGCAGAAGGTAACTTCCTTTCACACTTACTTCAAAAAAGATATAGCCCGCAATTAGAATAATTGTCGAATTGATCAGGGCAATAAAGAGAAACGGTATGGTCTTACCTACAAGTAATTCCATTGTGGAAATGGGGGAAACAAGGATCTGCTCTATCGTACCCATTTCCTTTTCCCGGACCATTGACAATGAAACACTGACAACAGCGATAATGATAAGTATCATTGCTATAAGTCCGGGTATAAAAAAGCGGGATGACTTCAGGTCCTTATTGAACCAGAAGAGAATCTCAACCTGAAGAGGTTTATATACACTGAATCCTTTTCCTTTCGCAATCCTGTCGATAAGCCTGCTCTCGAAGTTCTGAGTGAAAGACGTGGCATAATTCTGAATGATTGTAGCTGTGTTTCCGTCAACTCCGTCGATCAGGAATTGTATTTGTGACTGCCTGCCTGAATAGAACTCTTTCGAAAAATCATCAGGAATAATCATTACGCACTGGACTTCTTTCAGGTCAAGGGATTGCTTTACGCCGTCGTCGCTTGTGATAATTTTTGTAATCTCAAAATAGGAAGACGACGAGAGAGATTGAATCAATTCCCGGCTGAGCTGTGATTTCTCCTGATCATAGACACCGATGAGCACGTGTTTAACGTCGAAATTTACCGCGTAACCGAAGATCATTAATAGAAATACGGGGAAAAAAAGAAGTATCAGCAGGAAACGAAAATCCCTAAGAAGATGTTTTACTTCCTTTTCAACAAGAGCCATTAACCTTCCCGGATTCATTTTGTCCGGTTCCTTTTATCGAGAAGATATATAAATAAATCTTCGAGTGACGGAGTGATCCTTTCGAGTTTAATAATATTGATGCCGGATTGCGCGCAATAACCTGTGATTTCCGATGTATTCACAGCCGGGGATTTACTCATCAAATGAATTTTGTTGCCAAAAATGGAAATTTCACCCGTAAAAGGCGCTTTTGAAAGATGATCCATCGCTTCTATGAGAGGAGTGCACTGGATCTCGAAAATATCATTCCGGATATATTGGGATTTGAGGGCTTTGGGTACTCCCTCAGCCACAAGTTTACCCGCGTCAATCATCAGTATCGTATTGCAATACTCTGCTTCTTCAAGGTAATGTGTGGTAACGAGTACTGTAATTCCTTCATCGGAGAGGCTGAAAATGAGATCCCAGAATCTTCTTCTTGAAATGGGATCAACTCCGCTTGTTGGTTCATCGAGGAAAACTACCCTGGGTTTATGAACCACCGCTGTACCGAGCGCGAGCCTTTGTTTTATGCCGCCGGGGAGGGAACCGGTTAAGATCCCTTCCTTACCTTCAAGTCCCGAAATATTAAGTATCCATTTTTTTCTTTGCTCAAGCGTATTACCCGATATACCATATATACCGCTGAAAAAATCTATGTTTTGTTCGACAGTGAGATCGTTGTATAATGAAAATTTTTGCGACATATACCCGATATTCATTTTAACTGAATCGGGATGTGACTTAATGCTGAAGCCGGAAACGATAGCGTCGCCTGATGTAGGTTCAAGTATGCCGGTAAGCATTTTGATTGTCGTGGATTTCCCCGCGCCGTTTGCTCCCAGGAAGCCGTATACTTCCCCTTCTCCCACTTTGAAAGAAATATTATCCACGGAAGTGAAACTGCCGAATTTTTTTGTGAGATTATTTACTTCAATTGAATACACTTAGTTAACACCTACAGCTGATATTTTATCTTTTACATCCGGCTTATGCTTATTTACAAGATAGATGAACGCATTTTCAAGTGAGGGCATCATTGTCCGGGAAGAGAGGACTCTGACTGATCTCGAAGAAAGGAATTCAATAATATTTTTAATCTCATCACTTGATTCATCGGTAAGGATGTTTATCCTGTCACCAAACAGCTGAGGCTCTATGCTGAAGTTTTCTTTGATCAGCCTCGATACGCTGAAGGTGTCTTCGCACACAATTTCGTGCACAACTTTCTGAATGCTCTCTTTCAGTTTATCAGGCGTATCAAGAGAAATAATATCTCCTCCACTCATCAGCGCGACCCTGTTGCACCGTTCCGCTTCATCAAGATATGGAGTGGAGATAAAAATGGTAAGCCCGTCCTTTAATAAATCGGAAAGTATTTTCCAGAAGTCGCGTCGTGAAACGGGATCAACTCCCGTGGTGGGTTCATCAAGGAAGAGAACAGAAGGTTTATGAATCAGACTGCACGCCAGGGCTGCCTTCTGTTTCATTCCCCCCGATAATCGTTCGACTCTTCGAGCGCGGAAATCAATCAACCTTGTGAATGATAGAAGCGTATTGGCGTATTCCTTGTGGTTTTTTACTCCGTGGATCCTTGCGAAAAAATTAATATTCTCATCAATGGAGAGGTCGCCGTAAAGACTGAACTTCTGTGAAAGATAACCAAGCCGGTTCTGGATCTGTTTAAGATTCTTTTTCTGGGGTAACCCAAACATTGAGATTTCTCCATTATCAGGGGAGATCAGACCGCAGAGGGTGCGGATGGTAGTGCTTTTTCCCGCACCATCCGGACCTACAAGTCCGAACATCTCTCCTTTGATTACTTCGAACGATATACCTCGAACAGCAGAAATCTCGCCGAAATTTTTACTGAAACCCGAGACCTCAATTACCTTTTCCAACTCAAACCCTTACAACTCAATAACCGCGTCGGCCGGAAGGCCTGATTTCAATTCAAAATGATTGTTCGGCAGTTTTATTTTAACCGCAAAAACGAGTTTGGTACGTTCATCCTTCGTCTGGATATTTTTTGGGGTGAACTCTGCTTCCGATGAGATGAAGGAGACTGTCCCTTCGTACTTTTTATCCGGGTTCATATCAATCGCAACGGTTACCTTTTGCCCGTACTTTACTTTTGGAAGCTGCTCTTCCGGAATATAGATCGTTAATTCCGCAAATCCGGTATCGGCTATTTTCAGTATGGAAGAATTGATTCCTACAGTTTCGCCCAATTGAATAAAACGTTTTATGATCACACCATCAAACGGAGCGGTTATATAGCAATCCGAAATTTGCTTTTCCAGTAATTCGACATTTGCCAAAGCCTGCTCGTATCTGCCCTGTGCCTGCTTAATCTCTTCCGTTCTGGCGAAGTGTTTTAACTTACGCAAAGATTCCTGTGCCGCTTTCGTTTGTTCGCCGGC
This sequence comes from Ignavibacteriaceae bacterium, assembly GCA_013360295.1. Classification (GTDB taxonomy): domain Bacteria; phylum Bacteroidota; class Ignavibacteria; order Ignavibacteriales; family Ignavibacteriaceae; genus JABWCL01. Next base: position 38,843 of record JABWCL010000002.1, on the reverse strand, counting down.
GATTTTATATCTTGTCTCCGCGTCTTCGTATTGCTTTTGTGTTACTGAATTGGCCGCGATCAGTTCTTTAAATCTTTTATAATCTGTTTCGGCGGAGTTTAGATTCAGTTCAGCCTGTTTTAATTGCGTCTCAGCAAGCTCAATATCTTCTTTTCGTGCGCCGTTCCGGAGCAGATCCAGAGCTCCTTCCGTTATCTTAAGGTTAGCAAGCGCTGCCTTCAACTGAATTGAATAGTACTTATGATCTATGATTATCAAAGTATCGCCTTTCCTGACGGACATTCCTTCGTCCTTTATTATCTTTGATATCTCACCTGGCATCCTTGAACTTAAAACAGAAGCAACAATCTCGATTGTTCCTGTTCCCTCGACTTTGTTGTTATCGTCATCCGAACATCCGGAGAGAAATAAAGCAAGAAACGCTAAAATTAATATTCTACTCATATTGAGAACTCTCTTTGAATTTTTTAAATATTTCTAAACCTTTATCGGTAGTGATCCCTTTGATCAGGATCTCCATTGTCATCTTAATCATTTTCTTCAGACTAGTCTCGTGCTGAAGCAGTTTACGGGGAGTAACCATTGATGTAACTGAAGTAACAAAAAAATCAATCAGTACATCATCGGGATACTCCTTAAAAACTTTTTCCTTCCGCCCCTGAGTAATTATTTCCCTCATCAGGGTCTTTAGTTTTTCACTCCTGAAACTGTCCACTTCCTGCCAGAGGTCAGGCATATGTGTTTCAATATCCCTCAAAAAATTATTACTGACTGCGCTCGCAGTGTTCGCAAGCTTTTCCATAAACATATAAAGTTTCTCAATTGAGTTTAACTCTGTTTTCAGAACGGCTGTAAATTGATCGGCGTTCGTGGAGAGGAAAAGCAGGGTGGTTTCACGAACAAGTTCTCGTTTTGAGGGGAAAATCTCATAGATAGTCTTCTTGCTCATTTTAAGGTCAGAGGATAATTCGTCCATCGAGATTTTATAGAAGCCCTCGACCAGAAATCTCTCAGTTGCCTTTCGCAATAGTTTTGATCTTAAAGACTGCATGGAAACTATAAAAAATAAATTAGTTTTTTATGTTTCTAATTTAATTGATTTTCTGATAACTGTCAAGTATAATGTTTTTTTCTTTCGATTTTTGACATTTTAATCCGGGGAGGCAGAGGTGACAAAATTGTCGAAGGGTAAAAAATTGGGCATACCTTATAAAATATATTAAATAAACTTGACATTAAATTTAAGTATGCTTAAATTAATATCAAAAATATACTTAATTATGAAAAATATATCCCAGGAAGACTACATTTCAGTTATTTACAAACATCGTGATACCGAAGGTTTGATACGGAGTACGACAATCGCGGACAGGATGAGCATTTCCAATGCGGCTGTTACAGATATGCTGCGTAAACTCTCGCGTGACGGACTCATTTATTATACTAAGTATAAAGGCATTTCTTTAACAGGGGAAGGGGAAGAATTTGCTGTCAATCTCGTACGCCGTCACAGGCTCCTGGAAATGTTCTTATATAAGATTGTGAACATGCCCTGGGAGAAGGTCCATGAGGAGGCTGAAAGGCTCGAACACGGAGCGTCAGAGGAGCTAATTAACAGGCTTGAAGAAATGCTGGAGTTTCCGGATTACGACCCCCACGGTGACCCGATCCCCAGTAAGACCGGAAAGATACCTCAAGCCAGATCGGCGCTCAGGCTGGATTATATGGAATCCGGTAAAACTGCAGTCGTCGTGAGGGTGAACGATTATGACCACGAATTTATGACGTACATCTCGTCAGTTGGTATAATTATGGATACAGAACTGACCGTCAAGAATCACCTCAAGTTTGACAATTCGATTGTGCTGAGCATTCACGGCAAAGAATTAAATATCAGCCATAAAATTGCATCGAATATTTTTGTCCAGGAGAAGGAGGGAGAGGCTTAGTTATGGAAATATTATTAGTTATCGCCCTGTTTGTTGTTATTCTCGCGCTGCCGGGGAGAGGGCTTTTTCGCAGAATGAAGAGAGCAGCAACAAGGAATAGAAAAGAATTATTTGAAGACGCGCTTAAACATCTTTATGACTGTGAGTATAAGAAGCGCAGTTGTAACGTGATGAGTATAGCCGGGAATCTGAATATAAGTAACAGCGATGCAAGCACAATAGTTGAGAAACTTGAAGATATGGGACTGCTTACGCTGAGCTCAGGAGAACTGATACTGACATCAGAGGGGCGTTCCTATGCGTTGAAAGTAATTCGTATCCACAGACTTCTCGAAAAATATTTTGCTGATGAAGAGGGTTTGGAAGAAACCTATTGGCACTCGGAAGCTGAGAATCTTGAACATACAATTACACAAGCTGAAGCGGATGAATTAGCAGTGAGATTAAACAATCCGGTTTTTGACCCGCACGGCGACCCTATCCCGACTGCAGACGGAGATATTCCGGCTATTTCAGGTAAACCGTTAACCTCTCTCTCTGTTGGTGAATATGGTCAGATCACGCACATCGAAGATGAACCTGAAGCGGTTTATAAACAACTCGTCGCGATGGGGCTTTACCCGGGCAAGCATATCAGGATGATCCAATCTGACTCAAAGAGATTGACATTCGAAGCAGGGGGTGAGGAGTGCGTCCTTGCTCCGATACTGGCGGATAATATAACAGTATCAGAACTGATGCCCACAGAAAAGCAGCTTTCAGAATTTAAAACTCTTGATAAACTTCAGCCGGGTGAAGCAGCGTATATAGTCGGGCTCTCTCGCGCCTGCAGGGGGCAGCAAAGAAGAAGATTAATGGACCTGGGATTAATTCCCGGCACCAATGTTCGATATGCAATGGCAAGCCCCGGAGGTGAACCGGTTGCCTATGAAATTATGGGTACAAAGATTGCCTTGAGGAAACAACAGGCCAGACAGATATTTATACAGCATAACTGACAGGAGATGAATATGAATAGTACGATGAATTGCGAAGTTTGTCCCGCGAATTTTAATGAAAAGAACCTGAAAAAACTCGGGATTGATACAAGTAACGTTGATTTTATTATAGCACTCGCGGGTAATCCCAATACTGGGAAGAGCACGGTTTTTAATAATCTGACAGGACTTAGGCAGCATACGGGCAACTGGCCAGGAAAAACTGTAGCAAGGTCAGAAGGAGCTTTTTCTTTCAATGATAAAAAATATAAGATTATCGATCTTCCCGGGACTTACTCGCTTCTTTCAGCGAGTAGTGACGAAGAGATAGCGCGGGATTTTATTCTATTTGGTCAGCCGGATGTAACAGTAATTGTTATCGATGCCACAAGAGTAGAGCGCAACCTTAACCTTGTTCTGCAAGTGCTTGAAATTACAGACAGGGCAGTGCTGTGTGTCAATCTGATTGATGAAGCGAAGAGAAAAAACATCGAAGTTGACAGCAGGGCACTCTCTAAAAAACTGGGAATACCGGTTGTTCTTGCGGCAGCCAGGAGAAAAGAAGGAATGAACGAACTTCTGAATGCCATACACGAGGTATCAACCGGGAAATTCAAGTGCAAGCCTTACCGGATATCGGAATATTCAGATGAACTTCATAGTGCGATCTCCGCGATGACGGAGCAAATCCTAAAGATATATCCCGAACTGCCGAACGTGCGCTGGGTCGCACTGAGAATGCTGGAAGGGGATAATACAATAACTGAGGCGATCCTGAACGGTGAGATAGGAAACCTGGTAAACAGCTACCAGACAAGGATATCTGCTGCTTCGGACAGTGTGGAGGTGAATTGATATGAGTGATAAACAGAAAGAATTACTGGTATCAACGGCGAATTCGTTCAGGTGGAAACTCGGCGAGAATTTTCACGACGCGCTTGTAGAAACCATCTATAACAGCGCAAAATCAATCGCAGATTCAACGGTTAAAGTTGCAGGCTCTTCAAAGGCAACTCAAATCGAAGATAAGATAGACCGGGTCATAACAAGCAGGTTATTTGGTTTTCCGATTATGCTGATGATCCTGGCGATTATTTTCTGGCTAACAATTGTAGGAGCAAATTATCCATCCGGAATGCTGGCAGAATTTCTTGTGGATTATCTCCACCCGTTATTAAAGAATTTCGGAGTTTTTATTGGTCTGCCCGCGTGGCTGAACGGGTTAATCTTCGATGGAGCGTATCTTGCCCTGGCCTGGGTAATCAGTGTGATGCTGCCTCCGATGGCGATCTTCTTTCCGATATTCACTTTGCTTGAAGATCTCGGATATCTGCCAAGGGTTGCATTTAATATGGACAGCCTTTACAGACGGGCAGGCGCGCACGGGAAACAGGCTCTTACAATGAGTATGGGTTTCGGATGCAACGCCGCAGGGGTGATTGCTGCCAGAATAATTGACAGTCCCAGAGAAAGACTAATCGCGATTATAACGAATAATTTTTCCCTGTGTAACGGGAGATGGCCGACACAAATTCTGATTGCCACCATTTTTATCGGTGGAGCGGTGCCTGCTCATTTCGCGGGACTTGTATCGGCAGCTGCAGTAGTGGGTGTAGCTGTGCTGGGAATTGCGTTCAGCCTGATTGTCTCACTGATGCTGTCTAAAACAGTACTTAAAGGGCAGGCAACTTCGTTTAGCCTTGAATTGCCGCCATACAGGCCACCGCATATTGGTCAGATATTATACAAATCACTAATTGAACGTACCCTTATGGTATTGTGGAGGGCCATTGTTTTTGCCGCCCCTGCCGGATTAGTGATTTGGACTGTGGCGAATGTACACATATCAGGGATCAGTCTCGCGGAGCACTTTATAAACTGGGCTAATCCTTTTGGTTTCCTGATCGGTTTAAACGGAGTTATACTCTTAGCGTATATTATCGCCATACCTGCGAATGAAATTGTAATTCCTACGATCCTTATGCTGACTGTACTGGTGACCGGTAATCCTGAAGCAGGCGCGGGTGCCGGAGTGATGTTTGAGATGGAATCAATAAAGGGCACTGGAGAATTACTTCAGGCAGGAGGCTGGACAATAATTACGGGAGTATGTATAATGCTCTTCAGCCTGCTTCATAACCCCTGCTCAACAACGATATATACTATTTACAAAGAAACGGGCAGTATTAAGTGGACGACAATTGCCACATTTCTGCCGGTTCTTATGGGAATTATTCTTTGTTTCATAACAGCCGGAGTATTAAGGATGCTGGGGGTATCATAAACGGCTCTCAGTATCCGTAAGCAGCCCGTCCTTCATTGTAAAGATATGATCCGCTATTTTTACAAGTTCCGGGTTGTGCGTCACGATTAGGAGAGTTTTCTTGAATTCATCCCGTAATCGGATAAACAGCCTGTTGAGGATATCGCTGTTGACAGAGTCGAGGTTACCTGTCGGTTCATCGGCGAGAATAATCTTCGGATCGTTAGCAAGCGCGCGGGCAAGAGCAACACGCTGCTGCTCCCCGCCGGATAATTCAGAGGGTTTATGGTCGTGCCTGTTTTCAAGTCCTACCAGGTTAAGTAGCTCTTTTGCTTTTTGAGCAGACTCTTTATGGCTTTTTCCCGCGATTAAAAGGGGCATCATTATATTTTCTTCAGCGGTGAATTCGGGTAAAAGATGGTGGAACTGGAATACAAACCCCAGCGAAAGATTCCTGAATTCTGACAACTTATTATCATTAAGTACTGAGATATCTTTATCAAGCACAGTAACCCTGCCTTTGTCTGCTTTATCAAGCCCACCCAGTATATGAAGAAGGGTGCTCTTGCCTGCGCCTGAAGGCCCGACAATGACCGAGATATACTCCGATGGTATCCGGATGTCTATACCTTTAAGTACTGTCAGTGAGGACTGATCCGATTTCTGATATGTCTTTACAAGTCCTTCACCGGTGATAATTGGATTATGAATTGTGCCGATAGTGTTATTCATATCTGATGGCTTCCAGAATTTTAATCTTTAATGAATTTCGCGCCGGAATGACAGACGCGAGAGTTGCAAGTATGAGTGAAGCGAGGCCGACTGTGATAAAATCATAAAAACTCAGCAACATCGGTAAAGCGTCTATTTTATACTTCAGCGGGTCAAGCGGGTAAAATTTATAGTTCACCTGCAACCAGTATACTGCAAGGCTCAGTACAAATCCAAGAAATGTACCTATCACTCCAACAAATAAACCCTGATATATAAATATACGGTAAACTGAATTGTCATTTAATCCGAGAGCTTTTAGCGTGCCCAGGTCTGAGGATTTCTCAATAACAGTCATTGACAAAGACGCGAGTATATTAAATGTTGCCACTACTATGATCAGGCTCAGAATTATATACGCAACCCACCTTTCCAATTGCATAACATTATAGAGATCACTGTGCAGGTCGTACCAGGTCTCGACCTGATAATTTTCGCCGAGTTTGTCTTCCATTTCACTCTTGAACTGATCGGCAAGGTTAATATCGTTAAGTTTTATGTCTATTCCCGGATATTCTTCTCTGACCCCAAATAAAGAGCGTGCAGAGGAGAGAGAAGTAAAAATATAGTTGGCATCGTAATCGTTATTGTTAGAAAGAAAAATTCCGGAGATCACGAATGTGCGGCTCGGTGGAAATACCAGCGCGCTCATGAATTTTTTTATATCAGAAGGGGAGACCAGCTGAATTGTATCTCCCGGTAGCAGCTGCAGCCGTTCCGCCATCAGGAAACCGATCATTGCTTTAGGATAAACATTATCCTTCAGATCATAATTGCCATAAAGGATAAACTCTTCGAGCCCGTAGACCCCCTTAGCGGCTTCATGATCAACACCGTTTACATTTACAATCCTTACAACTTTATTCCTCGTAACGATCGCTTTACCTGATGCTATCGGAGTAAATCCGCTAACCGGCGACATTTCCGCGAATAAACTGTCCGGATTAATTTTGCTTTCATCGCCGGTTAACGTTATTCTCACGTGTGGATCGAGCCCGATAAGATAAGACTGCACGAGACTGCTGAAGCCGTTGAAAACAGAGAGCACTACTATCAAAGCGCCGGTGCCAATGGCTATTCCGGCAATGGACAGATAGGAAATAATCGTGATAAAGTTGACCCTGTGCCGAGAGAAGAGGTACCTTAGAGCAATGAATTTTTCTATTCTCATCACTTAAACCTTATAGCCGATAAAGGTGAGATACGTGCAGCCGCAACCGAAGGAATAAGTGACATCAGGATATTGAGAACGATACTCCCAACTGAAACGAACAGAAAAGTTTCAGGCACAATCTCAAGCGGAACTTCAGAAACGAAATAGATGGAGGAGGGGAGAGTGATTACGTTAAATGTTTTCTGAATGAAGATCAGGAGCAGAGCAAGTAAATTACCATAGACAGTGCCGAGTAATCCGTGCCAGCTGCCGAATAAAAGAAATAGACCTGAGACACCTGTTTTTTTGAATCCAAGGGAACGCATTATTCCGATCCGCCTGGTTTTTTCAAGTACCGTCATGAGTACGGTCGAGATAATATTAAAAGCGGCTACCAGTGTGATAAGACCCAGGACCAGTGGTATTGGTTTTTGCTGGAGCTCAATCCAGGTGAAAATATTCCTGTTGATCTCATAAATGTTCCGGACATAGTAAGGATAGGTGAGCTCATCCTGAAGATAGGTGGTGATGCTGTCAATCCTGCTGACGTCCTTCAGCTTTACTTCCATAATGGAAGCCTGGTTAGCTGGTATATTAAACAGTTCCCTCGCCCGGTTAATTTCCGTATAAATAAAATTGTCATCGTACTTCGACATCCCGGTTTCAAACAGTCCGGATACGGTAAATTGCTCAATTCCCCCGTCCTCGATTGTAATGTTTCTGTCTATTCCGGCCAGATAGAATAATGAAATTTTGTCACCCGGAGCCACTTTCATTTTCTTTGCGAGATTAACACCAATGATTACCGAAGAACCATCCAGTTTTTTGTCTCCTTCTTTGATGGTTATATTCTTTTTCCTGAGGAAATATTCTTCCGCGACTCCTCTGAGTGAGACACCCTCGGTCACTTTACTGGAGGAAATAATAACGGCTTTTGACACCGATACATCAATGCTTTGAAAATTATCTCCGAGAAGTGATCTTATAAGAGAGGCGTTTTTTTCTGTTTCGTCTAGATTATAATCACTGAAACCAATTATTTGCAGGTGTGAGTCAAGGTCGCTGAGTTTTTCCGAGAGTACTTTTTGAAAGCCATTGAGCACACTCAGAGCGATAAGCAGGGAAGTGATTCCGATGGCGATGCCGGAGATCACAATGAAGGAGAAAATACTCTTTCCTCTTATCCCGGGTTTATTGCGGAATAGTTTATTGAATAAATAAAAAGTTAGAATCATTAATCAAAAGATACAAAAAGAGAAAATAAGGCTGTCCCCGGGAAGGTAGAGCGGATGCCTTTTTCGCAAAATAAATAAAATTTCTGAAAAAATTTGAAAATAATAAAAGAAATTATTATCTTACTTGTCTATATTTTTTGGGCTTTGTAAAACAGGGAAAAGCGGATAAATAAACAGGGATAACGGCGGGAATTAATCGGTGAATAAACAGGGTTAACGGCGGGAGATAATTGGCTAATAATTAGGGAAAATGGCGGAAAATAATCGGTTCGATTTTCCCGGGATGGAAATAACCTTTCTGTCTCGGGGCCGTCCCGATAAATATTACTAAAAAGATAATATAGACTCGGGGCGTAGCGTAGCCCGGTTCATCGCGCCTGCTTTGGGAGCAGGAGGTCGCAGGTTCGAATCCTGCCGCCCCGACTGAGGAATTAATAATTAAAAATTAAGAATTAATAACGGGCGTTTGAGGTTTTTAATTTTGCATAGAATTTTTAATTCATAATTCTTAATTTTTAATTGAAAAGCGCCCATAGCTCAACCGGATAGAGCATCAGCCTTCTAAGCTGAGGGTTAGTGGTTCGAGTCCACTTGGGCGTACCAGGAACCTTATCGGGTTATTAAAAGTTTAATTTTATGTCCTTCGGCCCCATCGTCTAGTGGTTAGGACATCGCCCTTTCACGGCGGTAACAGGGGTTCAAATCCCCTTGGGGTCACCAAAAGAGAGCTCACAGCAATGTGGGCTTTTTTCGTTTATTCCCGTTCACGTCTATATTCCGAAGGATCGGCATCAAATCCCCTTAGGGTCACTGGAATGAAGTTCGCTGCAATACGGGCTTTTTCTATAGACTTAAGGGTCGGAGTTCATCGAATATATCAAAGATGGACTTTGTAAGGATGCCATAATAATGGGTGAGCTTAACGCTTTCGGCAGGCTTGCATAATCCGGGATGCTTTACCATATTAACAAAATAGAAATGAAGGGAATTGTATCCGAAAAATCCATATTTTTGAATATAACATTACAATTATTATGGTACCTGAAATGCGACTGATTACACTTTCGTTCTTTTTATTGTTACTTTCATCCTTCCCACAAAAAACCTATTCACAGGATTCCACTAAAACTTTAGTCGGCCCCGGCTTTTATTATCATTCAGTCTATAAAACGTCCGGACCTTTCAATATTAAAATTCTTGAGATAGATATTTCTCAGCCGAAGAACAAACTTAAAACCGTGCTTGCCAAAGATGTGTTGGGGCAGGGATTTGAAAAAACTTCCTCTATGGCAGCGCGTTCAAGCAGGAGTGGGAACATTGTTATCGGCGCGGTTAATGGCGACTTTTTCGGGATATCAAATTCATCCAATCCGTATACTTTTCTTACGGGATCACAGATAACCAATCGTGAGTATGCGCAGGGACACACAAATAAGCGGCCTTCTGTTGCGTTCAGGCCCGATAATAAGGTCATTTTTGATGATCTTGGATTCGGCGGGAACGTCACATCTGTGAGTGATTCTGTATTCTCCCTTACCGGATTCAATGATACGGTAAAAGCAAACGGACTGATTCTTTATAATAAATTTATGGGGACCTCAACAAAAACTGCGGGCAACGTAACAGAAATTAAACTTAAACCTGTGGATGAATTCGCGGTTAACCAGATCAATAAATTTGTCGTTCAGAGTAAAGTCAGCGGTACAGGGAATATGTCTTTTACGGAAACCGAGTATGTCCTCTCCGGGAGGGGGAACGCCAAAGCGTATCTCGACTCGCTTGTTTTCACCGGCGATACTCTGAGAATCAGAATCAACTCGAATCCTTCCCGCGGTGACCTGGTTGAACTAATCTCCGGCTCGCCTAGGATGATAACTAATGGGGTTATCAATTCAGGGATTGATCCGAACGTGCATCCACGCACTGCTGTGGGTCTGAATCAGGACAGCACAAGGTTCTACTTAGTTACAGTCGACGGCAGGCAAGCAGGTTTTTCAGTAGGTATGTCATTACCTCAGATGGCAGCCTATATGCTTTCCATCGGATGTTATCAGGCGCTTAATCTGGACGGCGGCGGATCCACTACTATGGTGATCAGGGGGAAAGTTGTAAACAGCCCTTCGGATGCAGGCGGAGAGCGGTCCTGCGGAAATGCTTTGCTTGCGGTGCTTGAAATAGAATCACGTGATATTACTGATAGTCTTGATCTTAAGCCTGAATCAATTTTTATGGACTCAACTCAAACAAAAAAAATAAATGTCGGCGGTGTTGATCTTTACGGGTATCCTGTGGAACTCAGGGCAACGGATATTGTATGGGAAGTAAGAGGTATTCAGGGAAGCGTTGATTCTCTTGGATTCTTTAAACCCTCCTCTACCGGGAGCGGATACATTATCGGGAGATTGAATAATCTCGCGGATACTATTGCGGTTACCGTGACCGGCAATATCATACCTGTGTGGACATTATGCGATGCCACGAATAATCTCCCTTCCTGGTTTTCAGCCACGGGTAACACTGAGCGCGGGCTAGGTTACTCTAAATTTACGAATCACCTTTATGTAGTTAACCGGCCGAACCTGTCGATCCTAAATGCCGATAACGGAGATCTTTTAGGAACAATGAATCAGTCCGGCATCACCGGAGGTACCTACACGCTTAATGATGTTGATGTCACTGATGATGGAATAATCGTAGCCGCAAATCTTACTACAGGGGCTAATAGTACTCCTTTCAAAGTTTATAAATGGGCATCCGAGAGCGCGCAACCGGAAGAGATAATCAATTATTCAGCAGCAGCATACCGGCTCGGTGATAAATTTACAATTACGGGTTCATTCGCGGACAGCAGCGCAGTTGTTTACGCCGCGGTTAATTCATCGAATAAAGTACTCAAATGGAGGATGTCAGGTACAGGTTTCAATCAGACACCTACCGAAATCACGCTCAGTGGTTTTACCAATTCAGGAACGAATCCTTCGGTAACGCGACGGACCGGATCAACCAACATAATTGTGAATGGTAACAGTATCCTCCCCAGAGAGCACACGGACGCCGGAGTAACAGTCTCAACTCTACCTGCCAATCTCATTGACAGCAGAAGCAACGCGATAAGGTACTTTGAAGCCAGCGGGCGTAAGTTTATCGCAACGTTTCAGTACGGTTTCCCGAATGAAAATGCAAAAGTGCTCGATATCACTAACGGCCTCGCTTCCGCAGTGTTGTTCGAGACAACCCCTTCACTTGGCGATAATATTAATACGACAGGAGCTTCAGGCGATGTAGCACTTCGCCATTATCAGGATAATATCTATATACTTTATGTCCTCGCCACTAATAATGGGATTGGCGCTCACCAGTTGACGATTGATTCGTTAATTACGTCTACAGAGGAGGAAATTTTGGCGCCTGATGAATTTTATCTTTTTCAGAATTACCCAAATCCATTTAATCCTGCGACTACAATAAAGTATCAGGTGCCAGATGCGTCTCACGTCAGGATTTCTGTTTATAATATACTTGGCGAGAAGATCGCTCTTCTTGTTGATAATGAATCTCCGCAGGGGACTTTCTTCACATCGTGGGATGCTTCGGGCTATTCTTCCGGTTTATATTTTTATGAGATGGAAGCCGGGGAGTACCGGTCAGTTAAAAAATTATCATTAATAAAGTAATGCTGTAAAAAAATCCCGGAATGATTGTGACTCGCTAAATCGAAATTCGATCAGTTGAGATTGATCTAAGACACCGAAGTGTAACTGTATTTTATACTCTGCCTGAATGTGATAAATCCGATTCCGGAGCATTTTAGCGGACCTTCTAATTCGCGATGAGGGAGTGCCTGTCTTTTTTATCCGCCCTAACGTCAGATTCTGATACTTTATGACAACATCTGAACCAGTATTGATTAAATCTTTGGGAAAATCGCAGAATATCTCCCTGCCCGATCACACACCTACGAATTGATTTAACATTAAGTTAACATCCTCTTAACAATTCCTTAACATTAGAAACCTAACTTGGGGCGTCGATGGATAAAATTTAAAAGGTTTTTTTATGTTCAAATATAATTACATTTTCTTAACACTAATCTTTTTCTCAGTTTTTTCAATAACTCAGTTTCGGGCCCAGCAAAAAGGCACTATTTCGGGAAAAATAACCGATAAAACCACCAATGAGGACTTGATTGGAGCTAATGTCATTGTCGTGGGGACACCATTAGGCGCTGCCTCCGACATTGATGGTACGTATCTGATCCGTAATCTTCCCGAGGGGACATATTCTATAAAGATATCTTATGTTTCATACCAGTCTATGAACATCGAGAACGTTCGTGTTGTTGCAGGGAAGGAAACAAAAGTAGATATCTCGCTTAGTCCAATATCTACAGAGCTTGAGGAAGTTGTGATCACGGCAGAAGCTCTTAAAAACAGCGAAGCGGGGATTCTGAAAATGCAAAGAAATTCTCTTAATATAGTTGACGGCCTCAGCAGCGAGCTGATCAAAAAGAATAATAATTCAACCGGTATTGACGTTCTCAAAAGTATGACCGGTGTTACGATATCTGACGGGAAATTCGCTGTGATACGCGGAATAGGTGACCGGTACAACAATACAATGCTTAACGGCGCGAACCTCCCAAGTACTGACCCGGAGAAGAAAAGTTTCTCTTATGATATCTTCCCCGCGAGCCTCATCGAAAATGTGATGACGGCTAAAACATTCACCCCCGATAAACCTGCTGATTTTTCAGGTGGGTTGGTTCAGATCCAGACTCTTGAATTTCCCCAAAAATTCTTTTTCGATCTTAATTTTTCCGGCGGATATGACCGGGAAAACAATCTTTCTAAGTTTATGACTTACTCCGGGAGTAAATCTGACCACCTTGGCTTTGATGCAGGGGACAGGCAAATCCCCTCAGCTATAGGCGACCTGAGGCTTTCCAATGCACTGAAAGACAGTGTACTCCAGTTTTACGGTAAAACATTCAAGAATAATTGGGGCACTTCGAAGACCGAGTCTCCTTTTAACGGAAGCTTCAAACTCAGCCTGGGTGACAAGTATGACCTCGAAGAAGCCGGTCTAATTGGTGTAGTTGGTTCTTTATCTTATTCAAGCTCATTTGATGTGAGGAATCTGGAAAAAAACAATTACGATTACCAGGGTACCAAATATGAATATGACGGAGAGATCTATTCGCGGACAGTTACCTGGGGAGCGCTGGTAAATTTAAGTTATAAGTTCCTGGGCACAAACAAAATAAGTTTTAAGAATATATACAATCAGGACGGTGAGGATGTAACAAGTTTCTATAAAGGGGAAGATTACTACGGCGGGCAGTACCGTGAAAACACAGGTTTGAGATTTGTTTCCCGCTCTTTAATCTCTCATCAGTTGCTGGGCGCGCATTTCTTTGATCTTCTGTATGGTGTAAATTTTGAATGGAACGCAAGTTATTCGAAATCAAAAAGGGATGAACCGGACGCAAGAAATTATTCTTATCGTAACTCTGTTGACGAACCGGGAGACCCTCTCCGTTTTCAGTTAGATCCATCTATTGCAACCCGCTTTTATGGTAAACTTGATGATGTCATTTACGGATTCAACACAGATTTTACCGTAAAACCCTTTGAATCCCCCACGATGCCGAAGTTTAAGTTTGGCTTTCTGCTTGACAAGAAAGAGCGTGAATTCGATGCAAGGTCATTCGGTTTCAAAAACCTGCCGTTTGGTGATTTCTTTTATGAAGATACTGTGCTTATGGGTCCGGTTGATAAAATATTTGTTCCTGAACACTTTACGAATACATTCATTCAGATCCAGGAACTTACAAAACCAAGTGACAGTTACGATACTCGTCAGGATATTTTCGGTACCTACCTGATGTTCGATTTTGATGTTCTTGCTGAATTAAAACTGATCGGCGGAGTCAGAATGGAACAGTCTAAGCAGGTGCTTCAGAGCAGGTCCATTACAGGAAGTCCCGTTAATGTAGTGAAAGAGAATACCGATTATCTTCCAAGCCTTAATCTAACCTACAGGTTAACTGAAAACTCAAATATTCGCGCTGCTTTCACCCAGACACTGGCAAGGCCTGAGTTCCGGGAATTAGCGCCATACAGCTATTATGATTTTGTTGCAAACGAACTCGTAATGGGCGACACTTCTCTGGAAAGAACACTCATCAATAATTATGATCTGCGCTTCGAAACATACCCGGGCCCCGGTGAGTTAGCTGCGGTCAGTCTTTTTTATAAGAAATTTGAAAAACCAATAGAGCAGATCCTGATCGTCGCATCTTATGATCCGATCCGTTCATTCACAAATGCTAAAGAGGCTGTTAATTACGGAGTGGAATTTGAACTTCGTAAATCGCTGCGCTTTATACACTCCTGGGTCGAAAAATTCTCGATAGTCGGTAATCTCAGCTTCATCAAATCTGAAATAAAACTTACTGATGATGCTTCAACTTCAACATTCCAGGCATCCAAGCGGCCGCTTCAGGGACAGGCAGATTTTATCCTTAATACCGGTATATACTACGATGATTATGATAATGACTTATCTGCTTCTCTTGTATATAATAAAGTAGGCGACAGGATCGCGAAAGTCGGTTATGCAGGTCTTGGTGATGTAATTGAGAAAGCAAGGGAAGTTGTGGACCTGTCGGTCAGTAAAAAACTATTCGATATGCTCTCGGTCAAGTTGTTGGTTCGCGATATGTTCGCTCAGGATTATAGATTTATACAAAAAACTCCTTTGGGAGAGAAAGTCGCCGAAAGATACAAAACGGCGTCCCAGTATTCAGTTTCATTAACTTATCAATTCTAAATAAATAAAGGAAACGTATGTCAAAAAAAGCACTAATGTTCATCTGGATAGGCATTCTGATGATGTCTGCCAATGCTCAAATTGTGTTGGAGGGGAACATCTCCTCAAATAGAACCTTAACTGCAAACAATTCATATTTATTGAGAGGATTTGTCAGGGTTGACTCTCTAGTAACGTTAACAATCCAGCCGGGAACTGTAATCTTTGGTGAAACTGCAACCCAGGGTTCGCTAATTATTAAGCCGGGCGGAAAAATTGAAGCTTCAGGAACCAAAGAAAAGCCGATCGTATTCACAAGTGAATTCGCGAAGCAGGGTTCCTCACGCGCTCCAAGATATGGTGACTGGGGAGGAGTAATTATACTTGGTAATGCCCCGATAAACGTACCCGGCGGTAGGGCAGCAATTGAAGGCCCCGGTGATGCCTACGGCGGCTCCAATCCAAACGATAACAGCGGTACTTTAAGGTATGTAAGAATCGAATATCCCGGTATTGCTTTTTCTCCGAATAACGAAATTAACGGTTTAACTTTCGGCGGAGTAGGTAGCGGCACAACTGTAGAATATGTGCAGGTAAGTTACAGCGGCGACGATTCATTCGAATGGTTTGGTGGTAATGTTAACTGCAAATACCTCATCGCTCACCGCGGTTGGGATGATGACTTTGATTCAGATTTTGGCTATAGCGGTAAACTTCAGTATCTGGTTGCGATCAGGGATCCGCTCATCGCTGATCAGTCACAGTCGAACGGTTTTGAATCAGATAACGACGGAACCGGTTCTTCAAACACTCCTCTGACCGCTCCGACGTGGTGGAATGTAACAATGATCGGACCAAAAGCTGCGTCCTCAACAACTGTTAACAGTTTATACAGAAGAGGTATGCATCTCAGAAGAAATTCCCAGAATAAGATCGGGAATGCAGTTATAATGGGATGGCCTACCGGTATCCTGCTTGACAGAAGCGGAACGATCAACGGTGCAATAAACGGAACTAACTATATAAAGAACAGCATAATTGCCGGAGCTACGACCAAAGCGGTTGATACTACCGGTTCTCCGAATCTCAGCTGGGATCCTGCCGCATGGTTCACAACAACAAATTCGGGAAGAATTCTCACCGAAAATTCAGCGGTAATGCTCAACGATCCATTTAATCTTACAGCCCCCGGGCTGACTGCTAAAGCAGGATCACCTGTTCTCACCGGCGCGGCAGCAGTTCCTGCTGATCCGTTCTTTGACACCAGAGGGAGCAATCACGTTGGCGCTTTTGATAGCACTGACTGGACTATGGGCTGGGCTAACTGGAATCCGGTAAACTATGTGGTTACAAATGTTTCGGGTCAGGTTGTTCTTGAAGGTAATATTTCAACCAGCAGGACTTTAACCGCAGATAAATCGTATCTCCTCAGAGGTTTTGTAAGAGTTGACTCGCTTGTGACACTCACGATCGAGCCGGGAACAATAATTTTCGGTGAGACTGCTACACAGGGCTCTCTTATTATTAAACCCGGAGGAAAGATTCAAGCTGCCGGAACAAAAGAAAAACCGATCATTTTCACAAGTGAATTCACAAAACAGGGCTCATCACGCGCACCCAGATACGGTGACTGGGGCGGAGTTATTATTCTTGGTAACGCTCCGATCAACGTCCCCGGCGGAAGGGCTGCAATTGAAGGACCCGGTGATGCATACGGCGGATCAAATCCGAATGACAACAGCGGAACCTTGAAATATGTAAGAATTGAATATCCCGGTATCGCTTTCTCCCCGAATAATGAGATCAACGGTCTTACTTTCGGCGGCGTCGGAAGCGGGACAACAGTCGAATATGTTCAGGTCAGCTATAGCGGCGATGATTCATTCGAATGGTTTGGCGGAAATGTAAATGCAAAATATCTTATCGCATTCCGCGGATGGGATGATGATTTTGATACCGACTTTGGTTTTAATGGTAAGCTTCAGTTCCTGGTTGCTATGAGAGATCCTCTGATCGCAGACCAGTCACAATCGAACGGTTTCGAATCTGATAATGACGGAACAGGATCTTCCAATACACCTTTAACCGCGCCAACGTGGTGGAACGTAACTATGGTTGGCCCGAAGGCAACCGACGCAACTACCATTAACAGCCTTTACAGAAGAGGAATGCACTTAAGAAGAAATTCCCAGAACAAGATTGGTAACTCCGTTATAGTTGGCTGGCCTACAGGTGTACTTCTTGACAGGAGCGGTACGATCAACGGCGCTATTAATGGTACAAACTATCTGAAGAACAGTATTATTGCCGGAGCTACTACAAAGGCAATAGATACCACCGGTTCACCTAATTTATCATGGGATCCGGCTGCCTGGTTTACAACAACTAATTCCGGCAGAATACTAACTACAAGCGCTGAATTAATGTTAAACGATCCGTTTAACCTCGCTGCACCTTCGTTCACGGCAAAATCAGGTTCACCGGTACTTACCGGAGGAACTGCTGTTCCTGCTGATCCTTTCTTTGAGGCAAGAGGAAGCAATTTTGTCGGCGCTTTTGACTCTACAGACTGGACTATGGGCTGGGCAAACTTTAATCCGGCGAACTACATTCTTACTGATGTTAAAGAGATTAACAGCGGAAGTACTGTAGTCCCTGATAAGTTTAACCTGATGCAGAACTATCCTAATCCGTTTAATCCAGCAACAACTATTACTTTTGATATTGCTGAGCAGTCAGATGTATCTCTTGTAGTTTACAATATGCTTGGCCAGCAGGTCGCCACACTTTTCTCAGGTGACCTGACCGCGGGCAGGCATTCAGTTAATTTTAATGCCGCGGGACTTGCCTCAGGTATTTATTTATATCAGTTAGTTACTAACAACTACACCGTGACTAAGAAAATGACTTTACTGAAGTAATTCAGTAATACTCTCTCCTTCGACAAGGGTGCGGGCTTGGCCTCAGGTCCGTACCTTTTTTATTTTAAAGATAATGAAAAAGCTTAGCTAATGCAGCCGGATGAATCTTTTATTGTTAGTTTTCGAGAAGGGAAGTAATTTACTGGATGACGCGGAGGCAAATGTCAGACGGCTATACGTGCATCTACCTGTTCAGCCATCCTGCGGTATTCTGTGATGTGCTTGTCGCTGTGGAATTTGGACTTGTCAAAAGGAATAGAGTGCTGTTCAATTGCAATGCCGTTTTTTGTTAAGTCTATGATGTTGAAGTTCAGGAGGTGATCATTATTCTTAAGGCTTCCACCAGAATTGAGAAATTTTATTCCCTTTCTTACATAATTCCCCTGTTCGTGAAGATGCCCGTGGAGAACCAGATCTACCTTGAACTCATTAAAAATATTAAACAAAACTTTTTTCTTTCGCAGTTTCATTGTTTGCTTCTCTATATTATTCCACACAGTCTGGAGAATGCGGGATGAACCTGATTTTATCCGGTTAAAATGATGATGTACAAGAATAATGATATGTTTACTGTATCTTGAGAAGTCCTGTAATATCTGTAGCATTTCCTCTCTTTGTAATGCATTTATTAAACCATTCGAAGCGAAAGGATTTTGTATCTGCGAGTAGGGAATATTGGAATTTAATCCAATTATCAGAGTATCGTTTATAAGTTTTGCGTAAGGATAAGAGTTGTTTTCCGAAACGTACAGACATTCAGTAAAAAGTTCACGGAAGTGAAAATTAAAATTGGATATGCCCGAGTCGAAGTCCCTGCTCCTGCATTTTTCGGGGAAGTTGAAGATTTCTTCCGCGTGAAAAACGCCGCCATAAATATCGTGGTTGCCAATAACAACCGAGGTTTTATGAGGTTTTAACAACCCCAGGTCGTCAAGAATCAATCTGCAAATTTCAAGATCCTTATTCTGAGCGTTGTCTGAAATATCTCCCGTAATTGCTATATGGTCGGGATTCTTTTGCAAAACTTTTTTTAATAAGACATAAAATTCTTCGACCATCGTATTGTGGCTATCGAGATGCAGATGAATATCAGATATGTGGGCTATTCTCATACTAATACCTCCGTGTATTCTTCCACGGCTTTTTTGCCAAGGTACCTGTCTCTTTTGCCGGGTTTAATTTTTGTAATGTCAACCTGAATTAAGCCATCAATACAATCTCCGAAATCAGGATCAATTCCAAAATCAAGAAAAGCAGAACCGCCTGCTTCGGTTACTTCAGTATATTGCTTGTAAAGAGTTGGCACCGCGAACCCGTTGTTCTTCAGCACTTTTTTTAGTATCAACAGTTCCTTCTTGTAATCGTCGTTATTAAAAAGCTCAGAAAATTCCTGTCTGTAAACAGGGGAGGGGATAAAACGATTTTTAGCAGTGACCAGGTTATTAGTACCAGAGAACCACTTTTTGTAGAAATGTATAATCAGATTTTTCGAATACTCAGAATAAGAATTACTGAGGCTTACCGGTCCGAATAAATACCTGATACCCGGATTCTTCGCCAGAATTGCACCAAGCCCCTGCCAAAGATAATCTAACGCATTTGTATTCCAGTAACGTGACTGTACAAAGCTTCTTCCCAGTTCGATTGATTGTGGGAGCGTTTCAAGAAAAACATCGGAAAAATTAAATAAACTTGCGGTGTAAAGGCCAAAAGGACCGGATTTACCTAGTATTTCCTCACAGAAACCGAGGCGATAAGAACCGACTATCTCAAGCGCTTCTTCATCCCAGAGAACAAGATGTTTGTATGTTTTGTCGTACAGATCAGTATCTGATTTTCGCCCTGTACCTTCGCCGACTTTCCTGAAAGTTAATTCTCTCAGGCGGCCTATCTCATTCATTACATTTTCGTTGTGGTCAGCTTTCAAAAGCAACATTAATTTATTATCAGATGTACGTCCCAGCATTTCGTTTGAAAGAAGTTCACGTTTCAGCAACTGACGATTAACGGGATGAATAATATTTCTCTCTGTTCTGAAGATCCCTCGCTTTCCTTTACCTATCAGATTCACGTGTTTTTTCAGGAGTTTCAGTGCTACTTTCTCCTGTTTGATATCCTCCACAGCTTTGAATGGTATTATCTCTCCGACTTTAATTTCTATTGTCTTTCCTTTTTTATTATAAATTTCCCTGGCAAGGAGCAACATTGAGAGCCTGTCGCTGATTGCTCCGATCATATAAAAGAAGAAAGAATTCTTTGCGGTGATATGCACAGGGAGGATTGGGGAGTTAGTTTGTCTCGCGAAATGGAGGAATCCCTTATGCCACACATCATCCTTAATACCGGAGAACCTGAAACGAGAGACCTTCCCGGCTGGGAAGAAAATTACCGCAGACTCTTTTAGTAAAGTTTCCTTTATTCTGATAAAATTGCTTTTTTGCGGTCTTGAAAAAGTAATGTCAAAAGGCAGGAACACGCTGTTAAGATTGGATAAGTTTGCAAGAAAATCGTTTACGACAACCTTAACATCGGGCCGAATCTCAGACACTAGTTTAACCAACGCGAGCCCGTCAAGTCCGCCGAGAGGATGATTCGCTACAATCACGACTCTTCCTTCACTTTTAATCCTGTCGCGGTCCCGCTTTGAAATCGTGTAGGAAAAATCGAGGTAATCAAAGGCTTCATCAATGAAATCAATACCGTTCTTGTGTGAATTTTCCCTTCGGAAGGTGTTTATCTTATCGATAATGAGAACTTTACCGATCAGATAAAGAGCAGTCTTCCGGAAAAGCCGGGGCATCCACCCAAGAAAATTCGGATTTTTTTTGAGAATTACTTCGGAGATATCAATTTTATGCATCAGTAGAAAAAACTATACTGCAAGAGCGCCCTTAGGTGACCAGGAAAAACAGGCTGGATAGAGAACTGAAACCACCAGTACTTTTAGGGAATTAATAAACAGATAAAACTGAAATTCAAAAATCAGGTTTATGAACTTAATTCCTTTGTGTACGCAGCCACTAAAATTCTTATATATTAAGTTATGACCGGCCGCCTGCCTGAATAATTCCAGAAATTTGTTCGCCACCCGAACGGCTGTTTGAAACGGTGAGAAAAATAAAGACCGCGACTAATACTGACGTTACAGCGAAAGGAATCATTTCTCCCCGCCCCAATGAAAAGAACATTATAATACCGGCTATTATAGCGTTTGATAAATACCGATTATTCATTTTCCAGTTTCCAACTAATTACTAAAACATCTGAGCTAAATTTATTATTTTTGTGTTAAGCCAGTATTAAACTATTGTTATCTAATTGTTAAGAAACCAACCGAGGTAAGTATGAAAGTCGTAAAACCAGCAAAATTAAATAAGGGTGATATAATAGGATTGATCTCACCAGCGTCTTCACCCGATGACCTGACACGCATCGAAAGAGCGGTAAAATACTTCGAATCTGTTGGTTACCGGGTGAAACCGGGAAAGCACCTCGGGAAGTATCACGGATATCTCGCGGGAACTGATGAGGAGAGGCTTGAAGACCTGCACGATATGTTTGGTGATAAAAATGTTAAGGCTGTCATTTGTCTCAGAGGCGGTTATGGTTCTCCGAGATTATTAGGGAAGATTTCATATAAAATTATCAGTAAAAACCCTAAGATATTTGTCGGGTACAGCGATATTACATCCCTCCAGATGGCTTTTCTTGCCAGGTGCGGACTTGTAACGTTTGCCGGGCCGATGGCCGCGGTTGACTTCCATTCATCGGTGGAAAAATATACAGAGGAGATTTTCTGGAGAATGGTTACTTCGGATAAAGCTCCCGGTGACTTTACTCCGGATGAAGGACGTGAGACAATTTTTCACGGAGATAAAGATACAGAGGGAAGAATAATAGGCGGAAACCTGGCATTATTCTCCGCGAGCGCGGGGACGCCTTATTTACCTTCCTTAAAAAATAAAATTGTACTCACTGAAGATATCGGTGAACCGCCTTACAGGATTGACAGGTTGCTGAATCAGTTAATGCTCCTGAAAGGCTGGGACAGGGTAAATGGATTGATTGCAGGCGTATTTTCCGATTCAGAGGAACCGGATAAGGAAAAACGGACACTTACCGCGGAAGAGGTCTTCACTGATTATTTTGGGCGACTGAATGTGCCTTTTGTTACCAACTTCCCGCACGGACATATTAAAAGAAACCATACGATTCCTTTTGGCATAAATATTAAGATCTCCCCGAAAAAGAAAAGGATCAGATTCCTTGAATCTGCCGTGATTTAAGGATTTCTTTAACTCGCTTTACCATCGTCCCGTCAGAAAAGTATTTATACATATTTTTCCCGGGGCAGGATGTTTTTGCGTAGTCGCGATGCGTCTTTATGGAGTCAGGGCTGATATCATATTTTTTGCACGAATATGCGAGCAGCTCAGTCAGGGCATTTAGTGTTTTTTCCCCGACTTCCTGTTCTTCAAAATTCCCGAGGCACGAGATGAGCAGGTGACCGGAAGGATCATATTCAGTATTGGTTTCCCCAACGGTAAAGACATTTCTCCCTTCGTAAATAACACCATCAAAATCAATGAGGAAGTGATAGGGAATATCAATCCATTTCCTGTCCGGCCCCATTCCCCAGGTCTGCACACGCTTTATGTGGTCTGCGGCATTGTGCTTCGCGGGATCGAAGAAAGTCCCTTCGTGATGAACGGTGATTTTATCCGGAACGTGTACTTTAAATGGGCGCGGGGGAGTGGCGTTCCACACCTCCCGAGATTGGATTGTCACATTAAGCGGCTCTCCAGTAGAAGCACAGCCCGCAAAAAGCGCTGATAATAACAGGACTATAAAAAGTCTATAATGTACTTTCATCGTTATCCGGTAATTGAGTGAAAACAAAATATCTATCCTTATATCTTTCTGAAAACGAGACTGCGTCTTCAGGAGTTGAAAAAATTCCGAAAAGAGTTGAACCGCTTCCGCTCATCAGCGCAAACCCGGCGCCGCTAGCGTAAAAATCCTCCTTCAGTTTTCTAAGGACAGGAAACTCACGGAATACCGGCGATTCAAAATCGTTTACCACTTTATCCCTGTAAATTCGATAATCATCCGTTTCATTTTTTACAAGGGTTCGTAAGTCGTAATCCGGCATGCGGGGGGTTATGTTCTGGTATGCCCACACGGTGGACACGTGGATACCGGGATTGAGCAATACCATCGGTTTATTTATATGGAAGTCAATATCGGTCAGTTTTTCTCCGCGGCTTTCACCGAATGTAGGATTGGGACGGAGAAAACAGGCTACGTCGGAGCCAATCCCGGCGGCAATCTTCATTAGTTCCGCGATTGATACATTCAAATTATATAGGTCATTCAGGCTGAGAAGTGTGCACGCAGCGTTTGAACTTCCTCCTCCAAGTCCGGCGCCCATCGGTATTTTCTTTTCCAGATGGATCTTGCACGGGAGTTTTTTGTTTGTAAATTCCTCGAGCGCCCTCACAGATTTCATAATAAGATTTGATGATATATCTGCGGAAAGTTCGTGTGAATCCGTGGTAAGAGAAATAGCATCAGCCTTAGTAAATGTCAGAACATCGTGCAGGTCGACAGGGTAGAAGATAGTGTTAAGGTCGTGAAAACCATCCTCCCGCTTACGGATAATGTTCAGCCCGAAGTTTATTTTTGCGTGTGAATTAATGATTATCTTCATCAATCAGCTTTCTCAGTGAACGTATATGAGCCGGGTTTGAACCACAGCAAGCACCGATAAGCACAGGTCTTAACTCCAAATATCTTCGAATGAGTGAAGCGTATTCATCGGGTTCAATTCCGCACTCCAGGATTATGTCTGTCGCTTTGCCTGTACCGCAATTGAGATAAAAACCCCAGCGAAAAGGGAAAAGCTTTTGAGAAATGAACGAGTCAAATGCAGCGATACTCACGCAATTAAATGAAATGAAAAGCGGATCGAACTCACGGATTCGATTTATCACAGGAAGAATATCCTCCCCGGAGAGAAGTTTAAGATTAGGAGTGAAATACAGACTTATTCCATATGGTATCTTCTCTGAGGCACAGAATTGTGTTATGATCTCTATTTCATCTGTGTGACTCTGGGTTTCGTTAAGGATGAAGTCGGCACCGTATTCCATTAGTTTGGAAATATGTACCTTGTGATTTTTTTCCAGAAAGGAGTGGGAGAGAGTCCGCTCTGCCTGGTAACAATCCTCAGCGGGAGCATTTGAACCGGCAATAAGAATAGAGGATGCTCCCCGTGCTTCCTGAGCAAGCAGTACACCTGTCCTTATCGCATTACTCCGTGAAATCTCATCTTTCTCGTGCTCGCGGTATGCAGGGTTGGTCCTGAAGGTATTGGTCGTAATGATATCAGCACCCGCTGTTATGTAATCCTTATGAAGCTTAATAACTTCTTCCGGATGTGTTTCATTGAACTGAGAAGCCCATATTTTTGATCTGGGCTCGCCCAGTCTTTGAATAAGTAATGACCCGACTGCTCCGTCAAGTAACAGCGGTTTACCGGTCCTGGTTACTTCTTCGAATCTGGAGCTGATTAGGGGTAAGTTATTCATTTTTAAATAGTTATTTCTGTTTAACTGAATCGAAGAAAGTTACAGTTTCACTAACAATTCTGTTAAGGTCGATCATATCTATACATTCAAGGTTATAAGGGCACGATTTTTTCCAGCAGGGCGAGCACTCCAAGCCTTCAGGCCATAGTTTAATGCCTCTCCCGTACATTTCGATCTCAGTCCAGCAGCTAAGACCGAACCAGGCGATTACATACTTCTTGAGTGCTATGGCAAGGTGCATCCCGAAAGAATCTCCGGTAATGATAAGCTGAGGGATATTCTCGTAGCATGCTCCCATTCTCACACCATTTGTTGCAGGGGTATTCAGTACTTTATCACCGAACGGAGCTGCAATCGCTTTATTCCTCTCAATATCCTCCGGTCCGCCAAGGAGCAGGATTTTGAATCTGTTAAAGGCAAGGAGTTTCTCGATAAGAAAGATATGTTGTTCGACCGTCATCTTTTTGTTTGGAAAAAGGTTAGAACATCCGGTATTGAAACCAATTATTTCATCAGAAGCGCCTAGTCCGTTTTCTTTCATATAAGTGTTAGTGTATTCGATCTCGGCAGGAGTAAAGTTAAAAACATACTCATCACCTTTAAATTCCAGATCGAAGGTTTCAGCGAGATAATCCTGCCCGGTGCGGGTATTTATCTTAAACTTGAGGTGGTTATCCATTCCAAGAAGGAAATTATAGTTTGCTCCTGCGTTCAGCGGAATAATTTTTCCATTAGGATCCATTCCGAAGCCCAGTTTGTTCTTCGCCTTCACCATATTTGTAATCGCGCAGGATCTTTGGGACTTATCGCAGGAGTAAACGTAATCAAATTCAATCTGCTGAAGGATTGAAAGGGATTCAAAATCGTAGGGATAAACATAATCAACAAGGTGATTATTCTGTAGAAGCGGGGCGGCAATTTTCATTGTTACCCAATATATTGTAGAAACCGGGAATTTCCGTTTTATCCCGTGAAGCTGTGCAGTGGTCATAAGAACATCGCCCATAGCATCCAGATTTACTATCAGTATTTTGGTGCCAATCGGATTTTCTGCCTTGCAGCCGTTTGTCCAGCAATCGTGATCGGGGAAGCAGGGTTTGTAGCCGTTAAAATTCTTGCAATAAGGCGCGTTTCTGATCATTTAAGGTATTTCTCCAGGAATGGTTTAAACTTATTAATTACCTCTTCAAAGGTAACACTTTGAAAATTAGGTTCGGTAGTGATTATTCCGTCAAATTCTGAACTGTAAGGCGACCAGATCATATCCGTGGTGTTATAGTGGACATAAAGCCCGAAGACAGGCAGCGAAAAAGCTGACGCGACGTGAACCGTAGCTGTATCAGGTGAAAAAAGCAAATCCAGATTTTTGATGAGCGCTGTGTATTCATCGAACTTTGGCACATCGAAGACGGTATCGGAATCGGAAGATATCTGAAGTGCAAGTTTCAAGTCACGGGGCGAACAGGTGAATAACAAATTGACATCAAAGTTTTCTTTTATCCACTTCCCGAGCCGCTTAAAATTCTCAACACCCCAGAATCTCGCGTCACTTCCCGCTGAAATATTAATTCCCAAAAGCAGTTTTTTCTCAGGATATCTTTTCCGCAGAATGCTTTTCATTTCTTCATTTGATGTTTCCGGTACGGTAACTACAACCTTCAATTCATCAGGATTGTATTTTATTCCAAGGGCGCCCGCGATGGCCGCCACACGAAGAAGGACGTGTGTATTTCGCGGATCGGGTTTTTCTATCGTGTGTGTAAATATGGCGCTGTTCTTTTTTTTCAGGGCTGCTTTTGCGGGAGCTTTGATCATCCCGACGAGCATCGTAACCGTAAAAGAGACATCATCGTGAGAGTCAATTACCAGATCGAATTTTTTCGAATTTATATTCTTCACTAACTTACGGAAACCGCTGAAGCCCTTCCGGTAGATTATTACCTCATCAATAAAAGGGTTGTTGCTGAAAGCGAACCTATTTTTTGCGTCCGCCAGCACATACACAGAAGCACCGGTGTTTTGTTTGACAAGCTTTATCAGCGGAGTGGTGATAAGAGCATCGCCGACACGGTTGAGCCTGATAATCAGTACTTTCTGGGATGCATTAATAGTTACTGGGTCAATCCTCTTTTTTGCACGGAAGAAGAGCAGGACTAAGTTAAGAAGGAAATTCTTAAAGAATATTTCAGTTTTTTTTAATATCACTTTCATCTATTCCATAAGCGGTAAATAATTTTTCGATCTTATGCTGTATCCGGCTGAACGGGAGATCATTGAAGCACTCTTTTTTCTTAGGGCATACCAGCAGGTTACAGCTTATGCAGTCAAGTTCATCGAGCCTGACCCACTGATTTTTATCTCCGTAGGGCCCCTGGAAACGGGGATTTGTGGGTCCGTGTATGCTTAATACCGGAAGTTCAAGAGCGACCGCGAGGTGCATCGGGCCGCTGTCATTTGCGATTATGAGCCCGCACCTCTTCATCAGGGCTCCCATTCTTGTAATATCAGTAAACGGAGCCTTGATAATTCTGTCATCAATCAGAGTTCTTTTGATTTCATCTACCTGCGTTTCATCGTCCGGCCCCCAGACCAATAAAATCTTCCCTTCATATAAATCAAACAGGGACGTACAGACATCGAGCCACTTTTCCGTCGTACACTTTTTGGAGTCCCAGCCGCCGGAGGGGCTGATGCAAAAAACAAATTCACCCGGCTTAAATTTTTCTTTAAAGAAATTATCAGCAAATTGCTCAGATTCATCGGGTAGAGAAATAGCGAAGGAATCGTCCGAGTGGGCGATGCCGATATTTTTAAGGAGTTCCAGATGGAGCGGAGCAGCGTGGAATTTGTCTCTCTCAACGGGGCCAAATAGATTATATGCGTAAGATCTTCCCCTATAAGGAAATCCCGCCCTGAAGCGGGCACCGCTCAGGTAAGTAATCAGCGCGGTCCTCGGGTTAGAATAAAGGTCAAGAACCAGATCATAATTCCTGGAAATAATGTCCCAGTAAAACCTGACGGTCTGAGTAAAGCTCATTTTTTTAAGGACGAGGACTTCATTAATCAGCGGCAGATTCCGCAGGAGTGGTTCACTGGGGCGCTCAGTCAGGAAGTCTATCCTGGCATCCGGAAAATCTTCTCTCAGATTCTTCAGAACGATCGAAGAAAGGATTACATCGCCGATGCCTTTCAGTTTGATGCAGAGAATTTTTTTTACTCGGTTTTTCTCAATCGTCATTGATCAG
This sequence comes from Ignavibacteriaceae bacterium, assembly GCA_013360295.1. Taxonomy (GTDB): domain Bacteria; phylum Bacteroidota; class Ignavibacteria; order Ignavibacteriales; family Ignavibacteriaceae; genus JABWCL01. Next base: position 10,929 of record JABWCL010000002.1, on the reverse strand, counting down.
AAGGGGTTTGATGACTTCAATTAATTATATTTAAAACTTTACTTTTATTAATTCTGCAATTTAATTAATTGACTTATAATTTTTACTCTAAATGCCGACAATTCTTGAGATATTAAATTTATCTGCTGATTACCTGGCGAAAAAGCAGGTTGAATCGCCGCGCCTGAACGCGGAGCTTCTTCTGGCTGATATCCTCAGAACGAACCGCATTGGACTCTACCTTATGTTTGAGCGCCCGCTTCAGGAGCCGGAGGTCAATGCTTACCGCGAGTACCTCCGCCGGAGAGGAAACCGGGAACCGCTTCAATATATACTGGGTAAAGTTGAGTTCATGGGATTTGAGTTGAAGGTGAATCCCCACGTGCTCATTCCCAGGCCCGAGACTGAACTGCTTGTGGAAGAAATTATCAGATTGACATCTGGGATGGAAACGCCAAAAATACTGGATATCGGAAGCGGCAGCGGGAATATCGCGATAGCGCTCGCAAAGAGCATAGAGGGAGCCAGGATTACCGGGATTGACAGAGACGCCGCCGCGGTGGAAACATCAAGGAATAACGCAATCCTCACAGGTATTTCAGAAAGGGTTGAATTTGTTCATCTGGATGTGAATGAAATTGAGGGAAAACTTGAAGGCGGATTTGATATCGTTGTTTCAAACCCTCCCTATGTCTCACATAACGATTACAGGACATTACAGGCTGAAGTGCGGGATTACGAGCCTGCATACGCAGTAACGGATTTTTCAGACGGCTATTCATTTTACAGGCTTATCCCTCCGAAAGCAAAAAATTTATTGAACCGTCCCGGGAGAATTGCGTTTGAGATTGCCCAGGGGCAGAGCGCGGAAGTCAGCAGGCTTCTTGCGGAGAATGGGTATGTAAGCGTGAATGTAATCAAGGATTTTGCAGGTATAGACCGGATAATAACAGGAGTACTGGAATGAGAGCGCTTGTTCAGAGGGTCTCCTCGGCGGGAGTGAAAGTTGAAGAGGCAAATTATAAATCCGTAATAGGCGCGGGAATGCTGATACTTCTTGGAGTGAAAACCGGCGACAGGGAAGATGATGTTATTTTTGTCGCGGACAAGTGTTCGAATCTCAGGATATTTGAGGACGCGGAGGGGAAGATGAATCTCTCCCTTAAAGATACCGGTGGTGAGGTATTGGTTATTTCTCAGTTCACACTTTATGGTGAAACGGCGAAAGGCAACCGCCCCAACTTTACAATGGCAGCGCGCCCGGAGGAGGCTTCCAGACTATATGAATTGTTTATTGAAAGGATGAAATTCAATCTTGGCGGCGAAAGAGTAAAAAGTGGAATCTTCGCGGCGATGATGGATGTGAGCCTGGTTAACGCCGGTCCCGTTACGGTAATGGTTGAGTCAAAAGAGAAATAAGATGAGCAGACTTATATTTCTTTTTGTGGATGGATTCGGTGCAGGGAAAAATGATGAAGTGAATAATCCGTTTTTCATTTACCGGCTGAATTTCTTTGAAAAGTTTTTCGGCGGGCAGCCGTACGAAGGCAACCTGCCTATGGTATCTGTTGATAAAAGGATACTGCTTAAAGGAATTGACGCCAGGATGGAGATTGAGGGACTTCCGCAGAGCGGCACGGGGCAGACTTCAATTTTATGCGGTGTGAACGCTTCAGAAATCGTGGGGCAGCACTTCGGGCCATTTCCCCATACAACTCTTCTTCCGTTTCTCGAAAAGGAAAGCATAATCTCTGATTTTTTAAGAGCGGGAAAAAGAGTCCATTTTATGAACGCATACCCACAGGTATTTTTTGATTACATAAATGCCGGAAAAAAAAGGCTTGGAGCATTCGCAATGTCGGCAATGCTTAACGGACTTAGACTCAATGGTGTGGACGAAGTTCTTGCCGGTGATGCGCTGACGGCGGAAATTACCGGTGAAAGATGGAACATTCATCTTGGATATAAGCTGCCTTTAATAACCCCGGAGGCGGCGGCAGAGAGATTATTAAGAAAGTCCGCGGAGAATGATCTGCTAATTTATGAGTACTTCCTGACAGACCACATCGGACACGGAAGGATCAAAGACGAAGCTGAGAAACTGGTGCGAATGTTTGACCGTTTTATTACCGCAATATTTACAGGTTTCAACGATGCAGATACAACTGTTTTTATGTGCTCCGACCACGGTAACTTTGAAGACCTGTCCGTAAAGTCTCATACTCTCAATCCGGCGCTGATGATTGCTGCCGGCAAGCACAAAGAGGAACTCTCCGCCCGGATTAAATCACTCCCCGATATTAAACCCGCACTTACGAACCTCTTCCTGTGAAAACCTATCCGGTTAAAACGGCTGTATTATTTTTAATAGCTGGGATACTGACCGGGGAATACCTCCTTAATGAAACAGCTGCGCTCTTAATTTATGCCGCAATAATCTTTGCCGCCACGCTGCTAATATTTCTTCTTCAACGTGCCCGGCCTTCTGCCACTTTACAGACAATTTTACTCGGACTTGTACTTTTAAATTTTATTTCTGCCGGGGCAATACTTCAGGCGTCAAAGAAAAGCAGCAGAGTTATTGATTTTATTCCTTACGACAATCTTAAGGGTATCACAGCAACAGGGGTAATAAAAGATATTTCACTTCTTCAGGAGGATAAATTTGATCTTACATTAGAACTGATGACTTTTGAGGGCGGGGATTACTCGATTTTTATGAATGAGATTGTAGTCCGGGTGCGTGATAAGGCTGAGAGGGATATGAGAGAATTGCACCGTGAACTGAAAACAGGCGATCTGATTGAAGTTCGCGGAAACTATCACAAGCCCCCGGAAAGGAGAAATCCAGGGGAATTTGACTATCGCGAATACCTGAACAGGAAAAACATCACCGGATTCATTTACTTAAATACAATAGAGGAGGTGAAGTGGATGAAGAAGGGGGGTGCTTCCTTCGGTGGTACTATAAATAAGTGGCGTAAGCAGTTGGGGTACACGATTGATGAATTGCACGACAGGCAGACGGCAGGATTTCTGAAAGGATTGATCTTAGGAGACAGATCTGAAATTGACGCGAACCTGATGAAAGATTTTATGCGTACAGGTTTGGTGCATATAATCGCCATATCTGGCCTGCATATAATAGTGATCTCGCTTATACTTTTCTTCCTTCTTCAAAGATTTCCCCTGATACCTCGGTTTGGAATCACAGCCGCTTCACTTTTTCTATTTATGTTTTTAACCGGGGCGCCCGCGCCTGTAATGCGCGCGGTACTGATGGCAGCGCTGGGAATGTTCGCGATTGCGGCAAACAGAAGCCGCGACATTGTGAACATCGTGGCATTGGCAGCGATGATTAACCTGCTGATAAATCCCGATGATCTTTTCGCGCCCGGATTTCAGCTATCATACGCGGCTGTTTTGGGGCTTATTTTTATTTTTCCTGAATTCAGAAAAATAGTTTATGCTAAAATCAGATTGTCATCTTTGCCGCGTTGGGGGATGGAACTTGTGCTGGCAACAATCTCCGCACAACTGGCAATCCTTCCTCTTACACATTACTATTTTGGCATATTTTCATTTATGAGCATACCCGCGAATATAATCGCTGTCCCCTTAAGCAATGTGCTTGTGGCGAATGGTTTGGTTACGCTTATAATTGCCGGAGTTTCCACCGGGTTAGCAGGTATTCTTGCGGAGACCAACAACCTGTTGACTTATCTCTTGTTTGAAACCGTGCATTTTACCGCCGGGATACCTGCAGCGTATCTTCCTCTGGAGTCTATCACACTTTACGATTTTATTATTTTAACCGCGCTTATTATTTCGCTGGTTTGGTTATTGCGACGATATACAAGCATTATTCCCTCTGCTGCACTGATAGTATTATTTTTAACCGCCGTAGTTGTTTTCTCGGTTGGGTCTTCCGCAGTCCTGGCAGAAGGGAAAATGAGTGTGATGATGGTGGATGTCGGGCAGGGAGATGCTTTTCTCATTAAGAGTCCGCGCGGGAGAACAATTCTTATTGACGCAGGCAAGGCAGATGAGAACTTTAACAGCGGCGACCGTATACTTATCCCTTTAATGGAGAGGCTTGGCCTGGGCAGAATAGATCTCGCGCTGATGAGCCATACTGATGCAGATCACTTCGGAGGATTTACCGCGCTTGCGGCAGAAGGGAGAATAGAACGATTGATCACCGGATCAGGGCAATTTTCAGATGAGGAGGGGAAAGTTATTTTTAATTACTTCAAAGAGTGTGGCGCGGATGTTGCGGAGACAGGGGATACCTTATTTGATTTTGACGGGATTAGAGTTTATATATTAGATAGCCGGTACCGTGAGGGATTTTCTAAAAATGATAACAGCCTGATCGTAAAGTTAGTTTATGGTGAGACTTCATTTTTATTCACAGGTGATGCCGGTTCCCGCCGTGAAAATCTGCTTAGGGATACATACGCGGATTTCCTACGCTCTGATGTTCTCAAGGTGTCACATCACGGAAGTAAGAGCGGGACGAAACCTGAATTCCTCGAACAGGTTGTGCCCCGTATTGCTCTGATCAGCGCCGGAAAGCATAATGTTTATGGACATCCTTCTCAGGATGTACTGAATAATCTGTCTGTTTTTAATTCGAGGGTGCTGAGAAGTGATCTTGAGGGGGCGGTTATACTGGAATCAGACGGTAAAAAAATAATTGAAAAAGATTGGCGATAGCAGTTCTTTTTTTAACTTTAAGATTAGTTTCAGAAAAAAGATTATGATAAAGCAAAATACTATTGGAATACTAGGCGGAGGGCAGTTAGCCCGTATGTCACTGCACGCCGCAAGCAGGATGGGAATTCCTGTCGCGGTAATGGAAAAAGAAAAAGATTCACCCGCGGGAATGCTTACACCTAAAGAGCACGTAGGCTGGGTTGATGATCGCGAGCTACTTAAAAAATTCGCTGAAAGTGTGTCAGTTGTAACGCTGGAAAATGAATTTATTGATTCTGGCCATCTCGAGTTTATTGAAAGTTTGGGGGTTGAAATGATCCCCTCATCTTACACGATCTCGCTGATACAGGATAAGTATATTCAAAAAAGGACGCTTGCTTCGAACGGGATCCCGGTCCCCGGATTTATCCCTGTTACTGATATGACTGCGTATCCTGCCCTAAGTAAATTATTCGGTAAGAAGTTTATACTTAAATCGCGGAAGATGGGTTATGACGGTTACGGAAACGCACTGGTAAGAGACGAGAGGGGATACCGTGAAGCGCTGAGTAAACTGCTGAACCGTCACTCGGAAATATATGCTGAAAGTTTTGTTGATTTTGAAAAAGAACTTGCTGTGATGGTTGTGCGTACAAAACGGGAAACTAAAGTTTATCCTGTGGTCGAGACTGTGCAGGAAAATCATATCTGCAAACTTGTACTCGCTCCCGCGCAGATACCGGTCCGGGCACGAAAACTGGCGGAACAGGTCGCGGTTGAAGCGGTGGCAGCGGTGGAGGGTTACGGTATCTTCGGCATTGAGATGTTTTATCTTAAAGACGGATCAATTCTGGTGAATGAAATGGCTCCCCGTCCGCATAATTCAGGGCATTATACTATCGAATCAACCATTACATCTCAGTTCGAAAACCATATAAGGGCCGTGCTCAATCTGCCGCTTGGCAATACGGAAATGAACTGCCGCAATGCCGTCATGATAAATATACTTGGCAGGGTTGAAGGCACCGGTGAAATAAAAAATTATGATCAGGTACTTAAAAAGGGGAACTTCCACCTCCATATGTATGGGAAAAAACTATCACGCAGGGGGAGGAAGATGGGGCATATTACGGTAAAGGGAAATGATATGAATGAACTTGTCAACAAAGCCAAAAAGATTGAAAGGAGTATCATAATATGAAAAAGGATGAAACGAATAATCCGGTCGTTGGTATTATTATGGGGAGCGACAGCGACCTCCCGGTAATGAAAGACGCGGGCGCTATTCTGGATGAATTCGGCGTACCTTATGAAATAAAGATAGTTTCAGCCCACCGGACTCCCGATCTTATGGCATCTTACGGTAAAGAAGCCCCTTCGCGTGGAATCAAGATCATCATCGCCGGTGCCGGTGGGGCAGCCCATCTGCCGGGAATGACGGCGGCTTTTTCACCCCTTCCGGTCATCGGAGTACCGATAAAATCAAAATCTTTAGACGGCCTGGATTCGTTGCTCTCAATCGTCCAGATGCCAAATGGCGTACCTGTGGCTACAGTGGGAATCAATATGGCGAAGAATGCAGGATTGCTGGCTGTTCAGTTCCTTTCAGCCTTCGATAACTCCTTACAGGGTAAGGTGTTAGCTTATAAACTGAAAATCGCGGAAGAGTCGGCACAAAAGAACGATAAACTCACCCTGTAAAATTTTTTTATTCTGAATCTTTTATCACTTTTTTTTGTTATATATTATTGTATATTTACCAATATTTTACATTTTATAATAATTGCGAGGTAGCAAATATGAGAATTTTAGTAGTGATAGTCGCATTGATGTTTTTGGTTGCCGGAATAGATGGAAGTGCTATTGCACAGGATAAGAAGAGTGAAAAAGCTAAAAAGGAAAATGTGGCCTCCCAGAAACCGGGAAAGCCGGTAAATACAATTTGTCCGGTTACGGATGAAGAAGCGGACGGTGAGATTGTTGCTGTTCATAAGGGTGTCACATACGCTCTCTGCTGTAAAAGATGCCTGAAGAAATTTGAAAAAGACCCTGAAAAGTATATCAAAAAATTAAATCAAACTAAATAAAGGAAACCCTATGAAAAAAATGTTGTTGCTGAGTTTTGTTCTCGCTTTATTTGTAACTTTTACGCAGGCTGATGATAAAAAAGCCGCGAAAAACAGCAAGGAAAGCAAAGAAACCAAAGAAAAATGGTGTGAAGTTCCGGAAAACGGACATTCAGTTATTCTGGATTCGAAAAACACAGGTTTACAGCCTACGAAAGTAGATAATAAAAAAAGTAAATCCGTAAAAGAAAGCGAAAGCTGTGAGACAGAAGAATCAGCCGGTTGCTGCCCGGGTGAGGCTAAAACTAAAAAAGAAGCCAAGAAAACAGACTCTAAACCAAAGAGCTAATTTTATTAAAGAGGCGGCCTGATGAGCCGCCTTTTTTTATGTATTTGAGTATTTTTGTACTGGATTTTTGGGGGATGAGTGATAAGAGGAAAGGGGAAATGATGGGCTTGAAGTTGTTGTTGATAGAACTCACCCCCAGCCCCCTCTCTTAGAAATAGAGGGGGAAAAGTTGGTATCTACTGACTGCTCGCATTCTTAGAAATAGAGGGGGAAAGGTTGATGTTTAATGACATCTTAATCGAGGTGAGATCAGATTAACGGGGAAATTGATTATGATCCGGGCAGATTGAGTATTAACTTTTAACTTTTAACTTTTAACTCTCCTTCACCAATAGATCAACCATACCCGGAACCGTTATTTTTTCCGCATCTCTTCTTAGGATTTTTGCCGCAATTTTTACATCTTTATTCTTAATTCTTAATTTTTAATTTATAATTGACAAAATGATTCTGTCGGCGATAAAGCTGCTTTTAATAGGTATTTATACAGTTTTCCTCTCCATAGTTGCGATGATATCAATACTGGTGGACCGGAGCTACTGGTCGTATTTTGTGCTTACTAAAATATTTTCCAGCGGAGTTCTTTTTCTTTCAGGGGTGAAGCTAAAAGTAAACGGACTTGAAAATTTTGATACTTCAAAAAAGTATGTCTTTGTTTCAAATCATTCGAGTATGTTTGACATTCCCGCGTTGCAGCTTGCGTTCCCTAACAGGGTCGCGATTGTCTTTAAAAAGGAACTAACGAAGATACCCCTTTTCGGCTGGCAACTGGCAATCGGACCGTATATTATGATTGACAGGCAGAGGCCTGATGAGGCAATGAAGAGTATTCAGCTTGCGAAAGAAAGGATGGAAAAGAAAAACCTCTCCGTAGTGCTTTTTGCAGAGGGGACAAGGAGCAAAACAGGTGAAGTGCAGCCATTTAAACGGGGAGCGTTCTATCTTGCATCGCGTGTCGGTTACGATATCATCCCTGTCTCTATTAGCGGTGCCGCAAGGCTGCTTCCGAAGGGAACTTTTAACATAAAAACGGGTACGATTACTGTTCATTTTGATCAGCCGATCCCGACTACAGAAATAAAAAATAAAGTGGATGAAGTAAAACTGATGGAATCCGTCAGGGACATTGTCATTAAAAATAAGACAGATTTATGAGCGTTACGATTGAACAGGTAAAATATACCGCTGCCCTCGCGAGGCTTCAGTTTTCCGATGAAGAACTTGTGAAGCTTTCAGAGGACCTCAACCAGATATTAAAGTATATGGATAAGATGAACGAGATTGATACATCTGACGTTGAACCGCTCTCGTATCCGGTTGATGTCCGCAAACCGCTTAGAGAGGATGAGGTTCTGCCCGGCGTTACGCGGGAAGAAGCCTTAAGAAACGCTCCGGAACACGATGAAAAGTTTTTCAAGGTGCCCAAAGTTATTAATCAGTCCTGATAATAATTACTAACCGCAAATGATTTACGGAATCATTCCCGCAAGATACGCTTCAACCCGGCTCCCTGGGAAGCCGCTTGCAATGATAGGCGATAAACCTCTTATTCAGCATACTTATGAGAGCGCGAAGAAGTCCAAGCTTATAAATGAACTGATCATAGCGACTGACCACGAAGAGATCCTGCACACTGCCGCCTCCTTTGGGGCGCGCGTTGTTTTTACTCCCGATGATATTGAAACCGGTTCCGACCGCATTGCGTTTGTGGCCAGGACTCTCAAGGACGCCGAAATAATTGTGAATATCCAGGGAGATGAGCCATTTATTAAAGGAGAGATGATTGACCAGGCTGTAGCTCCGCTGCTGTTTGAGCCGGAAATTGATGTCGCCACGCTAATGAAGCGGATAACGGATATCAATGAATTGAAATCACCCGCGGTGGTTAAGGTTACTTTCGATAATTATAATTACGCCTTATATTTTTCACGCTCCCCGATACCATACGTGCGGGATGCGCAGAATGAAAATGAATGGCTGAAAGCGGAACTGATATATAAGCATATCGGCCTTTATGTCTATAAATACGACGCTCTGATGCAGTTCACTTCATTGCAGCAGGGGGAACTGGAAAAGACCGAAAAACTTGAGCAGCTGCGGATGCTTGAAAACCGGATGCGAATAAAGGTTGTAGAAACAGACCTGGAAAGCTTTTCCGTGGATACGCCGGATGACCTCCGCCGCGCTACAGAAATTTATAAATCACAAAGGAAATGATAAAATGGAAAACCTGCTTGCCGACAGGCTGAACCTCGCGAACCTTCCCACACCTATTTACCAGATCAACTATAAAAAGAAAAATTTCCTCATCAAACGCGACGACTTTACCGGAATTGAACTGAGCGGAAATAAGGCGCGTAAAATTGATTTCCTGATCTATGACGCGATGAAACAGAATGCAGATATAGTCTTTACCAGCGGAGGTTTGCAGTCCAACCACGCACGCGCAACCGCTTATGCCGCTGCAATGTGCGGATTGAAATCCAGGCTTTATCTCTGGGGTGCACCCGCTAAAAACCCTGACGGCAACCTGTTTATGAATTCATTCCTCGGCGCGGAAATAAAATATATTAATAAGGCAAAATTTCTCGAAAATTTTCTCCTTATGAACAAAGAAAAAATGATATATGAAAAAAGGAGAAAGAAAAAAGTATATGTAATTCCGGAGGGGGGATCCTCTCCGCTTGGTATTCTCGGGTATGTTAACTTTATGTATGAACTCAGCGCACAGTATGGCATTAATAATCTTAACGGGATACTTGCTGCTTCCGGAAGCGGAGGGACGGCCGCTGGAATGCTGATAGGGGCGGCTCTGCTGGATGCGGAAATAACCGTTTACGCTGTAAATGTACTTTATTCTAAGGATGTACTCTATGAAAAGATTGAAGCAATTGTAAGTGCAACGGTCTCTTCCTACTCCTTAAAATGCGGTGACCCGTTAAAAAGGCTTAAAATAATTGACGGTTATTCCGAGGAGGGGTATAAAAAAATAGATACAGTAAAAGTGAAGCTGATCAGGGATTTTGCAGCGGAGACTGGAATCGTGCTTGATCCGGTATATACTGGGAAAGCGTTTAATGCCTATTATAAAGCGCTTAAGTGCGACCCAGGCGTTTTGTTTGTGCATACAGGCGGATTCTTTGGGGTGTTTGATAAGCGTAAAGAGTACCTTAATTGTAATTAAAAATTAAGAATTAAGAATCAAGAATTAAGAATTAAGAATATCTTCCGCGTAAGTGATTCGGGGATTGTAAAAAGAGGATGGAACGCAGATGACGCGGATGTTTGTGGATTTGCGCAGATTGTTGCAGTTAAAAAACAATTAGTTAAAGTGATTATTTCGCTTGACTTTGTCGTTATATATTATTTATTCTAGTTGTAAAAATATATTTTCTTTAATAATAAGACAAACAATGAGGCTCGATGAAATCCTTTGTCAGAAATAATATAAGCCGCTGGTTGATTATGACGCGCGGAAAGTTTTCTCCTCCCCTGACCGAGGGGGCTAACCGTGTTATGCGCTGAGTTATTTTCTCTCCTGGCCTCATAAAAGCTACACTATTTCACTCCATAATTTATGCCATTGCTCACTTAAAGCTCTTGAATTCAGAATTATATTTTTGTAATTTCACCAGAATAAATTACCGGAGGATTAAATTATGTTCCTAAGGTTCAAAATAATTTCTATTTCATTTATATTATCAACTTCGGCATTATGCCAGAGCCAATCAAGCTTTAATTCAGACAATATACATTGGAGCGCGTGGGGGTATCACAATACCGTCCTGCATAATCAACTTGGCTTCCGCACGGTGATGGAAAGGGCTGTACCGGATA
>JABWCL010000067.1 GCA_013360295.1 Ignavibacteriaceae bacterium | reverse complement strand
CTAATTATTTAATACCGGAGAAACATATGAAAGTCGGAATTATCGGCAGCGGGCTTGTCGGGGCCACGGCTGCTTACGCGATTATGATGAGGAAAGCGGCGGGAGAGGTTGTTTTAATTGACGCTAATGAAAAACGCGCCATTGCTGAGGCCGCGGATATACAGCACGCGGTACCTTTTGTCCACGCAACGGAAGTATATGCCGGAAAATATGAAGACCTTAAAGGCGCCAAAGTTATTGTCATTGCCGCCGGCGCGAGCCAGAAACCGGGTGAAACACGGTTGATGCTCCTTGAACGGAACGCGGCGATACTGAATGAAATTATACCGAGGGCAATAAGCCTTTCGCCAAATGCCATTTTCCTTATAGCCACCAATCCTGTTGACATAATCACCCACATCAGCGCGAAGATCGCGGAAAAACACGGAGTCCCTTATTCAAGGGTGATTGGTACGGGCACGACCCTCGATACGGCGCGGTTCCGCTCACTGCTTGGCGTGCATCTGGGAGTTGACCCTCAGCACGTGCACGGATATGTAATAGGAGAACACGGCGACAGCGAAGTGCTTACCTGGTCGCTGGTGGATATAGGGGGTGTATCGCTTGAGGATTTTATCGCACACCGGGGAATTGAATTCAGTGAACAAATAAAGGCTGAAATTGACAGCGGAGTACGGAATGCCGCGTATAAGATCATTGACGGAAAAGGCTCTACTTACTACGGGATCGGCGGCGCCATTGCCAGGATTGTTGATGTGATCAACCGCGATAACAGGGCGGTTATGACAGTCGCAACAGTGAAGGATGAAGTTGAAGGTATTGACGATGTCACCCTTTCATTGCCGCATCTTGTCGGCGGCGAAGGCGACCTCGGCGTGCTTCCTCTAAAAATGAATGTCAGTGAGCGTCAGCTTCTTAAAAAAAGCGCGAAGATCATTAAAGAAAAAATTGACGAATACGATAAAAAGTGAAGTTATTTTTAAAGATAATTGTATCCCTGGTAATATTTACCGCGCACCTTTCGGGGCAGCCTGAGAATCCCGGTCCCCTGAAGGCGGGATGGACTTCCGTCTCCCTGCAGCGGGAAGGGAGAACGCTTAACTGCCGCGTCTATTACCCCGCGATAACAGAGGGGAGCGAAGCGCCGATAGATTCCATAAACGGCCCGTACGCGGTTATTGCATTCGGTCACGGTTTCTTTATGCAGACAAGTTATTATCTTTCGCTGTTCAGCCATCTTGCTTCTTACGGGTATGTGGTGATCGCGCCGCAGTTCCCGGATACTCAGCACGAACTTCTGGCATATGACCTGCTTTACTGTTTACAATATTTAAAGACTCTCAACGCGGTACCCGGCAGCAGGTATTACGGTTTGATAGATACGCTTTCAGCGGGAGTATCAGGGCACTCAATGGGTGGCGGGGCGAGCCTTATAGCGGCGGTTATTGATTCAACAATTAAAGTTACCGCCCCTCTTGCCGCGGCGGAAACAACGCCTTCGGTTATCTCCAGGATGGACCGGATAAAGGCGGCGGTATATCTGATATCCGCGCAGAATGACGGCATTACTCCGGTTTCAACCGTTCAGAGCGTGATGTATCAGAACGCGGCGCCGGTTAAATCGCTGCCTGTGATAAAAGGGGGAAACCATACTAAGTTTATGGATGTTTCACTTTTCGACTGGACAGACCCGAACGGTTACTCAACCAGGGCAAACCAGCTCAGGCTTACACGCCGCTATCTCACATCGGTATTTAACTTGTACTTAAAAAATGATACATCATACTTCAAGTATGCTTTCGGCGCTGATGCGGCAACGGATACAGCAATCTTATTTCAAGAAGCTTTGAAACCGCATATGCCTTTTGGTTTTAGTCTAAAGGAAATAACGGATACGTTGTATTCTAATCAGGCTTTACTATCCTGGCGTGGGACCTATTCTCTCAATCTGGAAGATACGGTGTTATATTCGGTGCAGGTCTCGGAAGACTCTCTCTTCGAATTAATTGAGTATCAGAGCAGCGCGTTAACGGACACTATGGTTATGGTCAGCGTAAACTCCGGCGCATATTATTGGAGAGTCAGGGCATTTACTTCCGACAGCACTTACAGATACAGTAATAATAAGGGACGGCTAATCATAGCGGAACCGGCGTCTGCAAGAGAAACAGAGAGGGAGGAAGCAGGCATCGGACTGTATCCTAATCCGGCGGGAGAGGATGTTAATATTCAAATTCGTCTGGATGAAACCGGAGAGGTGATGCTGAGTGTGTATGATGTTAGCGGCAGCGAGGTATTGACGCCGGTGAAGAAGGCGTTTTCTGAAGGAGTGCATTCTGTTAAAACAGATCTTGGCGGTTTGGCAAGGGGTGTGTACTTTTTAAAAGTGCAGACGAACAAAAAAGTTTTTTATAAAAAACTGATACGGATATAAGGGGGGGGGCTTTGTGGTTAATTAGCACCGAGATTCCATAACTCCCTGTCTCACGCAAAGACGCAAAGTTAACGCAGAGACCGCGGAGATTATATTTGTGCTTATTTTTTGTTCTTAACAAAGAGATTAATCGGCATTCAACAAAAAAGTAATTACTGTTAATTAACATCGAGATTCCATAACGTCCTGTCCCACGCAAAGACGCAAAGTTAACGCAGAGACCGCGGAGATTATTTTTTGTATCTATAAACATTCCTGTTCACGAGAGATGAAGTGATGCCGCCTGATGGCTAACAATGTTAACGGTGGCGATAATATAAGGGGATGAGTCGGCAACATAATTCTTCAGAACCCCTTGCTTCAATATTCCGAAGGCGCTCATTGCACTCCCCACCTTTCCCTTTGGTAAAAAGCGCAGGGGTCTCAAAGTTTTAACTATTAACTACAAACAATTCTTAATTTTTAATTCTTAATTCTCCCACCCCCCAAACTTTCCCTTCTGATAATCATCATATGCCTCCTGAATTTCCTGCAGGGTATTCATGACAAAGGGGCCGCGGGCTACTACGGGTTCACTGAATGGTTTGGCGTGACCAAGAATTATGGTTGTGTTTTCATTCAGTTCTAACGAAAGCGTCTCTCCGTCGTTATTAAATTCGATCAGGTTTAGCTTATCAATAGCGGTTCCGTTTACTGATACTTTTCCTGATACGACATAATAAAATATGTTATTCTCGGAAGGTACCGGGAGTTCGTATTTACCCCCTTTTTCTGATTTGATGACGCTTAAAAAAACCGGGGTAAGTGTTTCAAAGCCCCCGAAAACTCCTTCCAATTCACCGGCAACAAGCTGAACAGTTAAGTTGCCGCTATCCAACGCGACAACCGGGATATCGTCTTTTTGTTTACCGATATAACGTGGCTCTGTCATCTTTAATCCGGATGGGAGATTGATCCAAAGCTGTAGTATTTCCATTCTGCCCCCCTCTTTCAGAAAGCGTGATGAAGACACCTCGGCGTGTATCAGTCCGCGTCCCGCGGTCATCCACTGAATTCCGCCGGCAGTAATCACGCTTTCACCGCCGCCAGAGTCTTTGTGGGAAATGTCACCGTCAAGAATATAAGTAACGGTTTCCATTCCGCGATGCGGATGCGGACCAAAAGGGAGCCCGTTATTATCAGGCGGATAAACCTGCGGTCCGTGATGATTGAGGAATAAAAACGGATCGATCATATCCAGCGACCTTGAAGGAAGCGGGGAGTAAGTGATCAGGTCTGCAATGGGACGAAACTCGGCTTTATGTATTTGTTTAATAGTGCGCATAATATAGTATAAAACTTAAGATGATGAATATAATAACAAAAACATAATCGAGACAAATAATAGTTCCAAAAGTTTGTTGTTTCGTGTTTGTCCGGGTTGGCATTCTTTCCGGCCAGGTAAAAAATAAGCTTGACTATTTTTAATGTGAAGAGTCCCGCAGGAATGATATCTTAATAACAGGCAGGCTACAACCACATACAAGTTCCAGCAAGCCGGCCTGTATTGGCGGTTTAATTATTTGTTGTTGGAATAAGTGATAAATGGTGGGTCGTGACCGCAAATGGTTGAAACCATTTTGCTGCTTTGGGTGAGGAGAAAAAAGCCGGCATTCACTCCGACTATATTAAAAGTAACCTTAATTTTTCAAAATGTCAAGAGTACCGTAGGTACGACATCTTAGTAACAAGCGGGCAACCGACCACATAAAAGTTCCAGCGGAACGACATGTTTTTATTGGTAAGATGCTGTATTACTTGAAAGCCGGTTTCGCTCCATTAATATGCCGTGCCTAAAGGCACTCTAAGAAATAAGGCTGTGGCATTTTTACTAACATTTCGTCCCGATGGTGGCTGTCGCATAAGCATAATAAATAAAATATGAGAAATGGTGGTTGTACCCGCATGAATACAGGAGGAAAAGCGGAATAAAAGCATTATATTTGGA
>JABWCL010000024.1 GCA_013360295.1 Ignavibacteriaceae bacterium | reverse complement strand
CACCCGAGTTCACCCAGAACCTGCGCCATCTGTATTCCTGTTACCGAGTCCATCGGACTCGAAAGCACGGGAAGGCTTAGATCCTCACCAAGGAAGTACGTCTTTGTTTCAGGTTCAGTCCTCGTTTTAATTCTCGATATCTCTGTTGGAACCAGGCTTATATCGTCATAAGTTAGAGATAAATTGTAGTTGTTTAGTTCCTGTCGTGAATAAATCTTCATTTCAATATTTCCGCTTAAATTAAATCTTCTATCATATTAAGTGTACTGTTCATTTTTTCGACTACCGCAATGATCGGGTCTCTTTTCTCCATATCAACCCCTGCCTTTCTTAAAAGATCAAGCGAGTAGGCTGATGAACCGGAACTTAAAAACTCCAGATAAAGTTTTATTGCCGGTGCGCCCTCATCAAGGATCTTGTTCATAATCGCTTCGGATGCTGCAAACCCTGTCGCATACTGATATACATAAAAACTATAATAAAAATGGGGAATACGCGCCCAGGTATAATACTCCTCATCTGTCATTGTCATTGCCGGTCCGGTATATTTCTCGTACACCTTGCCGAATTCACTGCTCAAAAGGTCAACCGTAAGCGGAGTCCCCCCTTCTGAATATCCGTAAATGGTCTTTTCATACTCTGCAAACATAATCTGCCGGAAAAAAGTAGCGGTGACGTCATTCATATACTTCTCAAGAAGTTCGAGTTTTTCCGCCTTATCGTTTGTGTTGTTGATCAGGTAATTCAGCAGCAGGTTCTCATTAAGTGTGGAAGCGACTTCCGCTAGGAAGATTGTATAATCAGCGTAAATATAAGGCTGATTCTTAGTGGTATAATAAGAATGCATATTGTGCCCAAGCTCATGGGCGAGCGTGAATACATCATTCAGTAAACCGGTCCAGTTCAGCAGAATGAAAGGCTCAACGCCGTATGCGGTACCCGAAGAATACGCCCCGCTCCGTTTTCCTTTTGTTTCGAATACGTCAATCCTCCTGTTGTCGAATGCCAGCTCTACTGCTGCCAGGTAGTCCGTACCAAGCGGAGCGAATGCGTTCATCATCATAGTCCTGGCTTCTTCGAAGGTATATTTCTTATCGTTTTCACTGCAAAAAAGCGGCACATACATATCAAACGGTTTGTACGTTTCTGTGCCCAGTATCTTTTTCCTCAGTTTAAGCCATCTGTGCATCGGTGAAAGATTATCCGAGGCAGTATTGATGAGGTTATCGTAAACAGAAAGAGGTATGTTGTTGGAATGAAGGGAAGCTTCCCTCGTAGAACTATAGTTCCTGATAGACGCGAAAAATGAATTTTTCTTAATGTTCCCTTTTAACAGTGCCGCGAATGTAGACGCATATTGCACAAATGATTTGTAATAACCTTTATATGCTCGCTCCCTGTAGTCCCTGTCGGGGCTGTAGAGAGCGCTGAAATACCTGGCGTGTGATAATTTGAAGTCATTTGATCTCTCATCCTTGACAACCGGGAAATCAAGGTCGGCATTACTTAGAACCGAGAAGGCTTCATACGCGGTACCTGAAAATTCCGAAGTCAGCGCGAGAACTTCCTCATCCCGTTCAGAAAGTGTATGTGGTTTCTCACGGAAAAGGTTATCGAAGTAATGCGTATATTTTTTCAGTTCAGGTAAAATATGAAGGTATTCGGCTATTATATCCTGATCACCTGCAAGCAATTCAGGCTTGATGAACGCGCGGAGCGACCCGACTCTTGAAACCAGATCGCGTACCCTTTGAGAAAGCGCGTTATAATCTGAGTTAGCTAAATCCGTATCCTTTTTCATCGAGGCAAATAGGTATAGCCTGTCAAGCTTTATCCCGATTTCTTCATCGAGCTGGAAGAGGTCAAGAAGATTGTCAGCTGACTTAAGTATTTTCCCCTTGAATGATTTGTACTCTCCGATCTTTTCAGAAACAATTTTATAGTCGTGTTCCCAGTCATCGGATGTTTTGTATATAAGGTTAAAATCCCACTTATATTGTTCACCTATTTCATCCCTTGTGGGGATACTGTTCAAATTATTGTTTTTTTCTTCCATCTCAGTTCTGTTTAATTTTTATTATTGGCGATTGAATTTCAGCAAGTTTTATAATTATTTCAAGTGTATTAATTTTCTTGTCTTCACATATTTGCCCGAAGATACTCTGATAAAGTATATACCCGGCGAGAGATTCAGGACTTGAGCTGATACAGGATACTCATTATATCCCTTTCGGAGCTTAACTTTCACAGTTTCCGCGGCTCTCTCCCCCATAGCACTCACTATCTGAACTACAGCCTCAGACTCCTCCCCGGAAAGAATACCAATCCGCGCTTCACCTGAAAATGGATTGGGATAAGGAAGCAGCACATCAAAACCTGAAAGTTCAACTGAAGTTGATACAACTTTACTATAGTTAAAAGACCCGTCTGTATCAATCTGCTTGAGGCGGTAATAATAAGCTCTCCCCGGCGTAACTTTCGTGTCCGTGAACGAATATTCCTTTGGCGAGTGGCTGTTTCCTGAACCCGGCAGAAATCCTGCCATCGCAAATACTCCTGCTCCTTCCCCCTGCTCATATTTCTCGATCTCAAATCCGAAATTGTTTACCTCAGTTGCTGTAACCCACCTGAGCCGGATTGATCCGCCGATGGCTTTAACTGAAAAGTCAGTCAGTTCAACCGGCAAAGGATCCTCATCAAAAGTGTTCTTCAGAGCGGTTACCATTTTATTCCAGTTTGTCTGATTGTCTCTCAGGTTTTTGTAGGCCTGTTCGATGTGGAGAAATCTTCCTGTTGGAGAAGAAGCAGAGGTTGAACAGGGATTACTGCTCTCATTGATATACCTTCCCTGTATATTGGTCGTGCCTGATAGCTTTGAAAGCGCTGAGATATGGTGAATACCAAATGTAAGTGTATCATCCAGAAGGATAAGTTCATCTTTCAGTGCAGACAGGTAATCGGGAGATGGTGTGTTTGTTGTTCCGTTGCTCATCAACAGGTCGGGATCACCCGTGACCCAGCTAAAACCGTGGAGCTGCACAGAAATTGTATTAACTATTAAAGGTTCAAGGACAAGGAGTGTTTTATGAAACATACCATCAACATTATGTGCCGCGTCAGATTTTCTGAATTTATCGGAAGCCCCAACAGTGGAACACACCGTTGTAGTTCCCGCGCACTCCGACCTGTCCGTGGAATTACACCTGTGCACTCCGTTCACAAAAAGCGCTCTGGCTCCGGTCTGAAGAAAAACATATACGGATTGCAATCCGGTCTTGAAATCGTACACCGGGTGCGGAGCCTGAATAAGAAGTTTACGCCTGTCTGCCGCATTATTAAATGCATAAATACCCCAGTAATTGGAAGATGCCCCCGTCTTCGCCAGTATATAATAGATTTTAGCCGAGCCCTCATCCGTAAATTGGGTCACTCCGTACCCGATCAAACCTGCCCTTGAATGTGCTGATGAATAATCTCCGTTATTAATATCAGAAATGATGCCACTCCACTGCGCGGTATCTGATGACGAGGGAGCTGAATAAATATTGGTTCCTGTATCAGCGGGTATGCTGTTTACGAGACTGTCTAAAAAGGTCTGAACATTCCCGGTGCGAATAACCTGGGCCTCTGTGCCTGGATCTCCTGTTATAACGGGAATAGAAATTAATAATATAAACAGCAGAACTAACTGACGGCGCAAAATGAACTCCTGATCGGGTAAACTATTATTGAAATAAACAAGAAAAATCCGCTTAGGGATGAAAAATCCCCTTAAAAATTGGGAGAACAAATTTAAGGAAATTATTGACTTTATAATAACTTACAGTTAACTTAGAAGGTTTAATTATTTTTTATCCAAGAATACTTTAAGGTATGAAACTTTTTGATTATCGTTTAGTTTTGACAGTGCTATTCACTGTCCTCAGCATTTATTTGCTGTACCCAACCTTTGAGGATTACCAGAACACGAAGAAGGTATCCAGGGTGGTTACAGAAAAGAAAAATGCAATAAAATCTCAGAATAAGGAGATATCGGAAGACCAGTTGGAAAAATTAGTCCTTGCTCTTGAGGACAGTATTAAACTGGCAGATCCTTCCATCCGCGACGCGCGCCTGAAAAGAATAAAACTGGGGCTTGACCTTCAGGGTGGTATGCGTATTGTACTGGAAGTAAATACAGCAAAACTGGTTGAAAAACTGGCCCAGAACCCGGATGAGGAGTTCAAGGAAATTATGAAAGCCGCTGAAGCCCAGGCTGCCACCAGCGATGAACCGATTGTGGATATCATCGTTTCTAAGATCAGAGAAAAGGGAATAAGGCTCAGCAGGTATTTCGGAACCATCCGTCAGGAAGATGACCAGATTATCTCCGAACTTACACAACAGACGGAAGATGCTGTTTCTAGGGCTATTCAGATCATCAGAAATCGTATTGACCAGTACGGTGTTTCAGAGCCCAGTATTCAGAAACAGGGAGACAGAAGGATCGTAGTTGAACTGCCCGGTATCGCCAAAGAGGAAGAAGCACGTCAGCTTATTCAGGGTACCGCTCTGCTCGAGTTCAAACTTCTTAAAGACCCCGAATTTACATTCAACGTAATGCAGCGTATTGATGAAGTGCTGGCAGGTAAGAAACTTGATGACACTACCGCGACAGACACTACTAAAGCTGCGTCTGATGTTGCTTCAGCAGATACTGCTACTAAAAAGGACACCGCGAATCAGCAAATGTCCGCCGAGCAGTTCGCCAAAGAACACCCTTTCTTTTCTATCGCATTGCTTGACCCGCAGGGAAGATCAGCAGAGGCTTATGTTAAAGCCAGCGATAAAGATAAACTGCTCAGAATTTTATCCCGCCCTGATGTACAGGCAGTTATCCCCGATAACGGTGAATTTTTATTCAGCGCTAAACCTGTTACTTTCCAGGAAGGCGAAGGGATATACCTATTATACTTTGTTAACAGAAACCCCGAATTAACCGGCGGTGTAATCACAGACGCACTTGCGCAGATAGATCAGAATACTTCCGCCCCGATGGTAACCATGGAGATGAACGCTGATGGCGCCGCAGAATGGGCAAGAATTACCGGTGCGAATGTGGATAAGAGATGCGCCATCATTCTCGACGGTGTTATTTTCTCTGCCCCTGTCATCCGCGGAAAAATCCCCGGAGGAAGATCACAGATCGAAGGTATGGAGAATATGGAAGAAGCAAAACTCCTCGAAATCGTTCTTAAGGCTGGTGCACTCCCCGCACCGGTGGATATTATCGAAGAAAGGACCGTTGGACCGTCACTCGGACAGGATTCTGTCTCCAGTGGACTCAACTCAATGGTGCTGGGCTATCTCCTCATCTCCATCTTTATGATATTCTATTATAGGATGGCCGGAAGCCTTGCCGCTGCAGGACTTACAGTCACGATACTCTTTATACTCGGTGTACTTGCCGGGTTTAAAGCAACCCTTACCCTCCCCGGTATTGCCGGTATCGTTCTTACGATGGGTATGGCAGTGGACGCAAACGTTCTGATTTATGAGAGGATAAGGGAAGAACTATCAACAGGCAAAACTATCAGAGCAGCCGTTGATATTGGTTTTTCCAAAGCTTACTCAGCTATTATTGACTCAAACCTTACAACCCTTATTACCTGTATAATTCTGTACCAGTTCGGTTCAGGACCTGTTCAGGGATTTGCCTTAACACTTATGATCGGCGTACTCACAAGTCTTTTCGCAGCGCTGATATTTGTAAGGCTGATCTTTGATTATATGGTATTCAAAGGTTCAAAGATATCATTAGGTTAAAAAAGAAGGAATTTATAAATGCAAATTTTTCATAATCTGAACGTTAACTGGATGGGGAAACGGAGATTTTTTTACTCCACTTCCGCTGTTATAATACTTGCGGGGCTCCTTAATATTGCTTTCCGCGGCCTTAACTTCGGACTCGACTTTAAGGGCGGAACGGAGCTTGACCTCAAGTTCGATAAGCCTGTTAATATTACTGAAATGAGGTCAACTGTCGGAAAACTCGGGCTTGGTAACATTGAAGTAAAAACACTTGGTGATGAAACCGGCTTACTTATAAGGTCTGAACTACAGTCGATCCCAACGGATCTTTACCCAAAAGTGCAGGCTGAAATCGAGAAGAGTATCGAAGCAGTTCTACCCGGAGTACCAAAAACCATTCTTGCAAATACGCCAAATTCTATAACCTACCAGTTCCAGAATCCGGATACAACCTCGCTTATAGCGGAGAAGCTCTTTGTTGCCGGATGGCAGGCAGGCAAAGTTTCTGAGGACGTAAACAATCTTGATGTTATCGTCAGGATCGGTATTGCTGACTGGATCAAACTCAACCTTAAAACACTTGTTAAAGACAACAGCTTCCAGATTCGCCGCGAGGAAAGAGTCGGTCCGAAGGTCGGAGATGAGTTAAAAAGAGACGCTGTAATCGCGATAGCTCTCGCGCTCGTCGGAATCCTTATATACCTCGGATTCAGGTTCAAGTTCTTATTCGCCTCCGGCGCGGTCGCTGCTCTCTTCCACGATGTACTGGTAACCCTGGGGCTGTACTCAATTCTCTACGGCGTCATTCCGGGATTAAACCTGGATATTGACCTTACCGTCGTGGCAGCGTTCCTTACTCTTATCGGTTATTCTATCAACGATACAGTTATTGTATTTGACCGTGTCCGTGAAACAATCAGGATACACAAGAATAAAGACCTCGAGCAGTTGATGAATGAGGCTGTAAACAAGACTATGTCAAGGACAATACTCACAGGAGGGACAACACTTCTCGGAGTAATAGTGATACTTATCCTTGGCGGTGAAGTAATCAGGGCCTTCGCTTTCACTATGATCATCGGTATCATTGCCGGGACATACTCCTCAATCTTCGTAGCGAGCGCACTCGTACTTGATTACGCGAAGAAATACAATAGGAAAGTAGAATTCTAAAAACTGTTTTTCTCAGTTTAAGGCAGAGGCTGACCCCTCTGCCTTTTTTGTTTTAAATTGCATGCGGAGTTACTGCTCTTCAAATCCGTTTCTGTCACATACTTCTAAAATTTAATTAAGACTGAAGATAGATTTCGTGAACGTCATTTAGTCCACCTCGTTTAATCATTTATCATAATTGAATTTGTAGAACAAAAAAATCCCGGCTGTTACACCGGGACTTTTTACTAAAACTTTGAGGTTATATTTGTAATGGCTTAGTCAGCCTTTACTTTTTCAAGAACGGGTTCGAGAGCATTCTCTTCGGGGCTTGAGAATCTTCTGAATTTTTTCCTGAAAAACTCCGGAACTGAAACGCGAAGCTCTTCAACTTTTAAATACACCAATGGTACAACAATAAGCGTCAGGAACAACGAACTTGTTAATCCTCCGATAAGCGCCCAGGCAAGTCCTGCTTTCCATTCGCTTCCGGAACTTGATGAAAGCGCTATTGGAAGCATACCAAAAATCATCGTAAGAGTTGTCATCATAATAGGACGAAGCCTCATTCTCCCCGCGTCCAAAAGCGCCTCCACAACCCCCGCGCCTTCTGTCATCTTCTGGTTTGCCCTGTCAACAAGAAGAATCGCGTTCTTCCCCACCAGACCTACCAGCATTATTATTCCAAGAATGGAAAAAATGCTCAGGGAGTGCATTGTAAGAGCAAGCGCAAGCATCGCCCCTATCATCGCGAGAGGAACACTGAACAACACAATGAACGGATAAACAAATGAATTGTAAAGCGCAACCATAATCATATAAGTAAAAAGAACAGCCGCGAACAGGGCCAATCCTAAACTCGCGAACGACTCTTTCTGATTCTTTACATCGCCGGAAAAAGCAACGTTGACACCCGCCGGAAAGGACGCCTTCTTCATTTCTTTTTCTATATCCTGCGAGATAGTACCGCTCGGCCTCCCGAATGCCTGCGAGAATAAAGTTACTGATGCATTCCTGTCCTCACGCTGTAGTTTCGTGGGACCGGAAGTCCTCTGGATTGTAGCAAACTGCTGCAGTTCGATATCCTGCCCAAGACGGTTCGTAAATATCATCCCCGCCAGGTTTTCAGTACTAAGCCTGTCGAATTTATCAAGTTGGATTCTTATACTGTATTCATTGTTGCCATCGCGGAATTTAGAATCATCGTCACCTGAAAGCGCGACGCGAAGGGTAGCGCCCACCTCAGCGAGCGAAAGCCCCAGTTTGCTGAGCTTCTCCCTGTCAATTACAACGCGCGTCTCCGGCTTCCCTTCTTCTGATGATAACCTTACGTCCGCGGTGCCTGGTATTTTATTAACAATTTTCTGAAGCATTGATGCTGCTTTGTTAACTGAATCTATTTCCGCGCCGCTAACCAGCATCTGTATCGGTGTTTGATTTGCTGTTCCGAATATACCGATCGGGTTAACTCTCACTTTTGTACCGGGTATCGCGGAAACCATCTCTTTTATGGCATTCCCGACATCATCGGTTGAACGGCTACGTTCACTCCTCGGAATAAGAGTGACATTTATTTCTGTTACGTTATTCGAATTTGAACCGAGAAGCCCTTCATTCGAAACTCCGATGTTCGCGAAGATCCTCTGAACCTCCGGAATTTGGACGATTATTGATTCAATTTCGTGTGAGATTTTATTTGTATTATCAAGTGTTGAACCGGGCGGAAGTTCTACTGTTACGGCGAACTCTCCCCTGTCCGCAACCGCGATGAATTCACTTCCAATAAAGCCAAGCGGCGCCAGGGCGAGCGATGCGACAAACATCAGCACCGCAGCGAGTGATACCTTCCCCCTGTTACCCATTGACCATTTCAGCAGTTTCATATAATGCTCGGTAAAAGCGTGGAAACGTTTCTCAAACCAGAGAGCAAATCTGCCAAAGATGTTTGTATCTTTCAGCCTCTCCAGCTTTCCAAAACGTGAAGCAAGCATTGGCGTGATAGTAAATGATACCACAAGGCTCATAAGGGTGGAGACAACCACAACAATCGCGAACTGCCTCATAATATTTCCGATAATACCGCTTGTCATTCCCAGCGGAAGGAATACTGCCACATCCACAAGGGTGATCGCCAGCGCCGCAAATCCTATTTCGTTTCTTCCTATCAGCGCGGCATCCCTCTTATTCACTCCCTTTTCCAGGTAATGATAAATGTTCTCGAGAACTACAATTGAGTCGTCAACCAGAATTCCAACTACAAGTGATAACGCAAGCAGCGTCATCAGGTTGAGTGTAAAATCGAACATCCATATCGCGATGAATGTAGTTATAAGCGATACAGGCACCGCCACAAGTACAATAACCGAATTCCTTAGGCTGTGGAGGAATAGGAGCATCACCATCGCTACCAGGAACACCGCCACTGCCAGGTCAAACTTTACGGCATCTGCCGCGTCTATAGTAAAGAGCGAGCCGTCCTGCGCAATTTCAAACTTTAATCCGATGTTTGCATTTACTGTTTCCAGCTCTTTTAATTTCTCTTTCACCAAACCCGCAACTTCAACCGCGTTGGCATCAGACTGCTTCTGAATATTAACAGCTAATGTTGGTTTCAGGTTGAGCCTGCTGAAACTGACAGGATCTTTAATTCCGTCTTCAACTTCAGCGATATCACTTAAATATATTATTCCCCCCTGTTTCGACTGGCCGATCGCAAGCCCTCTTATCATTTCGATCGTAGTTAATTTCCCCGCGACACGAACAATAAACTGCCCGTCTTTATCTTCTATCTTTCCCGTTGGAAAGTCAAGATTAGAATTCTTAATAGACTGAGTAACCTGGAGTATTGATAATCCGTAAGATTTAATCCGGTCCCTGTCCAGATTGATTTTAATTTCACGTTCTTCTCCTCCGCTCAGTGTTATTTGTCCCACTCCCGGTATTTTGGAGATCTGAGGTTTAACCTGGTCGGTAACAAACTGATAGAACTCACGGGTTGAAAGGTTCGCCGTGGCACCGAGCCTTAATATGGGTATCTCGTCAAGCGCTATCTTCGAAACTGACGGCGCTTTAGCTCCCGAGGGGAGCCTTGGTGTTACCTCGCTGATCTTTCTTACCGCGTCCTGAAGCGCGATATCAACTTTCGCGGACTGCACAAGCTCAACTATCACGAAGGAGACTCCTTCCGATGAGGTTGATCTTATCGCGGAAACCTTATCCATTCCGGAAAGCGCGTCTTCAATCGGTTTTGATACTCCCGTCTCCACTTCATTAGGTGAGGCGCCGGGATACACGGTCATTACCGTAAGTATAGGCGCGTTGAATTTGGGGAGTAGTTCATACTGTAATTGGTGGTAGCTGAAAAGCCCCAGTACGATCAGCGCCGAAAATATAATTATTATCAGCGACGGACGTTTTATTGATAATTCTGTTACTGTCATTTCTGCCCTTATTAATTTACTATTTCAACCGTTACATCATCTTCGAGAGTATTCTGACCGGCCGTCACGACAGTCTCACCTTCCTTAAGTCCGGATATAACAGACACAGTCGTACCGGTATCGTTACCTATTACGATAAAACGCTTTTTAACTTTGCCGTTTTCGGCAATGTACACATAAGCATCTCTCACGCTTCCGAGCACGGCGCTCCTTGGAATTGTCAGATATTCCCCGCTTGAGATGTTATCGAATACAACGCGCCCGAACATTCCGGCCTTCAGCCTGGCTGAATTATTATTCTGCACCTTTATCTCGACCGCGTATGTATGCGATTCGTCTCCTTTATCACTTACGGACTCAACAACGCCGGTATACTCTACACCCGGATAAACATCAGAATAAACCTTCGCTCGGTCACCCTTCTTTATTTTTACCACCTCGTTCTCAGCCACGTTTACTTTCAGCTTCAATCCCGAAATATCAATGATATTGGCGACCACGCCGTTGTTCATAAGCATTGTGCCAACTTCGATATTTTTCATTGTTACAGTTCCGGATACAGGAGTTGTTATCTTTGTATCCGCGAGCTGCTTCTTCGCTACAATATACTGTGACTCAGCATTTACATAAGTGAATTTCGCGTTTTCAAGCTGTGCTTCAGTTGCTGAGTTCTGCTCGAAAAGCTTCTGGAATCGCTCATAATCCTTCTTCGTTTTTTCATAATTTGCTTCAGCCGATTTGTAAGCCGCTCTCTTCAGTTCATCATCCACTTCAGCGAGCACGCTTCCCGCGGATTTATACTCACCCACGGCCATATTTACTTTGGTTACTCTTCCCTGTGTTTCTGAGAGGACCATAATATCCCTGACAGCGCTGAAAGTCCCGATCAGGGAAAGATCCTGCTTAATTTCAGATTTCTCAGCCTTCACAACCGAGACATAATGTACGAGTTTTGTAGCGACTTTAGACTTCGCTTCCATCTTCGATTTGTTACTTATCAGTATTGCCACTATTCCAACCATCACTACCAGTGCGATTATAAAATACTTTAGCTTTGACATTTTCATTTTCTCCTGTTTACTGTTATTGTTTTCCGATTGCTCTGTTAAGTTTCGCGAGTGATATCATATAATCAACCGTCGAGTTATTTAAATTTGTTTTTGCCTGAAGCAGCGCCACTTCCGCGTCAATTACATCAGCACTGAGTACTAATCCCTGCTTGAAACGGTCGCTTGTAAGCCTGTAATTTTCCGCGGCCTGTTTCACGCCGAGTTCAGATATCTTTACTTTATTGTTAGCCTGTTTAAGTCCCAGGTAACTCTGTGTAACATCAAGTACAACAAGGTCTTCAACGCTCCTGTAACCATCCTTAGCCTGCTCTAACTGCACCTCAGCCTGTTCGGTTTGATAAGAAGTCGCCATCCAGTTCCAGATATTAAAACTAACAGAGAGGCTTAAATCCCAGGTACCTTTAAATTCATCCTTCGTGGGAAAGATCCTCTGGTTTGGCCTGGCGTAATTATAGTTACCGACCGCTGCAACCTGCGGATACCACCCTGATTTGGCCATCGTGATATTCGTTTCGCCCGCTTTCATTCTTAAACCTGCGGATTTTATCTCGGGCCGGTTTGTTTTTGCGGTGTTGATCAGGTCGGTTAGATTAATATTCGCCATTTCTGATACCTCTGCTTTATCGGTGATATCAGTCTCAGTTATAAGCGGCAGGCCCATTGCGTTGTTAAGCGCTAACTTTGCTAGCTCCGCGGCATTATCAGCATCTGTCTTCCGGTAAAGAATATCAGAAAGCTGAACCTCAAGCTTCAGCACATCATTTCTTGTAATAAGGCCCTGATCAAACAGATTTTTAGCGTCTTTAAGCCTTGCATTTATCTGCTGTATATTCTCATCCAGCAGTGCCGCAAATTGCTTTGCCTTATACATATTCCAGTAAGCTGATTTTACATTCAGCACCACATCGTCCCGATTTTTATTAAAGTCTTCTTTCGCGTTCTCAACCCCGATTTCCGCGAGGTTAATCGCGCTGTTTAACTTAAAGCCGGTAAAAATAGGCTGAGTGAGAGTCAGTTTAGATGTGTAGCTGTTTAGAATTGATGGGGATATATCGAATGTCCCAAAAGGTGTGGCGAGAATAAATGGATCTACCTCACTCAGGCGTGTGTAAACTAACGATGCCGATAGTGAAGGAAGCCGGGAAGTTCCCGTTTCATTTAGTTTTGCCTCCGCCCCTTTCAGCCCGTAGTAGGCAATCTTCAGATTTTTGTTATTCGCTAGCCCGGTCTCGACAGCTTTATCGAGAGTGAGCATCAGTTTATCCTGGCTATAAGTTGAGCGGGGCAACAAAGACACTAGAATCAGTGCCACTGCAAAAAAATTATAAAATGATTTCATTTGCTAATTCTTCTTTCCTGTTAAAATTTTCGTTATCAAAAAATTCTCTTCCTTGTTCCGTGAGCATACCCTCGAACAACACACTAATGATTGAGCGGTAGGCTGCTTCTCCCGATAAAGGGAGTTTTGATAGTACATCCGGATTAATTACTGCGTTTATCGCGCTTGTGTACATTATTACCAGCAGGTTTTTGTCAACATCTCCCCGAAATACGCCTTTCTCTACACCCTCGTTAATAAGGAGTGACATTTTCGCGTAAGTATTTTTCCTCCTGAACTCCTGAATCTCGGAATAAATTTCAGGATGATTTCTCTGCAAATCAGTCATAAAATGCCCTTTGAACTGATTAACTTTATCAGCAACAAACAGCATTATTTTACTGAGCTTCTCCATAAAATCCATCTCAGTATTGTTAATAATCGAATCGATATGGCCTTCTATGTCGCACTTCATCAACTTAAAACCTTCGCGTAGGATCTCTTCCTTATTCCGGAAGTGCTTATAAAGCGTTTTTTTGCTAATAGAGAGCTGCCCGGCTATTTCCTCCATCGTTGATTTACTAAAACCGTACTGAACAAACAGCTCTTGGGCCATAGTAATTATTCTGTTTCGTATCTCTTTTTCTTCTGTCATTTTTCGTTGTAAACATTTATCGTTTAAATCGTTTCCGGATAGGTAAAAAGAAAAGGGACAAGCCCTATTCCATCGGAAACGTTTTCCGTTTATTTTGTTTCCAAATTTAGTTTAATTAATGTCTCCGAGAAGTCCCAAAATTCACGCCCTAAATTCGTGAATATTTCCTATGAAATCCTCAGATATTTGCTAATTGGCAAATATTAATGAAGACTGGAACCTCAGAGGGTTACAATGGAAGTAATTCAAATTTGAAATAAATAGTTCCAGGAAAAAAAAGTAAAGGAAGGGGGCAAAAGAAGCAGTTTGGGATTTGTTGAAATTGTGGATTGCTGAAAAGAAAGCCATTAATTAATAAATGCACTTTTGGTTCGAGGTTTGTTATTCGAGTAATAAATCTTAATATGACTTATTCGAAAAAGCTCTGTTAGCACATCTTATTCGAGAACCCATCCCAACCTCCCGCTTCGGCAACTTAGTGCGTCTCCTTTGAAAAAAGGTTGGAGTTTGAATCAATTCTTAATTCTTAATTTTTAATTCTTAATTCTAAATCACTTTCACCGCCACCAGCGTCATATCGTCATTCTGCTGGAAGCCGTGCCTGAAATTATCCACTTCTGCTATGATCTTCCCGGTGATCTCGCTAGCAGGCAGTTTTTTATTTTCCTGAACTATACTCAGCAATTTTTCTGTTTCAAACATTTCGTGGCTTGAATTCATCGCTTCCGTTATTCCGTCCGAATAGAAAAGGAATACCTGTTCGCTTTTCAGCTCGATCTTTTCTTCATTGATTACCGAATTGAAGATCTTACCGTGTTCTATTCCCAGTGCTATCCCCGTTCCCTTCACCTCAAACGCACGCCCGTTTTCTGAAACGATCAACGGTAAATGTCCGGCACGGCAGTAATGCAGGACTTTTTCGTTCATATCAAATAAACCGAGCGATATTGTTATGAACGAATGTTTATCCAGCATCTGATAAATTTTGGGATTGATATCAGTCAGAATCTTTACGGGCGATTCACCGGACTCACACGCGAACTGCAGCATTGTCTGGATTTTTGTCATATACAAAGACGCGGCTAATCCTTTCCCCGAAACATCTCCGACTATCACATAAAGTTTATTCCCGTCACGGTGTATTACATCGAAATAATCACCGCCGACCTGTTTGGCGGGACGCATCTGTCCGAAGATCTCCAGTCCCTCAATCTTCGGGAAATTGTTTGGTAACAGGCTTTGCTGAATTTTTCTTGCCAGTTCGAGTTCTTTTTCAATATTCATACGGTCAGCTTCAGCAGCGTACAGCCTTGCATTTTCAATTGCGGCTGAGGTCTGGTTTGATACAGCGACCAATAGATCAAGATCACTCCCACCAAACTTAGAGCCGGAACGTTTAAGTCCGAAAAGTAGAAACCCGAGGAGCTGATCATTTGACATCATTGGGATTATGGTGAATATCCCGTTCTCCCTGAACTTCGCTGCATAATTCGGGAATACACTGTCAAAATCAGCGCCTTCAATTGCGATCTGCGCTTTTCTCAATTTCTTGTCAGCCACAAAATTCTGAAAGCTGGACTCGTGATAATCAATCCGGTCGAAGCCAAATTTGAAACCGGTCGAACTTTCACAGTTACAGAAATTCTCCTGCTGCATCAGGCATATCCCAAACACCTTTACTTTAAGAGTCGAAATAAACACGCTCTCCAGGCTGGAGATAATGTTTTTATATCCAATTATGTTTGAAAGGTTATTACTGAATTCAATCAGAATCCTTCTTGCCTCGTGCTGCTCGGGATAGAACCTGCGGGTTAATGATTCCTGAATCTTTTCCCTGTAAGATTGGAAAATCACGCCGAAGAGAATGAATGCGACCAGCGCGGAGATATTCCTGTATTCATCCGGCATTACTCCTCCCACTGCCTGTCCCAATCCATAGACCACTCCAAGATACAACGCAGCCAGAAGAATGGTCGCGAATCCATAAGTGACGGTATTTTTTACCACGTCGCTTACATCCATAAGGTTATATCGGAAAATTGAATAACCGAATGAAAGCGGAAGTAAGATCATAAGTATTATCGGAGTGTAATACTCCGGCGTATTATATATAATGTCGCCAATCCGGGGAGCGACAATCGTAACAAATGCAATACCAAGCGTTCCTAAAATGTAGGAGGCAAGGATTATCACCAGCGCTTTTTTCCTGCTCTTGTCTTTATTGTATTTTAGTCCCAGAATGAGGAAAAACAAGGCGATTATGTATGAAAAAGGAAGCCCGGCGTTCATTACAATATTAAATGGCGTCCTAAAATCAATGATACCGGTTTCTGCGAACGTAAAAAATCCCCTGACAAGCGCGATCGTGCTTAAGACAAATGGTATGCCGTAAACAAGAAACAGGAAATACTTTTTCTTTGAGAACTTAAATTCAGTCGGGAAAACCGAGAAGAAATGAAGTATGAATGACGGGATAAAATTTGTAACGTACACCCATAAAACCACATACATACCGGCGAGGAACGTGGTCGGCAGAGTTGAACCAAACGGATTGAACAAAAGTACGGATACATTCACGCAGTACCCTGCACCGATCCTGTAAAACAGTCTCTGAGTAAGCCCGTCAGGTTTCGACATTTTCACCACGAATCCTACGAGCAGCCATATTAAAGCCAGCAGGGTTACGCTAACGTTATAATAATTAACAAGTTTTTTTATTTTGATGTACTTATCCATCATTACTCCCCCCCGGCTGATAGTATATCTCGCGGAGTCGCCTTCTCTCATAGAGTTAAGTATTCCCTGCGCGTGAAGGTCACTCTCGAGTTCATTCCCGTTGATCTTAAGCAGAATATCACCGTCCTTTATACCCCCCTGGTCAGTGACACCTCCTTTCTTGATCTGTGTGATAACGAGCATTTTCCCTCTTTCCGGAGATTTTTGATTGATCCAGAGGCACTCGTCATTTGAAGTCCGGTGGAAGGTAACAGTGGCAATAAAAGCCATCAGGGCGAAAAATCCCAGTACGATTGTGGCTACAATCAGAATACTTTCCTGGTGG
The DNA here is from genome assembly GCA_013360295.1 of Ignavibacteriaceae bacterium. Classification (GTDB taxonomy): domain Bacteria; phylum Bacteroidota; class Ignavibacteria; order Ignavibacteriales; family Ignavibacteriaceae; genus JABWCL01. Next base: position 57,671 of record JABWCL010000024.1, on the reverse strand, counting down.
CGCAGCATAAATTCGCGTACGGTCTTCATCTATTTTACCTTCACCACGATCATTGTAATATCGTCCGACTGAGGAAAGCCCTCAACATATGTATCAATTTCGGACTTAATCATATTCATTATCTCGCCTGCCTTCATTTCGCCCTTGACTCCGAGCATCAGCGTTTCAAGTTTCTCGTCAGTAAATTCCCTGTCAAAGCGGTTCTTCGCTTCGGTTACACCGTCTGTGAAAAGCACAAGCAGATCTCCGGATTGCAGCTCAATAATCTCCTCCGCGTAGGGGACAAAGGTCTTCATTACCCCGAATATCATTCCCCCCTTATCAAGATATTGCAGTTTATTATTCCTAATAAGTAAAGGAGGATTATGTCCGGCGTTGACATAAATAAGTTTCTTTTCGTTCCTTAAAAGTTTACACCAGAAGAAAGTAATAAAACGTCCTTCGGAGGTGTTCTCTGTTACCAGATTATTCAAAAGCCCGGTTGCGTCTGAAAGGCCCAAGTTCTGTATGGTAATGGATTTCAAAAAAGCCTGCAGGTTTGCCATCAGTAAAGACGCAGGGACGCCTTTCCCTGAAACGTCGGCAATCGCCAGATAAACATCTTCTCCGGCAGTGGATATTATATCGTAGTAGTCTCCCCCCACCTGCTTTGAGGGGACTGTCATTGCCGCGATATCATATTCTTCGAACTGAGGGAGATTTTTCGGAAGCAGGTTTCTCTGGATATCTTTCGCGATCTCCAGTTCTTCTTCAAGCCGCTGTTTTTCGAGGGCTTCCTTAAACAGTCTTCTGTTTTCAAGAGACATTATAGCAAGGTTACCTACTGAGGTAATAAACTCGATATCCGCATCAGAATACTCCGCGAGATTCATCCGCTTACCCAGAAGAATCAACCCCCGCGTTTCATTCTGGTACTTCATCGGAATAATGAGATTAATTTTCAGCCTCGAGAGCGGCTCGAAAGATGCTGTCAGGTTTTCGCCGCTTACGGGATTCGTAACAGACTGAAGATTAATGGTTCCGAGATAATCCAGGACCGGTTGTTTCGGAACGGTTGATTCGATCACTTTCAGTTTTTTGTCTTCAAGGTAGCATATCGCGTACGATGAAACCAGGAAATTGCCAAGAAGAGAATAGACTAATAGCCTGCTTATCCTCTCTTCTTCAATTAACGCGCCGAATTCTTTGCTCAGTTCAAACAGCGAACTTAACCTGTTAAGCCTTTTGTCAAGGTCCCTGTTCAACCCGCGCAGTTCATCAACAAACAATGAATTCTCAATTGATGTCGCGGCAATGCCTAAGATAGTGCGTAAGAAATCAACTTCGTCTTCCGTATAATCAGATTTATTTATTTTTTCCCCGAGCACAATACAGCCCAGCAGCCCCCTCGAAGAAACTATCGGCTCACATAATTTAAGATTGTTCTCCTTTACAAATGACCTCATCATCGCTTTTGAATCATCGGTATTCTCAGCCGGAATTTTTGGAAATGCTTCCAGTTCTTCTTTGTTAATACCCTTAAGTACGACCGGAGTCAGAAACCCGTTTGAGTTAATAGCCACGAATCCTTTTGTCGTAAGGAACTTTCCAAAACAACTAAGGAGAAGGTTGTTCAGTGTAAAGTCCATACTTAGGCTCGAGTTGACGGCACGGCTGAATTCCACCAGCGCGGTCAGGTTTCTTTTAATACGGATATCTTCAGAAGAGTGCGGCATCTCAGGCAGATATTTTTTTAATTAATACTAATTTATTGTATTTACCGTCATACGAAGTATACTGCACCTCATCCATAAGTGTGCGCATAAGATAAAGGCCCAGCCCGCCGACCCTCTTTTCCTCCAGGTACTGCTTCATATTCGGCTGGGGGATTTCATTCGGATCAAAGGAATCGCCAAAATCGGTTATGGTTACCACGCACGATTCGGATTTCAGTTCAAGCTGAATTTTGATCTCTTTATCTTTCGCGTAGTGGTATGCGTGCTTTACAACATTCGTAGAAGCTTCATCAACGGCCAGGATGATTTTATCCATAGCTTCATCCGTTATTCCTGCAGGAGAAATACTCTGCCTTATGAAATCCCGGATCGCCGAGAGCTCTTCTGTAGTGCTCCTAACGCTGAGTTCGAAAGTTTTTTGTTTTGTATTTTCCACGGCTTTAAGATTTCATTGCTTTATAAATTTATCGATGGCTTCGTTTTCTGAATTAAATATTTCGTAGAGAAGCGGAAAGCCCAGAAGATCGAATATATTGTAAACATTCGGTTTCATGGCGGCGAGTTTTATATCCCCGCTGTTCTCCCTCATCGTTTCGATGAATGCCATAAAAACACCGAGACCGGCGCTGCTGATATAGTTCAGCTGTTCAAAGTTTACCACAACATTGAACCTCTTACTCTTTATCAGATCCGAGAATACATTTTCAAGCTGGGGCGCGGTGTGAGCATCGAGATACCCTCCCAGCTCCACTATATTTACAGTGCCGTTCTCTTTTAAATTTGTGAAAAATTCTGACATCTAATTACTCCGGTTATTTAAATTTTTTACTTTTAGAATTAATAGTGTTATATCGTCGTGCTGCGGACTCGACTCAGAGTACACAGTCACATCGTGAATGATCTTATTTGTAATTTCCTGGGCGCTTTCAGCGCGCGTGTCCGATATGATCTCCTTCAGCCTTGGCAGCCCGAAGTCTTCCATTTTCGAATTTTTTGCCTCTGTAATTCCGTCTGTAAAGACAACCAGCACATCGTCATCTTTCAGGTTCAGTTCAATCGTCTCAAGAGAATTGGTGAATATATGAGAATAATTGAGGCCTAGCCCGATTCCCGCGGGGCGCAGGTCTTCAACTCCGTTTCCATTTGCATAGAGTATTGGAGTGTGTCCTGCCCGGACGAGATACACTTTTGAATGTGCTCTGTCATAAATACCAAATGCCACAGTAACGAAACTGCTGCTTCCAAGCGATTTTCTGAGTATATCATTCGCGTTGATTAATATCTCTCTCGGATCGTTTATCAGCCTGCTGAGAGATTCAAATACGCCGCGAAGCTCCGCCATAATGAACGCGGCGGAGATTCCTTTCCCCGAAACATCCCCCACAACAAAACCAAACCTTCCGCTGCTCATTTCGAAAAAGTCATAATAATCACCACCGACTTCAAACGCGGGAATAAAAACAGCGGATATATCCAGCCCGGTGACCTTAGGTATTTCCGCAGGTATCAGGCGCCTTTGCATCTCACGTGCAACATCGAGTTCTTTCTCAAGGCGTTCTTTCTCTATTGATTCCTGGAGAAGCCTTGAATTTTCCAGCGCGATCGACGCGTAATCTGAGAATGTCTCGATAGCTGACCTGTCTTCCTGGTCAAATCCAAAACTCCCTTTTTTCAAAATTACCAGTGTAGCATTTACGTTATTATGCGATCGGAGCGGCACGGATACCGCGTGCTGATATCTCTCGCCTGATTTCGTTTCAGAAGGATTAGCAGCCAGGCTCAAATATTTAATTTCAACATTATCTCTTTTCCATCCCGCGTCCTCAAGCTCTTTTCTGAACTTATCGGCTTCGATGAACCCGATATTCTTAGGCGCGACGGGCGTTAGCGTCTGGTCATTATGCATTAGAAGCCACGCGGCTTCCGAACCTGAGATCTGGGTTGCAAGTTCCGTAATTGTTAAACTCAGTTCCTTAAAATCGAGAACCTGGTTTATCAGTTTGCTCAGGTACTGGAACGATGTAAATTCTTTTGTCTTCCTGTCGATTGCTTCAGCCGTCGGAAGGTGAAACAGTGCTGTAAAAAATAAAATACTGAAAAAGATTAGTCCGTACAGCACTCCAAACATAAGGTAAAACTTCAGCGCCATTGAGAACTCTTTCATTGATTCAGTAGCGGAAGATGTTTCGAGAATGCTGTCAGTCAGCAGTCCGAACAAAATCACAAGCAAAATGGAATAAAGAATCAGCCGCTGCTTTTCGACTTTATTAAGGAACGCGATCCACGCCATCCGGAATGAATTAAAACTTACAAGAATGAACGCGTTTACAGTGAAAGCAAGATTTATAAATTTTAATGATTCATATTCTGCCCTGTTAAGAAACGCCGTCAGGCACGATAGAGTTATAAAAACAAGCATCGCGTTAAAGTAAGTGCGGCGTGCCTGCCTGGATTTCAGATAATACAACTCCATAAGCATCACAAGGATGAATGAGCCTATTACCAGAAAAACTATACTGAAAATAAAATCAATGAGTGTATATAATCTTGATCCCTCAAGGATTTCAGACGGAGAATTGGCAACATTACCTGAAATTATGAAATCATATAGATTGATGCCGATTATGAGTAACAATCCCGCGATCCCGACACTTATAACCCTGGCAGTGGGAGTATAGGATTTAAGTAGTTTAACTCTTCCCATTGAGACAAAAATGATATACCCTGCTGCAACACCTGCCAGATCCCCAAGAATATAATAGAGCCAGCCTTCTTTAACCGGTGCAAGCAATTTGACAAAAAACCATATAAGGAGCGGTACGATCAGATACTGCAGCTTTGTGCCGGCTATTATTCTATATGAACCTAATGAGAACTTCAATTTATCAATATTAATAATTTATAAAATTCTCCCTAGATGGGAGGTTTTCGACTGGAAAATATACATACTTTCGCTGAATTAGCCCCTTTTAGTGATAAGCGGAATATTGCTGGGATAAATTGAAAAGTTATAGGATGAGAAAAACAGCTTTTTGAGGATTTTAGCGGATAACCTGAAATCCTCCGGGGAGGAGGGTGTTAGTCGAAACAAAAAAATGCCGGGCAAAAGAAGCGCGCAGCACTTCAGTTGCCCGGTCTAAATTCTGTACCCCCTTTAATAAGCAACTGTTTTGATTATCTCCCCGGCTTTTACAGCAGATGCGGTCTTAAACAAAGATTCACTCGATTGGGATATCAGCTGCACGTCAACAGAAACTAGGTCTCGATATTATAACGTATTTCGATCGGTTCCGCTTCTTGCTTTTTCTTCTGAGGATTTAAATCTTCCCGGAATCTCCTCATCTCTTCGCGCAGCCGGTTCATCTCCTTACGGAAGAGCAGCCACTCCTGCCTCATCTCCTCGCGTAAACGATCTTTGAAAATCCTCGATGTATCAGCAAAGTTATCGCGGAAAAACTGATCGAGATCAGGCTGATTATTGAACCACTGGCTGTCCTTCCCAAATTTTTTCGATAGACTGTCCGCGAGTTTTTGCAGTTTCTCAACGGACATTGAATCCGGGAAATGCGTTTCCCGGAATTGCTTTGAAATAAAAACGGAATCAAGCGGTTTTATTTTTTTTATGGAATCCTTTTTAATGATTACCATATCAGGAGCGTCATAACCGTAGCTGTATGAAGCTCTCCCGCTCCTCCCTTCCGTTCTTACGTTCACACGGAATTCACTGCCTGCTACCGGAGGCATATCAAATTTGAACTCCATATTCTTTTTCTTAAGCTGTTTGAAAGCACTGTCAAGCTTAGACGCCAGTTTCTCAAGATCACGGTTTTTTTCGAGCGGTGAAATATTTTCCGGAATAACCACCCGGATGGAGTTATCGTTTATCATAACACGCATACTTCCGGATTTGGTTAACTCACCCTGTTCAGAAAAAACCGGAGAAAGGTCTAACCTGATTCTATCATCTTCAGAAACGGATTTTACTCTCTTTCTGATCCTGGCGATGTCGTTCTGAATTCTGTTCTCATCTACCACCGCCCTGGAAAAGAAAATAGAATCGGGAGTAATGAAATAGTAATTTTCGGCAGAAGCCGGCATCACAGGCACAGGCATAGGTTCAGGCTCGCGCATAAGATCATTAAACTCCGATTCTCCTCCGAACGCTGTAACTACCGCTTCCCGGTTGACAGATGACGCATATGCAAGGAGATCCTGACGCAGCCTGCTGTGGTACCTCCAGAGTTCCGGATTTACTGCTATCGTATTCTTATCATTGACTAGTACGACTGACGCAAGCCTGTCTGAATAACTGTCGAGTATCGAATCAACTTTATTCTGCTGTTCCTGGTTAAGGTTAAATTGGCGATAAAAATCATTCAGCTTTAACCCCGGCTGCACTGCCCCGGCGTATTTAACTTCGAGGAATTCCTTACCTGTCTCATCCGTTCCGATCGCTAATACCTTATTCCCAGTTTCGTCAAGAGGAAGGTTCTTGTTGAAAGCGAAATCAAAAAGATCCTCATTGGTAAGATCAGCCGCCATCAGAAGTGAAGTCAGGTTTTTTGAGTAAAATGACTCAAGTCCGCTCTTTCCCTGTGAGAACCATTCTTCAAAGAAATCAGAGCCTGATTGAAGTAATATCATCAGAATGACCGTCGCACCGGCAAATAAAATCGCCGGCCTGGGTATCCTGTACTTATCCAAAAAATTATATCCGGTTTTAAGTTTCGGTGCAAGGCGAGTCTCGAAGTACTCGTCCGGAGGAAGAGGTTTGAAATTATTAATAGCATCCTTCAATGATTTGATCTTCTGGTACTCTTCCTGTATCTGCGGAGAAGATTTCAGCAGTTCCTCTGTCTCGAATCTTTCCTCCGGGGTCAGCTCACCATCGAGGTAAGCTGAAAGATTTTCAAGTATTTTATTCGTAATTTTCATAATAGTTCGTTTTTCAATGGTTCGAGGTCTTTTTTTAGAAATTCACGTGCTCTGAAAATCCTTGATTTTACAGTGCCGATTTCCGTCTCCAAAACATCCGCTATCTCTTCATAGCTACATCCTTCAAAATCTCTGAGGATGAGAGGGTAACGGAGTTTTTCTGGTAACCTGTTAACAGCCTCACGGACTACTTGCTTTATATCAAAACTCTCTGACGAACTGACGGTAACTTTCTCGGCATCTTCACTGTGAAGATAGGTGAAGATACTCCGCAATTTTACCCTGCGGAGATGATCCTTACATTTATTGATTGTAATGCGGTAAAGCCAGGTGGTAAACCGGGACTGGAAGCGGAAAGTATGCAGCTTGTGATAAACAATTATAAAAACTTCCTGGGAAATATCCTCAACATTCCTCGCGTCGCCTAGCGTGGCGTAGATCAGGTTCCTGACTTTTTCCTTATGCCTGGATACAAGCCTGGAAAAGGCCGACTGGTCACCGTCATTAAAGGCATTGATAAGCGAAAAATCGTCATCAAGAGTAAAAACTGTCTGTGTAATGGGCATTTCAGGTTTTTGTTTGTTATTCATTATTTTGACGCTCGGACAAACGAATTGTTCCAAAAAAATACTGCTTAATATCAGTTCAAATACCGGGAAAGAGGAAGGTTTTTTTACAGACGGCAGCCGGGCTTAATTAGCGGTAATTTAAGTACCCGGACCTGCCGCCAGTTAGAAACAGACTATCTGTACTTTATCTCTCCTCCGCCGAAAATCACTATCCCCTTTACCTGCAAAACTCGCTCACCGGGGATAACTTCGTTCTTATCCTGGTATTTTTTATTTGAAAATCCACCGAATATGGGCAGAACATCCACATGAACGCTCCAGTCAGAAGGAACTGTGATCTCAACTCCTCCGAAAATAGCCACGATATCAAGCTGCCTTTTCGGTTCTGCCAGTTTGCAGTTTTTCAGATCAAGTTCTGCACCTCCGAAAATTGTTGTTACCTGTCCCCCTTTGAAATTATCCGACCGAATACTCTTTGAAGAACCTCCGAAAACCACAAGTTCATCCAGTGTATCATTGTCAGTTATTTCATTCCGCTTAAAGTACGTGTGTATTTTTTTCCCGGGCGAATTTCTTTTGAAAACAAGGTATAAACCAAGGAAAATAATGAGTATTGGTATAATGATGCTCATATCGATATCTACATCAGGATATATCCTGGGAATAAGGAAAACAACACCAATAACAGTAAACACTATCCCGACGGTTTTATTTTCCGAGAACATCAGGCTTACAATTCCTATCACCGCCATAATCATTGGCCAGGAGAATATCAGCCTTGTGGCATCGTATGGGAGGATATTAAGATTATCCAGTAAAATCAAGGTTCCCAGGGCTATTATTAGAACCCCCGCGATTATTCTTCCGCTGCCGCTTTGTTTTTTTTCCATCACATTTTCCTTTTCTGATACGTTAATAAAACAATTTTGATAAATAACAAATAATTTAGAAAAAATTTTTTTCTGATACCGGAAAAATGGTTTGAACATAAGAAAAAAAATGTTAAACGGTAAAAAAACTTTTTTTAAAAATAATTTTGATGCTACTATTTTAGTTTATATTATTGTTTTACTTACTTACGAAAATAAATCACTAAAAACTTTAAATTCAGACTAAATTTACATGAAGATTGAGAGACTTTTTACTCAAAAACAACAATCTCCTTTTTCGCATTTTACCTTCGAAGCACGTTCATCAGAGATAAGAAATCCTGACGGATCGGTTATCTTTTCGATGCAAAACGTAATGGTTCCTTCCACCTGGTCACAGGTCGCGGTTGATATTCTCGCGCAGAAATATTTCAGAAAAGCCGGGATACCAAAACATTTGAAGAAGGTTAAAGAAGAAGGAGTGCCGGAGTGGCTGCAGGCTTCTGAACCTGATATGAAAAAACTGGAAAAATTACCTGCGGAAGAACGTTATTCGGGAGAAAACGATTCACGTCAGGTGTTTCACCGTCTTGCAGGTTGCTGGGCCTACTGGGCGTGGAAAGGAAAATACTTCACCTCTGAAGAAGATGCTCAGGCATTTTATGATGAAACTGTGTATATGCTGACTAACCAGATGGCCGCACCTAACAGCCCTCAGTGGTTCAATACCGGCCTGAACTGGGCTTATGGAATTACCGGCCCTTCACAGGGGCATTATTATGTTGATTACCAGTCTGGTGAGTTAACCAAGTCCTCCGATGCTTACACACATCCGCAGCCTCATGCGTGTTTCATCCAGTCAATTTCAGACGACCTCGTTAATGAGGGCGGTATTATGGATCTCTGGGTAAGGGAAGCACGCCTCTTTAAATATGGTTCTGGCACCGGCACAAACTTTTCCGATATTCGAGGCGAAAACGAAAGTTTAAGCGGTGGCGGTAAATCTTCCGGGCTTATGTCGTTCCTGAGGATCGGCGACAGATCAGCCGGTGCGATCAAATCCGGCGGCACTACACGGCGCGCAGCCAAAATGGTTTGCCTCGATCTCGACCACCCTGATATCGAAGCCTTCATCAACTGGAAAGTTATTGAAGAACAAAAAGTCGCATCACTCGTTACCGGTTCCAAACTGAATAATCATCACCTGAATGAGATAATGAAAGCCTGTTACGCGGAACATCCTGAAAATGACAGGTTCAATCCCCGTTCAAACCTGAAACTTCAGAAAGCAATTATTCAGGCGCGCAAGGCGCTCATCTCCCAGAATTACATCGACAGGGTCATCCAGCTTGCAAGGCTCGGATATAAATCGATCGAATTCCCGATTTACGATTCTGAATGGACTTCTGAGGCTTACGCTACTGTTTCAGGACAAAACTCCAATAACTCAATCCGGGTTACAAATGAGTTTATGAATGCAGTTGAGTCCGGTGGAGACTGGTTCCTTTATAACCGTACTGAAAAAAGAAGGGCAAAAAAGGAAAACAGGGCTCCCAAACCGGTAAAGACAATTAAGGCAAAGGATCTCTGGGAAGATATTGCTTATGCTGCCTGGACTTCTGCAGATCCCGGAATTCAGTTTCACTCCACCATCAACGAGTGGCATACGTGCCCGGCCGGTGGGGAGATCCGCGCCTCGAATCCTTGCAGTGAATATATGTTCCTGGATGACACTGCGTGCAATCTTGCATCCCTTAACCTTTTAAAGTTTTACAATAACGCTGAAAACAAGTTTGAGATAAAAAAATATATTCACGCGTCACGTATCTGGACAATGATTCTTGAAACCAGCGTGCTGATGGCGCAATTCCCAAGCCGTGAAATCGCTCAACTCAGTTATGAGTACAGAACTCTCGGACTCGGTTTCGCGAATCTTGGTTCCCTACTGATGGTTCAGGGTATTCCTTATGACAGTCCTGAAGGCTTCGCGATTTGCGGCGCTGTGTCAGCAATAATGCATATGACTTCCTACTCAACCTCCGCGGAAATGGCGAAGGAATTCGGCCCATTCCCTAAATACGAAGCAAATAAGGATAATATGCTGCGCGTCATCCGCAATCACCGTCTCGCCGCGTATAATTCTCCTACGAGCGAATACCAGGGATTAACCGTCAAACCGGTCGGCCTGGATGCGGAGCACTGCCCAACGGATCTTCTCATAGCTGCGCAGAAATGTTCCGACGAAGCGCTTGAGCTCGGTGAAAAATACGGATTCAGGAACGCACAGGTCACAGTTATTGCTCCCACAGGTACAATCGGACTTGTGATGGACTGCGATACTACAGGTATTGAGCCGGACTATGCACTGGTCAAATTCAAGAAACTCGCCGGCGGCGGTTACTTTAAGATTATTAACGAATCAATACCTCCCGCGCTTCAGCATCTCGGTTATAACGATGATGAGATCACATCCATCATCCGTTATGCAAAAGGAAGCGGTACACTCAAGGGAGCGCCTTATATTAATTTCGAATCCCTGATCGCGAAGGGCATTCCGGAAGATGTGCTGAACAATATTGATAAGATGATGCCGCAGGTTTTCGAGATCGGCTTCGCGTTTAATAAATTCACAATTCCTGTTGATATTCTTACAGGAAAACTCGGATTTACAAATGAAGAAATTGATTCTTTCGAATTTGATCTGCTCAAGAGATTAGGTTTCTCCAAACAGGAGATCGCTCACGCGAATGATTTTATCTGCGGTACTATGACTGTGGAAAATTCCCCTTATCTTAAGCACGAGCATTACCCCGTTTTTGACTGCGCTAACAAATGCGGAAAGAAAGGAACACGGTTTATCCGCCCGACTGCACACATCAAAATGATGGCGTCGGCACAGCCTTTTATTTCAGGCGCTATTTCAAAGACAATCAATCTCCCTAACCAGGCTACTGTTGAAGATGTGAAAGACGCATATATGCTCTCCTGGCACCTGGGAATAAAAGCTAACGCGATCTATCGCGACGGCTCCAAACTCTCGCAGCCGCTTAATACTACTTCCGAGCAGGAACTTGAAGCGATTCTTGAGGAGAGGGATAAGAACGATATCGTAAAAGTTGCCGAGAGGATCGTGCACAGGTACATTGCCAAACGCCGCCGTTTACCGGACCGCAGAAACGGTTATACTCAGAAAGCAAAGATAAACGGACAGTCCGTTTATATCCGTACCGGGGAGTATGACAACGGACAGTTGGGAGAAATATTCATAGATATGCACCGTGAAGGTGCTACTGTAAGAAGCCTTCTTAATACGTTCGCGATATCCATTTCACTCGGGCTTCAGCACGGAGTCCCGCTTGAGGAATTTGTTGATGCCTTCGTGTTCACCAGATTCGATCCGAGCGGCGTGGTAACAGGAAACGCCCGGATTAAGATGGCAACCTCCGTAATTGACTACATATTCAGAGAGCTTGCTGTAAATTATCTTGGCAGAAAAGACCTCTCCCACGTGGATGAGGATGATGCCTTGCTCGCGAAAACCACAAGCAAAAAATTCGAACCTGATTTTGAAGATGAGGAGATCGTAAGCGAAAAGTTTGTGGAACAGCGCGGAGACCAGTTCATTGGCGTTGACACCGTTGAGAACAACGGCGCGAAACCGCTCGCAATCTCGGCTGAGTCGGCTACTCTGAAGCAGAAGGTAAAACAAGCACGTGAATACGGTTACACCGGTGACGTTTGCCCCGAATGCCACAGCTTCAAAATGGTACGAAACGCAACGTGTCTCAAGTGCCTGAACTGCGGCGCAACCACAGGTTGCAGTTAACAAGCCATTAACTAAACTGAAAAGCGGAGCATAAAAACTCCGCTTTTTTTTATTAATTGTTATGCAGGGACCTACTGCTTTTAGGATCTTTATTATTAAAGGATCAATTATTTTACTCTCATCATCTTCCTGGTCTGGCTGAAGACTGGTATTCCGGTTTCACTATCAATAATAAAAATCTTATAGATATACATCCCGCTGACAAAATCTGTTTCAGTACCAAATTCTTCTGTTGCCGGTTTCGCCCCCGTAAATTCAGCTTCATAATAGCCTTTTCCCCTCTCACTGTTTTCTAAATAGCCTATCATTTCTCCTTTTATGTCATAGACCATTATCTTAATAAAGCTTTGCTTGCAGACATAGTAACCTATTGTTGTTTTGAAAGAGAAAGGGTTTGGATAATTGGGATATAACTTATATTGTTCCGTTACAATCTTTTCTGGCTGTGTGTCCGTAAGTACTATGCCTGTCTCCGTCCCCGGTTCACTGATATTTCCCTGCTTGTCAACCACCCGGATATTAAAAAATATCTTTCGATAACCAGTTAAACTCATTGAAAAGCTTGTATCTATTGTACTGAGGAGAATTCTGCTGCTATCGGAAATAAAGCCGGACAGAGTATCCTTATACACATTGTACCTGCTGAAGTCCGCCTCCGTCGCTCTTTCCCACTTTACTTCAACTATCTTTGATTTCGGGTCATATCTAAGAATAATACCGGCAGGAGGTTTTGGAGCGTAATCGCGGTAAGCATATATCTCTCCCAGGGGCCCACCGTAAGTACCTACATCGCTTCTTGTTCCGTCTGGATCCAGGATTGTTGGGTCGCCTTTGTCGATCAGTAGAGAAAACTTCTGCAGGTGGTAATCTCCGAATGCTGTATCCCAAGATATGTGCTCTTTGACAAACATAGGGTCAACCGATAGGTTCGTGGAGTCGTTGATTATTGCAAAATTAGCGTATCGTTTTCCTACCTTCCAGAAGTTGTTGTATTTAATATTATCTATTGATGCGCTGCCTGAGATGGTAACACCGCTGTCTGCCCCTATTACTACATTGTTTACGAATAAGTCAGTAGCTGATTTTGGATTAAACACGGACTTGGATTTTAGAAAGATAACATTATTTATAAAATCACCGTTACTGTTAAAAGTTTCATAACACAACCTGCCGTCAGTTCTGATTGCGATATTGTTCCAGACTCTGCTGTATAAATGCGCTTCAAAGACTTCTGTTACCACACCTCCGGAGCGGAAGTGTATAAAATTATTCCTCAGAATTACATATCCGTCCCCTATGCATAATGCATAATCAAGATTACTAAAGCGATTTGAATCCACTATGATAATCCCGGCGCTGGGAAACGGGTTACACGAAATACCATTTAGACTATTGGTCACCAGGTTCTTTCTGAATATTCCGTGATTCAGTGAGGCAGCTACGTCAAGTTTATGAAAGTGGTTATTCTCAACTAATAAATAAGTCACATTCAACATTGGCCATGGCCAGGAAGGACGTCCTATACCCACCCAACCATTATCCATTCCATCATACTTACCCTTTATGAAAAAATTTTTAATTGTACAAGAATCCTTTACAGAAAAAGCATAATGATAGTCCCCGCCGGTGGGAGGTTCAGGATAAACAGAAATATCAACGATACAACTGTCTGTTCCCGAACCAATAAGCGTAAGCCTCGGCTTTAATACTACTTTCTCTTTATATACTCCGGCGCCAACAAAGATCGTGTCTCCGGAATTTGAAATATCTATACACTTCTGTATGCTATCACAAGCAGTTGCCCAACTGGTATAAGGGGGAATTGGAGTCGGATTACCGGCTATAACATACCGGTTTGCAGGAAAGATATTTATTTGAAGAAGTATAACCGTCAAAAGTATGGAGGGGATTTTATATATAAACATATATCATACTCCCGTCGCTATGAACAATAGCTGTTGCCGCAACAAAATAGGAAAATAGCTTTTCTTTCCAAGTGAAATTTGGTAAAGTATACCGCGTGTAAAAGTTATTCTTATCCGGCCAGGATCCTGTCATAAATATTGGCATCATTTGATATCCATAAAATCCTCACAAGGAAATTAATCATTATTTCGGATGTTATCAATGACGTTTTAACCCTAATCTTGCATTAGAAAAATTAAAAAAGTACTTTTAGGTGTAACTGATTATAATACATTAACTTATAGACACATTTTTCTAATGTATTGCATCAGAAAATGCAGAAATAGTTCTTCTGTTAAGTTGGTTTCAAATAAAGACTTATGAAGAAAATCTTTTCCCTATTGCACGATTAGGGTTTAATTTACTCAAATTTGCTTTAGAAAGTAGGAGTGTTTTTTTAGAGTCGTGCTAAGATATACCGCTCACAGGTAAATAGCTCTCCCGCTCCGTGGGAACCTGTGTTACAGTTGTGGCCAGCTAGTTTCCGGTGCGCTGACCAGTGGCGAGATCGAAGACCCTTCTGGCACCCATATAGCGTGAATTGTAATAATTCTCATCAAGAGAACTGACCGTTACACCAAGTTTCGTACTTGCGTGAGCAAATAAACGGTCACCAATATAAATGCCCACGTGCCCAGGGCGAACACGCCTGCGGGTATTGAAAAACACCAGGTCACCCGGTTCCAGATCTTCAAAATCATCAATCACAGTCCCCTGAGTATATTGTTCCCTGGCGCTCCTGAGAAGCGAAATATTGAAGGCGCTTTTGTATACCGTCTGTGTAAATGCCGAACAGTCAATTCCCTTAGTTGAGGTGCCTCCATACTTATAGGGTGTCTCATACCATTTGATAATCTGCATAAATATATTGTCCAGAAAATTTGCCTGAGCGGGATCACTGAACTTGTACTTTTTCAAAGTATCATACTGCGCGAGCACCTGTTCGATTTTTATACGTTGTGAGGAGGGGATATAGTCCTCTGTATCGGACTCTTCGTCAATCAGGTCCGGGTTTTCGAATGACGGTTTTACAGTAGTTGTGTCGGGGGATTTATAACGTTCTGTTACGGTTTCTTTTCTGGGTTCGCTTTTGGGTTTTTCTCCGTAGCGGGCGGTTGAGGTAACGGGAGCGCAGCCGGTAAGCGCGATAAAAAGCGGCGCGGATAAAAGAATAAGAGCAGCTAAATTAAAACGGGCTCCTGATCTGAGCCCGCCAAATATTTCACATACAAATTTCAACAGGCTATCCCAGGTAGGCTCTCAGGTTTTTACTTCTGGAGGCGTGGCGAAGCCTGCGGATCGCTTTCTCTTTGATTTGCCTCACTCTCTCCCGGGTCAGGTTGAATCTCTCCCCAATCTCCTCAAGAGTGAGTGAATGCTCTTTATTCAGTCCGAAGTAAAGCCTTATAACTTCAGCCTCTCTCTCGGTCAGGGTTGAAAGAGCGCGTTCAATTTCCATCTTTAGCGACTCGATCATCAGTGTTGTATCCGGTGATGGCTGCTGGTCGTTGGAAAGAACATCAAGCAGCCTGTTATCTTCACCCTGCGCGAAAGGCGCGTCCATAGAGACGTGACGTCCGGAGATTTTCAGAGTATCGGCTACTTCATTCTCATCCATATCGAGCTCGTGCGCGAGTTCCTGTGCGCTCGGTTCGCGTTCGTATTCCTGTTCAAGGTTACTGTACGCTTTACCGATTTTATTTAACGCGCCAACTCTGTTAAGTGGAAGCCTTACTATTCTCGACTGCTCAGCTAAAGCCTGAAGAATGGACTGTCTGATCCACCAAACTGCATAGGAGATGAACTTAAAACCTCTGGTCTCATCAAATCGCTTTGCAGCCTTGATTAGTCCGAGGTTTCCTTCATTGATCAAATCACCAAGCGACAGCCCCTGGTTCTGATACTGCTTGGCAACGCTGACCACAAAGCGGAGATTTGCCTTGGTCAGTGCGTCCAGCGCAGTCTGATCCCCTTTCTTTATCCTGATCGCCAGTTCAATTTCCTGATCGGGAGTTAGAAGGTCGACTTTTCCGATCTCCTGAAGATATTTGTCAAGAGACTGGCTTTCCCTGTTCGTATATTGTTTAGTGATTCTCACTAATTATTTCTCCTTAATTTATCAATATTTACTGAGTCAACAACCGCGACTATCGAAGCATCCACCGGCGCCATATCCACCGGCAGCGGAATTACTGCCTCGCTGGCTGTTATGTATAAAATATATTCACCCGGGCCCGAACCAACAGTATCTATGGCAACAATCGGTTCACCGAGTTTCTCGAACTCACTGTTCAGCGGCTGGACGAACATCATCTTAAAACTATGCAGGGCTTCATATTTTTTTGTAGCCCAGATATTACCGATGACTTGTCCTAAAAACATTAGAATTTCTTACAGAAAATAGTTTGCAAAAATAGAGTTAAAATAGTTACGATACAATGAATAAAAAATTCGCCGAATGATTCGATTTCAGGCGAAATTCTCAACTTTTCGAGGGATAGGAGATGTCTAATTTATCCACAATCGCCATCACTACCGCGTCAACGGGTTTGTTTTTCGTAATCGCAGTCTGCCTGGCGGAGCTTCCCGTAGCAACAAGCACCACCTCACCGTCTCCTGCGCCGACGCTGTCAACAGCTACAACAAAATTCTCCTTTTCATTCAGCTTGAGATCCAGCTGCTTTACTATAAGGAGCTTTGAACCTGTGAGGCTGTCATCTTTACGAGTAGCCCACACTGAACCGATTATTCTGCCTAAGATCAATTTATTTTCCTGTTAAACTTTTTGATAAATATTTAATCCGGTATCCCGGTACTTTTCCGAATCTTTTGTTACTATCGTAAGATTTGCTTTCTCCGCAAGAACGCAAAAAAGCTGATCCCTTACATTGGTGAACTTACCGCTGTATTCGCCGGTATATAATCCGTACCTGGCAGGTATCCCAAGAATGTGAAGGGCATTTAGCACATCCCGGACTGCATTCTGTTCTGTCTCCGTCTGACAATGCATGTATAATTCACTGACATTAAAAACGGATGTAAAGCATGTTCCTTCCGTCATCAGCTCTGAAATAACTGACGAGTCGTTTCCCGTTAGATAATCCAGAATAATGTCCGTCTCAATCAGGAATTCAGATTTTTTCTCTGCCATTCCCTGAACCTTTCATCAATTCCTGACCCAGCCAGAATTCCTTTGGCATTGAGAAATTTTTCTGCAATTTCAGCGGGTATGTTCTGTACCTGACTGATCAAGGCAGCCGCTCCTTCTTTCCGGGCTGGCTTATTCTCAGGGTTATCGGCTTCACCTCTCCCCTCTTCAGTCCCATTTACTTCCATTGTACAATCATTTATAAAAACTTGTTCCGTGAAGGTAGTTCTGAACTCCGAAGAAATCTGCAATTGTTTTCCCGACATCCGCGAAAGAGGATCTTATCCCAATATCACGCCCAAAATGCCCTTTGCGATAATAGAGAACAGGAACATATTCCCTGCTGTGGTCGGTGCTTGGTGTTGTAGGGTCATTGCCGTGATCCGCGGTAAGTATAAGAGCATCAGTCTCATCGAGTTTTTCGAGGAATTTCGGCAAGAACCTGTCAAATTCCTTTAAAGCGTTCGCAAAGCCTTTAACATCATTCCTGTGTCCAAAATAAACATCAAAATCAACCAGGTTGGCAAAAATAAAACTGTTCTTTTGTTTGCCAAGAAGATTCTGGATTTTTATGCATCCTTCAAGATTAGACTTGGTATGCTCTTTAATCATTATCCCTCTGCCATTGAAAAGGTCATCAACCTTACCAACAGAGATCGTAGTAATGTCATTATCCTTAAGAATATCGAGGATCGTATCATCCGGGGGATCCATTGAGAAATCACGCCTGTTAGTAGTACGCTTGTAATTGCCTTTGACACCAATGAAAGGACGGGCAATCACCCTGCCTACTTTGTAGGGCTCCGTGAGTACTTTCTCCCGGGTAATGGTACATATTTCATACAGCCTTTTCAGAGGAATAACTTCTTCGTGAGCGGCGATCTGAAAAACAGAGTCAGCGGAAGTATAAATAATCGGGTAGCCTGTTTTAACGTGTTCATCACCAAGTGTCTGAATTATCTCAGTACCAGAGGCGGCAATATTTCCGAGGTAGCCCTTTACGCCAGTCTCCTTCAGAAAGGTCATCATCAGACTGGTGGGGAAACCTTCAGGGAAGTAGCTGAAATCAAATTCAACGGGTAACCCGGCTAGTTCCCAATGTCCAGTCGTGGAATCTTTCCCCTTCGATAGTTCCTTCATTTTACCGTGAGCGGCGGTAGGAAAGGAAACATAGGGCACTCCGGGAATATCAATTATATTTCCCAATCCCAGAGATTTAAGATTAGGCAGGTCAATACCCCCTACCGCGCGGGCGATATTACCGAGAGTGTCGCTGCCTCTATCATTGTAAAGCCCCGCGTCCGGCAATTCACCGGCGCCAACCCCATCCAGAACGATTAATGCAAGATTATTTATAGACGGACCTTTCTCTTAATTTACATTTCGAACTTTGTTTCCGCCATTCTTCACAGCGTTGTATAATGCCTGTCTGGCGTTATTGAACACTTCTTCAAACTTTGGTTTATTCGCGGATGCTACACCGATTGATACAGTAGTGGTTATCTGCTTAGAAACAAGCGGCACAGGTGTACGGGCAATCTTTAACCTGAGTTTATCAGCCCAGATCTGAGCGTCGGAAGAAGTCATATTAAAAATGAAAACACCGAACTCGTTCTCATCGGTAATTCCGACCGTGATAAAAGGGTTTATCTCCTCCCTGAGTACATCCGCGACAGTCTCAACAATTTTTGATCCCGGGTTTACATCAAACAGGGTTTCATCATTCTGATGATCATCAATTTTGATAAGAGCCAGAGCGGCAGGTATCTTAAGTGTTAATACCCTGACGTGATCGTCAACCGCTCTTTCACGGAAAGTTTTTTTATTAAGCAGTTTGGTGACCGTGTCAATTGAAATGAAGCTCTTTATCAGTACAGTCGTTGACAAATAATATATCGAAAACGCCAAGAGATTAGAAGCGCCTCTCAGAAAATTCACGTCATCAGGCGAATAGACTCCCTTTTTCACGTGATCAAAACAAAGCACGCCAAAAGTCATATTATTAAATATCAGCGGAACAGCGAGGAAAGAGCCGTCATACTTTACGTTCTCTTTCTTGCCGAACCTTTTGAACTGATTATTTGATGTGTCGGACAGTTTAAGAGGGATACCCGCGTTAATACACTTCCCGACAAGTGTGTCTTTCAGTTCAACTTCAAAGTTCTCGGGAATGTATTCGAGCGTAGATATTTTATTTACAACCTTAAGCGTAAAAAATTTCTTCTGTACCGGCTGATAATAAACAAGCGAGAATGCATTAAATTCAATAAAATTATGAACGATCCGTTCGATTGAGTTTACGATATCAGCTTCATAATTATAGCTCAGCATCGGGTCAATAAAATTGACAAAACCGGAGAGCCTCCTTTTTGCCGTGGATTCGGTATACTTTTCTTCAAAAAGCGAGATGAGGATCGTGATAAGCCTTACATACTTGCCAAGTGAATAAATATGCTCTATGCCATAACGATCCTGTACCAGCGAATCAATCGCGAGTATTCCAATCAGATTATTCTTATGAAAAACAGGAACACCTACAAAACACTTGATCTTCTGAGGTGCTTTATAATAGATTATATTATCCGTCTCAGAAGACGGGACAATCTCCGACAAAAGCTCTGGTTCACCGTCTGTAACAATCTTGGTTAATATACCTCCGAGAAGATCATATTTTATGTCGAGTATATCCTTTGAATTGGATACATACTTTTTAATCGCAAGCATTTTTTCTTTTCGGTTATAAAAGAAAAAGATGGCAGTATGAGCTTCGTAAGCATCTTTAATAACGCTCAGAATCTTCTCAAGTACAAATGGGAACTGTTCGTTTTCGCGGACGTGTTCAGGATATTCTTCATTCGCGATCTCTTCATACTTCTTCTTTAAGTCTGGCGGACGGATAGGTGTTCTAACGCTCCCCGCGATGAGAATATTAGATTCATCAATAATATCGCCGAAATGTTTAGCGTTACGGTTTAAAACGCTGAAACCCTCATCTACTTCTGATAGAGGGCGGGGGGCTTTTGGTTCTGCCATCGTTTCCTCATTTAGAGTCGGAGACATAACCTCCTGAACCACCTTTTCATCAACTTCGAACCTGGTGTGTTTCCTCCGGTTCAGGAAATTATTAATAATAAAACCCGAATAGACCACCGCGAGCACTATTGCAGATATTTTAAAGACAGTATCTTCAACGAAAAATATCAGCCCGATGAGTATGGGAAGCACTATATAGTAGAGAATATCACTAAAACGAAAATTTGTATCTGAGCCTGGTATTGTCACAAAAATTTTTTCAATTTAATATTGCAATATAACTAAGATAATGCATTATTTCAGGATTATTTTTATGGCTTTTAGCACGGAATCACGCCCTTCCCCGTTGACTGACGAGTAAAAAAACATGCTTTCATTCTGCTTAAAAACCGGGAACGCGGAGGCAAAATTCTTTACAGCACCAGCCCTTGATTTCTGGTTCAGTTTATCGGACTTATTAAGAATAAGTATGGATGAATAGCCCCTTTCGGAAAAGAAGTCAAACAATTCCAGATCCGATTTCTGAGGTTCAAGCCTGCTGTCCACGATCATTATCACCGCGCGGATATCTCTTCCGGCGCCTAGATAACCGAGGATAAGTTTGTTCCACGATGCCCTTTCTTCGGCTGAGGCTTTGGCGTAACCATAACCGGGGAGGTCTACGATATAGTCCTTCCCTTCCAGAGAATAGAAATTGAGTGACCTGGTCTTCCCTGGTGTTGCACTGACTTTCGCCAGGCCCTTCACTCTGAAGAGTGAATTTATGAATGAGGACTTGCCTACATTCGACCTGCCGCATAGCACCAGTTCCTGCTTGCCAGGCGGGGGAAGGTCTTTCAGTGTAAAAACGGTTTTAAATAGTTCGATTTTCATGCAAAAAAAAAGAGTAACCGATAAGGGTTACTCTTAAAATATAAATATTTATTGAAATATTTACTTACTTTCGGGAGGAAGAGCTTTCTGTTCAGCCGCTTTCTTGGCTTTCTTTTCCTCTTTTTTCTGAGCCTTTTCTTCTTTCTTTGAGGAAGCAGCTTCGTTAATTACGGCATTAAAGTCCACCAGTTCAACTACCGCTACTTCAGCAGCATCACCAAGCCTGTTTCCGAGTTTTATTACTCTGGTATAACCGCCTTTTCTTTCGCCGATCTTTTCAATTACTTCGCCAAAAAGCACCTTGCCGGCATCTTTATTTCTTAAAACGCTCATAACCAAGCGTTTACTGTTAAGATCGCCTTTGCGGGCTTTGGTTATAAGGGGCTCAACGAAGGTCCTGAGTTCTTTCGCTTTTGCCACGGTGGTTTTAATTCTCTTGTGAAGAATTAGGGACATAGCAAGATTCCTGAGAAGCGCGTCTCTGTGTGTTGCTGTCCTTTTTAATTTTCTGCCTTTTACCTGATGTCTCATTTTCTAATCTCTGCACAAATTAATTATTTTCTGGTTCTTCTTTTAAGTACTTTTCTATGTCCATTCCGAACTGAAGGCCGAGTGTTTCTACGATTTCCATCAATTCGGCAAGAGACTTTCTTCCAAAATTTCTGAACTTCAACATCTCGGATTCGTCTTTCTTAACAAGGTCGGCGATCGTTTTGATATTTGCTGCTTTAAGGCAGTTATGCGACCTGACGCTTAGTTCAAGATCATCAACGCCGGTATTAAGAATTTTCCTGATTCTTTCTTTTTCAGTATCAACTTTTTGTTCGGAGCCGCCTTCTTCCTGACCGTCGAGGTCGAGGTTGATGAATAACTGAAGGTGATCCTTCAGAATCTTGGCTGACTGTGTTAGGGCATCATCCGGAGTAATTGATCCGTCGGTTAATATTTCAACGGATAATTTTTCGAAATCATTCCTGTCACCTATACGAACGTTTTCAACATCGTATTTTACATTCTTTATCGGTGTATAGATAGAATCAATAGGAATCACACCAATTGTGAAATCCGGTTGTTTATTCTCAACCGCGGGCACATAACCGCGTCCGCGTCCGAACCTTAATTCCACATCAAATTTCGCACCTTTATTAATGGTTGCGATATGAAGATCCGGATTAAGAATCTCGATGTCATTACTCTGATTCTGGATATCCGCTGCAGTAAATACACACTCGCCGCTAAATGTCAGATCAACCTTAACGGGCTTCTTGCTGAGAAGCTTCAGACGGACTTGTTTAAGATTCAGAATGATCTCTGTTACATCCTCAACAACCCCCGGGATTGAAGTGAACTCGTGAAGAACATCGCTGAATTTAACCGCTGTAATTGCAGCGCCGCCGAGCGAAGAAAGAAGTACTCTTCTGAGTGAGTTTCCTAAAGTAACACCATATCCCCGCTCCAGAGGCTGAAGTACAAACTTCCCGTATGTATTAGAATAGGAACTCTCGTCTAATACAACTGCTTCGGGCATTTTTAAGTTGGATGAATTCATTTACTTTACCTGTTATAATTCTAAAAATGTTACTTGGAGTACAATTCAACGACTAACTGCTCGTTAGCATTGAGAGGTATTTCCGTGCGCTCAGGAACCTGGACGAAAGTACCGCTGAGAGCGGCCTTATCAACCTGGAGCCATGAGAACTGTGTATCCTTCGTTCTCTTGAGAGAATTATGGATTGATTCCAGCTTCTTGCTTTTTTCTTTAACTTTGATCACGTCGCCGGGGACAACAATGTATGAAGGAATGTCCACAAGAATTTCATTCACAATTATATGTCTGTGCCTTACAAGCTGGCGTGCTGACTTGCGTGAAGGAGCAAAGCCGAGCCTGTAAACAACATTATCAAGCCTTCTTTCGAGCAGCTTAACAAGGTTATCTCCTGTGATACCCTTCTGCCTTGAAGCTTTCTCAAAGGAGTTATGGAATTGTGTTTCAAGTACTCCATAGATCCTTTTGATCTTCTGCTTCTCTCTTAACTGAACACCGTATTCAGAAATCTTGGACCTGCGGGATGAGCCGTGCTGGCCCGGAGGATAGTTCCTTTTTTCGATGGGACATTTTTCCGAGAGGCATTTCTGTCCTTTTAAAAATAGTTTTTGTTTTTCTCTTCTGCATAACTTACACACAGAACCTGTATATCTTGCCATTCTGATTTATCTCCGCTCTTATTATACTCTTCTTCTCTTTGGGGGCCTGCAGCCGTTGTGTGGTATCGGGGTAACATCCTTAATAGAGGATATTTCCAGACCCACTGTAGTTAAAGCACGGATAGCAGATTCCCTTCCCGAACCGGGGCCTTTCACTCTGACTTCAACTTTTCTGAGCCCGAGGTCATAAGCTTCCTTGGCAGCGGCCTCAGCCGTTACCTGCGCGGCAAACGGCGTATTCTTTTTAGAACCCTTGAAAGAATTCCTGCCGGCAGTTGACCAGGAGATTGTATTACCATAGATATCAGTAAGTATAACGTGTACGTTATTGAATGTCGCTTTTACGTGCGCGACACCGTTACTATCTACAACGCTTTTCTTTTTAACTTTTTTTGCGGCTTTTGCCAAGATCTATACTCCTAAATATTAAATTATTTCTTAGCGGCTACTTTTTTCTTACCGGCTACTGTCTTACGTTTACCTTTGCGGGTACGGGAATTCGTGCGTGTCCTCTGACCTCTCGTTGGTAAACCTTTTCTATGACGCACACCGCGGTATGCGCCGATATCCATAAGGCGCTTTATATTAAGCTGAACCTCGGAACGAAGCGCGCCTTCAACTTTGTAATCCGCCTGGATCACAGTACGAATTGCAGCTACTTCATCCTCTGTTAAGGCTGAAACTCTCTTATTAGGATCTACTTTGGATTTCTCAAGTATCTCGGTTGCGTACTGCTTCCCGATACCAAAGATATACTGAAGACCGTAATAAACTTTTTTGTTTTTGGGTAAATCTACACCGGCTATACGTGCCAATCAAATACTCCTTTTATTATCCTTGACGTTGCTTGTGTTTAGGATTCTTTTCGCAAATAACCCTTACAACACCTTTTCTTTTAATGATCTTGCAGTTTTCGCAGATCTTTTTCACTGATGCTTTTACTTTCATCTTACATCCTTATTTATATCTGTAGGTTATACGGCCCTTTGTGAGGTCGTAGGGTGAAATTTCCAGGGAAACTTTATCACCAACCAGTATTTTAATAAAATGCATTCTCATTTTCCCGGAAATATGAGCAAGAATCTCGTGCCCGTTATCAAGCTTCACTTTAAAGTGAGCATTGGGCAGAGTCTCGGTGACAATACCGTCTATTTTTATAGGTCCTTGCTTACTCATTTGTTAACAAACTGTTAGTATTTCCGGTTTATTATCGTTAATTAATATTGTATGTTCAAAATGCGCGCTCGGCTTTCCGTCTTTTGTCACGATCGTCCAGCCATCGTACGCTACTTTCACTTCGTATTTTCCTAAATTCACCATCGGTTCAATCGCCAGGGTCATTCCGTTTTTAAGCCTTGCTCCGGTTCCCTTCTTTCCGAAATTCGGTATTGAAGGATCTTCGTGCAGGTGCTTTCCGACTCCGTGCCCGCTTAGGTCACGTACGATGGAGAAGCCTCTGCTCTCACAATGAACCTGTACAGCATTCGAAATGTCGTGAACCCTGTTTCCTGCAACCGCCTGTTCAATTCCGATATAGAGAGATTCTTCAGTGGCTTTCATAAGCTCGGCTTTATCTTCGTTAATTTCACCTATCGCCACTGTCAGTGCGGCGTCACCGTAGAAACCGTTCTTTAACACCCCAACATCTAATGATATAATCTGTCCGTTTTTCAGTTTTCGCTGTCCCGGTATACCGTGAACAACCTCATCGTCTATTGACGCACAGATCGAACCGGGGAAAGGCGGTGTATTATACTGCCGGTAACCCTTAAATGCCGGCTTGCCTCCTCTGCTGAGTATATGATCTTCAGCCAGTTTATCCAATTCAATTGTTGTTACCCCTTCAGCTGCATTTTTTTTAAGAATCTGCAAGACTTCAGCTACGATCTTACAACTCTCCCTGATATGGTCGATCTCGTTTTTTGTCTTAATTAAGATCACTAAATCAGCGGCGGCCTTTTATTTTTCCGGATTTCATGAATCCGTCATAATGACGCATAAGCAGGTGTGATTCGATCTGCTGAAGAGTATCAAGAGCCACACCAACAATAATCAGCAAACTTGTTCCGCCGAAAAACTGAGCGAATCTTCCCGTCACTCCGAATCCGGAAACAAACGCCGGAAGAATCGCAATCAATGCCAGGAAAATTGATCCGGGCAAGGTAATCTTTGTAAGTATATTATCAATAAATTCAGAGGTTGCCTTGCCGGGCCTGATACCGGGAACAAAACCACCCTGTTTCTTCATCGTATCCGCGACTTCTTTAGGATTGAAAGCTATAGCCGTATAGAAATAAGTAAAGAACACAATCATCAGCGCGTACAGGAACGAATAAACCGGCGAAGTGTAAACAAAATAACCGGCAAGGTTCTGCAAGAATTCACTGTCAGGGAAAAACGAAAGCACAGTATTAGGAATAAACATAATTGACTGCGCGAAAATTATCGGCATAACACCCGCTGTATTAACTCTTAAAGGAATATATTGCGTAACGCCGCCGTATACTTTTCTTCCCACAACTCTTTTCGCGTACTGAACCGGGATCCTTCTGGTTCCCTGTGTTACTAGAACAACACCTGCAATGATAAGAACCATGAAAGCGAGAAGAATAATTTCAATGATAAGCCCTCTCTGCCCGGTTGCAATCATCTGATATTCGTCAAGGATGGCATAAGGGAACCTGTCAATGATTCCGATAAAAATTATCATTGAGATACCGTTACCGATACCCTTCTCGGTAATCTGCTCGCCCATCCACATCATAAAGACTGTGCCGGCGGTAAGAATAATTATAGTTGAGAAAGTCCAAAAAATTCCCTGAGCTTCAACCGGAATGATCGGGAGTCCCTGGAAATCCATATTATTCAACCTGATCGTCACACCCCATGCCTGCATAGCGGAAATGAGAACCGTACCGTACCTTGTCAGCTGAGTGATTTTTTTACGGCCTTCTTCACCTTCCTGCTGCAGCTTTTGGAAGTAAGGAACAACCGCGCCCATCAACTGGATAATGATCGATGAACTGATATAGGGCATAATTCCGAGCGCGAAGATCGCAGCGTTGGAGAATGCACCTCCCACGAAGAGATCGTACAATCCAAAGAGATTATCAGAGGTCTGATTCTGCATTGCCTGGCTCAGAAGAGCCGCGTCAATACCCGGCAGCGTTATGTGCGCGCCGATCCTGACAATTATCAGCAATGACAGAGTATAGATTATTCTCTGCCTCAGCTCGTGAATTTTAAAGATGTTTCTAAATGATTCGGTTAATCTGGACATTTACTTAACTTAGCTTGTTAATTGTTCCGCCCGCCGCGATAATTTTCTCTTCAGCTTTTTTGCTGAAACCGTGGGCAACGATATTTATTTTAGCAGTCAATCCTCCGTCGCCCAGAATTTTATATGGACGCAAAGCGTATGAAATCAAACCACCCTTGTAAAGCACTTTCGCGTCGATTGTACCTTCAACAGGATTTTTTTCAACAAACTTCTGTAACTGAGAAAGATTAACTACCTGATATACAACCTTGAAAGGGCTATTGAAGCCGACTTTAGGTATACGACGCTGCAAAGGCATCTGACCGCCTTCAAACCACGCTCTGAATTTAGCTCCTGAGCGGGAGTTCTGACCGTTCATACCTCTGGTCGAATATCCACCGTGGCCTGAGCCCTCGCCTCTTCCGACTCTTTTTCTCTTTTTCTTTGAGCCTTCAGCGTATTTAAGATTACTTAAGAGATCCATTATCCTACCTGTTTACTCTTTCACTTCTTCAATTTTAATTAAATGCTGTACTTTTTTAATCATACCGCGAATCTGCGGAGTATCGTTATGGGTAACCGAATAACTCGGGCGGCCTAATCCCAGCGCTTTAATAGTACGCTTCTGTGTTTCTGTTCTGTCAATTATACTTCTGACTTGTGTAATTTTAATTTTTGCTGACATCTGAATACCCTTCTATTAGCTGTTAAACAGTTCTGTAACTGTCATCCCTCTTTTACGGGCCATGCTCCTTGCATCAATCAGATGAAGAAGACCCGACAGGGTTGCCTTTACCTGATTGTGAGGATTGCTTGAGCCTAATGACTTAGTTAATATATCCTGGATTCCTGCTGCTTCGAGGACCGCGCGCACTCCGCCGCCGGCAATAAGACCGGTACCGGGTGAAGCCGGTTTCAGAAGCACTTTACCCGCGCCGAATTTTCCAATGATCTCGTGCGGAATGGTGTTTTTGAATACAGTTACTTTTACCAGATTTTTCTTGGCATCATCGATGCCTTTCTGAATTGCATCGGTTACTTCATTCGCTTTGCCGAGCCCTACGCCAACTATACCCTGGCCGTTACCCACAACAACTATAGCGTTGAAACCAAACCTTCTTCCACCCTTAACCACTTTTGCTACACGGTTAATGTGAACTACTTTTTCCTTTAAGTCCTGTGCTTCCACTGACTTTATATTAGCAAATTTTTTCAAATTTTAACTCCGATGAATTCCTATTATAAACTTTACAATATTGCTTTGGCTGCCGGGGGAGGACTCGAACCTCCACATACGGCTCCAAAGGCCGCTGTCCTGCCATTAGACGACCCGGCAGTACTTATTTAAAACTTTAAACCTTTTTCTCTTGCACCGTCGGCTAAGGATTTGATCCTGCCGTGATATCTGTAACCATTACGGTCGAATACAACTTCTTTAATATCCATACCAAGAGCGCGCTCAGCGAGCAGGCTTCCGACAACTTTACTTTTGGATACTTTGCCCTTCAACTCTTTAACCTTCTCGTTTAACTCTTTGGAGAGAGTGGAAACGGTCAGAAGAGTTTTCTGGTTTGTATCATCAACCAACTGCGCGTAGACATGATTCAGGCTCCTGTACACACTCAAACGCGGCTTGGCGGATGTACCAGAGATGGTTTTCCTGATCTTAGTTTTTGCTCTTAAGCGATTATTTGATTTTCTTTTAATCATATTACCTTACTCCTAAAACTATTTACCTGCGGTCTTACCGGCTTTTCTTCTGAGCTGTTCTGTGCTGTACTTGATACCTTTACCCTTGTACGGTTCCGGCTCCTTGAATGAGCGGAGCTTCGCGGCAACCTGTCCGACCAGCTGTTTGTCAATACCGCTGATTACAACCTGTGTAGGAGTTGTAGCCTGAACAGTGATTCCTGCCGGCGGGATAAAATATATCGGGTGTGAATATCCAAGGTTCATCAGAAGGTTAGTGCCTTTCTGCTCAACTTTGTATCCCACGCCAACGATATCAAGGGTTTTAGAATAACCTTCGGTAACGCCTACTACCATATTCTGAAGAAGAGCTCTCATCAAACCGTGAAGAGATCTGTTTTCCTTAAAATCATTCGGACGGGCAAATACCACTTCGCCGTTCTCAGTCTTCATTTCAATATTCGGATGAAGCCCGGCAGCTAATTCACCCTTCGGCCCTTTAACCTTAATTTCATTTCCGCTAAGGGTAACAGTTACACCTTTAGGGACGACAACAGGTTTTTTTCCAATTCTAGACACAGTTAAACTCCAAAATAAAATTTTTTACCAGATATAACAGAGAACTTCACCGCCGATTGAAGAAATGCGGGCTTGTTTATCTGTCATTAATCCTTTAGATGTTGAAATTATTGCAATACCGTAACCGTTGTAAACACGCGGTAAAGCCTCAGCATTTGCATATTGTCTTAAACCGGGCCTGCTAACTCTTCTGAGACCGGTTATCGCAGAATTTCCTCCGGAATACTTCAACAATATCCTGATGACGTTCTGTTTATTATCTTCCACAATCGCGTAGTCATTAATGAATTTCTGCTGCTTAAGTATCTCTACCATTCCCTTTTTCAGGTTCGAGCAGGGTACATCAACTTTTCTCTTGTTTGCTTTTACAGCGTTTCTAACTCTCGTTAAAAGATCTGCAATCGGATCTGTTACATTCATATTATACTCCTATTACCAACTAGCCTTTTTAATTCCTGGGATCTCGCCGTTCAGCGCTTTCTCCCTGAACACCAGCCTGGAAACTCCAAACTTGCGATAGAAGGCACGCGCCCTTCCGGTTGACTGGCACCTGTTATGCAGTCTGATGGGAGCAGAGTTCCTTGGTAACTGCTGTAAAGCATCATAGTCACCCTTCTCCTTTAATTCAGCGCGGATCTTCTTATATTTTTCGACCAGTCTTTTTCTTTTTTCTTCTCGGGCAAATAAACTTTTTCTTGCCATTAAAACTCCTTATTAAGCTCTGACTTCTTTTTTACGAAATGGGAAACCAAAAGCGGTGAATAATTCAAACGCTTCGTTGTCTGTCTTTGCGGTAGTCACAAATGATATATCCATACCAAGTATCTTAACCACCTTATCAACATTAATCTCAGGGAAAATGATCTGCTCTTTAATACCGATGGTATAATTACCGCGTCCGTCGAATGACTTATCCGATAAACCGCGGAAATCGCGTACACGCGGAAGTGCGATATTAATGAACCTGTCAAGGAACTCATACATATTTTCTTTGCGCAGTGTAACCATAGCGCCGATATTTATTCCCTGGCGAAGTTTGAAATTTGAGATCGCTTTCTTCGATTTTCTTACGCTGGGTTTCTGACCTGTAATCGCTTCCAGATCTTTTATTGCTTCTTCGAGCAGTTTAGGATCCGATACTGCGTCACCGACACCAAAGTTGATGGTGACCTTTACCAGTTTCGGAACTTCCATTACGCTCTTGTAATCGAATTTCTTCATCAAAGAGGGAACAATATCCTTCTTGTAAATTAACTGTAACCGGCAAGGGACCCTTTCCTTTTTCTCTTCGGCTGCAGGGGCTGATTTTCCGCCCTCCTGGCCTTTCTTGCTCTTCTGTTCAGTCTTATCTTTTCTGTCCTGTTTTGATGCCATTGTAAACTAATACCTTAAAAACTTATTTAGTTATAGGGAACATTTCACCGGTTTTACGGCTGATTCTTGTGATTTTCTTTTTATTTGTCTTCTCATCGAGAATAATTTTCGATCCGATCCTGGTAGGCTCACTCGTCTTGGGATCAAGGATCATAACGTTAGAAGCGTTTATTGACATTTCCTTTTCAATAATTCCGCCCTGTGTACTTTTCTGAGAAGGCTTCGTATGGCGTTTTCTAATATTAACGCCCTCAATAATGAGACGGCCTTCTTTTGGAAACACTTTTAATACTTTACCGGTTTTCCCTTTGTCGTTTCCGGAAATAACCTGTACAAAATCATCTTTTTTAATTCTGAGTTTCACGGCAAATTCCTTATAATACTTCTGGCGCTAAAGAGACAATTTTCATAAACTGTTTTTCTCTCAGTTCGCGTGCAACGGGCCCGAAGATACGTGTACCTTTAGGTTCGTTCTGGTTGTTAATCAATACGGCTGCATTCTCATCAAAACGGATGTAAGAGCCATCTTTTCTTCTTACTTCTTTTTTGGTCCGGACGATAACCGCCCTGGATACTTCACCCTTTTTTACGGCACCGTTTGGCAGCGCGGCTTTTACGGATACCACTATAAGATCACCGAGAGAAGCATATTTTCTGCCGCTTCCTCCGAGAACACGGATGCACCTTACTCTCTTCGCACCCGAGTTGTCCGCTACTGTAAGATTAGTTTCTTCTTGAATCATTTTGAATCTCCTGGAATAATACTACTTAACCTTCTCAACAATTTCAACAAGTCTCCATCTTTTTTTCTTACTGAGGGGCCTTGTTTCCATTATCTTAACTTTGTCACCGATGCTGCATTCATTTTTTTCATCGTGCGCCATAAGTTTGGTGGTCTTCTTAAAATATTTTTTATAAACCGGATGAGCAACTTTTCTCTCTATGGTTACAGAGATAGTTTTATCCATTTTGTTGCTTACAACTAAACCAATCCTGGTTTTTCTGAGAGGTCTTTTTGTGCTTGTTTCACTCATTATCTGTTCTCCTTACTTTACCGCCGCGCCTGATTTCAGGGCCGCTGCCTTGCGGGCATTCAGTTCAGTTTTAAGCCTGGCAATTGTTTTACGGCTGTTAGTTACTTTCGCGGTATTATCCAACTGCTTCAACGCAAGAGAAAACCTGAGGTCTGTTAAAGTGTTTTCCTCCTCAGCTATTCTTTTTACTATTTCGTCAGTAGTTAATTCTCTTATTTCTGTAATTTTCATTTCTGTTCCGATTAATTCTCGTAATCTGGTCTTGTGACAATTTTGGTTTTAATTGGAAGCTTATGCGCGCAGAGCGTTAAAGCTTCAGTAGCAACTTCGCGTGTAACACCGGAAACCTCGAATAAGATTCTTCCGGGCTTTACAACTGCCACCCAGAATTCCGGTGCGCCTTTTCCTTTACCCATACGGGTCTCGAGAGGCTTCTTTGAAACCGGCTTATCCGGGAAGATTCTGATCCAGACTTTACCGTCCCTTTTCATTTTTCTTGAAAGAGCCACCCTGCATGCTTCTATCTGGCGGCTAGTTATCCATTCGGGTTCAAGGGCTTTTAGTCCAAAATCACCGAAAGCAACTGCTGCACCGCGTGTAGCTTTACCTGTCATGCGCCCTCTCTGCGCTCTCCTGAATTTTACTCTTTTAGGCATTAACATAGTTATAAACTCCGATCTCTGTTAGTCTGATAATCTTTTACCTAAGATCTCGCCGCGGCAGATCCAAACTTTTATACCAATAGAACCATAGATGGTTTCTGCTCTTCCGGAGGCATAGTCAATATCCGCGCGCAGTGTATGAAGAGGAATTCTTCCTTCTTTATACTGTTCGGTTCTTGCCATTTCCGCGCCGCCCAACCTTCCGGCCAACATCACTTTAATTCCTTCAGCGCCCATTCTCATAGCGGCGGTGATTGAAGATTTCATCACCCTTCTGAATGATACTCTTTTTTCCAACTGACCGGCAATATTGGCTGCCACAAGATTCGCGTCAAGTTCCGGACGTTTAATCTCGGAAATCTGAATCTTAACATCCTTATCAGTAAGTTTCTTAAGTTCCTGTTCGATCTTTCCGATTTCCGAACCGCCTTTACCGATAATCACACCCGGACGTGAAGTATGAATATTGATAATCAGATTTTTAGAGGTACGGTCAATGATGATCCTGGCTATCCCCGCCTTATCAAGGCGGTTTTTAATATATGATCTGAGCTTCTCGTCTTCTTTCAGTTTTGCGGCGTAACTCTTTGGCTCGAACCAGTTTGATTCCCAGCCTCTGATAATTCCTACTCTTAAACCGACAGGATTAGTCTTCTGTCCCAAAAATCCTCCTAATTCGAATTTTTCATTGATACAACAATAGTTACATGACAGGATCTTTTTCTTACCCTGTATGCCCTGCCCATAGGAGCGGGTTGAATTCTTTTCATCATAGGACCGGCATTAACGTATGCTTCCTTGACGAACATCTCGTGAAGATCAACTCTTTTCTTCTCATCCTTATTGAGGAGGTTAGATACTGCCGATCTTAAAACTTTTTCCGCGTCGCGCGCAGCAGTTTTCGTCTGAAAGTGTAGTACTTCGATTGCTCTGTCAACCTGCATACCTCTGATGAGATCAACTACAAGTCTCATCTTCCTGGGTGATGAAGGGATATATCTGCAAATAGCTCTTGATTCCATTATTCTGTTTTCCTGCTCAATTATTTTGCTTTAGCTGCCTTTTCAGCTTTGGTACCCGGATGGCCTCTGAAAATTCGGGTAGGGGCGAACTCACCTAATTTGTGTCCAACCATATTCTCCGAAATAAAGATCGGAACCATCTGTTTTCCGTTATGAACGGCGATTGTATGTCCGACAAACTCAGGAGAGATTGTCGAAGATCTTGACCACGTCTTAACTATTTTTTTCTGGTTCGACTGATTCAACTGCTGCACTTTTTTTAACAGCTTGGCTTCAATAAAAGGCCCTTTTTTGACTGATCTTGGCATAGATTCTTTCTAATTCACTTATTTTCTTCTTTTAACGATATACCTGTTAGAAATATTTTTCCTCTTACGAGTCTTTAAACCTTTGGCTTTCTGACCCCACGGTGATACCGGGTGTCCGCCGCCTGAGGTTTTTCCTTCACCACCGCCCATTGGGTGGTCAACCGGGTTTCTTGCAACACCTCTTGAAAGAGGCCTTCTCCCGAGCCATCTTCTTCTTCCGGCTTTTCCGAGGCTGATGTTTTCCTGTTCGGAATTTCCTACTGAACCATAGGTAGCCATACAATTTAGACGGACTAACCTTACTTCGCCTGAAGGAAGTTTAAGCTGCGCGTGATCACCTTCTTTAGCCATTAACTGTAAGGCGCTTCCTGCGCTTCTGCCTAACTGCCCACCTTTTCCAGGTTTCAGTTCAACGTTGTGAACAAAACTGCCGAGTGGCAGGTCTTTAAGCTGCATCGCGTTTCCTGCTCTGATTTCTGAGCCGGGGCCGGACTGAATAGTATCGCCAACTTTTAAGCCTTCAGGAGCAAGAATATATCTTTTCTCTCCGTCAGCATAATTCAAAAGGGCTATCCTGCAGGTTCTATTCGGGTCATATTCAATCGAGAATACTTTGGCCGGAATACCGGTTTTATCTCTTTTGAAATCAATGATCCTGTATTTTCTCTTGTGTCCGCCGCCGCGATGACGGGAAGTAACTCTTCCTAAATTATTCCTTCCGCCTGATTTCTTCAGGCTTGCGGTTAATGATTTTTCAGGAGTAGATTTCGTTACTTCATCGAACGACGAGACCGACCTGAATCTGGTCCCTGGTGTAACTGGTTTTAATGATTTTATCGCCATTCTATATTCTCCGAATCCCTATTATGCTTCACCGTATAAATCGATTTTTTCACCTTTTTTCAGGGTGATATACGCTTTTTTGAATTTTGCGGTTCTTCCGGTAAAACGGCCGGATTTTCTCATCTGTGTTTTAACTTTACCTCTGTAGTTCACGGTATTAACGTCAGCCACGGTTACGTTGTACTTATCCTTAATGGCCTTCGCGATTTCAATTTTATTAGCCGAACTGATAACAATGAAACCGTACTTCTGAAGGTCCTGGTTTTCCTTTGTCATCTTCTCGGTGAAAAGTGGTTTTACTAAAACATTTCTCATATTAATTCACCGCCGTTACATTTCCGGTTAACTGGTTGTTCAGGAATTCAACAGCGCTTTTCTGAACCAGTAAAACCTGATTGTTAAGAATATCGTAAGTTGAGGCGCTCTGGGCTTCGAGAACTTTTACTTTGTCAATATTGCGTCCTGACTTGTACACATTCTGCAGAGTCCCGTTAGTTAATAGAGTAACTTTTTTGGCATCAACTTTTAATTTTTTGAGGATATCAACGAACTGGGCAGTTTTGATATTTTCGAAGTTAAAATCTTCAAGAACTAAAAACTGTTCGTCTTTGATTTTGTGTGAAAGCGCTGATTTTTTAGCGAGTGCTTTCACTTTTTTATTAATATACTGACGATGATCTCTCGGTTTTGGACCAAAGATCGTACCGCCGCCAACCCATAAAGGTGATCTCGAAGAACCGGCACGGGCTCCTCCTCTCCCTTTCTGTCTCCAGGGTTTCTTTCCGCCGCCGCTAACTTCGCTGCGTTCCTTTGCTTTACTTGTACCTTGTCTCTGATTAGCCAAAAATGCTTTAACTGTGAGGTAAATACTGTGCTGGTTTGGCTCAACGCCAAAAACAGAATCAGCAACCTCCAGTTTTTCAGCGGCTAAAGAACCATCTATTTTATAAACATCGAGTAACATATCTTATCCGACCCGTTTCTTAAGTAACTGAACGATTGAATTAACAGCGCCGGGAACAGCACCTTTAACAAGAATAATATTCTTATCAGGGAAAATCTTCATAACCCTGAGATTTGAAACAGTAACGCTCTCTCCGCCTGTTCTTCCGGCCATTTTCTGACCCTTAAAAACTCTGGAAGGATAAGAACTCGCACCGATCGAACCGGGAGCTCTCAGCCTGTCGCTCTGTCCGTGAGTAGTACCGCCAACACCACCGAAACCGTGACGCCTCATAACGCCCTGGAATCCTTTTCCTTTGCTGGTGCCGCGAACTTTTATAAGTTCACCTTCGGTAAAGAAGTCTGCCTTTATCTCGTCACCGACTTTATAAGTAATGTCCGTGGGGAACCTGAACTCTTTTAAGTGGGCGTAGAGATCAAGATTGTGTTTCTTGTAATAGCCCAATTCGGGTTTTCTGACTTTCTTTTCCTTTACTACTCCGAAACCGAGTTGGAGGGAACTGTAACCGTCCTTCTCAACTGATTTAACTCTGATAACTCTGCAAGGCCCGACTTCTATAGCGGTTACCGGAACTCTATTGCCGGCTTCGTTATAGACGCTGGACATTCCAAGTTTTTTACCTAATAATCCCGACATAATACCTCAATAACGATTATAATTTGATCTCGATGTCAACACCGGCAGGAATATCTAATTTGCTCAGTGAGTCAACAGTACGAGGATTGGAGTTATGGATGTCAATAATCCTTTTGTGCGTTGAAATCTCAAACTGCTCGCGGGATTTCTTATCCACGTGCGGAGAACGCAAAACGGTATAAACTGATTTTTTCGTTGGCAATGGTATTGGCCCGGAGACAACAGCACCGGTACTCTTAACCGTCTTTATGATCTTATCCGTTGATTTATCAATCAGGATATGATCGTAAGATTTCAGTTTAATTCTTATTTTCTGATTGGACACTAACTAACTCCTTAAATTTTAGAGAAACAAAAAGGGAGATAAACTCCCTTTTTGATAATAATCAAGAATTTATATTACTTAATAATTTTAGTTACTACACCGGAACCTACGGTCCTGCCGCCTTCACGGATAGCGAATCTGAGCTTCTCTTCCATAGCGATAGGAGCAATAAGTTCAATGCTTAACCTTACCGTATCACCGGGCATAACCATTTCCGTTCCTTCAGGAAGGGTAGCTACACCGGTAACGTCGGTTGTTCTGAAATAGAACTGAGGCCTGTAACCGTTGAAGAATGGAGTATGACGTCCACCTTCTTCTTTTGACAATACGTAAACTTCGCCTTCGAAGTTGGTATGAGGGGTGATTGAACCCGGCTTAGCAAGAACCATTCCGCGTTCGATTTCATTCTTATCAACACCTCTTAAAAGCAATCCGGCGTTATCACCAGCAAATGCGTTATCGAGTTCTTTACGGAACATTTCGATACCGGTAACAACTGTTTTCTTGTGTACACCAAGACCGATAAGTTCAACTTCTTCGCCGAGCTTTACGGTTCCTCTTTCAACCCTGCCGGTAGCAACAGTACCACGGCCGGTGATTGAGAATACGTCTTCAACAGGCATAATGAACGGTTTATCAACGCTTCTTTCCGGGATCGGAACATAAGCGTCAACTGCGTCCATTAATTCCCATACGCAATTATACCTTGGGTCACTCGGATCAGCATTTGAAGCTCCTGCTTCGAGAGCGTGGAGAGCTGAACCTTTAATGATCGGAATTTCGTCTCCCGGGAATTCATATTTGGAGAGAAGATCCCTGATTTCAACTTCAACTAACTCAATGAGTTCCGGATCGTCAACTGCATCAACTTTGTTCATAAATACGACGATCTTAGGAACACCTACCTGGCGTGCGAGGAGGATGTGTTCCCTAGTCTGAGGCATCGGGCCGTCTGTGGCAGCAACTACGAGAATAGCGCCGTCCATCTGAGCAGCACCGGTGATCATGTTCTTAACATAGTCAGCGTGACCGGGACAGTCAACGTGAGCATAATGTCTGTTCGCAGTTGAGTACTCAACGTGCGCTGTTGCGATAGTGATACCTCTCTCTCTTTCCTCGGGAGCGTTATCAATACTATCAAATGTTCTGATTGCGGAAAGTCCTTTTTTGGCCAGAGCCATTGTAATAGCTGCGGTTAGTGTGGTTTTTCCGTGGTCAACGTGTCCGATGGTTCCAACGTTCACGTGTGGCTTACTTCTGTCGAATTTTTCTTTTGCCATCTATTTCTCCTATGATTTACTCTATTATTAATGTTTACTTAATCAGGACGCTACTGTTTTCTTTCCAAGTGACTTCTCTGCGATCTCATCAGCTATCGACTTAGGTACTTCCGAATAGTGTGAGAACTGCATAGTGTATATTGCCCTGCCCTGGGTCATTGACCTCAGAACGGTCGCGTATCCGAACATTTCAGCAAGCGGGACATGAGATTTGATAACCTGTGCGTCTTTTCTTGCGGAAAATCCTTCAATTCTCCCCCTACGTGAATTCAGATCACCCATTACATCTCCGAGATAGTCCTCAGGGGTGATTACTTCCACTGACATAATCGGTTCAAGCACTATCGGTTTTGCTTTACGAGCCCCTTCTTTAAATCCGATAGAACCTGCTACTTTGAATGACAGTTCATCAGAGTCAACATCGTGATAAGAACCGTCGAATAATTTCACTTTAACATCGACTACGGGATAACCGGCAACAACACCGTTTCTCATAGCTTCCTGTACACCGGCAGATACGGCCGGAATATATTCCTTGGGAACAACTCCACCGATAATTGCATTGGTAAATTCATATCCTTTACCTGCTTCATTCGGTGAAACTTCAAGCCAGACGTGGCCATATTTACCGCGGCCGCCTGACTGTTTAATAAACTTACCTTCAACTTCAACTGTCTGAGTGATGGTTTCTCTGTATGCAACCTGTGGTTTACCAACATTTGCTTCAACTTTGAATTCCCTTTTCATTCTGTCAATGAGAATTTCAAGATGAAGTTCACCCATACCGCTGATGAGGGTTTGCCCTGTTTCATCATCAACTTTGATCCTGAATGTCGGATCTTCATCAGCGAGTTTTGAAAGCGCGTCAGATAATTTATCCTGATCGGCTTTTGTTTTTGGTTCGATAGCAATCTGGATAACCGGTTCAGGAAATATAATTTTCTCTAATACTACCGGATCATCTTCAAGGCAGAGTGTGTCACCGGTACGTGTATATTTTAAACCTACTGCCGCCGCGATATCTCCGGCTCTTACCGAAGAAACGTCTTCCCTATGGTTGGCGTGCATCTGAAGGAGCCTGCTGATTCTCTCTTTTTTACCGCTCACTGAGTTGTAAACATAACTGCCGGCTTCAAGCTTACCGGAGTAAACTCTGAAGAAGGTTAATTTACCAACATAAGGGTCATTCATCAATTTGAAAGCAAGAGCAGTGAACTGTTCTTTCTCTTCAACCTTACGAATAACTTTATCATTTATTCCAATGTGATGAGCTTCAACCGGCGGAAGATCCATCGGTGAAGGGAGAAAATCTACAACCGAGTCAAGTAATTTCTGGACACCTTTATTCTTAAAAGAAGCGCCGCAGAGAACAGGAATAATCTTTGACTGAATTGTTGCCTGTCTGAGAACCGCGGTTATTTCCGCTTCTGAAATTTCTTTTCCTTCGAGATATTTCTCGAGAAGGGTATCATCAACATCAGAAACAGCCTCAAGCATCTCAGTTCTGTACTTATTCGCGAGTGTCTGAAGGTCCTTCGGAATGTCGATCACGTCAAATGTCGTTCCGAGTGTATCCTCGTGATACATAATAGCCTTATTCGAAATCAGGTCTATAATACCAGCGAACAAGTCACCCTCGCCGATCGGAAGAAGGATTGGAACAGCGTTTGCTCCGAGTCTTTCTTTGATCATACTAAGGGCGTTAAAAAAATCTGCTCCTACACGGTCCATCTTATTGATAAAAGCAACACGAGGAACGCCGTATTTATCAGCCTGGCGCCATACAGTCTCTGACTGCGGTTCAACGCCGCCGACCGCGCAAAATAACGCGATAGCGCCGTCAAGCACCCTTAAAGACCTTTCAACCTCAACTGTAAAGTCAACGTGGCCCGGAGTATCAATGATATTGATCTGATGATCTCTCCAGGAAGTTGTAGTTGCTGCTGATGTGATAGTAATACCACGTTCTTTCTCTTGCTCCATCCAATCCATTGTGGCAGCCCCGTCATGAACTTCGCCGATGCGGTGCGACTTACCGGTGTAGAACAGAATTCTCTCGGTAGTAGTCGTCTTGCCAGCATCAATATGCGCCATAATGCCGATGTTACGAACTCTATTTATAGGAACATTCTTAGACATTTATATAAAATCTTAGCCTTATCTAAAATAATCTGTAAAAAAATAAAATAGCCCGGAGGGGTATTTTATATTACCACTTAAAGTGAGCGAAAGCCTTGTTGGCTTCAGCCATCTTGTGGGTATCTTCTTTCTTCTTTATTGCGGAACCTTCATTGTTGGAGGCAGCAATTAACTCTGAAGCTAATTTGGCTGCCATCGATTTTTCGTTGCGGTCCCTTGAATAGGTCCGGATCCAGCGAAAAGCTAAAGCTAATCTTCTTTCCGGTCTG
Organism: Ignavibacteriaceae bacterium; assembly: GCA_013360295.1. Taxonomy (GTDB): domain Bacteria; phylum Bacteroidota; class Ignavibacteria; order Ignavibacteriales; family Ignavibacteriaceae; genus JABWCL01. Next base: position 18,150 of record JABWCL010000024.1, on the reverse strand, counting down.
ACTTCCATGGGAACCTGATAAGTTGCACCTCCAACCCTGCGGCTTCGAACTTCGATTAAGGGTTGTGCATTGCTTATCGCTTTTTTGAAAACTTCTACACCTGGTTTACTACTTCTCTGCTCAATGATATCAAACGCTTTGTAGATCATGTTACGAGTCACCGACTTCTTGCCGTCATACATCATAATATTGATGAATTTGGCGACTACCAAGTCGTTGAATTTGGGATCTGGTTTGATATACCTTTTTTCAGCTCTCTTTTTTCTCATATTAACAATTATTTACCTTTCGGTTTCTTGGCTCCGTATTTTGAGCGGGCCTGTTTCCTGTCTTCAACGCCGCTAGTGTCCAGCGTACCCCTGATGATGTGGTATCTGACACCCGGCAGATCCTTCACCCTACCACCTCTGATCAGAACGATCGAGTGTTCCTGTAGGTTGTGTCCTTCCCCAGGAATATATGCCGTTACTTCTATATTGTTGGTCAGCCTAACCCTGGCAACTTTTCTCAAAGCTGAATTAGGTTTTTTCGGGGTTGTAGTATACACACGTGTGCATACACCCCTCTTCTGAGGGCAAGCCTGCAGTGCCGGGGCCTTGTTCTTGCTTATAACCGACTCACGACCTTTTCTAACCAATTGATTTATTGTTGGCAAAAAATACTCCTGTTTGTAAAAAATCTAAAAAAATTCAGACCTATAATATAAGGACAATATTATTTAATGTCAAGAAATGAATGATAAAATCTTCACTTTTAAGGGAAAAATTTTTACTCCAAAACCCGGGGAGGAGCAAAAAAAAGAGATTCCCCCCGGAGGAAGAATCTCTTGAATAATTCTGAGGGAATCCTTATGCAGGAACCTCTTCGTCAGAGGATGATGTTTCTTCAACAACCGGCTCCTCTTCCTTAAACTTAAGTCCCAGTGAACGGTACTTCTTCAATCCGGTACCTGCCGGGATAAGTCGTCCCATTACCACGTTTTCCTTAAGTCCCCTAAGGGTATCAACCTTCGCCATAGAAGCGGCGTTGGCAAGCACTTTGGTTGTCTCTTGGAATGACGCGGCTGAAATAAAGCTTTCAGTCTGCAGTGCCGCCGATGTGATGCCAAGCAGGATATTGCCTGAGGTGGCAGGTTCGGCATCCCGTACTTCAGGAAGCTTTTTATTCTTGCGCTTAAGGTCAGCAGTCAATTCACGGTGTTTGTTCTTTGTGATAAGGGTACCTTCTTTGAGTTTGGAGTCACCTTTTTCAACAATTACCACTGAATTCAGCATACGCTGATTCTCTTCAAAAATATCTGATTTATCAACGTGATCTTCTTCAAGGAACCTGGTATCGCCCGGTGATTCTATCCTGACTTTCTGCAGCATCTGTTTTACAATAACTTCGATGTGCTTATCATTGATCTTCACACCCTGCAGGCGGTAAACGTCCTGAATTTCATTCACCAGGTACTCCTGCACCGCGTTTGTACCTTTGATCCTGAGAATATCATGCGGATTGATCGGTCCGTCAGTGATCTTTTCACCGGCAGGGATTTCATCGCCATCCTGAACAAGAATGTGTTTGCTGCCGGGAACGGTGTATTTTTTCTCGTCAGATCCGTCAACGGCTGTAACAATAATTTCTCTCGATCCTTTTTTCTTGGCTCCGAATTTCACAATACCTTCGATATCGCTGATGATCGCCGGATCCTGCGGGCTTCTCGCCTCGAAAAGTTCGGTAACTCTCGGGAGACCGCCGGTAATATCCCTTGTCTTGGATGCTTGTTTGGATATCTTCGCAAGGATAAATCCTGCTGTAACAGTACTTTTATCTTCAACCGACAGAATAGCTTTTGAAGGAATGTTGAATGTTTTGGTAGTTCCGTCAGGATTCTCGATCACGATGCTCGGTGAAAGCGTTTTATCTTTCGGTTCGATCACCTCTTTCATTACGTGCCCGGTCTGGTCGTCAGTGTGCTGATGCATCGTAACGTTATCAATAAGGTCAACAAACCTGACTGTACCGGCTATATCTGTAAGTATCAGTGTGTTATGCGGATCGTGATTATAAAGCGGTGTTTTCTTCGCGACCTTCTGACCTTCGTGCACGAGTAATTCAGCACCGTAAGGAACATCATATTTCTTAATCAGGTTTTCATTTTCGTCATAGATCTCAATACCACCACGGCGACCCGTAACTACCTTTATCTTCGCATTCGAGTTAAAGGAATCCCTGTCAACAGAGATCACGCGATTGAACCTGACCACACCAGCAACTGCTGTTTCAACCTGCGACTGCACAGCGATACGGGCAGAGGTACCACCAAGGTGGAATGTACGAAGGGTAAGCTGTGTACCAGGCTCACCGATTGACTGTGCGGCAATAACTCCCACAGCCTCTCCGACTTCTACCATTTTTCCGTTGGTAAGGTTTCTTCCGTAACACTTAGCGCAAACGCCGTGTCTTGATTCGCAGGTAAGTACCGTACGGATGAACACCTGCTCGATGTTCGCGTCCTCAATTCGGGCAGCGATATCTTCTGTGATCATTTCGCCGGCGGCAATTATCAGTTCATCTGTTCTTGGCTCGTAAATATCTTCCTGCGTAACCCTGCCGATGATTCTTTCTGCGAGCGGTTCTCTTTCTTCTTCGACGTCTTTTAGCGCCTGAATGTGAATTCCGAGAATAGTACCGCAGTCAATATCGCTGATGATAACATCCTGCGCTACGTCAACAAGCCTTCTAGTAAGGTAACCCGCATCAGCTGTTTTAAGCGCGGTATCAGCAAGACCTTTACGCGCACCGTGAGTTGAAATGAAGTATTCCAACACGGATAAGCCTTCTTTGAAGTTAGCGATGATCGGGTTCTCAATAATTTCACCGGTTTGGCCTGTTAAAGACTTCTGCGGTTTCATCATAAGTCCTCTCATACCGGCTAACTGACGAACCTGTTCCGAAGAACCTCTCGCGCCGGAATCAACCATCATTGCTGTTGGATTAAAACCGCCTTCGGCGTTCTTCAGTTTATCCATAAGTACTTTTGCTACGTCGTTCGTAGTATGGGTCCAGATATCAATAATTTTGTTATAACGCTCGGTTTCCGTGATAACACCGCCTTCGTACTCGTTCATAACTTTTTCAGCGGCTTTATTGGCGTTGTTAACAAGTGTTTCCTTTTCAGCAGGAACAATAAGATCCGTAAAGCTGATCGAAAGGCCGCCCGCGGTCGCGTATTTGAATCCAAGATCTTTCAGGTCATCCAGGAATTTGGCGGTTACTTTATTGCCAAGTTTATAGAACATGTTCCCGATAAATGAGCTAAAAGTCTTCTTGATAAGAAGCTGGTTGTAAAAGCCCATCTCTTTAGGAACGATCCTGTTAAAGATCACGCGCCCGGTAGTGGTTTCAATAAGCTTGCCGTCTATTCTAACTTTTATCCTGGCGTGGAGTGATACAACGCGGCTGTTGTATGCTATAAGCACTTCATCAGCATTGGCGAAGACCATTCCTTCACCCTGCACGCCGTCACGGCGTTTTGTTAAATAGTAAGCGCCGAGAACGATATCCTGTGTAGGAACAACGATCGGCCCGCCGTTCTGCGGAGAAAGAATGTTATGACTGCTAAGCATTAGCAATTGTGCTTCAAGCTGTGCTTCATGCGCAAGCGGAATATGAACCGCCATCTGATCACCGTCGAAGTCCGCGTTAAATGCGGTACATACCATCGGGTGCAGCCTTATTGCTTTCTCGTCAATTAGCACCGGCTGAAAAGCCTGGATACCGAGCCTGTGAAGCGTAGGCGCCCTGTTCAATAATACCGGGTGACCGTCAATAATCTTCTCGAGAATTTCCCAGATGATCGGGTCTTTTTTCTCAACAACTTTTTTAGCGCTCTTCACCACTTTATTATGACCGCGCTCAATCAGTTTCCTGATAATAAACGGTTTGAAAAGCTCTACCGCCATATCTTTTGGAAGGCCGCACTGATGCAGTTTCAACTCAGGACCGACAACGATAACCGAACGGCCGGAGTAGTCAACGCGTTTCCCGAGAAGGTTCTGACGGAATCTTCCCTGCTTCCCTTTAAGCATATCGCTTAAAGATTTGAGCGGACGGTTATTATCGCTTCTGACAGCGCTTCCTCTTCTTGAGTTATCAAAGAGAGCGTCAACTGCTTCCTGTAGCATCCTCTTTTCATTTCTGAGAATTACTTCGGGAGCTTTAATATCAAGCAGTCTCTTAAGACGGTTATTACGGATAATGACTCTTCTATAGAGGTCATTAAGGTCGCTTGTAGCGAACCTGCCGCCTTCGAGTGGCACCAACGGACGAAGTTCCGGCGGAATTACAGGAATGTAACTGAGAACCATCCACTCGGGACGGTTTTCTTTCTTTCCTTCTTTCGGACGGAAGGCTTCAATTACTTTTAGTCTCTTGAGAATCTCATCTTTTTTCTGCTGAGATGTCTCAATTTTATACTGCTCTTTAAGAATATGGAACAGTTCTTCAACGTCCATCTCCTTAAGGAGTTCTTTAATAGCGTCACCGCCTATTTTAGCGTAAAATTTATTCGGGTCTTTATTATCGAGCTTATCATTCCCCGCGGGGAGTGAATTCAGAATTTCGAAATACTGCTCCTCGGTAATGAGGTCATTTTTCTTCAAACCAGTCGGACCCGGATTCATTACTACGTAGGATTCGTAATAAATAATCCTTTCAAGTTCTTTCGTACTGAAGCCCAGCATGTTTCCGATTTTGGAAGGGAGTGATCTGAAAAACCAGATATGCACAACCGGAACTGCAAGCCCGATGTGTCCCATTCTTTCACGTCTTACACTCTTCTGAGTAACCTCAACACCGCATCTGTCGCACACGATACCACGATACCTGATCCTCTTATATTTACCGCAATAGCATTCCCAGTCGCGGGTAGGCCCGAATATTTTTTCGCAGAACAATCCTTCTTTTTCCGGTCTGTAAGAACGGTAGTTGATTGTTTCGGGCTTGGTAACCTCGCCTCTGGACCTCTCGATAATATCGTTAGGGCTCGATAGGGTAATAACCAAACTATCTATGTCTTTAATCGCACTATCAGGGGTTCTTGTAATCATCAAAAATCTCCAATTACTATTATAAAATGTTAAACGTTATCTTACTTCGACATCCAGGCCGAGACCGTGGAGTTCTTTGATAAGTACGTTGAACGATTCGGGAACGTTAGGTTCCTGAACATTCTCACCTTTAACGATAGCTTCATACACTTTTGCCCTTCCCGGAACGTCATCGGATTTAACCGTGAGTATTTCCTGGAGGATGTGCGAAGCGCCATAAGCTTCAAGCGCCCATACTTCCATTTCACCGAACCTCTGACCGCCGAACTGGGCTTTACCGCCGAGAGGCTGCTGTGTAATGAGCGAGTATGGTCCCGTCGAGCGAGCGTGAATTTTATCGTCAACAAGGTGGCTAAGTTTCATCATATATATATACCCGCAGGTTACCGGCTGATGGAAGGCTTCACCGCTCCGTCCGTCGGTTAATACTGTCTTACATCCTCTGGGGATGCCGGCTTTTTCAAGCCAATCTTCAACATCTTCAACTTTCGCGCCGTCGAAGACAGGGGTTGCAAACTTCATTCCCAGCTTTTTACCTACCCAGCCCAAAGCGGTTTCGTACAACTGCCCGAGGTTCATACGGGAAGGCACGCCAAGCGGGTTGAGAATGATATCAACAGGTGTGCCGTCAGCAAGGTGAGGCATATCTTCAACAGGTACTACCTTCGCGACAACACCTTTGTTACCGTGGCGACCTGCCATCTTATCGCCTACCTGAATCTTACGTTTCTTGGCGACATAAACTTTTGCTAACTGAACAATTCCCGGAGGAAGTTCATCGCCTGTTTGAATCTTTAGTTTATTACGTTTATATTCTTCTTCCAGATCATTCAGATACTCGAAGTAATTCCTGTAAAGGGTCTTAATGAGGTTATTGACCTTCTTGCTTTCAACCCAGTCAGTAGTATAATCAAGGTTGCGAACGTCTTCCTTATCGGTAAATGTACTTTCCTTTATGGTCGCGCCTGATTTAAGCACTATACTGCCGTCAAGATTTCTGATACCGATGGATGTTTGTCCGTCGCATATCTTCACAAGTTTCTCCACGAGCATAGCGTAGAGCGATTCCATTTTCTGTTTATGTGATGACTCAAGCTGATCGAGCTGTTTCTTTTCGCTCTTCTTGGTCTCAGAATCTTTTTTCTTTCTGCTGAACAGACGGGTCTTTATAACCGTGCCTCTCAGCCCCGGAGGCGCCTTAAGGGATGCATCCTTCACGTCACCGGCTTTATCTCCGAATATGGCACGGAGGAGTTTCTCTTCCGGAGTGGGATCCGTCTCGCCTTTGGGAGTGATCTTTCCGATGAGGATATCTCCCTCTTTAACTTCCGCGCCGACTCTGATGATACCGTCTTCATCAAGATTCTTTACGGCTTCATCACTTACGTTCGGAATTTCACGGGTAAGTTCTTCCTCCCCGCGTTTTGTTTCACGTACCTGGAGTTCAAATTCTTCTATATGAATAGAAGTGTAAATATCGTTAGATACAAGGTTCTCGCTCAGTATTATTGCGTCTTCAAAGTTGTAACCTCTCCAGGGCATAAACGCGACAAGCACGTTTCTGCCGAGAGCAAGTTCACCGCCCTGAGTAGCGAAACCGTCAGCGAGCACATCCCCTTTTTTAACTTTCTGACCGAGTTTCACAATAGGCTTCTGGGTTATACTGGTTTCCTGATTTGTACCGGCAAACTTTACGAGTTTATAACTCTTTATCCTGATATCGTGGAAACTGGTCAGAGCCTCCGGTGAATTCGGGTTTATATCGTATTCAAGTTCAATTCTCTGTGAGTCAACATAACGTACAACACCGTCATCTTCAGCGACGATGATAGCCCTGGAATCACGAGCGACTTTTCCTTCGAGACCGGTACCAACAATCGGCGCCTGGGGAAGAAGAAGCGGAACTGCCTGGCGCTGCATGTTAGAACCCATCAGCGCGCGGTTAGCATCATCGTGCTCAAGAAATGGGATAAGGGCTGCTGCCGCGCTCACAATCTGTGACGGTGCAACGTCCATGTACTGGATTTCATCAACCGATTTAACGGGAAAATCTCCCTTTTCTCTTGACTTTACTCTCTTCTGAGTAAATTCATTCTTTTCGTTGAGAGGCGTATTCGCCTGAGCGATGACGTGTAAGTCTTCCTGTTCCGCAGTCAAATATATTACTTCATCAAGAACTTTAGCTTTCTTCACCGGCCTGTAAGGAGATTCAAGGAATCCGTAGCGGTTTACTCTTGAATAAATGGTGAGTGAAGAAATAAGACCAATGTTCGGACCTTCGGGTGTTTCGATAGGGCAGAGGCGTCCGTAGTGAGTGTAATGCACGTCACGAACTTCAAATCCTGCTCTCTCACGGGTAAGACCGCCCGGTCCGAGTGCAGACATCCTTCTTTTATGAGTCAATTCAGAAAGCGGATTAGTCTGATCCATGAACTGTGAGAGCTGATTGGTTCCGAAAAACGCGTTAATAACACTGCTGATGGTTCTTGCATTTACGAGATCCTGAGGCGTGAAAGTCTCGGCATCACGTATGTTCATACGCTCTTTGATCGTTCTGGCCATACGGGCGACACCGACGTTGAACTGCTGCTGCAGCTGTTCGCCGACAGTCCTGATCCTTCTGTTACCAAGGTGATCAATATCATCAGAAGAAACGTTTTCGTCTTTCATCTTAATGATATATTTCATTATCGAAATAATATCCTCGATTGTAAGAACGGTCTTGGTCTCCTCAACATTAACCTTCAGTTTATCATTCATCCTGTGACGGCCGACATCACCCAGGTCATAACGTTTGTCGTTAAAGAATAACTTATCTATAAGCGACTGAGCTGTTTCAACATCAGGCGCCTCGCCGGTTCTTAACTGGCGGTAGATAGAGAAAAGCGCTTCTTCAACAGAATGAGTACCGTCTTTTCTCAGGGTATTAAGTATTAAATCCTGATCAACATTGAGGTCGGATTTTAAAAGTTTTATTGATTCAATTTCAGATTCCCTGATACGTTCAATATCCTCATCACCAATAATGCTTTCGCGTGTGAGGAAGATTTCGCCGGTATTCATATCAAATATATCAGTCGCAACAACCCTGCCGTTGAGTTCGTTAAGGTCAATGCCGTTAAGGTCGACTTCTTCATTCAGGTCGAAGAGCTCAAGTATTTGCTCATCGGTGGTGTAACCGAGCGCCCTGAGAAGCGTGGTAGCGGGGAATTTCTTCCTGCGGTCAATATAGCAGTAAAGGATATAGTTAATATCCGTTGCAAACTCAACCCAGGAACCCTTAAGAGGAATGATCCTCGCGGCATAGAGCGGTGTACCGTTGGGGTGGATGGTTTGGGAAAAAGCTACACCTGGAGAGCGGTGGAGCTGTGAAACAACAACTCTTTCCGAACCGTTGATAATAAAAGTCGCGCTGTCAGTCATAAACGGAAGATTTCCGAGATAGACTTCCTGCTCAACCGAGTTAATAAATTCCTGTGTCTCGGGGTCTTTCTGCGACAGCCTTAATTTTGCTTTTAGAGGCGCTGAATAGGTCAGGCCCTTTTCCAGGCATTCGGTAACGCTATACCTCGGCTTATCGACGTGATACTCAATAAAGTCGAGCCTGAAATTTTCTTTATTATCGAATATAGGAAAGTTGGATGAGAACACTTCCTGTAGCCCTCTAGAAGCATCCCTCTTCTTTGGGGGAATATTCTGCTGCATAAACTCTTCAAAAGAATCCTTTTGAATAGCGAGCAGGTCCGGAAGATCCAGAACCGGATTAATTTTGCCGAATGATACTCTTGACTTATCCAATTAAAAAGACCTCCATTTGTTGTCTTTATTCAAATTCATGGTTTCAAAAAACATTGTGTCCGCCCTAAAACATAAAAAAAGCGATAAGACGGACTCCTCCGCCTTATCACTTTTGCGATAATTGTACTTGGTCGTTTTAAGCAAAAGCTTTTTACTTAACCTGTACAGCTGCTCCTGCTTCTTCGAGCTCTTTTCTTATTTTCTCAGCTTCGTCTTTGCTGACTGCTTCTTTAACAGTCTTTGGAGCGCCGTCAACGAGGTCTTTCGCTTCTTTCAAGCCTAAGCCTGTGTGAGCTCTGACAACCTTAATAACGTTGATTTTCTTTTCGCCGGCTGAAGAAAGAATGACATCAAATTCAGTCTGTTCTTCAACGGGAGCTGCTGCTGCCGCGGCGCCGGCTGCCGGCATCGCGCCCATCATCATAGGGGCTGCTGCTGTAACACCAAATTCATCTTCAAGGGCTTTCTTTAATTCTGACGCTTCTACTAAAGTAAGCGCTTTGATTTTTTCTACTAATTCTGCAACTTTTTCTGACATTATAAATATACTCCTTTAATTAAAAAATGTTTGTTTATGCTGCTTTTTTCTTGGAAATCTCATCGATAACACTGACGAGTTCTCTCATAACAGCATTGATTGAACCGACAATACCGGATGCAGGCGCATTGAGGCTGCCAAGTATACCGGCAATAATTTCGGGTTTTGAAGGCATGGTCGCCAGGGTATCTAACTGGCTGCCATCGTAATATGCGGAATCAATGTAGCAGGCTACGAGCGGAAGTTTCTGCTTGTCGTCATAATACTTCTTGATGATCTTCGCAGGTGCCGACGGGTTTTCCGAGTTGAACGCGTAACCTATCATTCCCTTTAAGTGGCCATCTAATTTTTCGTATCCGCCTACTTCATCAATTGCCCGCTTAAATAACGTATTCTTAATAACCTTATAGGTTATTCCTTCTTTCCGGAACTCGCGTCTGATCTTGCTGAGGTCTTCTACATTAATGCCGGAATAATCTGTCAGATATACGGCTGTATTATTCTTCAGAAGATCCACTACTTCACGGATTATTTCTGCTTTTTGGTTTTTATCCATTTTTCACTTCAATAATAAATTGAATCGTTAATTAAATCGGGCCTAGAAGCGTAGATTTATTCTTTATTGTGCGTAATAGTCAATTATAATTAATGAGCAGCTAGCTCATCTTTGGTTACCTTCACACCGGGACCCATCGTGCTGGAGAGAAAAACACTCTTCACATATGTGCCTTTGGCTGAAGCTGGCTTCATTTTGATAATTGTGTTGAGGAACGCATGTGCGTTGTCAACCAATTTATCGGTATCGAAAGAGAGTTTTCCAAGCGCGGTATGTACAATACCTGCTTTTTCGACTCTGAATTCGATTTTACCGGCTTTTACTTCTTTAACAGCTTTCGCTACATCAGGAGTAACTGTGCCGCTTTTCGGGTTGGGCATCAAACCCTTCGGACCAAGGATCTTTCCAAGTTTTCCGAGTTCACCCATAACGTCTGGTGAAGCGATTACAACATCTACATCAGCCCAGCCGCCTTTAATTTTCTCAAGATATTCCTCAAAACCCGCAAAGTCAGCGCCGGCATCAAGAGCTTCCTGGGCTTTTGCACCTTTGGTCACAACCAGCACTCTTACAGTTTTACCGGTACCGTGAGGAAGGGAAACCGTACCTCTGACCATCTGGTCAGCGTGGCGGGGATCAACGCCTAACTTAATAGCGCAATCAAGGGACTCGTCAAATTTTACCTTTGAACTATCCTTAATCAGCTGAACAGCGTCTTTAAGTGTGTATTCTTTGTTTTTGTCAACTTTTTCAGAAAACGTTTTAACTCTTTTTGAAACTTTCATTTTCTCACCGATCTAAAAATTATTATTCTACAGTAATACCCATCGAGCGCGCGGTACCTTTAACCATACTCATCGCGTGTTCGACGTCGTTAGCATTCAAATCAGGCATTTTAAGTTTTGCGATTTCCTCAACCTGCGCGGAGGTTACTTTACCAACCTTTGTCCTGTTGGATTCTGCTGAACCTTTTTCCAGTTTTGCGGCTTTAAGCAATAATACTGCTGCCGGAGGTGTCTTGGTTATAAAGGTGAACGACTTATCAGAGAACACCGTTATAACAACAGGGATAATCAACCCTTCCTGGCCTGATGTGCGGGCGTTAAACTGCTTGCAAAACTCCATAATATTTACGCCCTTCTGACCGAGCGCCGGACCGACTGGAGGTGAAGGATTGGCCTTCCCTGCCGGTATCTGAAGCTTTACATATCCTGTTATTTTCTTTGCCATATTCTTTTACCTTTTCTAATTACTTTTCAAGTTCTGCCTGAACAAAATCTATTTCTATAGGAGTCTTCCTTCCAAAAATGGAAACAAGCACCTTAATCTTCATTCTTTCCTCATTAACCTCTTCCACCACTCCGCTGAAGTTATTGAACGGCCCGTCAATAATTTTCACGTGGTCACCGCTTCTGAAGAGTGTATCCATTCTTTCGCCGTCCTCTTCCTGTTTGATCCTTCCGATGATCCGCTTAACTTCATCAGGATGAAGAGCGTCAGCTTCAGAACGGCTCTTACCAAGAAATCCCATCACCGCGGGAGTATTTAGAACGAAGTCCTTAACGTAAGCATCCAGGTCTGCGTTCAGAAGAACATAGCCGGGATAGAAATTTTTTGTCTTGGTTCTTTTTTTACCGTCCTTAACTTCGTAAACTTTTTCGAGCGGCACCAGAATTTCCACGATGCGGTCGCGGAGTTTCTGGTTCTCCTTTATCTCTGCATCAATAAAATTCTTAACCTTTGTTTCGTGCCCGGAAAAAGTACGGATCACATACCATTTAGCTTCCATTCAGGTTAGAATATTCCTTTAAAGACCTGGGTGATCCCCATATCAATAATATAGGTAAATACCGCGAAAACCAGGCAGGTAGCAATCACTATCCAGGTGGATTCCTTCAGTTCTTCCTGAGTCGGCCAGGTAACTTTTTTCATTTCCTTTACGACATCATTAACGTAGTTTTTTATTTTTTCTTTCATAGGCTGTAAGGTATTGAGAAAAACGTCGCACGGCAGGAGGGACTCGAACCCCCAACCTGCGGTTTTGGAGACCGCTGCTCTGCCAATTGAGCCACTGCCGTACTAAATTTCTGAATAGTTATTTAGTTTCCTTGTGAATAATGTGCTTCTTGCAGCTTGGACAGTATTTTTTAAATTCCACTCTCGCCGGATGGGTACGTTTATTTTTAGTAGTGGAATAATTTCTTCTTTTGCACTCTGTGCATTCAAGTGTTATAATATCGCGCATATTAATTTTCCTTATATTTTGAGCTGACGACCGGGATTGAACCGGTGACCTCATCCTTACCAAGGATGTGCTCTACCAACTGAGCTACGTCAGCAATTGAAAAAATTTCAATTACTGAGCGGGAGACGGGACTCGAACCCGCGACCAACAGCTTGGAAGGCTGTGACTCTACCAACTGAGTTACTCCCGCCTAAAAAAATAGATTGTGGGCGGCGAGGGATTCGAACCCCCAAAGGCGTATGCCAACGGATTTACAGTCCGCCCCGGCTCTCCAACTCCGGCGTCCGCCCGACAATTTTAGAAACGAACTAATAAGTTAAAACTTTTTTTTGTAAAATGCAACTGGTGTGCCAAAAAAATTTATGATGCGCACCAATAATTCTTTTCCCCGTTTTCTTCCTGAAATCCTGCTTTTTTAAAATTTTCAAAAAATCGGATTTTCAGATTTCCTAACGTATTTCGCTTATTTCGGGAAATTACAGGAGCACTCAGGCGGACACTTTTTCCGGCGAAGAAAATCTGTCTGCTAATTTCCAGCCGAGGTAACCCATAGGCAGATAAGCGACAGTTAAATCCAGTATCGTGAACCATAGAGGAGAGGGAAGTAAATATGTGTTCATCACTCCGCCGACAAGATTCCATAATCCAATCCCCAGCGCATACCACAGTTTACGGGAAGGTGCTATCAATGCAGCAAGGAATGCGCCGGAAAGTGCGCCAAGCGCGTGCGCGAGGAATGGCATAATAAAATGCTTCGGTTCGAAAAGATGGAGCGAGGCTTTAAGCCCTTCCATTGTCGTGACATCAGCGCCGCCGGGTGGTGGAATTACTGAAGGCCCGGCCATCACAATGGCCATATTTACAGCGCTGCCGACTATAACACCGGCAACAACTGCCAGGATACCTTTTAATATTGGATTCATAATTTACTCTTCCGGAATGATTGAAAAATCTGACGAAGCACCAATCCCTTTGATGCCCTTTCAGGATCGTACTATCGCGTCGCAAAATAAGTATTAAATCACAAGAGACAAAAAAATTACAATAAAAAGCTGTAACTTTGTTTTTATTAACTGCCTCCCATAATCCAATCGTCTAATTATATAAATGCAGTTGAATGGCTTCAGCCATTTGCGGATATCCTGGCATCACTCGGGTCCCCACAGGCACGGGTGTTATTATATTTACTTGTGTACCACGGGATATTTTCCCGTGAACGGTTTTTAGATGGCTGATCCACCAGAACTTTGGTTAGGTTTTTACGAAGTCTTGTTATACTTCACCGCTTGCAGGCGGATATTTATTCCGCTCCGCGGGAACCTGCGTCACATTTTTAATATTGCGTACGAAACTTCGTTATATTTTAATCCCTGCCTGGCGGGCAAATAGCAAGGGTAAAAATTTTATTCCCGCCGGATAGCAGGAGCCACCCGGCAGGAACTGATTTGTATTTATAATTATTACTTATCTGTTATAAATTCCCCATTGTTTTTCTATTTTGTTAAGGTTAACTTCCTCACGCTTCTGTATTTTCCCGAGCGGAGTTCATACAAGTAAACTCCAGCGGGCAGATTTGCAGCATTAAAATCCACCGAGTGGCTTCCCACCTCTTGCATCTCATTTACGAGGGTTGTGACTTCCCTGCCGAGAATATTATAAACTTTCAGCGACGCCAATCCATCTTCGGGCAGGCTGTATGATATTCTTGTAGACGGATTAAATGGATTCGGATAATTCTGAGAAAGTTCAAATGAACCCGGGGATGTGCCGTTAGAAAGGCTCTGATCTTCCAATCCTGTAAGCCCGCCGGTCTTAAAGACTTTACCGGAATCTCCGACAACCCAACCGGTTGTACTGTTCACAAAGAAAACCGAATAAAGAGAAACCGTCGTGCCTGTCACTTCTTTTGTCCAGGTGGTTCCGCCGTTAGTTGTTTTCAGTACGGTACCTTCGGCACCTGAAACCCATCCGTTATTGACATCGGTAAAACATACAGACAGTAAATATGAAGATACTCCTGCCGACTGGGCGGTCCACGTAGCACCGCCATCTGTTGTCTTTACTATTGTTGTCGGAAAGCCTCCGACGAGCCAACCTGTTGTATTATTAATAAAATGAACACCACGCAGTTCCGGATAACCACTTATCGAAGAGGTATCCCACGAAGTTCCGCCGTTTGTTGAGCGGTAAAGTTTACCATAAAGTCCGGTTGCCCAGACATGGTTCTCATCGGTGGCCCAGATATTAAACATTGCTACTGCTGGCAAAGAAGCTGACGTCGTCCAGTTCGCACCCCCGTTAGTGGTTTTAAGTAATGCGCCATTTGTAAAGCCTGACCCGGCGGCAGCGTAGCCGGTGTTTTCATTCAGAAATTTGATATTAAAAACGTGGCTGGTTGTACCTGATGTCTGTGTATTCCACGTAGCACCTCCATCAGTGGTTTTTTTGATCTGCCCGCTCAGGCCGGTGATCCAGCCGGTATTTGAGTTAAGCCAGAAATTACTGAACAGATACCCGCCGGGATTCGGTGTTATCTTATTCCAGGTCGTACCTCCGTCAGTGGTTTTCGCAACTTCTCCGCTGTTGAAGGGAATGAAACCTGTATTCCCGTCAAGGAAATATACATTCCACGACTTGGAAGTTGTACCGCTGTTCTGGGCAACCCATCCGGATTGCGGATAAGCAGACAAACATATTAGTGAAACGATCAACAAAATTGTAAGGCTTTGCCTCATACTCTCTCCTTTTTGATAAACTATAAAAATTTGTGGGAGCCGGCTTTATGGTTTTGATAAAACTTATTTCTTCATATCGGGACGGAGCAGGATGATATGGAAGAAAAAAAGACAGCCGGCAATGAAAATAGAAAGAATAGTTTACCCAGCAAAAAATATTATTAAGTTTATGTTGAATTTACGGTTTCGCGTGACCTGCATCATCTTCTACTTATTATTCTGAAAAAGGCGAATTCTGCTGGAAAAATTAAATACGCTGATTATTTTCCATAATTAGAATTCTGTCTGTTTATTACTTAAAAAGAGATACGACAAATGATTATACAAGTTGCCGGAATAATTGATAAAGAAGAAGCACGCATGCTTATGAATCTGGGAGTTGAGTATCTTGGCTTCCCCCTTAGGCTGCCCGTAAATAAGGAAGACCTGACAGAAGAGGAAGCGGTTGAGGTTATAAAAACTATCCTGCCTCCGCACAAAGCCGTGCTTATTACATATCTCGACAAGGCCGACGAAATAATAACTTTCTGCAATTTTCTGGGAGTGAAAATAGTCCAGCTTCACGGCGGTATATCACCCGGTGAACTGAAACGGTTAAAGGAATCAACCCCCGGCATCCAGGTCATAAAAAGCCTTGTTGTTCGGGGGGACAATCTTACTGAGTTGGAGGAAACAGTTGAGGCACTCAGCCCATATTGTGATATGTTCATCACCGATACTTTTGATCCTTCAACCGGCGCTGAAGGCGCGACAGGAAGAACTCACGACTGGAATATCAGCAGAAGGCTCGTCGAGATCTCACCGAAACCTGTTATTATTGCAGGAGGATTGAAACCGTCAAACGTAAAAGCCGCAATCCTCGCCACCCGTCCGGCGGGTGTTGATGTGCATACGGGGATTGAGGGAGCGGACGGTCGAAAAGATCATTACTTAACCAGGAAATTTCTTTCTGAGACTCTGAAAGGGTTTCAAGAATTAGCTAGTTAATCTATAAACCTAGAAAATTGAAATCCGGTTGACAAAACTTCACTCCTTCCTTTCATAAATAACCGCGTTCTGCCTGTTAATACTCTCGCCGTGTACTGCTTCCAGGTAGCTCTTTATAAATTCACTGCTGAGGCCAAGTTTCGCGCCCTTCTCAATTTCCTTCTGCAGAATTTCATTCCATCTTTCCGGCTGAAGGATAGTTATATTATTTTCCTTCTTAAATAATCCGATCTTATCAGACACTTGCATTCGCTTTACCAGCAATTGAATCAGTTCATCATCTATCTGGTCTATCTGTGACCTTAACTGCATTAGTATGAGGTTCTTCTCGGGTTCAGGACTTTTTTCCTGCTTCCAGATTATGGAGCTTAATATTTCACTGAGCATTGCAGGAGTAACCTGCTGCTTTTTATCCGTAAGGGCATCATCCGGATTAATATGACTCTCAATCATCAGCCCGTCAAAATCAAGATCAATAGCCCGCTGCGCCACAGTATGAATGATATCCCTTCTGCCTGAGATGTGAGTCGGGTCGCAGAGCATTATTAATTCCGGGTAACGCCTCTTCATTTCGATCGCGAGATGCCACATCGGAGCGTACCGGTATTCCATATTCCCGTAGACACTAAAACCCCTGTGAATAAGCCCGACATTTTTTATTCCGGCGCCCTGAATCCTTTCAAGCGCGCCGCTCCACAATTCAAGCTCAGGATTGATTGGATTCTTTATCAAAACGAAAGTCTCTGTACCCCTGAGCGCGTCCGCAATTTCCTGTACCGCGGTAGGGCTTGCCGTTGTCCTCGCGCCTATCCAGAGCATATCGGGATTAAATGCCATTGCCAGTTCAGCCTGTTTTGCATTTGCAACTTCCACGCAAAACGGGAGCCCGGTTAAATCTCTGGCTTTCTGCATCCAGGGTAAGCCGGTTACGCCTACTCCTTCAAACGAACCAGGCCGCGTTCTCGGTTTCCATATACCGGCTCTGAGCATATCCACTTTCCCTGTCTCAGCGATAAGCTTTGCTGTACTTGTCAATTGCTCTTCAGTCTCGGCGCTGCAAGGCCCAGCAATGATATACGGCTTTTTATCAAAGATTTCCCTTTTAAGTTCTTTCGTCATTTTTAATTCTTCTGAATAACTTTAATTAATAATTCCTTTAATTCTGTTCGCGTCCGTCAGCAGTTTATGAAGAGTCTCATACTCTTCCATCTCAATCAGTTTTTTCATCTGCCTGAGAAAAAATATCTGGTCATTAAGCACATCGAGCACGTTGCTCCTGTTATCTTTAAATATCGGCACCCACGTATCAGGATTGCTCTTCGCTAACCTTACGGTACTCTGAAATCCTGCGCCAGCAAGCCGGAATATCTGCTCTTCTTCCTTTTCTTTATCAAGCACAGCGAGCGCCAGCGCGAAACTCGTGAGATGGGAGATATGGCTAACGTACGCCGCGTGCAGGTCGTGGTTTTCAGCATCCTGATATACTATATTCATACCCAGCGATCTGTAAAGCGCTTCAACTATTTCCAGCGCGTCTTTATCCGATCTCTCAGGGTTACATATCACCGTGAGCCTTCCTTTCATCTCATCAGTCCTGGCCGCGTCAGGACCGCTGAACTCAGTACCCCATATCGGGTGCGTAGCGACAAACCTCCCTCGTTTTGGGTGATTTGCAGCCGCGCGTTCAACCGAAACTTTTGTAGACCCTGCGTCTAAAATAACCTGTTTACCGCACATATCAAGAATTCGGGGGAGCATTTCAGCCGCGGCATCAACCGGTACAGCGAGTACGATGATATCCGCCTCCCTGATTCCTGCTTCAAGAGGAAAAATTGTATCAGCAATCCCTAACTCAAGCGCCCTGCGGCAGTGCTCTTCACTTTTATCTATACCGATAACCTGATCGGCGAATTCATTTTTTTTCAAGGTCAGAGCTATCGAACCTCCGATAAGCCCGAGACCAATAACGGCAAGTTTCATTTAAGTTTACTAACCCTTTCAAGAGATTCGTTTAATATTTGTTCCGGTGAACAGAGGCTGAGACGTATATACCTCTCTCCCCCTTTTCCGAAAATACTTCCCGGAGTAATGAATACATTCGCTTCCAGCAGTATTCTGTCTGTAAATGTATAACTATCCTTCTCATTTTCCGGTATCCGCGCCCAGATAAAAAATCCCGATTGATTTTCTTCTGC